>JAEUKE010000185.1 GCA_016794345.1 Myxococcales bacterium
TCGGGCTCATCACCGGTGTCGTGTGCGGCGTTCGCGTGGAGGAAATCGCCGATCCGTTGATGCAGAAGATCCGGTATCTCGACAAGCTGATCGACGAGCTCGCCAGGGGGAAGAAGATGGCGAGCATCCTGCGGCAGTAGCGCCTGCCGGTGTCGACCCGGCCGAGGACCTCAGGACACCTAGGCAGGCAGGTGAACGCGGAAGGTCGCGCCGCCTTTCGGTGAGTCGCCGACCTCCACGCGGCCGCCGAGGGCTGCAGCGCAAGCCTTGACCGAAAAGAGGCCGAGACCGTTGCCGTGGGGCTTGGTGGTCGCGAGGGCGTCGAAGAGACCCGCCCGGCGTGCTTGAGGCACACCGGGCCCATCGTCGTGCACCTCGAGGACGAGACCGGAGTCGCGTCGAGCCACGCGCACGTCGACGCTGCCTTTGCCGGGGGTCGCCTCCCCCGCGTTCAAGAGCAGGTTGGTGAGGATCTGATCGAGCAAGAGCGGCACGGTGGTGACCCGCGTATCGCCCTCGCTCTCGAAGCTGACACGGCAATCCCGGAGGTGCGCGTGCGCACCGAGACTAGCCGCGGACTCGCGCACGATCTCGGCGACATCGACCTCCCGGCGGTCGCCCTCGGGCTTCTCCCGCGACGCCTTGATCAGACGACGATTCAAATGGATGAGCCGCGTCACCGCTTCGCGAAGCCGCTGGATCCGCTCATCTCCCGAGGGCACCGATGTCTCGAGATCGTCCACCTCCCCCAGCACGACGACGAGCACGTTGTTCGCGTCGTGCGCGACCGACGACGCGATGAGCCCGGCGAGCGCGCGCCCCGCAGCAGCGACGAGCGCGTGGTCTCGTCGGCGCAGCTCCTCGTGATCGCGCTCCGCGCGTCGCAGCGCCGCGTAGGCGCCGACGAAGGCTGCGAAGCTCGTCACGGCGACGAAAGCGATGCCCTTGAGCGTCTCGATGCGCCGCAGCTCTTGGACGGAGCGCGACGCGTCGGCGGCCAGCGTGGACGAGAGGAGGATGTAGCCACCCGAGAGCGCCGCGTAGGCGACCGCGAGCCCCGCTGCGTACTGCACGATCCTCGACGGAACGCGCTTCGTCATCGACTCCATTTCGCTCCGCCAGGCGAGCTGTTGGTGCTCCGCATTCCTCGCGGAGGATACGACGAAGGTCGGATTGGACGAGCAGAAGCGTTCACGCTGCCGCGACGCCGCAAGTAACCGGTCGCCCAGTTCGGTAAAAAAAGGCTGCTCCGGAGGATCTGTGGGCGCATGGGGTGAGGGACGACGGCAAGAGCTGTCGAGGCGAGGTCTGCGTAGTTCGGGCGGTGCTCGTGCATCGCACCATTGTTACCCTCACCCCAACCCCTCTCCCGGAGGGAGAGGGGCGCGTATCGCACTTGCGATGCGCCGTGCGACGAGGGTCAGGGTGTTGAGGATCTCGGCGCGGGGGTGCTGCGATGGCGGAGCAGGCGAGCTCGAAACGTTGCGGGGCGGAGCAGGCGCATACCCTCTTTGTCGACACGAGGTCGCGCTGGTTGCGTCGGCTCTCGCGGCCGGCCCCTCTCCCTCCGGGAGAGGGGCTACGGGGTGAGGGAAATCCCTGGAGAGCCAACGGTCCGAGCTCCGATCGCGCGTGATGTGCAGGAGGCGCCGGCAGCCGTGGTCGATCTGGTAGACCAGCGTCAGGCACTTGTGGCCCTTCTTCCAGCTGAGAGGAGTCTGGCCCAGTTGGCGAGGAACCAGACGAACGCGTGCGGGTCTTCCACCATGGGCGGTCACGTCGGCCTCGCATTCACGCCACGCGCCCACAGATCATCCAGTGAACCGAAAAAAAACCCGGACAAGCGTTGAGCCTGCCCGATGCGAGATCACTTGGGCGGCGTGAGGCTGACCTCGAGCGACCCGGACTGCAAATCGAGCATCTCGTGGTACGTGACCCTGATCCGCGGCTTGCCGGGCGCCTCCCAGCTGCAGTTGCTGGAGTTGTCCTTCGTGCCGGTCCGCGAGCAGCGCCCCCCACCGATGGTCTTGTCGTAGTGAGCGATGACGTCGTCGAGCAGCGCGCGGACGGTCACCGCGTTCTGCTTCTTGCCGCTGATGTGCACGCTCAGGCTCTTGACCTTGCCGGCATCATCGAGACCGAAGCCGACGTAATAGCCGTTGCTGCCGGCGTTGTCGCCGACGTCGCGACGCAGCTGCTTGGTATCGTCGTCGCGAACTGCGAAGTGCTCCGGGGGCTTGGCCTTGATATCCTGCCAGGAGTCGCCGAAGTCGTAGCCGGCGAGCAGCCCCTTGGACGGAAAGAGGACCTCGGTGATCTCCTCGCGAGGAAGATCCTTGGGACCACAAGCAGCGACAGACGCGACGAGGGCGAAGGTGAGCAGGTGAGCGCGCATGGCTGGGTGCCACCATGTACGGCACGGAAGCCGAGGCCTTCCCGACGGCTCGAGCCAGCCCCGGGTCAGTGGCACTGGAAGACGAACGCGTCTCCTTCGAAGGCGTAGAGGCTTCCGACGTCGCCGAGGTTCACGTCGCAGAGCCCGTCGCGGATCTCGAGCAGAAACGACCCGTCGTCGGCTTCCGGCTCCTGGATCCAGAAGGGCCCGCCGAAGACGTGCCCGCCGCGCTTGACGAGCTGGGCGCGGAGCTCGGCGAACGAATCGTCATCCTCGAAGACTCCTCGCGGAAGGTCGATCGGCGTGACCGCGAGGGGCGCGCCGTCGCCCGGCTCGGTCGAAGCACCTCGCGGCACGGGCACGAGCGAGGAGCAATCGGCGTCTTCGCCTCCGCGCGGATCGGGGTGGAAGAGCACGAGCAGGCGCGCGCCCGGGTGCTTCTGCGCGAGCTCGGGGAGCTCGTCGAGATCGAGCGTGAGGATGGGCGTCATCGGCTCGCCGTCCTGCTTCGGATAGTCCGCGGGCGCGAGGCCGGGGACGCTGCCGCCGATCCGAGACCAGCTGCCGGCACGCGCCGAGAAGCCGTCGTCGCCGTCGATGTCGAGCGCGTAGACGCGGACCTTCTCACCAGAGGAGGCGGCGGCCTTGCGGAGGAGCAGATCGTGGATGGACTCCACCTCTCCCGTCACGGCGGCTTTGATGCGTTCGGCGTCCTTGTGAGGCAGCGTTCGGCCGATCTTGTCGAGGAACGCGGCGTCCGCGCCGAGTCTGCCGATCGAGTCGGCGAGCGCGTCGACGAACACGTCGCCCAGGTTCTTCGCGGCGGTCGCGAAGACGCCCTGATCGCATTGGGAGCCCTCACGAGTCACCATCGCGTCGACAACGGCGCCGAGGACGGAGCGATCGAGGTCCTTGGCGTGGCGCGAGCAGAGCAGCCGGCTCGGGTACTTCTCCGATGCGGCGCGCTTCGCGAAGACCTCGCGCACCGTCTCGGACGCGAAGGCATCGAGGGCATCGTCGCGCAGCTCGCCGTTGGACGACTGGCTCCAGTACTTGACGGGCTCAGGGCCGGTCGCGTCCCAAGTGAGCAGCTTCGCCCACGACGCGTCGACCTTCTTCCCTTCCTTCGCGGCGTTGGCCAGACAGAACAACATGGCCTCGGCGAGACGGCCGCGGCGGTCGCTGGCGATCTTTGCAATGTCGGCGTCGAGCAGCGGCAGGAGCTCGGCCTCATGGAGGCCCCAGTAGCGCGGCCCGAACCAGGTGCCGGCGATCTGCTTCTCGAGGAGCGTCGCGCGCCGCGCGTCGTCCGGGTGTGCCGCGAGAATGACGACGGCGACGCCGAGGTACCGATCGCGCGCGATCAGGCCGTCCACCATGGCGAGCGCGCGGTCGCGAGGCAGGGCGCGGAACGCGGCGAGGTGCGGCGAGATCGTCGGGTAATACACGTCGGACAATCCCTCGAAGCGGTAGAGCTCCTCGAAGGTGCGTGGGATCTCCTTGCCCGCCTGAGCGAGACGCACGGCACCGAAAGCGAGCAAGTTGTCGCGGACGGCGAGACGATGACGCGCGGGGTCGTCGGGGTCTTCCGAGTCGTATTGGCCGCGCGTCTTACCCGGCACGAGCCCCTTCGCCGCTGAGAAGAGCGCCTCGCCGTCGTCCGCGCGACGCTCGAGGATCGACAGCTCCTGCTGGCAACCGGCCGTGTCGCTCCACGAGAAGCGACGCGCGAAGACCTCCGCGGCGTCGCCGAGCTCGGCCGCGAGGAGCGCTCGTTCCATGTTGCGAACGCTGGGCTCGGTCGCCGCGAGCGCGTGGGCCACGACGCGGCGGAAGAAGTCTTCCTCGGTCCCGAAGAGCGTGGCGACCTCGATCAGTGCCGACTCGTCTCGCAGGCGGTGCTCGATGCTCTCTCCGTTGCGGGAGAGCCAGTAGCTGTTGTTCCCGGTCATGTTGCCGTTCGCGAGCTGCGACGCGACGTGATCGAGCATGCGCGCGGCGTCCGCCGGGTCGATGTCGCGCTCGAAGCGCCGTCGGATCGCGGCGAAGGCAAGCCGGATGCGCGGGTCGAGCTCGTCTTTGCGACGCTCGAAGAGGTCCGGGTCGCGAAACCAGGCATTGACCATCAGCCGGTCGACGAACATGGGCACGTTCGGCGCGAACGCGGTCCAGTCCTTTCCGATGGTCTCGAGGTGAGGTCCCATGCGCTTGAAGACCTCGAAGATGGTCTCGGGAGAGCCGCCCTCGGGGTTCTCGTCGAGGAGGTTGAGCACCCCTTGCATGCCCTCCGGCTGGAGCAGCCCGTGCGTGACCAGGTGCCAGAGGAGCTCCGCCGTCGCGCCCCAGTCGTCCCCGTTCGCGTCGCGGACGACATCACCGACCTTGTACTCGTCGATCGACGGCTTCTTCGCGAGCTTCTGCGCGAGCCGGCGCAGCGCCTTTTCGTCGAGATGACGCCATGACGGAATCGTCGGCGCGGCAGCGGCTTTCTTCTTCGGGGCGCCCTTCGCGGCCGGCTTCTTCGGCTCGGCCGCCGCCTCCGGCGCCGTCGCGGTGGGCTCGGCCGCAGCCGCATTCGGCTCGGTCGCAGCCGGAGCAGCGTCCACGGCGGGGCTGTAGCCCTTGCTGGTCTTCTCGTGAATGAGCTTCGCGGCCTCCGCTTCGGCGGCGGCCTGGCTCGCGAACGTCTTGGTCTTGCTCTGCCCCGCGGTGCCGATCTTCCCGAAGCGCACGGTCATGTCGGCGCCCTCGACGCTGACTTCCCAGAACTTCGAGGCTCCGTCTTCGGTGTTCGTGAATCGCGGCATGGGATGCCGTCTTACGCCAAGTGCCGGACCAATCTTCTTTGCGAGCTGCGAGACCAGCGGCGAGACGGGAGGGCCGCCCAGCCCTACGCCACGCTCGTCTTGAGCCGCTTGCGCCGCTCGGCGCGCTCGATCGCGAGCTCCACCAATCGCGTGACGAGCTCGCGCGGGCCGATGCCGCTCGCCTCGAAGAGCTTGGGATACATGCTGATGTTGGTGAAGCCCGGGAGGGTGTTCACCTCGTTGACGTAGAGGGCGCCCGACTGGTCGCGGAAGAAGTCGACGCGGGCGAGGCCGGCGCACTCGAGCGTCTGGAACGTGCGGATGGCGAGGGCCTGGACTGCGCGCTCTTCCTCCTGGGAGATGTTGGCGGGGATGAGCGTGCTGGAGCCGTGCTCGTCCACGTATTTGGCGTCGTACGAGTAGAAGCCGTCCGCGTGGGACACGACGATCTCGCCGACTCGCGAGGCGATGGGCTCGTCGTTGCCGAGGACTGCGCACTCGATCTCGCGCACACCAGGGACGGCAGCTTCGATGACGACCTTGTCATCGAAATCGAGGGCGAGTTCGATCGCAGCCTCGAGCTCCTCCGCGGAGCGGGCGCGCGAGACGCCGACGCTGGATCCCATGTTGGCGGGCTTGACGAAGACGGTGGCGCCGAGCGCCTCGAGCTCCTCCACCACGGTGCGGCGTGCGCGGCCCCAGCGCGCGGCGCGGACCACCCGGTGGGCGACGATGGGCAGGCCGGCCTCGGCGAGGAGGCGCTTCATCAGGTCCTTGTCCATGCCGACGGCGGAGCCGGCGACGCCGGTCCCGACGAAGGGCACGCCCGCGAGCGTCAGCAGGCCCTGCACGCAGCCGTCTTCGCCGAGGGGGCCGTGCAAGACGGGGAAGACGACGTCGACCGCGAGCGGCGGGCCCGACGCCGTCTGGAGCGCCGTCTCGGTCGCCTGGTGCGGCAGGATGTGCGCCTCGGGCATCTCGCGGTTGAGCCGCACGAGCCGCGGGTCGCGCGACTGACCGAGCAAGCCGGCCTCCTCCTGGACGAGCCAGCGGCCCTCCTTGTCGATGCCGACGAGGACCGGCTCGAAGCGCTCGCGATCGAGCGCCTCGACCACGTTGCGCGCGGAGAGGATGGAGATCTCGTGCTCCGCGCTGCGACCGCCGAAGAGCACGGCGACGCGGAGACGCTTGTGCTCGGACAAGGCCTCAGTCCTCGACGCGCTCGAAGCTCTTCACGATGTTCGCGAGCGGGACCGCGCGCACGACGTGCCCGTCCGCCAGGGCCACGTCCAGATAGACGCGACCGGCTGCGCGCGACTTGCGGCTCACGCTGACCGTCGAGCCTTTGCGGATGACGGCCTCGTCGAGCGAGACGTCCGTCGTGGCGCGCAGGACGTCGCCGACCTCGACGGTCTTCTCCTTGGAGGCCTCCGCCGCGGGCGTCGCGCCGGAGGCGGCTTCGATCGCCGCGTCGCTCGCGAAGAGCAGGACGGCGGCGGCGAGTGCTCGAGTCAGTCGCACGGTCCGGGATTCTGAACTCTCCGGGCAGGGCTTGTCATTCCCTTTTTGTCGATCTCGAGCGCGCCAGAAGCGCTCGCTCCAGATCTTCGAGGCGATCTTGCCCCCAGTAGGGATCGTCCCCGAGGAAAAATGTAGGCACACCGAACACACCGCGCGCTCTGGCCTCATCGGTCGCATCGAAGAGACCTTGCTTGATCGGTGCCGACTCGACGCGGGGCATCGCCTCGCCTGCGCCGACCGCCTCGGCGATCCGTTGGAGCTCCGAGGAATCGGCGATATCGCGGTCCTCCACCCAGAGCGCCCGGAAGAGCGCGTCGACGAGCGCGGGGCGCACACCCTCGTCGGCCGCGAGCGTGAGGCGCAGCGCCTTCACCGTGCTCATCGGGAACCGCGACGTGAAGCGGAACGGAACGCCCCACCGCTCGGCCCAGCGGTGCAGGTCTTTCCCGACGTAGACGCGCTTTGGCTCCGGCATCTCGAAGAGCGGCACGTTCGGCGTGCCCAGCGCCTTGAACAAGCCGCCGAGCAGGATCGGCTTGTAGTCGAGGGTCGCGTTCGTCCGCGCGGCGAGCCCGCGCACCTGCGTCGCCGCGAGGTAGGCGAACGGCGAGGAGTAGTCGAAGTAGAACGGCACGGTGATGGGCTGCTGCAGAGCGGCCGCAACGTGCGGCCGTCTGTCCACACCCCAGAAGAGCTCTTCGCTTCCGTCGCGTCGCGGGACCACGAACGTGGGCACGCCGAAGACACCCTTCTTCACCGCCTCGTCCGTCCGTGCGCGCAGCTCGTCTTTGATCGCGTCGTCGCTCGCGCGCCTCACCGCCGTCGCGCCGTCGAGTCCTGCTGCGTCGAGCACGGCCTGCACGACGACCGGGTCTTCGAGGTTCTTGCCGTCGCGCCAGTAGGCGTCGAAGAGAGCGCGCGAGGCCGACGCGAGATCCGTGGAGGCGATGGCCGCACGCAGGGCGAGGACCGTTCGGCGGGGGTGCTCGTCGGGCCGCCGCAAGGTGACGCCGCGGTCGCGCGCCATGCGTTGCAGGTCGATCTCGCCGTATCGGGCCTTGGCCGGGCCCTTCGCGACGTTCGGATCGTCCGGTCCGCCGATGGCGCGGAACACGCCACCGAGCAGGATCGGGCGGAGCGACACGGCCGCGCCGGTCTCGCGCTCGAGCGCGCCGATCTCGAGGAAGGCGAGGTACGCGTAGGGGCAGACGAAATCGTAGAAGAGCTCGACGCTTCGCATCTTCATGCAACTTAACAGCGTCGAGGGGTGGACGGCCGCTCCCGGCGATCCAAGATGAGGGCTCCGGTTCTGGACAACCGGCCGTCGCGCTGGCGCGTACGCATCCTTGGCGGCAGGAAAGATGACTCGACGCGAGCTCGCAGCCCTGTTGATCGCCTGCGGGCTGCACATCGCTTTCCTGCGCGTCGCGGGCCTGGTGCCCGACAAGAACCTCCTCTTCGAGCGGACGCCCGGGCAGGGCGAGCCGGTGGAGGTCGAGATCGATCGCGAGCCGACCGCCACGGAGGAGTCACCACGTCAGCCGGGGCCGGCGCCGACCGACGAGGCCTCGCCGCGTGAGACCGACGCGGAGGCTCGCGCGGGAGCCGTCGATCCGACCCGGCCCGCGGCTCCGGCAGCCGCCGGGGACACAGCCGGCGTCGAAGAGCCGGGCGCGCAAGAGCCAGAAGGGCCAACGCCGGACGACGGCTCCGCGAGTGAGAGCGGCACCGCCGCCTTGCCCGCGCCCGGCTCGGCGGACGAATACGGCGCTCCGCCCGAAGCCACGCCGCCCTCGGCCGGGCTCGGCATCGGCCCGCGAACGTGGGAACTGGCTGGCGGCCTCGATCTCGGCCCCGCCCCTGCCGCGCCCACGAGGGCTCCCGCCGCACGTGCTCTCGACGCGAGCACGCCCTCGCAGGTCATCGCCTCCACGCTTCGTGACGCGGATCGGGCCTCGGGCATCACGATGCCCTCCGCGGCGGTCGTGACCTCCGCCGTGAGCGTGGCGACGCGCTCGGTTCCAGTCCCGCACAACACCCGCGCGACGTTCGAGGTGAAGCTCGGGCCGGGTGGCAAGGTCCTCTCGGCGCGTGTCCTCAAGCACTCGGGCGGCGACAGATCCCAGTGGGATGCCGCGGCCAAGTCGGTTGCGGCCTCCCTCGCCGGGCGCGGGCTGGATATCGGGCAGGCCAAGTCGGCGACCGTGCTCGTCAACGTGACGACCAAACACGTCTACCCGGCTGGCACATCCAAGGCGGCTGACGTGAAGCCGGTCTGTGCCAATCAGATCATCAACGACCTGGCGGACGGCCTCGACAAGAACCCCGACGCGAACCCCGAGCCGAGCGTCCCGCTGTTCCAGGACGAGAACGGGAGGCCCTGCATCCCGGTGGGCGTGGCTGGGGTCTCCGATGCGGCGAACCTCGGCGCGCAGAAGCAGGTCCAGGTTCAGACAAGCTCGACGGTGTTGATCGATGGGAAGGCAGCGCTTCCTGCCTCGACTCCGAAGATCAACAAGGACCCGTTCTGGGTCGACACCGGCAAGGCCGGGCCCCGCCCCGTCATGCCCTTCAAGATGCGGAAGTACAAACGCGACAAGGAAAAGAAGAAGTAGACGGCTTCTTCTTCGTCCTCCCGCGGACAAAATAGTGAAGCGCCCGGTCGACGGCGGGGGGGGGAACCGTCACCACGGGCGCTTCGGGTCCGGAATTAGCAATCACCGGGCCAAGGTGTTGCCTCGCAGCAACTACGCGTTTCCACGTATCTGTGTAGCAAATTGCACCGGCTTCGTTTTCGAAAACGAAATCCGGCTTGCTGCGGTGCTATCCGCCTTTGCCCTGAAGCGTCGCATACGCGACGTTCATGAAATCGGCGAAGAGGACCTCCCGCATCGGCTCGAGGGCCGTGAACTCCACGCCCAGGTGCGTCCAGCCGCCCTCGAGTGCCGTCGTGCGCCGGATGGTGCCGTCGCGGCGGAAGGAGAAGCTCGTGCCGGGCTGGATGAGGTTGACAATGACCTGTTCGCCTATGGTGGCCTGAACGTCCTGGATCAGGAGCCCAGCGCTCAACATCGAGACCTCGGTCGTGAAACCCGAGTGGATGGAGCGAGGTGTTCGGAGCCTGAGCTCCAGTCGGAGGGGGATTCGCGGCGCGCGGCGCCGCTCCGCGCCCGCGAAGGCTTGAGGGCCCGTTCGCGGCCCGGTCGGCTGGCTGACGACGGGCGCCGTGACGGGCCGGGCCGGCGTCGTCGGCAGAGGCGGAGCGGGCACCGAGGGATGCGGAGGAACTGGATGCGGAGGAACCGAAGAAGTGTGGGGAGCAGCGCCGGGAGGACCCAGCGAAGGCCGCCCGAGTGACTGTACGTAGTCGTCCCACTCCTGCCCCATGCCGCGCCCGAAGAACTCGAGGCCAACGAGCTTGTCCGAGACGTGCACGACCATCGCGTGCCCGCTCAGACGTCCGCTCGGGAGATCGATGTCGAGCTGCACGAGGTTCCTCACGGGCGGTGGCTCGTCCATCCGCACGCTGAGGCCCTTGAAGCTGACGTTGGCGGTGGTGACGGCGTGAGCCTTTTTTCCCACCTTCACGATGATGGGGATCTCGACGCTGTTTCTTCGATCGCGCCTGCGTTCGTTCATGGATGATCGGCTGGGGTAGGGCGAACCGAGCGAGCCGTAGAATAAACCGCAGGACCGCCCGTCGATCGATGACCTGGCATCCGGCCCCGCAATCCGTAGCAGAAAGTGATGGCGGTTCGCACCTCCCGAGGGCCCGATGATCCGAGTGGATCATCCAAGGCCCACGAACCCCGGCAGCCCCCCCCCGCATCCAGGACCAAACACCGGTATCCCATTCGGCACGACGTTTGCGATACCTTGGCGGCGCAATCCACAAGAGGAGTGAACATGAAGCTCGGCTTGGCTCTCGGAACCTTGGCTCTCGGCGCGATGCTCTCCTTCTCCGGCTACCTCAGTGCCGAGGAAGACCTCGCGAAGGACATCGCGGTCGACGCGAAGCGCGACGGCGGCAAGCTCAAGCTCTCGCTGAAGCCCAAGAAGGACGGCCTCTACATCAACAAAGACTACCCCATCAAGTGCACCCTGAAGATCGCGGACGGCGGCAAGCTCGAGAAGACCGAGCTCGGCAAGTCCGACGCGACGTACGAGGATGCGGGGAAAGAGGGCAAGGCCAAGAGCGTCTCCTTCTCCACCGGCGCGGACAAGGCCGTCGAGGCCGAGTGCAAGCTCGTCGCCTGCACGGACTCGACCTGCTCGGCGCCGTTCAAGGTCTCTGCGAAGTCGAACTGACCTTCGCCTGGGACTCTGCCAATCCCCTCGTCGCACCGCGGCGGGGGGATTCGCGTTTGTGCCCCGAGCGTTTGTCCGCTCGTGGAGCTTGCCGCTTCCGCCAAAGAGCTGTTGTGTCCCGGTGGCGCCGAGCTCACCTCGCGCGACCGCATCATGCTCGAAGTCTGGCGGCTCGCCTGGCCGGCCATCACCCACATGTTGCTCATCACGCTGGTCTTCCTCGTGGACCGGCTGGTGCTCGGCAACTACTCCGCCGCGTCGCTCGCGAGCCTGCAGATCTCCTCCGTCCTGGTGTGGACGCTCTACTCGATCTTCACCGCGTTCTCGGCGGGGACGCTCGCGATCGCAGGGCGAGCTGTCGGGGCGAACGACAAGCGGCAGGCTGCGCGCGTGGCGCTCGTGTCGATCGCAGGCGCGAGCGCGATCGGCGCGGTCGTCGCGATCGGCGCGCTCGCCTTCCTGGGCGCCTTTCTGCCCGCGGTGTTCCCACACGCCGGCGCGCAGGTCCTCGACGACGCGGCCGCGTACCTGAAGATCGTCCTGCCGACGCTCCCGCTCTCGTTCTGCGAGGCCATGGCCGCGGCGGCCCTGCAGGCGTCGGGCGACACGCGGACGCCGCTCTTCGCCGCGACCCTGGCGAACCTCGCGAACCTCGTGCTCTCGGTGCTGCTCGTGTTCGGGCTGGCCGGCCTGCCGGAGATGGGGATCCGGGGCGCCGCGATCGGCGCGGCGGTCGCCGCGTCCGTGCAGGCGATCATTTTGCTTACGGTTCTGTTCTCTTCTCGCCGCAGCCCGTTGCCCCTGCGCGACGTGCTGCGTGAGGGCGGCGCCTTCGACGTCGCCACCGTGCGCCGGCTCGCCGCGGTGAGCGTGCCCGCCTTCCTGGACAAGCTCGCGTACAACGGCGGCTACGTCGTGTTCGTCGCGATCATCGGCCTGTTGGGCAGCGCCGTGATGGCCGCCAACCAGGCGCTCGTCAGCGTGGAGGCGATCTGCTTCCTCTCGGCCGACGGCTTCGGCATCGCGGCGGGCGCGCTCGTCGCGCAGAAGCTCGGCGCGGGCAGCGCGCTCGACGCGAGGCGCGCTGCCACCATCGCCGCTCGCCTCGCGGTCGCCATGCTGAGCGCGTTCGGGCTCGTGTTCTTGCTGGCCCCGCGCGTGCTCGTGACGGCGTTCTCGGACGACCCGGCCATCGTCTCGATCGGCGTGCCAGCGCTGTTCGTCGCGGCCTTCGCCCAGCCGTTCATGGCCTACGCCACGGTGATGCGGATGGTGCTCCGCGGGGCCGGCGCGACGCGCGCGGTCCTCGCCGTCACCCTCGGGGGCACGTTCTTGATCCGTCTGCCCGCCGCCTACCTGTTCGCGGTCGTTCTCGACCATGGGCTCGTCGGGGTGTGGATCGGCAGCACGCTCGACTGGGTCTTCGAGGCCGCCGTCCTCGCCTGGCTCTTCCGGCGCGGCTCGTGGGCCGAAAAGGCGGTGTAGAGTGAGCTTCATGCACAGGCGAAGCGCGCTCGGTGCCGGGCTCTCTCTCGTCATCACCGGCGTCGTGGCGCGACCAGGACGCGCGAGCGCGGAGGAGGCGGCGCCCCCCGATCGCGTGAAGGTCTTCTGGGGACCGAACCACGGGCACGAGCTCGCGATCCCCATCGAGGATCTGCGCGGCAAGGCGGAGAGGACGTACACGGTCATCGGCAAGAGCGATCACAGCCACGTCTTCACGGTGAAGCCCGAGGACTGGGACAAGCTCATCGCGGGGCAGGCGGTGCGCCTCGCCTCCACCAAGACCGGCGGGCACCTGCATCGCGTCCGCCTCACCGCGGCGCCGGCCGTGGAACGCCCCGACGACGTGAGCGCGTGTGACGTCGAGATCGGTGGCACCGACGGCCACGAGCTCGTCGTCCCCGAGAGCCACCTCGTCGCGAAGGCCGAGCGCGTCTACGACATCCAAGGCGCGGCGCCTCACACCCATCAGGTGAAGGTCACCCCGGCGCAGTTCGAGAAGATCGCGAAGGGCGAGCAGGTGCTCGTCGTCGCCTCAGCCGGCGACGCACACACGCACCTGGTGGCGATCAGGAAGAAGAAGGCGTAGCCGCTACTTCGGCAGCCCGAACCCGCCGAGCGCGGCGAGCAGGCCGGCGGCGCCCGAGCGCATGGACTCGACGTCGACCTGCTGGCCACCTTTCTCCTCGCGCACCTCGACCATGTCGGAGGGGATCTCGACGAGGAACCGGCTGGGTACGCGCTGGGTGAGCTTGCCGCGGAAGGCGCGGACCTCCGCGCGGCAGAGGTAGAGCTTCTCCTTGGCGCGAGTGACGGCGACGTAGAAGAGCCGCCGCTCCTCTTCGAGGCTGGAGGCGTGCTCGCCGAGGGGGAGGTCGGTGGCGCGCTCGGTCTGCGAGCGGAGGTGCGGCAAGAGGCCCTCCTCGAGGCCGACGACGAAGACGTTGTCGAACTCGAGGCCCTTCGCGCCGTGCATCGTCGTGAGGGTCACGGCGTCGCGTTGCCCGTCCTCCTCGCCGTCCTCGCGGAGCGCGAGCACGCGCAGGAAGTCGAGCGTGTCTTTCGGGCCGCCGAGGCCGCGGTCGGCGCGCTTCTGGAACACGTTGAGGAGCCCCTCGACGTTGTTCCATCGACGAGTCGCGGCGGCGTTGGAGGACGACGCCGCCTGGAGGTCCTGTTTGAGGGCGATCGCGTCGCAGAGCGCGCGCGCCACCGCGCTGGCCGGATCACCCGAGACGAACGAGGCCTTGGCTTGGCCCATGACGCGCACGAGATCGGCGCAGCCCTCGGCCGCGCCGCGGGGAAGCTCGGGCACCTCGATCGCGCGCTCGATCGCCCTCCACAGGGTGATTCCGTGGGCGGTGGCGAACGAGCCGAGCCGATCGAGCGCGACCTCTCCGACGCCGCGGGCGGGGTAGTTCACGATGCGGCGGACCGCGATCTCGTCGTTCGGGTCGAGGACCACCTTGAGGTACGCGAGGAGATCTTTCACCTCCTTGCGCTCGAAGAACTTCTGCCCGCCGATGAGCACGTGTGGGATGGCTCGCTCCTTGAGCGAGGCCTCGATGTCCGGCGCCTGGAGGTTGGACCGGTAGAGGATGGCGATGTCCTTCGGGCGGGAACGCCCCGAGCGGAGGATCTCGTCGATGGTTCGACCCACGAAGCGCGCCTCGACGTCCGCGTCCGAGCAGACCACGACCTCCACCGGCGAGCTGGCGGCGCGCGTGGCGACGATGGTCTTCGGGTGGCGCCGCGCGCCGCTCTTCTCGAGCACGACCGAGGCGACGGCGAGCACCTTGGCGTTGGAGCGGTAGTTCTCCTGGAGCTTGACGACCTTGGCGCCGGGGAAATGTCGCTCGAAGTCGAGGATGTTCCGCACGTCCGCGCCGCGCCACGCGTAGATGGACTGGTCGTCGTCGCCGACCACGCAGACGTTCCGGTGCTCCTCGCAGAGGAGGCGCACGAGCTCGAGCTGCGCGTGGTTCGTGTCCTGGTACTCGTCGACGATGACGTACCTGTATCGTTCGCGGTACTTCTGCAGGATCTCG
This sequence comes from Myxococcales bacterium, assembly GCA_016794345.1. GTDB lineage: Bacteria > Myxococcota_A > Polyangia > Polyangiales > Polyangiaceae > Xiheicaenibacterium > Xiheicaenibacterium phototrophicum. Next base: position 14,583 of record JAEUKE010000185.1, read on the forward strand.
GGCCGGCGGCGCCAGAGGCGCACGACCTCACAGAGCAGATCGTCGAAGTCGAACGCCTGGAACCCCCGCATCATCGAGACGTACTTCGGGTAGACCAGCGCGGTGATCTCGTCGTATTCGCTGCTCTCGGTGCCGCGGATGCGGCCGCCGCGGCGCTCGAGCTCGTCGGGCTCGATGAACTCGTTCTTGGCTGCGGAGATGCGCGCGAGGATGGCGCCGACGTCGTAGCCCTTCGACGAGCGCACCTCGCGGAGGGCCTCGCGGATGACGCCGGTGCAGTCCGCCTGATCGAAGATCGTGAACTTGGCGCCGCGGAACCCGAGGGAGCGCGCCTCGGTGCGCAGGACGCCCAGCCCGAAGCGGTGGAAGGTGCCGACCGTCAGGTCCTTCGCGTTTCTCTCGCCGACGAGCTTCGTGACGCGCTCGAGCATCTCCCCGGCGGCCTTGTTGGTGAAGGTCATCGCCAGGATGGATCGCGCGAGCACGCCGCGGTCGAGGAGGCGGGCGATACGCGTGGTCACGACGCGCGTCTTTCCCGAGCCCGCGCCGGCGAGGACGAGGAGAGGGCCGGTGTCGTGCTCGACGGCCTGCTGCTGGGACGGATTGAGCCCCGATGCTGCGCTCACGTTGGCGGCGAACCGATTACCGGAGACGGCGACGAAACGGGAGTCTTGACGTGTGCGGGACCCGTCTTCTTCCAGAAGTAGGCCGCGCACGCGAGGTAAACGGCCGTCCCCGCCACCCCGACCGCGACGGCCGTCGCCGCGAGGAAGTCGACCCAGGGCAGCCGCGGCTGGCCGAGGTTCTTGTAGAGGAGGAGCGCCGAGCTGCCGAGGTAACCGAAGGCGTCGGCCAGGTAGATGAGGAAACCTGCGGTGGCGACGGAGCCGGTCGCGGCGATCAACCGGTCGAACAAGACGCAGTTGTAGGGCACGTAGGCGACGTAGAGGCCGCTGCCCACGGCGATCATCCAGGCGGCGGGGCCGATCGCGCCGGCCCGGAAGAGGATCGTCGCGCCTGCGGCGACGAGAACGCCGATCAGCATGGTGGCGTGGACGGCGAGGAGCGCGCGACGGTTGTCGCGGATTGTGATCATCACGGCCACACCGAGGAGCGCGAACACCGCGACCGGGACCTCGGCGGCCGCCAGCACGCTCGGCGCCTCGGCGTAACCGAGCGCGTCCCAGATCTCGCGTGCGAAGTTGTCGCGGAAGTCGCGCGCCGCGGTGAGGGCCACGTAGAGCCCCACGAGGAGCACGAGCCCGGGCGCGTACGCCCTCGCGAACGCGGCGCGCGCGGCTGCGTTCATTGGCGCGCGTTTGGTGCGCGCGGCCTCGTCTTCGGCCGTTGGCGGCGGCAGCTGGTGCAGCAGGAAGGCGCAGAGCAGGAGCGGCGGGAGAAAAAGCGCGCCGGTCAATGCCGGCATCCAGACCTCGGGAGCGCCCGCGTCGAGCAACATCTTGCCGACGCTCTTCACGGCCCCGCTCGCGACGATGAAGCTCGCGCAGAGACCGGCCCCGAGGATCTCGCTCGTTCTGCGGCCTTCCAGGAACCCGAAGACGAGGCCCCACACGAGCCCGAGCGGCAGGCCGTTCAGGAGCAACGCGACGGCCTCGAGCTCGGTCGGCAGGAGGGGCAACAGAAGGAGCGCCACCTCGGCGGCGCCGATGCAGCCGACGATCGCGACGGCCCGGCGGGCGGGCGCGAGCTCCGACACGATCTTGATGCCCAGGAACTTCGAGACGCAGTACCCGACGACCTGCGCGAGGAGCAGGACGGTCTTGCGATCGAGCTCGAGACCGAAGAGCGGCACGGCGCCCGCGAATTTCCCGGCCGCGAACGCCTTCCGGTAGGCGTACATGCAGAAGTACGCGCCGAAGGCCGCGAAGACTGCGTAGGCGGTCAGCACTGCGCCGGGCGCGCGCTCGAGATAGCGGGTGAGCCTGCTTCGCTGCGCCACGGGGTCCGGTTGCATGCGCCGGGCTCGGCAGCAACCGACCCGAGAAACAAGAAAGTGACGGACTTGTCGCCGGGCAGTGAACGGAACATGTAGTCTCTTTCTGGCGTCTGGCTCCCTGTGTCTCCCTCGCCTCCCCAATCTTCCCTCCGTCCGCTCGATCTCCGAGGATGCCTGCGCTCGGCCGCGCGGGTCGGCGTCCTCGGCGCCGGCACCGGCCTCCTGATCGGGGTGGTCGGCCAGCTGGTCGTGGCCCGGTTCGCGGCCTCCGGGGAGGCGAGCCGCCCCAGCTGGTGGGAGCGCCTGGTCGGGGTCGTGGTGACGGCCTCGCTCCTCGGCGCCTTGCTCTTCCTGGCCACCGTCGTGGCGCTGGTCCTGACACGCCGGTCCGCGCGCAGGTCCCGCCGCCGCGCGACAATGGCGCCCGTCGCGCTGATCGCGACGCTGGTGGTGCTGGTGCACGCGCTCGGCGTCACCCTCCACGTGTTGCTCGGCTCCCACCTGACGAGCTCGGGCCTCGCCTTCTTCCTGAACTCGAGCGAGCACATCGCCGGCGCGGTGAGCGCGCAGTACCTCGGCTACCTGCTCCCGCTGATCGGGGGCGCCGCCTTGTTCGCAGCCGGGCTCAGCGTGCTCGTCCGGCGCGTGGTCGACGGCGACCCCGCGCGCGTTCGCAGCGTCGAGGTGGTCGGCTGCGTCGCGATGACGGGCGTGGCGGGGCTCGCCGCCGCGGCGCCCGCCCAGGAGCCGATGGGCGCGGGCGTCGCCCGGACCTCACCCGAGGTCGCGCTGCTCGCGTCGGTAACGTCGAGCGACAGAGGGCCCGACCCGCTCCTCGCCGAGGAGAACCCGCTCGTGCGCGAGGCGCTGCGGAGCCCGAGCCGCGCGTCGCAGCGCTCCTGGGAGGCGGTGACCCGGGCGACCGCCGAACGTCCTAACGTCGTAATCATCACCCTCGAGTCCGTCGCCATCAGCCGCCTCGGCTACCTCGACGAGAGCGGGCGGCTGGCCGGCCGCCAGGCGAGCCCCAACATCGATCGGATCGCCGCGAAGAGCCTGCGGATGCGCCGCGCCTACACCACGGCCACACACTCCAACTACGCGCAGATGGCCGTCATCTCGTCGCTCTTCCCGCGGCGCGGGTCGACGCTCGACATGTACCAGCGGCTCGACTACCCGCGTGTGTTGCTGCACGACCTGGGCAGCGCGCTCGGGTACACGACCGCGACCGTCTCCAGCCAGGACGAGACCTGGCAAGGAATGAAGCGGTTCCAGGACACCGGCACGGCCACCTACTTCCGCCACGCGCCGGATCATCAGGGCGAGCACCTGGACCTGGTGACGGAGGACGTCGCGCCGGACCAGGCCACGGTCGATCACGCCATCGGATGGCTCAAGGCCCAGCGCGGTACGCCGTTTTCCCTCTATCTCAACCTGCAGTCCACGCACTTCCCGTACCCGATCCCGGACGCAGCCCCGAAGCCCTTCACGCCCTACGAGCCCAAGGGCACGTTCAACTACGTCCGCTGGGAAGACGCTGACAAAGACGTCATCTTGAATCGATACGACAACGCGCTCCACTACGTGGACGCCCAGGTCGGCCGCCTGTACGACGCGCTGGAGGCGTCGGGCCTGCTCGAAGACACCATCTTCGTCATCACGGCCGACCACGGGGAGCTCTTCTTCGAGCACGATCTGGTCACACACGGCCGCACGCTCTTCGACGGCGAGTCCCGCGTGCCGCTCCTCGTCCACTACCCCGCCGCGCTCGAGCCTCGGGACGACTTCACGCCGGTCTCCACGCTCGACGTGTTGCCGACCGTGGTGGACCTGATGGGGGCGCCGCCCCACCCCGCGTTCCAGGGCGAGAGCTTCCGCGACACGGAGGCGAGCGAGCGGAGCGGCGTCTTCCTGAACATCCAGGGCTGGAAACACTACGAGGGCGTCGTGTGCGGCCGCTACAAGCTGGTCTTCGACCCCGACTCGCGCGAGAGCGAGCTCTACGACCTGATCGCGGACCCGAACGAGGAGCGAAACCTCGCCTTCTCCAGGCCCGAGCTGGCCGCGGCCCTGCGGGACACGCTGCGCGCGCAGATGGAGGCGCAGGAGGCCTACCACGCGAACGGCGAGGCCGGCCGCCGCCTGCGGGACGAGCGCTTCGCGCCGCGTATGCTCCCCTGCCCCGACGCCGCGCGATGATCGAGGTCGATCTCGCGATCGTCGGAGCCGGCCCCGCCGGGCTCTCGACGGCGCTTTTCCTCGCGGCGGCTGCTCCGTCGCTGAGGACACGCACCGTGGTCCTCGAAGGGGCGCGTTTCCCGCGCGACAAGGTCTGCGCCGGCGCGATCGGCGCTCGGGCTGACGCGGCGCTCGCGCGCATCGGCGTGAAGGTGGAGGTGCCCTCCGCCCACGTGCGCGGGATCGCCGTGACGACGAGCGCTGGCCGGCGCTCCTTCTGGGTGGACGAGCCCGCCGGGCGCGTCGTGCGGCGCATCGAGTTCGACGCGGAGCTCGCCCGCTTGGCCAGGGCGCGCGGGATCCGGATCGAGGAGGGCGCGTGGGTCCGCTCGATCGACCATCAAAATGGCAGGTTGGTCATCTCGATCGAGGGCGGAGAGAGGCTGAAGGCCAAGGCCCTCGTCGGCGCGGACGGGATTCGCAGCGTGGTGCGGCGCGCCCTCGGGCTCGGTCGCGGCGACGTCGTGGCGCAGGTTGCGGAGCTCGACACGACGAGCGCGCCCGGCGACACGCCCGAGGGCGTGTTGCACTTCGATCTCCGCGACAGGTCGCTCCGCGGCTACGCGTGGGATTTCCCGACGCCGCTGGGCGGCCGGATCGAGGTGTGCCGCGGCGTCTACGCGGTGCGTGAGGCGAACGACGCCAAAGACGCCGGCGCGCTCGCGAAGGAGCGGATCCCCACCGGCGCGCGCGTATTGGGACCGACGAAGCGGCTCGCGGAGCGCGGCTTCGTGGTGGGCGCGCCCGTGTCGGCGCCCGGCGCGATCCTCGTCGGGGAGGCTGCCGGAATCGATCCCGTCCTGGGCGAGGGCATCGCCCAGGCCATCCTCGGCGGCGAGGTGGCCGCGCGGTACCTGGCGCCGCGCCTGGCGAGCGGCGAGATCGGCTTCGCCGACTGGGCTGGCGCGCTCGCGGCCACCTCCGTGGGACGCGATCTGGCGCGGCGCACGGCCTGCATGCCGTACGTCTACGGGTCGGGGCGCGACCTTCTCGAGCGCTACGTGGTCACGAACGGAGCGATCGCTCGCGCGGGCCTCCGCTACTTCGGCGGGACGCTCTCGCGCGAGCGACTGCTCGACACGATCAGGGCGAGGGGGCTTCGCTGGTGATCTGGAGGTAAGCGTTCGTGAAGTCCGTCAGCTCGAAGGTGGCGGATTTGTCATCCTTCTTGGCGGGCGCGACGACCTTCCACTCCACGGTCTCCTTGCCCTTGTCGTCCGTCTTGATCTCGCCGATGGCGAGGTTCGGCGAGCCGACCTTTGCGCTGCTCAGCGTGAGCTCGAACTTGGGGCCCTTCGAGGAGACGGCCTTGAAGGACTCCGACGGGGGCTGCTGGGCGAAGAGACGGAAGATGGTGCCGGCACCGCCCTTCGCCTTCTTGCCCTTCTTGTCGATCATGAAGGTCAGCAGGACGCCGTCGCTCAGCGCGTACTCCGGGATGCGCAGAATGGTGCCTTCTTTGCCGAGCTCGAGCTTGGCGGCGGGCGTGGCGCCGAAGGTCTCCGAGATCTTCTCGGCGTTGGCGTAGCTGACGGCGGGCCGCCCGCTGGGAGGCGGGGTGGTCGAGGTGGGCGCGGGCGGAGGCGCCTCGGCGCTCGCGCTTGCCGTGGCCGTGGGCTCCGGCGGGGGCGCCTCGGCCGAGGGCGCCGGCTCGGGGGTGGCCGTGGGCTCGGGCTCCGCCGTGGGGGGCGGGCTCGACGAACAGGCAACGAGAGCAACTGCGGAAATGAGGCCAATGACCAGTGATCGCATGGGGTTCCTCCGCGCCGGGCGCGTGCGCCGGTGAATGCCGTAGGCAGGCCACGAGGGGGCGGCAAGAGTAGGACGCGCGCCGGGGCTCTGGCGGCTCAACAGACCTGGCGTGGCCCGTTGAACCGTTGATTTGGGGGGCCACCCGGGCGAAGGTTCGCGCCCATGACGACGCACCGGAAGCTTTTGCCCACCGCCCTGCTCGGCGCCACGCTCTTCGCGTGCTCGGCCCCGCCGCCCCCGCGTGAGACGACCCCCACGGCTGCCCCCTCGGCGTCCACGCCCGTCGCGGCTGTCGATCTCTCCCCGGTTCCCGCGCCGAAGGGCGTCGTCGCGCGCGCGCGGCTCAAGAGCCCGGCGAGCTCGGTCGGAACGCTCATCGGCCTGACCGGCGGCGCCCCCGAAGCGGCCGAGCCCCTCGTTCGTGGCGTGCTCGCGGAGGTCCTGGGCAAGAAGATGCTCCGGCTCGACGTCGACGCGCGTGCCCTCGCGGACGAGATCGTCCTCGACGCCCCGGTCGACATCGTCGTGGCGCTCGCCGAGGGTGATCGACCGGAGCCGCTCTACGCCATCTCGGTCGGCGTGAAATCGGTGGAGAGCGCGGCCGGCGCCGCCGGCGCGGGCGCGACGCCCGGCGAGGGCGGGAGCTACAAGCTCGGCGGGAAGAAGGCGCGCGGCGCCTGCACGCTGACGAAGGCGGCAGGTCCCGCGGCAGGCAGGCTCGTCTGCGGCGCGAGCGATCGCGACCTCGAGGTGCTCGGGCCGTACCTGGCGCGCACGCTCGCGGCCGAGCCTCCGACGGGCGCCGACGGCTTCGCGGAGATCGACGTGGCCGGACTGGACGCGCGGTTCGGGAGCGAGCTCCGAAAGATCCTGCCGTCTTTGCCGAGCCTGGCCGCGCGCCGCTACGGCACCGGCAACCCCGTCTTCGACAAGGCCCTGTCGGAGGGTGGGCGCCTGCTCGGCGAAGAAGCGGCGAAGCTGCTCGCCGATCTCGACAAGGTCACGCTCGAGCTGAAGGTCGACCCGAAGGCAGGCATCTCGGTCGAAGCGTCGAGCTCCTTCCGCGCGAAGACGTCGTGGGTCGCCAAGACCAGCTTCTCGACGCCGCCCGGTCCCGCGCCCGCGCTATTCTGGAAGGGACCGACGGACGCCTCGAGCGGCGCCTTCACGACGATGGGCGATCCGGCGACCTACGCCGAGGGCCTGAAGCTCACGAAGGACCTGGTGATCGGCGCCCTCGCGAACGGCAAGATCGGCAGCGAGGCGGAGCGGAAGAAGATCGCCGCGCTGCTCGATTTCCCCTTCGAGAAGGGCGCGGTCGTCGTCGCCTTCAGCGGCTCGAGCCGCCTCACCAAGCCTGCCGAGCCCAAGAGCGCGAAGGACAAGTGGCAGCGCGCGTTCGCGGAGCTGAGCGGCTGGTCGATCGTCGGCACGACGCTCAAGCCCGACGCCATGAACAAGTGGATGAAGGACCTCGTCGCCGCCTTCAATCAGCCCGGCGTTCAGAAGGCGCTCAAGGCGCAGGACGACATGTCGATCACGATGAAGACCGGCAAGGCGCCGGCCAAGCTCGGCAAGAACGCGAGCCTCGTGGAGATGCGCCTCGTCAGCAAGGTCGACAAGTCCGACGCGACGCTCGTCTTCGTCGTGGCGCCCGGGCCGGAGGGCGCGTGGATCGGCTTCGGTGTCGAGCCCGAAGAGATCGCCGAGCGGATCATCGCGACGCGTGACGCAAAGGACCCGCTGAAGGCGCGCCCCGACCTCGGGCCGCTCCAGAGCGGCAAGCTCTCGACCGCTTATTTCTTCTCGGCGGCCACCTTCAAGTCCTCGTTCCTGCCCCTCTTCTTGATGCGAAGGGCGCCGCAAGACCCCAAGAAGCCCTCCAAGCCCGAGGACGACATCCTCGCGGCGACGGCGGAGCTGAACAAGGTCTTCGACGCGCTGCCCAGCAAGGGCATGGCGCCCGCCTTCTTCCAGATCTCCGCGACCGACGCGGGCAAGGGCACGCTCAAGCTCGGGCTGACGGTGCCGCAAGCAACGCTCACCGACGTCGCTCGCCTCTCCGGCGGCATGCGCTGACGCCAAGAGGCCACGACCAGGAGACATTTTTTCCGGCTTGAGGGCCTGGCCCGCGGGGATAGCCTAGGGGAATGCTCGCCCCTTCGCTTCGCCGCCTCCAGGCCCTCGTCGCCCCCCTGGCTGTTTTCGCCATCGCCTCGTGCGACGGCTGCGACGAGACGGATGGGTCTGACCCGTGCACGACCGTCTACAAGGACGAGTGCGGGCAGCCGTGTGCGCTCGACGCGAACTGCGCCGCGGGCCTCTACTGCGGGCCCGAAGGGAAATGCCTGGCCGACTGCACGCCCGACGGCGGGCAGTGTGAAGAAGGCGTCGTGTGCACGGACCGCGGTCGCTGCGGCGCGGGCGGCTCGACCAGCACCTTCGGTCAGGGCGGAGGCTTCAACGTCGGCGGCAGCGGCCAAGGCGGCGGCTGCGCGGGGATCTCGGTCACCTTCCAGCCGACGACGCCCACCGTGCTCCTCATGATCGATCAGTCCGGGAGCATGACGGAACAGTTTGGTAACGGAAACCGCTGGGACGTCCTGCACGACGTCCTGATGGATCCGAACAACGGCATCGTCGCTCAGCTCCAGGCCGTGGTGCGCTTCTCGCTCGCGCTCTACACCGGCGACGGCGGCGCGAACTGCCCGCAGCTCGCGCAGGTCACGCCACCCGCGCTCAACAACCTGGGGGCGATGGAGGCGGTCTACGGCCCGGCAGGGCCGATCGGCGAGACACCGACAGGCGACAGCATCACCGCGCTCGTGCCGGGGCTCGTCGCGTTCGGGGAGCCGGGCCCCAAGGCGATCGTCCTCGCGACGGACGGCGAGCCGGACACGTGCGAGCAGCCGAACCCGCAGAACGGGCAAGCGGAGGCCATCGCCGCGGCGCAGGCCGCCTATGCGCAGGGCGTACAGCTCTACATCATCGCGGTCGGCGACCAGGTCAGCTCGCAGCACCAGCAGCAGATGGCGAACGCCGGCCTCGGGCTGCCTCCCGACGGCAGCCAAGGCAACGCCGCGTATTACCCGGCGAACGATCCGCAAGCGCTGGCCGACGCGTTCGACACCATCATCAACGGCATCCGGCCGTGCACGCTCACCTTGAACGGCTCGATCGATCCGACAAAGGCGTGTGAGGGCACCATCTACATCGACGGCAGCCCCATCCCCTGCAACGACCCGAACGGCTGGCAAGCGAACTCTCCGACGGAGATCGAGCTCCTTGGCGCCGCGTGCGACGCGATTCAAGACGGCTCCCATACCGTGAACGGGCAGTTCCCGTGTGGGGTCGTCCAGGTGCCGCAATGACGTGAGGCGAAGCGGGGAGCGCGCCCGTCGAACGCCGGGTTGACTCTCGGGCTTTACAAGCGAGTCTCGCGGGAGCAAGGTTCGCGGGCCGTGCACGTCCTGCCCTTCGAAAAGCCCATCGCAGACCTGTGCGATCGCGTCCGTGAGCTCCGCGGAATCGCACAGCGCGATGCGTCACAAGACGCGGAGCTCGACCGCCTCGAGGCGGAGGTGCCCCGCGTCTCGAAGGACACCTTCCGCGCCCTGACGCCGCATCAGAAGGTGCAGCTCTCCCGTCACCCGAACCGGCCGTTCACCCTCGACTACGTGAAGCGGCTGGTCGCAGGCTTCGTGGAGCTGCACGGCGACCGCCGCTTCGCGGACGACGCCTCGATCGTGGCCGGGCTGGGCACCTTCCGCGGCCGTAACGTGGCCGTCGTCGGCCATCAGAAGGGCCGTGGAACGAAGGAGAACATGAAGCGGAACTTCGGCATGCCCCACCCCGAGGGCTACCGAAAGGCCATCCGGCTCTACGAGCTGGCGGACCGCTTCAACCTCCCGATCCTCACGTTCATCGACACCCCCGGCGCATACCCCGGCATCGGCGCGGAGGAGCGCGGGCAGAGCGAGGCCATCGGGGCCGCCTTGCAGACGCTGGCTCGTGTCCGGGTCCCGGTCATTGCCTCGATCATCGGGGAAGGCGGCTCGGGCGGAGCGCTGGCCCTGGGTGTGGCAAATCGCGTCATCGTCCTCGAGTTCGGGTGCTACTCGGTCATCTCACCCGAGGGCTGCGCCGCCATCCTCTGGAAGGACGGAGCCCGGGCGGAGGAAGCGGCCGAGCGTCTGAAGATGACGGCGCCCGATCTGCTGTCGGTCGGCGTGGTCGACGAGATCGTGGAGGAGCCGCCGGGCGCCGCCCACCAGGACGCGGACGAGGCCGCGCGGAGGCTGGAAGCATCCATCGCCCGCCACCTGGACGAGCTGGACAGAATCGGGTCGGACGACCTCCCGGCGGACCGCTACCGTCGCTTCCGGGGGCTCGGCGCCTACCTGGAAGCCTGACGGTTGCTTGCAGCGCCGAAGAAATCGGTGCCTACTGATCGCCGAGGTTGGGCGATGCAGTCGAAGCAGCTTGGCTTGAGTGCGCTGGTGATCTCATTTTCGGTCCTCGCTTGCGCGAAGGGCTCGGGCATCGGCGAAGACGACGGTGACGGCGACGGCGGCGCAGGCGGCAGCTCGACGAGCTCGTCCTCGAGCACGAAGAGCAGCAGCTCGAGCGGCACCACCACGAGCGGCGCCACCACCTCCTCCACCACCGGGTCGACGACGACCGGCGGCATGGGCTGCGGCGACGGCACGTGCAACGGAACCGAGACGTGCTCGACCTGTCCGGCGGACTGCGGCTCGTGCTGCGGCAACGGGACGTGTGAGCCGAACGAGAACTGTCAGACGTGCACGGCCGACTGCACGAACTGCCCCGCCTGCGGCAACGGCATGTGCGAGACCGGCGAGTCGATGTCGAACTGTCCGTCGGACTGCGGCCAGGCGAGCGCGTGCGAGCACGACCCGTGTGTCCAAGGTCCGCCCATGACGCTCGACTGTGACGTGTGCGTCGGCGCGGTGTGCCTGCAGCAGCCGCTCTGCTGCTTCCCCATGTTCGGCAGCTGGAGCGCGGAGTGCGTGAGCCTCGCCGAGCAGAACCCGCTCTGCGGGTGCTGACGGGCTGCCGAGGAAGGCAGCGCCTGCTTCACGATGACGGTTTCGCCATGGATTCACCCCCCCGGCCCCCCTCTCCTTCGGTGAGGGGGGAGAGGGCGGATTGAACCGGTTCAAGCGCTACCTCTACGGGACGACGGCGCTCTCGAACGTTCCGCTCCTCGTGGGGGTCGCGCTCCTCCTCGGCGGCTCCTGGCTCGCCTGGGCCGGGGCCACGGTGGGGGCAGCGCTGCTCACGCGTGGCCTGCGCGGCCGCCTCCGGCTCGCGTTCGACGATCACCCGATCTCGCCCGCGCGGCGCTGGCTGGTCGAGAAGCCGTACTTCTTGCACTGGTCGGCGGCGCTCGGGTCGCTGCCGGTCGCACTCCTGACAGCACCGTTCTTGTTTCTCGAGGGGCTCGACATCGGAGCGTGGGCGCTCGGGTCGTATCTGCTCCCGTTTGCGCTCGCGGTCTACGCGGTCCTGGTTCGGCCGCACGTGGTCCGCGTCCGCGAGCTGGAGATCCCCATCTCCGGCCTCGCGCCCGCGTTCGACGGCTACCGCATCGTCCAGCTTTCGGACACACACGTCGGCGCGCTCACCCCACCCGAGCGCGCGCGCGGCTGGGTGGAGAAGGCGAACGCGCTCTCACCCGATCTCGTCGCGTTGACGGGTGACTACGTCACGAGCGGCACCCGATTCCACGAGGCAGCGGCGCGTGTGTTCGGAGAGCTCAAGGGGCGCGACGGGACCGTCGCCGTGCTCGGGAACCACGACAACTTCGGCGGGTGTGAGCCGCTGGTCACCACGATGCGGGAGGTCGGCATCAAGCTCCTCATGAATGACCACACAGTCATTCAACGCGACGGCGCCTCGCTGACGATCGTCGGGGTGGACGACGTCTTCACGCGACGCGCAGACGTCGACAGGTCGTTCCGCGGCGTGCCGAAGGGCGTCCCCGTCGTCGGGCTCGCCCACGACCCACGCCTCTTCTCGGCGATGGCGGAGCGCGGGGCCAAGCTCGTGCTCTCCGGGCACACACACTGGGGCCAGGTGGGGGTCCCTTTCCTCGAGCGGGTCTTGAACGTGGCGCGGCCGTTCTTCCGCTTCCCGGGTGGCCTCTACGAGGGCGAGGGCGGCGCGAAGCTCTGGGTTCACCCCGGCCTCGGCACCACCGGTCCGCCCGTCAGGCTCGGCGCCGCGCCGGAGCTGACGGTGCTCGTCTTGCGCCCGAAGCCGACGCAGGGATGACCGCCCCTCGCCCGCGTGCTACCTCGCCAGGCTCACGATGGCGAAAGACCCGCGCACGACGCCGCGAGCCGTCAAGGCACCCCACGGAGCCCACGTCATGGAGATGACCTGGGCCGACGGGCACAAGTCCGTCCTGCCGCACGAGGTCCTCCGCGGATATTGCCCTTGCGCCCATTGCCAAGGGCACGGCGGGACAATCAGCTTCGTCCCCGGCGGCGATCTCGAGCTGCGCGAGATCGAGCAGGTGGGGACCTACGCGCTCACGCTGACCTGGGGCGACGGACACTCGTCTGGCATCTACACGTACGAGTACCTCCGGGCGCTCTGCCACTGTCCGGCCTGCCTCCCCGAGACGCAGTTCCCCCTGCCCAAAGAAGGCGAGACAACGTGAAGGCGGACCCGCTCGACGTCCTCGACGCGAGCTTCATCGCCGCCCTCACGCCGGGGGCGAGCGCCGACGGCGCCCCACCCACCTTCGCGGAGGTGGCGTTCGGCGGCCGCTCCAACGTGGGGAAGTCGAGCCTCATCAACACGCTCGTTCAGCGCAAAGGCCTCGTCCGCACGAGCGGCACGCCTGGCTGCACGAGGCAGGTGAACCTGTTCCAGACGCGCGCGCGCGACGGCGCGACCATCGTCCTGGCCGACCTCCCCGGCTACGGCTTCGCCAAGCGCTCGAAACAGGAGCGGCAGGCCTGGGCGACCCTCATCGAGCGTTACCTCGCCGAGCGCGTGACGCTCCGCGCGCTCGTCATCGTGACCGACGCGCGACGTGGCTTCGAAGAAGACGACCTGGAGCTGGCGGCGTTCGCGCGCTCCGCGCGGCGCGCGGACCTCGCCCCGCTCGAGCTCATCTTCGTGGCCACGAAGATCGACCGATTGCCGAAGTCGTCTGCGCGGGCCCACGTGAAGCGGCTGGAGAAGGCCGCGGCCGGCGCGGTGGTGCCGTTCTCCTCCGAGACGGGCGAAGGACGGCGAGAGCTGTGGCTGGCCATCCGTCGAGCGGCCGGTGTCGTGCCTCTGGCCGCCGAGCCGATAAACCGGCATAACGCGGGCGAAGCGGCAGATGCGGATGGTGGACGGCGAGGAATCCAGGGCGGATCGTGACCGCGCGGACGCGCAGGCGGTCGAGCGCATCCGCAGCGGGGATACGTCCGCCGTCGCCGATCTCTACGACCGCCACGGCGGCACCGCGTTCGGCCTGGCCTTGAAGATCCTCCGCGACGAGGGGGAGGCGGAGGACGTCGTGCATGACGCGTTCGTCGCCATCGTCCAGCGGGTGGACCAGTATCATCCCGAGCGCGGCACCGTCGCCGCGTGGCTCGTGACCACGGTGCGCAATCTCGCGCTCGACCGCGCACGCCGCAAGACGCGGCGCGCGCAGATCGTCGAGGCTGAGCTCCGACACGAGCCGACGGAAGCCCCGAAGGACCCCGAGCGAGCGCTCTACTCGGAGCGCGAGCGCGACCGCGTGCGCCGGGCCATGTCCTCCTTGCCGGAGGCGCAGCGCGAGACGCTGGAGATCGCCTTCTTCGAGGGGCTCAGCTACCCCGAGATCGCTGCGCGAGAGAACGTCCCGCTCGGCACGATCAAATCACGCGCGGCTCGAGCGCTGCACGCCCTCCGCGCGCAGCTCGAAGAGCTGGAGCCCCAATCGGGATAGAGACCCTTCCATGCCGACCTTCGTCGTCGCAGCCGCCCCTCTCTGGCTCGCGCCCGCGCTCCTCCTCTTTGCCGCAGCCGGCCTGGTCGTCCTCGGCCCGAGGCTCGCCCGGCCCGGGCGGCTCGCCGCCGCCGCGGCCGTGGCGGCGCTCGTCGTCCTCGCCGCGTCGGCTGCTCCCGCCTGGTCGGGGGCGACGGTGCTCAGCCCGCTCGTGCGCCTCGCCAGGGTCGGCTCGCTCGATCTCGCGCTGGGGATGGCGCTCGACCGCACCTCGTTGCTCGTGGCGGCGGGCATGTTGGTCGCGACCCTGGCCAGCGCGCTCTTGCCGGGTCCCGACCGAGAAGACCACGGCGCCGTGGCGAGGACGCTCGCCGCCTCCGCCTGCATCGTCTCCGGCGCGCTGGCCGACGGCTTCCCGCTGCTCCTGCTCGCGCTCTCCACGTTGATCGTCCTGACGCCGCTCGCGGCCGGCCGCCGCGCCGCGCCGGGTCGGTTCTTCGGCGCCGCCGGGGCGGGCGTCGTCACCCTCGCGCTCGGCGCGACGCTGCTCTTCTGGTCGCTGGGCGGTCGCTGGCTCGACGACGCGCGCTTCCTCGCGGACTTCCGTGCTCGCTTCATCGTCGCGGAGGAGCAGAAAGACGCGACCGCGCCGCGCTCGAGCGCGCCGAACGCGCGCGGCACGCTCACCTTCGTCTCCCACCCGGGCGCCCGCATCTACGACGGCGTGGCCGACGAAGCGCAGCTGCTCCGGACCGACCCGATCGCGATCTCTCCGGCCATCGGCGTGCCCCTCATCGCAGGCCTGCACAAGATCGCCATCGCGCCTGGAGACGGCGCGGTCGTCGCCGGGGACGGCCTCGAGGTGGCCCTCGTCGACATCGTCAAGATCCGAGAGAATGACGAAACCGTCATTGTTTTGCAGGGTCCGACGGTCACGTTCCACGAGATCGTGCGGCAGATCGATCCCGCGGCGTTTGCGACGCGGCGCCTGTTCCGCATGCCCGCGGCCACGATCCTCGCGGCGTGTTTCCTCGGGGCCCTGCTCCTGTTCGCGCTCGCGCTCCGGGCGCCGCTGCTCGGCCGAACTGGCGCGCTCGCTGGCGCCGGGGTGTTCGGCCTCGCGGCGATCGCGGTTGCCCGCGTAGCGCCGGTGCTCATCCAGGCGCCCGCCGTGGGCGTCCTCTTCGCGGCAGTGGCCGTGATCTTCGCTGCGCTCTGGGCCCGCGCGGCGATGCGCTCGCCGGACGCCATCGGCACGGAGGTGCTCGGCGCGGCTGGCCTACTCGCGGTGGCTGCAGGCTCGGCGTCGCCCGTCGCGCCCGTGTGCGCTTCCGTGTCCCTCGCGCTCGCGGCGCTCGCCATGAACGGCGAAAGCTCCCCGGCGGCCGCAAAGCCGGTCGCCACGAAGAAGAAGAAAAAGAAGGGCGCCGAGGGCGCCCAAGCCGTCGCCCCCGAAACCGCCATCTCGCCCATCCGGCCGACCTCGCCCTCGGGCCTGTTGCTCGCCGCGCTCGCCGGCGCGCCCGTGCCCGGTGGCGTCTTCGCGCTCGGCGCCTCGGGCGTCGCTTGCGCGTTCGCCGGGATGGGCGCGGGCAACCTGGTCTCGGCCGCATGCATCGTGGCAACCTGGGCGTGTATCACCTCGATCGTCTGGCGGGCGCGCCCCGACTCGACGGCGTCGCAGATCTGGCTCGGCGCCGCGTCGCTCGTCGCGGCGCCGCTCGTCGCGATCGCCTTGTCTCCCTGGAACGTCCCGGCGAACGTGGCCGGAGACGCACGCGTCGGCCTCGCGTTCGTCGGCTTCGCGATCGCGCTCGCCGGCTTCTTCTTCGCTCGACGGAAGGCCGTCGCCACGGCTGATTCACCTCCCGAGCGCGACGGCGAGAGCCCGGTCGTCCTCGGCGTCGGCCGCGCGCTCGATCGCCTGCTCGGCGCGCCGCTCGACATCCTCGCGCTCCCCTTCTCGAAGGCTCCGCCGGCCGAGCCGCGCCAGAAGGAGTCGGCGTGATGGCCCGCGTCCTTGCCGTCTTGTTCCTCGCGCTCGCGTGGCTCCTGCCTCTCGGCTCCGCGCACGCGCACATCGGGCACGGGAAGCAGAAGCTGGAGCTCGGCAAACGCGCCGCTGCGCCCCGCGAGGGTCCGCGCGGGCGCGCCGCGATCTCGGCGCAGGGCTCCCCCGTTCGTCTGGTCCGGGCCGGAGACGGCAGCTACGTCGCCGGGTTCGAGCTGAAGAACACCGGCGACGGTCCGCTCCAGGTCTATCGCGTCGCCATCCGCGGCACGGACGACGGCGGCCCGAAGCCTCCGGTCGGCCTCGGCATCCAGACGTTGCCCAAGGCCACGAACGTCCTCGGGCCGGGCGAGTCGCGCCTCTACAACGTCGTGTGGCGCCCCGATCAGACGAGCGTCACACAAGCTTACGGTCATGTCATCGTCGAGACCGACTCGGCGGCGCCGGGCGCGAGCGAGTTCGATCCTCCGCTGTACCTGGGGATCGTCGCCGACAGGCGGCCAGCTCCGCTCCGCCACATCCTGCTGATCGCGATCCTCCTCCCGCTCTTGGCCGCCGCCGCGGCGCTCGCGGCGAGGCTCAGGCCAGCCGGCGGCGAGCGCGCCCTCCGCGCTGCCGCCACCGTCATCGCGACGCTCGCCGTCGCCGCGAGCGCGATCCCCGTCGCGACGTTCGTGCGAAGCGCCGGTGTGGAAGACGGCAACGACGGCGTGCAGATGATCGAGCGCGCGGTGGTGGGTGGCGTCGATCTGTTCCTCGGCGTGGACGGCCTCACGGCGCCGCTCTTGCCCATCCCGGCCGTGTTGCTCCTCGCGTGTGTGCTGGCCGCCTCCGACGGTCGTGTCGTGCGGCTGTGTCTCTTCGGTGCGCCGCTGACCTCGGCCGCGCTCCTCCTGCTCTCCGGTCAGAGCCTCCCGCTCTCGGCGGTCGGGCTGGTCGGGGCGGCGCTCTTCGCGTCGATGCTCACGACGACGCGCACCGGCGGTCGCCTTCGCCCGGGCGGCTTCAAGGTGCTCGTCGCGGGCGGCGTCGCGAGCGCGGCGTTCCTCCTGCTGACGCACTACCTCGCGCGCGCAACACCGGACGTCATCGGAGTGGACGGCAAGCCCCTCGAGCTCGTCTTTGCGCTGCCCGACGCGGCGCGTGAGATCCTGCACGGCCACGCGTCTGCCGACTTCCGCGCGATCGGCCTGCCGGGGCCTCGCGGGCTGTTCGTCCTCGCGCTGATCACCGCAGCGGCGCTCTCGTTTGCTGCGCCGTTCCACCGAGCCCCGGCGGAGGTGGTGACCGAGGCGGAGTCGAGCGACGCGGCGCTCGCGATCGGCGCGCTCTCGCTCGTCGGCGGCTTCGTGCTCCTGCGCTTCGGCGTGCTCCTCTCGCCCGAGTCGGCTCGCTGGGGAGCGCCGGCGATGGCGACCATCGGGGTGCTGACGATCGCCGGCGCGGTGGCGCGCGCGAGCGTCGACTCGGATCTGCGCGGCCTCGCGGGCGCGCTTCCGAGCGCGACGGGCGGCATCGTGTGGGTCGCTGCGAGCAGCCTGACGCCACAAGGCATCCAGGGCGCGATCGCCGTCACCATCGCGAAGCCGATCGCGGCAGCGCTCTTCATCCTCTGCGCCGGCGCGCTCGTCGAGCGCACCGGCAGCGCGGAGCTCGCGTCCTTCCGCGGCGTAGGCCGCAGCGCCCCGCGGCTCGCGTTCGCGCTGGTGGTCGCGGCGCTCGCGTCGACGGCCGCGCCGGGCGGCGCCTCGTTCTGGGGGGCCTGGCTGGGCCTGGTCGGTGCGGTCGGACGCGCCCCCGGCGTCGCGTTCGCGCTGGCCTTCGGCCTCGCCCTCGCCATCGCTGCACACACGCGGCTGTGGCGGCTCTTCGCCGGCGCGCCCAACCCTTCGTGGGAGCGGGCGCCCGCGCTCGAGCCGTTCGGGGGTCGCTTGCCCGATCTGCGCAGCGGGCGCGAGCGGGCCTGGGCCTTCGTGCTCGTCGCGACGCTCGTCCTCCTGACGCTCGCGCCCCGCTCCTGGCTGAGCGTGACGAACCACGTGGTGCTCGACGTGTTGCCGATCGTCGATCCTCCGGGGCCCACCCAGGTCGCCTCCCGTTCGCCCGCAGCGACCGAGCGCGCTACCTTCCCCGGGTGACCCTGCTGAAGATCGCCCACGTCGGGCACCCGGTCTTGCGCGACCGATCACGCGAGCTCACTCGCGACGAGCTCGCGTCCGCCGCCGTGCAGCGCTTCATCGACGACCTCGTCGAGACGATGCGCGACGCGAGCGGAGCCGGTCTCGCGGCCCCGCAGGTCCACAACCCGATCCGCGTCTGCGCGCTCGAGGTCACCGCGAACCCACGTTACCCGTACCTGCCCGAGATTCCGCTGACCATCCTCGTGAACCCGGTCGTCGCTTCGCTCGGCGAGGAGACCTTCGAGAGCTACGAAGGGTGCCTGAGCGTCCCGAACCTCCGCGGGGTCGTCCGCCGCAACACGGATATCGAGCTCACCTACTGGGACCGAGACGGCGCCCAGCACAAGGAGCGTGTCGGTGGGCTCGCGGCCTGTGTCTACCAACACGAGATCGACCACCTCGATGGAAAGCTCTTCCTCGATCGAGTCGAGGACACCCGGACCCTCACCACCTGGACCGAGTTCGAGCGGTTCCACAGGCAGGCGTACCTGGAGAAGATCCTGCCGCTCGTCCCGCGGATGGGCGGCTGACTGGATCCGGCTCGGTCCTCGTGGCAAAGGAGCACACGTGACCGACGAGCCGCCTCCGTCCGGCGAAGACAAGAAGCCGAAGCGCACGTTCGACGTGCGCGCCCCTCGCGTGTCGCGTTCCACGAAGGACTCGGCCCTCTACCAGCCGCAGCCCCCGCGCGAGCCACGCCCTCGCCCCGCCCGGGATCGAAGGCCCGAAGAGCGCCCGCGCCGCGTGGCGTCGCCGGAGGCCGGCGCGCGCCCCGAAGCCGCCTTGTCGGAGCGACCCTCACCGCCCGCCGCGGCCGCAGCCAAGCCCATCCCCGACGCGGCGCCTGCCCCGAAGCCCGCGCTGGTCGAACGTCCTCAGCCCAAGCTTCAGCCCAAGCCTCAGCCAAAGGCAGAGCCGCCGCCTGCACCCGCGGCGCCCGCCTCGATCGAAGAGGAGCTTCGTATCCTCGGCGCCCGTCCGGTGAGCGAGGCCCGGAAGAAGAAGAAGAAGGACAAGCCCCGGACCGCGAAGGAGGCGCTTCAGGCGCGAACCTCGAATGCGCCGCGCGCGGCCGCTCCCAGCTCGGCGAAGCCCGCCAAGACGAAGCCCTCGCCCTCTGCGGCTCCGAGCGCCGCCGCCGAGACGCGCAGCGCCGAAGACGAAGGCCCCGAGTCGGACGACGCACCGGACAGCTCGCCCTCGGAGCCTCCGGCCGCGAAGCCCGGTCTCTGGTCGAAGCTGCGGCGCTTCATCATCGGACGCTGAAGCGCTCTCGCCCGGCCCTGTGCGCGAAAGGTGGCGCGCGCGGCCGGCGTCGCTTGGCCGGCTCGGCGCGGTGACGTTTGGCCGGCTCGGCGCGGTGACTGACGATCAGCCGCTGCTGACGGCGGTCGTCGGCTCGGCCGCGAACGGGTTGTTCGGCACCGAGACGCGCGCAGCCTTGCGGAGCACGTTGTAGATCCGGAGCGGCTTCTCTTTGCCCTTCACCTTCGCGCTCGGCAGCTCCTCGACCTCGAAGCGGTTCTTCAAGCGCGCGAGCGTGTGCTCGCTCACGATGATCTGCCCGCTCGCCGCGTGTGAGCAGAGCCGGGCCGAGGTGTTCGCGGTGTCACCGATGACGGTGTAGGAGAGCGCCTTCGAGCTGCCGATGTAGCCGGCGACGAGCGGCCCGGTGTGGATGCCGATACCGACCCCGAGCGGGTTCTCGTCGCGCTCCATGCGCTTCCGGTTGAACTGACCGAGCACCTCGCCCATCTCGAGCGCGCACTCGACCGAGCGGAACGCGTCGTCCGGCACCTGCACCGGAGCGCCCCAGAGGGCCATGATGCCGTCGCCCATGAACTTGTCGAGCGTGCCTTCGAAGTTGAAGATCGTGTCGACCATCAGCTCGAAGTACTCGTTCAACATCTCGACGAGCGCCTCGGGGGGGCTGCCCTCGCTCATCCGCGTGAAGCCGCGGATGTCGCTGTTGAAGACGGTGCACTCCTCCACGCGCTGACCGCCGGGCTTCACTTCGAGCTGACCGCTGATGACTCGCTCGGCGATGTTCGGCGAGAGCAGGCGGCTCAATCGCTCGCGCGAGATGATCTCGGCCTCGACCTTCTTGCCGAGGATGTTGATCTCGATGAAGCGCGCCGCTTGGTTCGTGATCGTCTGGACGAGCTCGAGGTCCTTCGCCTGAAAGCGGGCGAGCGTCTCCGAGTCGAGCCAGAGGACGCCGAGGATCTCGTTGTCGTGCTGCAGCAGAGGCGTGACGATGGCCGAGCTGATCCGGTTCAGGATCATGCTCTTGCCCTTGGAGGCGGCAAAATCCATCGCAGCGTCGTGGGTGAGCACGGCGGCGCGCTCCTTCACGACGTGGTTCAAGATGGTGCTGGAGACGGTGATGGGCGCGTTGGAGCCGTCGCGGCGCTTGGAGGCGCAGAGCTGGAGCTCGCCCGCGTCGTTCCGTAGGAAGATGACGGCGCGGTCAGCGTTGATGAACTTGAGGATGCTCGCCAACGTCTTGTCGAGGAGCTTCGTCGTGTCGCGCTCGATGCCGATCGCGTGGCTGAGCTCATGGGAGAGCCGGAGGCGCTCGTAGTCCGCGCGGAGCTGACCGACGTCGTTTGCGATGCGGTCGAAGGGCAAGAACCCCTTCTCGACCGCGTCGATCTGCGTGCCGATCTGCCGCTCCTGATCGTTGATGGCGATGTTGCCGCCGATCTGCGGGGTGGGGAGCGGAACGAAGCCTGTGATTCCGGCCCCACGCATCGTGAAGCCGGCCTGCGGCGGGGGCTGGAAGCCGGGCGCCTGCGGAGCCCCCCCCGGTCGCGGCAAGGGCAGCGGCGCGGTGCCGCCGGCCCCGGCGCCGTAGGGCTGCCCGGCCACACCCGTGCTCGGCGGCATCGAGCCCGGCGGCATCGACGGCCCCAGCGGTTGCCCGTGCGGGCCTACCGGCGGCGGCTGGACTTGCCGCGCCTGCACCATGGGCGGCGGGTAGGGCGGGTAGCCCGGCTGCTGCTGCGGCTGCCCCTGTTGCGGGAAGGGCATCTGCCCGGAGACCGCGAGCGGCGACTGCCCCGGAGCGTGTTGCGCGGGAGAGTGCGGAGGACCAGCCGACCCTGGCCCCTGCTGCCAGGCTTGTTGCGGCTGGACAGGCGGGTAGCCGGGCTGCTGTTGCGGGGCCTGCGCCGGGCGGGGAGCCGAAGCGGCGCCCGGCTGCTGTCCCATCGGGGCCTCCTCGAATCGGCCGCGCGTCGCGCCCAGCGCGATCTCGTCCCCGTGTTTGAGCACCGCCTCGCCGCGGACCCGCTCGTTGTTGACGAAGGTGCCGTTGAGGCTGCCGAGATCGCGGAGCACGTAGTGATCCCCGCGCTGCTCGATGATGCAGTGCTCCTTCGAGACGATCTTGTCGAGGAGCTGGATCGTGTTGTTCGGGTGGCGCCCCAGCGAGTTGACGGCGCGCAGATCGACGGACTGCGTGCCTTCCGCCGTCGTTAAGATGAGCCGCGCCATTCGGTCAGCAGAGTAGCTTCTCGCAACGAGAGGAACAATCCGATTCCCCGCCAGAAAAGCTGCTGGCGCGGCCGCGTCTCCGGGTCTGGCCACCTCCTCGTTCGGGCGGTCGACCGGCCGGGCTCTGAACGTGGGTCTAGCCCGGCGTCGAGCCCGAAAAGCTCGGGTTTCTTGGCCAAGCCCGGCCGTCTCGTGAGATCTGGCGCGAAGGTCATGGCGATTTCCGTCATCGTTCACGGCGCTCGCCCCTGCCCCGAGCCGGACAAGCGCCGGATCACGTTCGACACGCCGAGGATCGTGATCGGACGCGCCTCGAGCAGCGACGTGCGCTTGCCCGACGCGAGCGTCTCGCCCCGCCATCTGACCATCCAGCAGCGGGGCAACCGTTTCGCGATCGTCGACGAAGGAAGCACGAACGGCACCTTCGTCGGGCGCACGAAGCTGTCACCGAAGGCCCCGCAGGTCGTGGATCAGCGCGCGTTCGTGCGCGCCGGGCGCTTCGTGCTGGAGATCTCGATCGGCCCCGGGAACGCGAGCGCTCAGCCGGCCGCCGTTGCGAAGGAGCTCGCCCTCGGGCTGGTCATCGAACGTCTCCTCGAAGAGGGAGAGGACGCGCGGCCGCAGCTGCTCGTCGAGTCGGGCCCCGACGCAGGCGCAGCCCTCGTCCTCGAGCCGGGGGAGCCCGCCGTGATCGGCCGTTCGCGCGAGGCCGAGCTCGCGCTCACCGACGCGGGAGCCTCGCGACGACACGTCGAGGTCCTGTGGCGAGGGGACGGCATCGTCGTCCGCGACCTGGGCTCGAAATCGGGCAGCGAGCTGGGAGATCGGATCCTCGGCTCCGCGAGCACCCCGTGGCGAGAGGGCGAGAAGCTCCTCCTCGGCGACACCGTCATCGGCCGCGCCTTCGACGCGCCCGAGGCGCTCTCGGAGATCGAGCGCGCGCCGGACGAGAAGTTCGCGACGGCTGATATCGATCTGTCGCCGTTCGAGCCCGAGCCCGAGCCCGAGGAGAGCGACGCGGTCGAGGCGGAGCCCGCGGAGGCGGCGCCCTCCGACGAGGAGACGCCGACCCCCGAAGAGACCGAAGAAGCCGCCGCGCTCGCTGCACGCTCGCGCGGCGCGACGTGGAGCATGACCGACGTCGCGGTCGTGCTCCTGGCGCTCGGCGTCTTCAGCCTGAGCGCGGTCGGCTACTTCGTCCTGTTGCGTTGAGCGTCAGCGCCGCTTGCCCTTCGCGGTCCGCCGCGCGCCCTTCGGCGCGGGCTTCTTCGGCGCGGGCTTCTTCGGGCCGGCGTGTTTCGGCCGACGAGCCGTGGCGGGCGGCTCGGTGGTTCGGGTCTCCTTGCGCTTCTTCGACGCACGCTTCTGCCGCCGGCCACGATCGCTCGGCACGCCGGCGTCCTCGTGCTCGGGCGCGCGGATGCGGCGGCCGGTGACCGTCCGCTTCGCGATGGACGAGTCCTCCACGATGATCATCATCGCGTCGCCCAGCTCGATGCGCTCGCCGGACCGGGTGCCGATCATCGCGAGCGCGTCCTCGTCGGCCTGGTAGGCGTCGTCCCCCAGGCCTTCGGCGCGGACGAGCACCTCGACGAAGGGGTCGTCGATGGACACGAAGACGCCCGACTGGATGACGCTCATCACGGTGCCGGCGTAGAGATCGCCCACGGCCTCGCGCATGAAGACCGCGCGGTAGAGATCGACCACCTCGCGCTCCACGCGCATCGCGCGCCGCTCGCGCTCGGATGCGGTGACGGCGCTCTCGCGCAGACGATTGATCGCGTCCTCGTCCTTGTCGACGCGCTGGCCGCGAACGACCGCGCGGACCGCGCGGTGGACGAGGAGGTCGGGGTAACGACGGATCGGCGAGGTGAAGTGGACG
Source organism: Myxococcales bacterium (assembly GCA_016794345.1). Taxonomy (GTDB): domain Bacteria; phylum Myxococcota_A; class Polyangia; order Polyangiales; family Polyangiaceae; genus Xiheicaenibacterium; species Xiheicaenibacterium phototrophicum. The sequence goes on from JAEUKE010000185.1 coordinate 38,058, forward strand.
TACGCCTTGGACGCGAGGCCGAAGTGCCCGACGTTCGTGATGTCGTAGACCGCCTGCTTCAGCGAGCGGACGAGCAGCGTGTCGAGGATCGCGCGCTGCGGGTGCGAGCGGAGCTTCTTCGCGAACGCGGCGAGCTTCTTCGGATCCTCCGCGTCCTCCGCTTCGAAGGCGACGCCGAGACGGGTGCAGAGCGCGGCGAACCGCGCCATCTTCTCGGGGTCGGGGGCGGCGTGGTTGCGGAAGACGGCCGGCACGCCCTTCGAGACGAGGAACTCCGCCACCGTCTCGTTGGCGAGGAGCATCAGGTCCTCGACGATCTGGTAGGCCTTGGCGACGCCCGGGTCGCGCGCGCGTCGCTCGATCGACGTGGGCATACGCGAGTCCACGTCCACCACCACGCGCGCCTCCGGGACCTCGAGGTCGAGCGCGCCGCGCCGCATGCGTCGCGCGCGGAGCAAGCTCGATACCTCCCGGAGGACACGCAGGTCGTCGCGCATGGCCTCGGCAGCCTCTTGGCGGTGGCCCTCCGACGTGAGCCCCAGCGCGCGCGCCACGCCCTCGTAGGTGAGCTTGGCGCGCGACTTCATGAAGCCCTCGACGAGCCGCGCGCGCACCGTGGCGCCGGTCGCGTCGAGCTCGATCTCCGCGCACTGGCAGAGGCGGATCTTGTCGGGGACCAGCGAGCAGAGGTCCGCCGAGAGCGCGCGCGGCAACATCGGGATCGCGCGATCCGGCAGGTAGATCGAGCAACCGCGCTCACGCGCGGCGTCGTCGAGCGCCGTGCCCGGCGCGACGTAGTGCGAGACGTCCGCGATGGCGATCCACACGCGGTAGCCGCCCTCGGGCAACGCGATGGCCCACACGGCGTCGTCGTGGTCGCGCGCGTCGGCCGGGTCGATGGTGGGCAGCGGGATGTGCGTGAGGTCCTCGCGGCCGACGAGCGCGACCGGATCGACCTCCGACCCGAAGCTCCCCGCCTCCTGCACGGCGGCGGGCGGGTGCTCCTCCTCCACGCCGTGCAGGATGATGATCTTGCGCACTTCGGCGTCCGGCTCGCCCGGCTCGCCGAGGATGGTGACGACCTTGCCCTCGGGGTTCTCGTCGGCCGACTCGGGGAACCGGACGATCTCGACGACGGCGAGCTCACCGTCGCGGCCTTCGTCCAGCTTGCCGAGGACGATCGGCCCGCGGACGCGGGTGTCGTCGGGCTCGAGCCACGCGCTCTTGCCTCGCCGCCGGAGCGTGCCGGCGACCTTGGGCGAGCGGCGTTCGACGATCTCGATGACGGCGCCCTCGGTTCCGCGAGCGGTCTGCGCGACGATGCGGACGCGGACGCGGTCGCCGTGGAGGGCGCCGCCCATCGACTCGGCGGGGACGAACACGTCGTCCTCGTCGCCAAGCGGCGCCACGAAGCCGAAGCCGCGCGGGTGGGCGGTCATGTAGCCCTCGAGCGACTTGTCGCCGCCGCGCTCCCGTTCCTTCTTGGTCAAACGAAACCGATGACCGGCGAGCGCGACGATGGTGCCGTCCGCGACCAGGTCGTCGATCACGCGGCCGAGCGCGGCGAGGTGTCGCTGCTCCACGCCGAGGCGCGACGCGATCTCGGAGGAGTGGAGCGCGCGAGAGAAGCTCGCGAGGAGATCCACGACCTCGACGCGGCGCGGGGGTTTGGGGCCGGACATGGAGTCTTCGCCTCTACCACGGGGGCCAGGCCGTGCTATGCGGCATCTGCGGCATGAGTCCGGCCCGGTGGCTCCTCCTGGTGCGTGCGGCGCTCTGCGCGGCGGTGTTCGCCTGCGCGGCGCTCGTCATCGACTACCGAAACCTGGCGGACGCGACGTTCTGCGGGGTGGAGTCGGCGTGTTTCAAGGTGCGCTCGAGCCCCGTCGGGCAACAGATCGCCGAGCGCATCCACGACCTCATCCCGGGCGCCACGCTGCCGGCCGTCACCCTCCCCGTCTTCGCGGGGCTGCTCGCGCTCACGCTCTTCCTCGGTGGAAAGTGGATGGTGCGCGCGCTCGCCGGGCTCACGACCGCGGGGGCGCTCATCGCCCTCGGCCTCGTCTACGCGCAAATCTCCATCGACGCGCTTTGCCCCTACTGCATGGTGGTGGACGTCTCGATGGTCGTGGCGGCCATCGCCTCCATCCAGCTTGCCCGAAGCGCGCGGACGGACGACCGGGTCGAGCTGATGCTCGGGCCTTCCCTGGCGACACGCGTCACGTTCCCGTGGGCCGCCGCAGGCGCCCTCTGCACCGCGCTGCCCTTCCTCTGGGCGGAGTTCCCCGACACGGAGCCGCTGCCGCAGCAGCTCGTCGAGCGGCAGGTCCAGGGCAAGCTCAACATCTTCTCCTTCACCGACTTCGAGTGCCCGTTCTGCCGGCAGCTCTACCCGACCCTGAAGGAGGTCAAGGCGCGGGACGACGTGGCGTTCCACCGCTTCATGGTCCCCCTCGACGGGCACAAGGGCGCCATGCCCGCGGCGCTCGCGTACGTCTGCACGCCACAGGAGCAACAGGACCGCATCGCCGAGACCCTCTACACCGTGCCGAGCGAGCAGCTCGGCTACGAGGGCGTCGTCAAGCTCGCGGTCCTCATCGCCAACGTGGACGAGCTCGAGTTTCGCAAGTGCATGACCTCGCCGGAGGCCAAGTCGAAGGTCGAAGCCGACAAGAAGCTCTTCGACGATCTCGGCCTCTCGGGGCTCCCCACCACCATCATCGGCAGCCGTCGCATCCGCGGCGCGGCGATCGACAAGGTGCAGACGGCCATCCGCACCGCCGGGGCCGGAGTGGAGCTGCCGGTCTGGCTCATGCTCGTCCTCGGCGCGGCGGTGATCGGCGCCGCTGCGTTCGTGTCCTCACGGCGCATGGAGCCCGACGCCTCCGCGAAAGAGCCGCCGCCCGAGCCCGAGCCCGAGCCCGAATCGGACGACGCCGAGCGGCCCGCCGCCAAGCCGAAGAAGGCGAAGAAGCGCAAGTCGTCCTGAGCCCGTCGGTGCTAAGGTGTCCGGCCCATGACGAGCGGCAACAACGGGCTGGACGACGACGACGACGACCGCGAATCCGAGCTGCCGGAGTCTCCCGCCGAGCACACGCGCAAGGGCCCGCGGGACGGCGCGCCGACCCTCCCGCTCTCCTTCTTCGAGCAGCTCCCGAAGACCGATCTGCACGTCCACCTCGACGGCAGCCTGAGGCTGCAGACGATCATCGATCTGGCCGAGGAGTACGGCGTCGAGCTCCCGTCGAAGAAGCCGGCCGAGCTCGCGAACGCGATGAACCTCGGTAGAAACTGCGGCTCGCTCGTCGAGTACCTGAAGGCGTTCGAGATCACGCTCCGCGTGCTCCAGCACGAGGACGCGCTCTTCCGCGTCGCGTACGAGCTCGCAGAGGACGCGGCGAAGGAGAACGTCCGCTACATGGAGGTCCGGTACGCGCCGATGCTCCACACGCAGAAGGGCCTGAAGCTCACGAGCGTGGTCGAGGCTGTCATCGGCGGGCTTCGCCAGGCGCAAGAGGTGTACGGCATCGAGGCGAACGTCATCATTTGCGGCATCCGCAACGTCGCGCCCGACTCCTCCCTCGAGATGGCGGAGCTCGCGGTCGCCTACAAGGGCCGCGGCGTGGTCGGGTTCGATCTCGCAGGCGCCGAATACGACTATCCGGCCAAACACCACCGCCGCGCCTTCCAGCTCGTCCGCGACAACAACATCAACGTCACCATCCACGCCGGGGAGGCCTACGGCCCCGAGTCGATCGCGCAGGCCATTCACGTCTGCGGCGCGCACCGCATCGGCCACGGCTGCCGGCTCCGCGAGAACGGCGACCTTCTCCATTACGTGAACGACCACCGCATCCCGCTCGAGTGCTGCCCGTCGTCCAACGTGCAGACCGGCGCAGTGAAGAGCCTCGCGACCCACCCGCTCAAGTTCTACAAGGACCTCGGCCTGCGCGTGACCGTGAACACGGACAACCGCCTCGTGACCGACACGACTGTGTCGCGCGAGCTCTGGCTCGCCCACACCGAGATGGGCCTGCCGCTCGCCGACATCAAGAGCATCATCCTCGCGGGCTTCAAGAGCTCCTTCTTGCCGTTCCACATCAAGCAGAGCTACCTGCGGCAGCTCACGCTCGACCTCCCCCGCTTCTGCGAGGACGGGCAGATCATCCCACCCTCTCCGCCGTCCAGCGGCCGTGCCGACGCGCACCGCGGAAGGCCGGCGAGCCCGCAGAAGCAGCTCAGCTGAGGCGCGGCGCCCGAGCCGAAGAAGGCGCCCAAGCCACGAAGTGACGCGCACGAGCGCGTCCGCTTCGCCGCCGGTGTTCCCTGCCTGCGCCGAGGTGTAGATTTCGCGTGACCATGAGGACGGCTCGGCTCCCGATCCACCTGGGCGTCGACGCGCTCTGGCGCCACGCCGGCGTCGCGGCCTGCCTTCTCCCTGGTTGCACCCTCGTGCTGACGGGCTGGGCGCAGCGCGCTTCCGGAGGAGGAGTCGCCGCGCTGGCGATCGGCGGGGCGCTCCTGCTCTCGACACCGTGGCTCGCGTGGTTGGCCTGGCGCGCCCGTCCGAGCGACGCCCGGCTGGACGCGAGCGGGATGAGCATCGACGGCGGACCCCACTCCGGGCTCTTCGTCCGCTGGGACGAGATGGCGCGCGCCGAGGTTCGATGGCTGGACTCGACCAACACCACGAGCGCCCTGGCGCTTTCGCTGAGAGACGGTCAGACCCTCACCCTGGCCGTCGCCGCCGACCCCGCCGAGGTGGCTTCGCTCCACTCGTTGGCCGAGACCATTCGTGTGCGATTGGGAGAGGCCGCGACGCCGCCGCCCGAACGAGCCGACCTCGTGTCGTGCCGAGGCTGTGGGGCCCCTCTCGTTCCATCGGACCACGAATCGATCCGCTGCTCGGCTTGCGGAGCCGACAACACGCTCCCCTCTTCGCTGCGCGAGCGTGTTGCAGCCCAGCGCGTCGCCGATACCACGAACCGCAGCACCGCGACGGCCGTCGAACGGCTCCTCGATCAGCCGGGCGTGCGTGGGACTCGCGCGGCGCTCTGGGTCGCGACCTTGGCGGCGGTGGCAGCGTGGTGCCTTGTGCTGGTCTCCTTCCGTGCCGCGGGCATCTCGGCGCTGGATTGGTTCTTGATAGGCAGCGGCTTCTTCAACGGGTGGGCGATTACGTTCGGCGCCTTCGCCTTCGCGCGAATCGCGCTGGCGCGTCGTCGCGCGCTGCTCTTGCTTTCGACGACGTTCGGCGCACGGCCCCCGACCCGAGCGGGCGAAGGCCCCGGCTGCCGCCAATGCGGAGCGCCGCTGCCGACCGGGTCGGGCGCCGTCGCGAGCTGTGCGTACTGCGGCGCGCAGAGCGTCCTAGGCCTCGATGTCCGGCCGCTCCTCGAGCGCGTACGAGGTCACAGGACATCCATCGAGGGTGTGTTGTCGGAGCAGCGCGCCGAGCGCTCCACCTGGCTCAAGCTGGCGCTGTCGGCTTCGGCCGTGGCGCTGCTGGGGGCCGGGTGGCTCGTCGTGCAGGTGTCGGTCACGCGTGAGTTCGCCGAGGATGTTCGTCGCTGCGAGGCGGATGACGTCGAAGCTTGCAGCAAGGTCGCGCTCGCCTACTTCAATGGGAGCGCGGTGAAGCAAGATCGCGCCGAGGCGTATCGCTTCAACGATCTCGCCTGCGAGCGGGGTCACGCCGAGTCCTGCGCCGCTCAGGCGTCGGCGCTCCGGTTCGGCTGGGGCGTCACCTCGGACCTCGAACGAGCCCGGAAGAAATACGAGCGCGCGTGCGAGCTCGGCTCCACGAAGGCATGCACGGATCTCGAGGACCTCGACTGACACGCAAGACAACGCGGCACGTCTCGAAACGCGACCTTGGATGGGCGATAGGCCCCCTATCGATGTTCGAGCTTCGCCTTTCGCGAAGGTCCTCACGTGCGAGGCTCCGTCGCTCGACCGAGCTCGGCATCTTGGTCGAGGCTTACAGCCCCTTCGCGAAGGGACGCCGACTGGAGGACCCTCGCCTCGTCGCCATTGCGAGGGAGGTCGGCCGGCCCACCGCGCAGGTGCTCGTGCGCTGGTCGCTCCAGAAGGGCTACGTCGTTCTCCCGAAGTCGGCCAACCCCGAGCGCATCGCGAGCAACGCGAACGTCTTCGAATTCGAGCTCTCGGACGAGGCGATGACGAAGCTCGATCGGCTCGAGGAGGGCTTCCGCTCCGCGTGGGACCCGTCGACGGTTCCCTGATCCCGCCAATGTCCCGCTCCGGGCTCGCGCGTCGTGGGGTCACGTCGGATCACACGTCGAGACGCCTGCCCCGACGATGACATCCCCGATCTGCTGGAGGAACGTCACCGAGCCGTCCGAGGGGCTGTAGCGTGTGACGCTGGTCACGTCGCCCGGCGAGGTGAAGATGTAGAAGTCGCCGTCCCAGTAGGCGAACGCCAGCGCGCTCGCCTGATCTCCGACCGGCAGGAACGTCGCGGCGAGGATGTCCGCGGTGTCCTTGTCGATCTGCACCACCCAACCGCCGCCGCCGGGGTCGAGCGAATAGCCGTAGAGGTTGCCGTCGCTCGAGCTCGTCATCTCCATGTGGGCGCCGAGCTCCGAGTCGTA
>JAEUKE010000196.1 GCA_016794345.1 Myxococcales bacterium
CCCCCCCCAACGACGTAGCGTTCTGCCTCATGAGGGAGGGGCGAACGCGAGCGCGTGGGGCAGCTGTGTCCACGGTGCGAGCACCGGCTGTCGGGGCGCGCAACCAGGTCGTCCGAGCTTCTCCGCTGGAAGGAGTCGAGATGCCGCGCAAGACGTCCGTGCTGATCTTCGATGACAACGTCGTCGGAACGACAGCGGTCTACACATCACCGGAGTTCAATGACCTGCTCGGCCAGTACGAGCGCGGTGCGTTCCAAGTGGTCGGGGACCAAGCGACCTCGGGCGCCACGGTGACGGTGCAGCAAGAGCACAGCGCGGACCAGAGAAACTGGTCGAATCGAAACGGAAGCCCCGAGGTGAACGGGGCTGCGCTCAGCACCTCGGCGACGACAAACACCTCCGGCTACGAGCTGGGGACCGGCACGGGCCACGGGTACGTGCGCCTTCGAATCCAGCTCGCCGGCACGACGCCGCAGGCCCACATCAAGATCTGGTACACCGGGCGAGACCTGGTCTGAGGAGGGGGCAATGAGGCTTCATGTGACGCAGGTCTTCGACGACGCCGTCGTCGGTACAGGAAACGTGTACACTTCCCCGGAGTTCGAGGAGCTGCTCGGCCTCGCGGACCGAAGCGCGATTCAGGCCGTGGTGGATCAGGTGTCGGGCACGACGCCCACGCTCACGGTCTCCTTCGAGCACGGAACCGATGGTCGAAACTGGTCGGCCAAGAACGGCACGGCCGAGATCAACGCCCAGGCACTCGTCTCGAACGCCACGAACAACCTGACGGGTACCGAGGCAGGCTCGAACCCGAGCCACGGTCGGGCGCGGCTTCGGATCGCTCTCGCAGGGACCACTCCGCAAGCGAGACTGAGGATCTACGTAACCGGTCGGACACGCGTGACCTGAGCGGCGGGTTCCCGTGCCGGAGGTCTATTTCCACTACGACCTGCCGTTCTCGCAGCTCACGGCAGAGTTCTTGGGCAAGGTCTCGCTCGGGACCTGGCGGGTGGTGTCGCTCGCTTCCTGGGGCTACGCTGATGATCCGAGGTTCGCGGTCATCATGTACCGGTACAGCGATCCGGAGCTCGTCGGCCCCCAACAAGACTTGGAGATGTTCATCCCCGAGGGGATGCTCGACGAGCGAATCGCCTACCAGACCGCGCGCGGCTACGCGCCGGTGCTCCTGACGACAGTCGGCGACCAGGACGATGTGCTCTGGACCATCGTGTTCGAGAAGCAGGAAGCTCCTCTACCCAGTCCGCCCCACGTCTACAAGCGGCTCAGCTCGTGGGAGGCGGTGGACAAGATCCAGGTGGAAGCCCCGACTTTCCAGGTCATCCGCTCGTTCGACGTCTATTACCACGGGACGGAGCTCGTCTTCACCTGCATCGCCTGGCCCGATCCGGCCACAACGACCGACGCGAATGGGAGACCGCTCAGTCCTCGAGTCGCTCGCCGCATTCGGAAGATGACCGTGAAGGGAGCGGACGACATCAACCCCATGGCGTTCGAGTCTCTCGAATCCAATCGGGTCATGCGCCAGGGCTGGGTTCGGCCCGATCTCGTGGTGCCCGCCCCTTTCAACGACGCGGAGATGCCCGGCCGGCGCCTCTTCTCCCAGTGGTACTCCGACACCTTCATCCCCTGGCCGGAGAGCATGCTGGACGACGACTTCGACGCGGGTGTGCAGGTGCGCGGCCCGATGACGTACAGCCAGACAGGGGCAATCGACCTGGAGATGTGGGATCAGGGCTGGGTGCCCTATCGAATCGGCGCGAACGGGCACGGCGGCTACGTGCGCTTCTGCATGACTTTTGCCCGGGTCACGAACGGACGCGTGGCTCCGCTGCCGCGGCAGTTCGTCGTCGTCGACCGGCGCGACCCCGGCCCACCGCCAGCACGGGTGGGCTTCTACACGAAGCTGAAGGACCCGCAGTCTGCATTCGGAGCGCTCTTCAAGAACAAGGGCCCCGGTTACAAGAAGCCGGATCCACAAGGGCCCAAGCCGCAGCCGCAGCCATCGAGCCCGGGCCAGCTGAACCCCGGG
>JAEUKE010000203.1 GCA_016794345.1 Myxococcales bacterium
CTCACCTGAGCGTCGCTCACCGGTCGCAAGCGGCCTGCCTCTCCATCCTGTGGAGGGCCGGCGCCCGGCCGACGAGTCACGCCTCCAAGGATGGGGCGATGTAGTTGTCGTCGCTGGGGAGATGTAGTTGTCGCTCAGCAGGCATCCACTCCAGCTCGATGGCGAGGCGGAGGATGGTGCCCAGCAGGACGAGGTGGTTGGCGATCGTCTTCGGGCTCAGCCTCCCCGTAGCGGCGGCCAGGTACCTGTCGACCGCTGGGAGCCAGTCGGCTGTGGCGGCGAGGCCGAGCTGCCCGAAGGCGGCGCGGAGCTGCTTGAGGATCGACAGGTCGTCCTTGTAGCTCCGCTTCAGAGGGGCCCGGTTCTGCTCCCAGTAGTCCGCGATGTCGGTGAACGACTTCGGCTCGAGCGCTGCCGGTCGCAGACCGCGCCGTCGCTCTTCGACCTCGGTCTCGCGTTGCCGCAGCTCGTGGGCCGCGACCTTGTAGTCGTCGTAGACAGCGGAGCGACGGTCGCCCTTCTCGTCGGTCCAGCGGATTCGCCAGCGGCCGTAGTGCTTGGTTGGCTTCGCCACGTCGGTGCTTCTGACGCGAGCTCCGCCACGTGGCCCGTGCACGGTTCAGCGATGACCGTGCACGAAGCCGCCGGCTTCATGACCAGAACGAGTGGCCCGAAATCTGGCCCGAGAAGCGCGAAGGGCGACCTCGAGAATCTCGAGATCGCCCTGCCGTTTCGCTTGGTTGCGCGGGCAGGATTTGAACCTACGACCTTCGGGTTATGAGCCCGACGAGCTACCAGGCTGCTCCACCGCGCGAACGGAACTCTAGTTAGGCGGCTGGGATTGTCAACGAGGTTTTTCAGGAGCTCGCAGATGGCGCGGCGGCGAGGGGCAGGGTGAACGAAAAGACGCTGCCGACGCCGACGACGCTCTGGACGGAAATGACTCCACCGTGAGCTTCGACGATGGCCTTGGCGATGTAGAGGCCGAGGCCGGTGCTGGTGCGGCCGTGGCCTCGGAAGTGGCGGTCGAAGATGCGCGGGAGGTTGTCGGACTCGATGCCGGCGCCGCTGTCCTCCACCTCGAGGTGGACGAAGGCGCCTTCCTGGTAGGCGCGGATGCCGATGAAGCCCCCGGGGGAGGTGAAGCGGACGGCGTTGGCGATGAGGTTGCCGAGGACCTGGAGGACGCGCAGGGGGTCGGCGTCGACGGCGAGCTCGTCCGACGGGACCGAGACGGAGAGCTCGATGCGCTTCTCCTTGGCGAGGGCCGAGGCCTCTTCGATCGCTTCGTCGAGGAGCGCGTGGACGGCGCGGCGCTCGCGAGAGAGCTGGAGCAGGCCGCTCTCGATGCGGACGGTGTCGAGCAGGTTGGTGATGAGCTTCTCGCTGCGGCGGACCGCGCGCGCGACGCGCTCGGAGGTCTTGCTGACGAGCTTGTCCTCGCTGTCGTTCGGGAAGTCGCGGAGGATCGCGGCGGCCAGGCCGATTGTGTTGAGCGAGTTGCGGAGATCGTGCGCGAGGATGGCCATGACCTCGTCGCGGGCGCGTACGGCCTCCTCCAGTCGCGCGATGAGCTTGGCGTTTTCGATGGCGAGCGCGGCGCGGTCGGCGAGGTCCGAGAGGAGATCGAGATCGCTCTGCGTGTACGGGTGCTCGGGGTGCTCTCGGCCGATGCCGACGACGCCGTGGATCTGGCCGGCCGCGCGGAGGGGCACCGCCATGACGCTGTAGAGGTTGAAGCGCTCGAAATAGGGCCGGTAGATGTTGGAGGCCGCCACACGCGCGCGTTCGGGGTCGATGCGCGGCAAGAAGAGAGGCCTTCCGGTCGTGGCCACCTGACCGAGGCGGCCTTCGCCGTACTTCAACCGAGAGGTGCGGTGGATCGCGCGCAAGACCTCGAGCGCTTCGGGGTCGGTGTGATGCTCGGCGACCACATCGAGGTAGTCGCCGTCCGCGCTCCGGATGCGCACGACGCACGGATCACCGAGGTGCTCGGCCACGACGCGGACGAGGATCTCGAGCACCGAGTGGACGTCGCGGCCGGCCTCCGCGAAGAGGCGGGAAGTGTCCGCGAGCACGCGAATGCGCGCTGATATCGGCCCCGAATCCACTGGCTCTGCGGTAACAGAAACGGGGCGCGGTGTCTCTCATGCGCGGGCGCGCAGGGTGATCGCCTTCTCTGGGCAAGCAGGGATGCACTCGCCGCACGCCTCACACGCTTCGGCGCGCACCGCGTACGCCTGCTTGCCGCCGTGGATCCAGAGCTTGAGCTTTGCACCGATCGAGAGCGTCTCCCGCTCCTCGAGCGAGACCGTGCGGATCTCGAAGACATTCTTGGGGCACACACGGATGCAGTCCTCCTTGCCTTCGCATCGGGCGCGGTCGATCACGGGCTCCAGCTGCTTGTGCGGTGCGCAATCCATGAGGGCATGGTCG
>JAEUKE010000221.1 GCA_016794345.1 Myxococcales bacterium
GCCGGGGTCGCGACGAGGGACGTCGGCAAGTCCTCCACCGAGACGAGCGGGCCGGCGGCGACCACCACGGCGCGCTCGATCACGTTCTTCAGCTCGCGCACGTTCCCCGGCCAGTGGTGCGACAGGAGGATCTCCATCGCCTCCGGGGTGATGCCGGTGACGGACGTCCCGTTCGCCTGGTTGGCCTGCCCGAGGAAACGCGCCGCGAGCTGCGGGATCTCCTCCCGGCGCTTCCTCAGCGGAGGGATCGCCACGGTCATCGTGTTCAGACGGTAGAGGAGGTCCTGCCGGAAGAGACCGGCGGTGACCATCTGCGCGAGGTCACGGTGGGTCGCCGCGACCACGCGGACGTCGACCGGCACATCTTTCGTCGAGCCGACGCGCTGAATGGTCTTCGTCTCCAGCACACGGAGGAGGGCGGCTTGCGCGGGTGGAGGCAGCTCCCCGATCTCGTCGAGGAAGACGGTCCCGCGCGCAGCGCTCTCGAAGACGCCGGCGTGTTGGGCGCTCGCGCCCGTGAAGGCGCCCTTCTCGTGTCCGAAGAGCGTGCTCTCGAGCAAGGACGCCGGGATCGCTGCGCAGTTCACGCTGACGAGCGGCGCGCTTCGGCGGGGGCTCGCGTCGTGGAGGAACCGCGCGACCACCTCTTTCCCGGCTCCCGTCTCGGCGAGGAGGAGCACCGGGATGGCGGCGCGCGCGACCTTCGCGACGCTCCGGTAGAGCTCCTTCATCACGGGGCTCTCGCAGATCGGCCCTTCCGTCCCTTCGGGAGCAAGAGGCAGGCGCACGGCCTCGTCCCGTTCGGCGATCACGACGGGGTCCTGGGCCGTGGCGCGAAGGAGCGCTGCCCGGGTGACGTCCAGGAGCTCCTCCGCCGACGTCGCGGACGACGGGAAGGAGCCGATACCCAGGAGGAGGGCCACGCCGGGCTCGGCCAGCAGTCCGCTCGCGAGGCTCGCCGCGCCGGACCGGTCGAGCTCGGGGAGGAGCACCTCGACGACCTCGTCCGAGTAGAAGCTCATGGAGTCGATGGGGCGCAGGCGCTCTTCGATCTTCGGGAGGAGCTTGCGCATCGCGCCGGGTGAGCGCGCCTGCGGCATGGCCATGATCGTCGCGAGCGGGCGTCCGAAGAACCGTGACCTCCGGAGCTCGACGTCGAGCGCCTGCCGGAACGTCTCGTGGCCGGCGAGCGCGCGACCGGCGTCGTCCGCCGTCGTGAGCACGTGGACGGCCGCGATCACCGCGCCGAGCTGGGCCTCCACCCCCGGAGCGAGCTCGCCGCGCGTCAGGGCACGCCCCCCGATCCGCGTCCCGTTCGTCGAGCCGAGGTCCTCGACCTCCACCCGTCCCGTCTCGGGCAAGAGCCGAAAACGCGCGTGGCGTCTAGAGAGCGACGGGTCGTCGATGCACGCCGAGGCCTCTTCCCCGCGGCCGACCTCGACCTCCTCCCCCGGCACGAGCGGGACGATGCGCGCCCCGCCCGCGTGGTGCAAGACGAGCGCCACGCGCTGGACACGCGCCGCGTCGGGGGCGGGGCGCTTCGGATCGGTCAGCTCGAGCGTCGCGTCGGCCGGGCGTTGGCTCATGGAGGCCCGCTACTGCTTCTTCACCTTGAACTCGACGCGGCGGTTCTGCGCCTTGCAGACCTCGTCGTCCGTCCGGCAGACCGGCGCCGTGGCGCCATACCCGGCCGCGAGCACCTGCTGCTTCACGCCCTTGCCGACCAGGTAACGGACGACCGCGTTCGCGCGTCGCTCCGAGAGCTTGCGGTTGTGCTCGAAGCTGCCCTGGCTGTCGGTGTGGCCCTCCACCGTGATCTGCGTGATCTCGGGGTGCGAGCCGAGGATCTGCACGACCGCGTCGAGCGTCGGAAAGCTGTCGGCGCGGATCTCGTCCTTGTCGACGTCGTAGTGGATGTTCTTGGCGATCGTGATTCGGTCGTTCTCGAGCGTGGCCTCCGCCATCACGAGCGGCGGGCTCGAGCTCGCCGCCGGTGGCGCGGAGGCGGGGCCTGCGACGACCGCCTGGACCGTCGGGATGTTCCGGACGTCGGCGCCGACCTCGATATCGGCGGAGCCGCAACCGACCAGGATCGCGAGGGAGGCCAAGGAAGCGGCGCGATACGCGTGCATGGTTCGACCGCTACCACGTCACTTCGTCGCCGCACAGCCGTCACCCGCGGGCAAATTGAAGTGTTCCGGTATCGAATCGGCGCCTGGCTTGGTGTAAGGCCCGAAGAGGAGCTGAACCATGAAGTCGACGTTGATCTCGCTGCTTGCCTTGTCCTCCGCCGCTTTCCTCCTCTCGACCGCCGCGTGCCGTGAAGACGACTCGGACGGGTCGGGCGGCTCCGGGGGCGACACCACCTCGAGCACCGGCACCAAGGGCACCGGCTCGACGACGACGGGCACCCAGAGCACGACGTCCACCTCCAGCTCCCCGACGACCACGACCGGCATGTGCGCGATGGGCGAGGAGAACACCGACGCCGCGTGCTCGGACGGCTGCGACAACGACGGCAACAACTTCATCGACTGCGACGACTTCGACTGCGAAGGCCACGCCGACTGCCCCGCGATGGGCGTCGAGGCCAACAACATCGACTGCCAGGACGGGATGGACAACAACAGCAACGGCTTCACCGACTGTGAAGACCTGGACTGTCAGGATCTCTCCGCGTGCACCCGCGAGCAGTCGAACGCCAAGTGCTCGGACGGGATGGACAACGACAACGACGGCGACTCCGACTGTCAGGACTCGGACTGTCGCACCGAGGGCATCGTCGTCTGCAACGGCATGACGCCCGTGAACGTGGACCCGGCGGACTACGTCATGCTGACGAACGACGAGTGCTCGAACGGCGTCAGCGACGATTCGAACATGTTCATCGACTGCAACGACAACGCCTGCCTCGTGAACCCCGACGCGACGATCTGCCAGGGCATCGAGAAGGAGCAGACGAACGCCGCCTGCTCCGACGGGATGGACAACGACATCGACTCGCTGACCGACTGCGCCGACCCGGGCTGCCGTCGCGAGGGCATCGTCGTCTGCAACGGCATGACGCCGGTGAACGTGGACCCGGGCATGTACACGACGCTCGCCAACGCGCAGTGCATGGACGGCGACGACAACGACACCAACACCTTCACCGACTGCGACGACTTCGGCTGCGAGATCAACCCCGACGTGACGATCTGCCCCGAGGCGAACGACATCCAGTGCTCGGACATGATGGACAACGACGCCAACACGTTCGTCGACTGCGATGACTTCTCCTGCGCGAACAACCCGTACATCACCACGTGTGATCACGAGCTGAGCTTCGCGGAGTGCTCGGACGGCATCGACAACGACAACAACGGTCACGTCGACTGCGACGACTTCTCCTGCAACCCGCAGAACGGGCCGAAGAGCCCCGCCTGCCTCTGACCTCTCGACGAGGCTGAGGGCGACACCGACATCTTCGACGTCTGGTGCCGCGAATTCACCCCCCCGGCCCCCCTCACCTTCGTGAGGGGGGCGCAGCCATCGCGGGGGTGAAGGCGACGAGGTCGGGGGAGGTCAGGCGGCTTTCTTGGAAGCGACGCGGGGGACGACGACCCGCGTTGCAGCGGCGCCGGTCGCGGCCGCGTAGGCGAGACCAGGGAGGGTGAGCCGGACGCGGTCCGAGTCGACGAGGCCGGCGCGGTCGAGCGCGGCGAGCGCCGACTCGACCTCGGCCCGGCTCAGGCCGGTCTTCTTGGCGACGCGGAGCACTGTCGCGTGGCAGTCCTGGGAGGCGAGGACGAAGAGCGTGTGGAGGACGTTCTGGAGCGACGCGTTCATGGCTGTACTGTTAATCAGTACCTGTGAGCCCGTCCAGTTTCCGACAATCAGTCTTTTCACTTCGATAAGCGCTTATTTTCCGCTCGTTTTCGCGTCGTCTTGCTTCCGGTCCTTCATCGCCGTGAAGTACGCGACGATCGCGTCGAGATCGGCGTCCGTGAAGCTCGGGTGCGCGGGCATCGTCGAGTAGCGGAAGGTGAGCGGGTCCTTGATGTACGCCTTGATCTGATCGACAGGCCTGTACTCGACCACGCTCTGCGGGACGTTGAGCTCGGGGCCGACGCGACCGCCCTCGCGGTTGATCGCGTGGCAGTGGATGCACTGCTCGCGAAAGAGCGCGAAGCCCTTCTGCGCCGGGGAATCGGCTGCGAGGCCCTTCGGAACGGTGCGCGGGAAGACGTCTTCGAAGCGCGCGATCTCGATCGCCGCGAGCTGATACGGACGCGGGTGCGTCTCGAGATCGGTTTGGTCCTTGCCGGCCCAGACCAGGTAGAACGGCGCGGGGTTCGCGCGCTGCTGGCCGATCGGCTCCCAGCCGGGCACCTCGACGTCTTGGAACGCGATGAACGCGCCCTTCTCGAAGACCTTCGAGCCGCGGAGCGGCACCGTGTAGCCGTCTTTCGCGCGGAGCACGTACTCCTTCTGCGGCAGGTCCTTCTCGCCCTTGAACGCGAGCTCGATCACCGCGGCGAGCGGCACCGCGCGGTAGCTCTTCTCCTTGTTGTAGTAGGGGTCGAGCTGCTTCACCGTCTCGGCAGGGATCGCCTTCGTGAGGTCGCTCAGCGTGAGCGTGACCACGCGCTCTCCTTCTTTGCGGAAGGTGAGCTCGGCGGCCTGCGTCGCGTCTGCGGTCGAGGGCCCCGACGCGGGCGCCGCGCTCTTGGCAGAGGCAGACACGGACGCGGCCGAGACCGAGGCGGACGCGCACGGGGGACACTCGGGCGCCTGGGAGCCGCAGCCCCAGAGCGCGAGGAAGAGAACACACGAACCTCTCGTCACGCGCTCGGGGTAGCCCGTCCCGGGCGCCCTGTCTCCCCCTGCCCGGCTGGCTTGACGCCCTCCTCGGCCGGGGTAAAGCTTCGCACACGAAATATCCGAGCCCGACCCAATTTGGGCGGGCCACGGCAGGAGGTTCATCATGTCGAGCGAGCTCCGCTTCGATGGCCGCGTGGCCATCGTCACCGGCGCCGGGAACGGTCTGGGCCGATCTCACGCGCTGCTTCTGGGAAGCCGAGGCTGCAAGGTCGTCGTCAACGACCTCGGGGGCAGCATGCATGGCGGGGGCGCCGACAAGAGCCCTGCTGAGAAGGTCGTCGCGGAGATCAAGGCCGGCGGCGGCGACGCCGTGGCGAACTACGACTCCGTGGAGAGCGGCGACAAGATCGTCCAGGCTGCGATGGACGCGTTCGGGCGCATCGACATCGTCGTCAACAACGCCGGCATCCTGCGGGACGTCTCCTTCCAGAAGATGACGGAAGAGGACTGGGACCTCGTCTACCGCGTGCACGTCCTCGGGACGATGCGCGTGACGAAGGCCGCGTGGAACGCGATGCGCGACGCCAAATACGGCCGCATCATCAACACGTCGTCCGCGGCGGGCATCTACGGCAACTTCGGCCAGGCGAACTACGCGATGGCGAAGATGGGCCTCATCGGCTTCACGCAGACGCTCGCGCTCGAGGGCAAGAAGTACAACGTCCTCGCGAACGTCATCGCGCCGATCGCGGGCTCGCGCCTGACCGAGACGGTGCTTCCCCCCGAGCTCATCGCCGCGCTCAAGCCCGAGGTCGTCTCGCCCCTCGTCGCCTACCTCGCGCACGAGAGCTGTACGGACACCGGCGGCACCTTCGAGGTCGGCGGCGGCTTCATGGCGAAGCTCCGCTGGGAGCGCTCGGCGGGCAAGGTGTTCGCCAACGGCCGGCCCTTCACGGTCGAGTCCGTGAAGAAGGCGTGGAGCGACATCAGCGGGTTCGCCAAGACCTCGCACCCGACGAACATCAACGAGTCGATGCAGCCGGTGCTGGAGAACGCGCAGAAGACGAGCAAAGGCGGCAACGATTTCATCGACGTCGACCAGGCCCTCGGCTTCGAGATGCCGCCCTTCCACACGAGCTACGACGCGCGCGACCTGGAGCTCTACGCGCTCTCGATCGGCGCCGCGGCGAACCCGCTCGACGACAAGGAGCTCTCCTACGTCTACGAGATGAGCCCGAAGGGCTTCCAGCCCTTCCCCACCTACGCGGTCACGCCCATCCTCAAGGGCATGCTCGAGGCCGCGAAGCGCGGCGAGCAGGTGCCGGGCCTGAACTTCGGCTTCGAGCGGATCTTGCACGGCGAGCAATACACGATGGTCACGCGCCCGCTCCCGCAGGAGGCCAAGCTCACGCACAAGTCGCGCGTGAAGGACATCTGGGACAAGGGCAAGAACGCCGTCATCGTCTACGAGACCAAGTCCTACGGAGAGGACGGTGAGCTGCTCGCCGAGAACGAGTTCTCCGCCGTCATCCGCGGCGCCGGCGGCTGGGGCGGCGAGCGCGGCCCCGCGACCGAGGCGAACGCACCGCCGGACCGCGCGCCCGACAAGGTCGTCGAGCAGAAGATCGATCAGCACCAGGCGCTGCTCTACCGCCTGAACGGCGACTGGAACCCGCTCCACGCGGACCCGGCGTTCGCGAAGAACTTCGGCTTCGACAAGCCGATCCTGCACGGCCTCTGCACGTTCGGCTACGCCGCGCGCCACGCCGTGAACACGTTCTGCGACGGCAACGCGGGCCTCTTCAAGAGCATCCGCGCGCGCTTCGCGGAGAGCGTCTTTCCCGGCGAGACGATCGTCACCGAGATGTGGAAAGAAGGGGACAAGGTCATCGCCCGCTGCAAGGTGAAGGAGCGCGACAAGGTCGTCCTCTCGAACTGCGCGATCGAGCTCTACAAAGAAGTGCCCAAGCCCAAGGCCAAGGCCGCCGCGCCCGCGGCTCAGCCCGCTGCTGCTGCCGCCTCGCCGCAAGCGATCACGAGCGCGCTCCTCGTGGACGTCATCAGCTTCTTCGTCGAGAAGAACCCCGACGTCGCGACGCAGACGAAGACGAGCTTCCAGTTCAAGCTCACCTCCCCCGACTCGGCGTTCTACATCGACCTGAAGAGCGCTCCGGGCAAGGTCGCGCAGGGCACGCTGGCCTCGGCGGACGTGACGCTCGAGCTCTCGGACGCGAACTTCATCGGCATGGCGACCGGCAAGCTCAACCCGCAGAAGCTCTATTTCGGCGGGGAGCTCAAGATCTCGGGCAACGTGATGGCCTCGCAGAAGCTCGAGTTCTTGAAGAAGATCGACGGCGAGAAGCTCCGCGCCGAGATGATCGCCGCGGGTCGGCTCCCGGCAGCGGCCGCGAGCGGCGGCGCACCGGCGGCAGCGCCGGCGGCCGCGAGCTCCGACGAGCTCACGAGCACGGACATCTTCGTCGCCATCCGCGACTACATCGAGAAGAACCCGAACCTCGCCGGTGAGCTCAAGACGGTCTTCCAGTTCCGTCTCGCCAATCCGGACAGCGCGTACTTCATCGATCTGAAGGAGGGCAAAGGCGCGGTCGGTTCGGGCAGCCACGCCGCGCCGGACGTCACGCTCGACCTGTCGAACGAGGACTTCCTCGCGATGACGACCGGCAAGGCGGACGCCCAGAAGCTCTACTTCGCCGGCAAGCTGAAGATCTCGGGCAACGTGATGGCTTCGCAGAAGCTCATGTTCCTGAAGAAGCTCGACCCGAAGGCCGCGCAGGACGCGATCACCAAGGCGCGAGCAGCAGGTGGCGGGCAGCAGGCGCAGCAGGCCGCAGCCGCTCCGAAGACCGCGCGCGCACCGGAGATCATGAAGGCGCTCGGCGAGCGCCTCCAGAAGGAGCCCGCGCTCGCGAAGGAGCTCGGCGCGCCCGTCGCCATCAAGGTGGGCTCCGACACCTGGCTCATCGACGAGAAGGGCTCGGTCGGCAAGGGCGACGCCGCTGCGGCAAAGGCGGTGGTCACCGTGAGCGACGACGACCTCGCGGAGATCGCCAAGACCGGCGACCTGCGCGGTGCCTTCATGCGTGGCAAGCTCCGCGTGGACGGCGACGTCCGCGTCGCGCAGCGCCTCACGTTCCTCAAGGGTCTGGCGAGCTAGGGCTCGGCGAAGCAGGAGACAAAGACAATGGGACAACGAGTCAACGTTCTCGGCGTCGGGATGACGAAGTTCGCCAAGCCCGGAGCCAGTGACGACTACCACGTGATGGCGACGCAGGCCGGCAAGGCCGCGCTCGCGGATGCAGGCGTCGATTTCAAGGACATCGAGCAGGCGTACGCCGGCTACGTCTACGGCGACTCCACCTGCGGACAGCGCGCCGTCTACGACCTGGGCCTCACCGGCATCCCGGTCTTCAACGTGAACAACAACTGCTCGACCGGCTCCACCGCGCTCATGCTCGGCAAGCAGGCGATCGAGGGCGGAATCGCGGAGTGTGTGCTCGTCGTCGGCTTCGAGAAGATGGAGAAGGGCGCGCTCGGCTCCAAGTTCAACGACCGCACGAACCCGCTCGAGGGCCACGTCGGCGTGATGAGCAAGGTGCAGGGCTTCAACGCCGCGCCGCCCGCCGCGCAGATGTTCGGCGGCGCCGGCCGCGAGTACCGCTGGAAGTACGGCACGAAGAAGGAGACCTTCGGCAAGATCAGCGAGAAGGCCCGCAAGCACGCCGCGAACAACCCGCTCGCGATCTTCAATCAGGTCCTCTCGCTCGAGGAGATCATGGCCTCCGAGGAGGTCTTCGATCCGCTCACCCGCTTCCAGTGCTGCCCGCCGACCTGCGGCGCGGCTGCGGCCATCCTCTGCAGCGACGCCTTCCTCCAGAAGAAGGGCAAGAAGGCGAGCGTCTACATCGCCGCGCAGGCGATGGCGACCGATCTGCCGAGCACCTTCGAGGAAGACAGCATGATCAAGATGGTCGGCTACGACATGGCGAAGCGCGCCGCGCAGCAGGTCTACGAGAAGAGCGGCCTCGGCCCGAAGGACGTGAACGTGGTGGAGCTCCACGACTGCTTCACCGCGAACGAGCTCCTCACCTACGAGGCGCTCGGCCTCTGCAACGAGGGCGAGGCGGAGAAGTTCATCTGGGACGGGCAGAACACCTACGGCGGCAAGGTCGTCACGAACCCCTCGGGCGGCCTCCTCTCCAAGGGGCACCCGCTCGGCGCGACCGGCGTGGCGCAGTGCGCCGAGCTCGTCTGGCAGCTCCGCGGCCAGGCCGACAAGCGCCAGGTCCCGAACGCGCGCGTGGCCCTGCAGCACAACATCGGCCTCGGCGGCGCGTGCGTCGTGACGATGTATCGGCAGGGCTGACGTCCCGCTGAAGCTGGCGGCGCCTCTGTTCTCGATGACGGAGGTGCCGTGGTTTCACCCCCCTGCCCCCCTCGGCCGAGCCGAGGGGGGTTCGGTCATTTGGGCGCCGTGAGCGAAGAGCGCACGTGCGCGAGGAGCTCGGTGGCGGAGAACGGCTTCTGCAGGAGCGACCAGTCGGCCGACTCGAAGCTCTTCTTCAAGACCTCGTCGTCCGTGAAGCCGGAGATGAAGGCGATCTTCAGGTCCCCACGACAGAGACGCGCGCGCTCGGCGAGCTCGCGGCCTCCCATGGCCGGCATGATGACGTCGGTCAACAGGAGGTCGACTGGCTCCGCCTTCTCGAGCAGCGCCAGCGCCTCGAAACCCGAGGAGACAGCGAGCACGCGATACCCTCGCCGCGCCAGGATGGCCGTCGTGGCGCGACGAACGGCGTCGTCGTCATCGACGAGGAGGATCGTGGCCTCGCCCTCTCCGGCGCGGACGGGCGCGCCCCGGATCTCCTCGGGGCCCGGCGAGGCGGGCTCGGGTGCGGCGGCCCGGGACGTTTCGGGGCGAGCGATCGCCGAGAGCTCGCGGGTGAGCTCGTAGCCGCGCTTCGCCGCGGTCTCGATCTCCTCGAGCGCTCGCCGCTTCTCGGCGTCTTCGCTCACGTCCTCGCGCAGGAGCGACGCGTACGCGAGGATCGCGGCCAGGACGTTGTTGAAGTCGTGGGCGACGCCCGCGGCGAGGCGGGCGACGGCTTCGCGCTTGAGCGACTGGCGAAGCGCCTCCTCGGTCTCTCTTCGCTGGGTCACGTCCGCGAGCACACCGAGCACGAACTCGGCTCGCCCGGCCGCGTCGCGCACCGCGAGCGCGGTGTTCTGGACCCAGATCACGCGCCCATCGGTCCGGACCATGCGGTACTCGACCTCCACCGGTGTGGTCCTGCGGATCGGGTCGAAGAGGGGTTGGTCCTTGAGGACCCACTCCCGATCGTCCGGGTGGAGCATGCTCCGCCAGATCGCCGGGTTCGACAGGATCGCGTCCGGCTCGAGGCCGAGGAGCTCGCGAACCTGCGGGCTCACGAACCAGGCGTCGCCACCGGGCGCGTCGAGCCTGCGGTAGTAGGTGGTCGCGGGCAGCTGCTCCACGAGGGTGCGGTAGATCGACTCCTGGGCGCGAGCGGCGTCTGCTTGCTCGAGCGCGCGCTCCGCCTGGGAAACGAGGGCGCCCAGGATCATCACCTCGCGCGCTCGGGCCTCATCGAATGGGCCTTCGCTCCGCGCTGCGACGAGCCAACGGTCCGATGCGGGGAGCCGCACGACGAGGGCGTGCCGAGCCGAGCCTTCCCCCTGCAAGCCGAGCCCGGACCGCGGCACGTCGCGACCGATCCACGGCGACGCAGCGTCGGATGGCAGCCCCTCGGGTCTCGCGGACGAGATCTCCACCTCGGCGTCGAGGAGCATCGCGGCGGCACGGGTGCCCTCCGAGAGCAGCGCGTCGAGGTCTGCTGCCTTCGCGATCCGATCGAGCGCCTCCGCGAGAGCGATCATCGCCTTCCGGAGGTGCGTGCGTCGCGTTGGATCACCACACGGTCATTGTCGCTCAATTTTCTCGCCAGTCGATGGCGAACACGCCGCCTGCCCCGGCCTCTGGCCGAGCTTCAGCCCTCGGGGACGAGCCAGGCAAACGCGAGCGCCCCCGTCTTGGCGTCGATGTAGCCGAGGATGGAGTTGAAGCCGCGGACCGCGACGACCTCCCAGCACGGCCCGGAGCGATCGAAGGCCTGGATGGACGAAAACAGCACGAGATCGGTCTCATTTGGGCCGAGGGTGTCCCTCACCCGGGCGTGCCCCTCCGCACAGTCGACCCGCCTCGCGTCGAGCTTCTGGCCGGCGATGACCTCGCTCCAGCCCGAGAGGAGCCGCCTGCGGCCCTCCGAAGTCGCGCCTGGGACGATCTCCTCGTTCCAGGACGCACGAAACTGCCCGATGGCCTGGGCCGCGCTCACGGGAGCCCCACGAGGCTTCCCCACCTGCGGAGTGGGGGCCTCGACGGAGCTGGAAGCGGATGGCGGGGGGACCACCGGCGTGCGCTCCGAGGACGACGCCGCAGGCGGAGCCGGCGAGGGCGCGCTCGGCTCCGCTCGCGTGGTCGGGGCCGCGTCGGGCGACCGCTCGGGCGCCGAAGCACAAGCGGACACCAGCGTCGCGCAGACGGCCCAACGCGCCGCCGAACCGATCACTTCGTCACCTTGAAGTCGAAGGGGTACGTGACATCCATGAAGCCATCCAAGGGCGGGGGGAACTCGATCTCGGAAACGGCCTTCACCGCGCAATCTTGCAGGCCCGAGTCGGGGATCGTGGCCCCGGTGAGCGTGACGCCGTAGGCGTGCCCCGACGGGGAGAGCCGGAAGCTCAGCTTCAAGCTGCCGGCAAGCTTGGGCGTGCGCGCCAAGGCCTCGTCGTAACAAGCCTG
>JAEUKE010000232.1 GCA_016794345.1 Myxococcales bacterium
GGCAGAGCGCAGCCCAGGCCTTGAGTGACCACGCGAGCGAGGCGATCACCATGTACGCCCAGTTGGCCTCGAGCGTGTTCAACGGCGCATGCAGTGCGCGGACGCCATTCTTGAGCTGCTCGATGACGTTCTCCTGGTTGCTTCTGCCGACTCTTCTTCATGATCCCGTGAAAGTGACGAAACCGTCATGCATAAAAGCGCCGCGTGCTGCTCGGGGTTTGCCCGCGTGAAAGAGCCGCGAGAGTGAACCCTCACCCCCTAACCCCCTCTCCCCGAGGGAGAGGGGGCCCGGATCGCTTCTCCAGTTGCGTCGATTCCGTCACGCTGCCCCTCTCCCTCAGGGAGAGGGGCCACGGGGTGAGGGTTCACCCCCGCGGCTCTTTCCCCGTGACCAAACTCCGCTCCCCACGCCGCTCTTCACCTGAAGTCGGTGCGCGCATGCCACGAAGAGCCTTCACACCTCGATAGATGCACGATCCCGCGCTAGATCAGGGCCTAGAGCCCTCAGCGCCCTTGCCGGAGCATCCACGCTCGGTACGCCTCGAATGCCCGGTTCCAGGCGTCGCGATCCTCGACGGAGGCCGCGACGCGCGCGCGGTAATGGTCGTCCAGCGCCTTCTTCTGCCCCGGTGAGAGCCCATAACGCGCGAGGATGTCGGTGGCTTGTTTCGGCGCGAGCGCGAGCTCGACGGCCAGAGACGCGTGCTGCTCGAGCGTGAGCAGCAGCTGCTGGGCGCGCCGCCTTCCTCGGTTCGAGGGTGACGAAGGAGGCGGCGCGCCGCTCTCCTTCGGGGCGAACGGGAGGGGCGCGGCGGTCGGAGGGTCCGCCGCCGGCACGGTGGAGGCGAGCGCAGGGTTCTTCTTTCGCGATTGGCGGGCGGACGGCTGCGGGGGCGCCGGCGCCGGCGCCGCGGTGAACGGGAGCGGCGCCGCGGTGGGCGTCGCGGCGCCCACGACGGTCGCGACCGGGGGCCGTCTTCGCGGGGCTGGCGCCGCGCTCGGCGCGGCCATGGGCGCGACCGGCGCGACCGGGGGCGGCGCGGCGGGAGGAAGCGGCGTCGGCGCCGCGTCGCCCCTCGGGCGAGCCTGCTTTCGGATGTGGGCGATCAACGTGCGGAGGTCCCGCCCGATTGTCGGGTCCCGTGCGATCTCGGCGGCGAATCGGGCGTCGAGCGCGCGCTTCTCGTCTTCGTTCGCGACCCCGAACCGCGCGAGCGCGGCGATGTCACCCGTCGCTTCCCACTCCGCGCAGATGCGAGCATACCGATCGAGCCCGAGATCGGCGGTCTTCCCGTTGGACACCACCGGCGGGCGCGGCTGGGTGGCGCGCGCGGCGCCGCCCGCACGCGAGCGCTTCAACGCACGTGGCTCGGCGCGGAGGCGGGGGAGCGCGAGCGGCTTCTTCCGCAGCTCGACGATCCGCGCTGCGTGCTGCGGATCGGCCTTCGCGAGGCGTTCCCACCTCCGTCCGAGGCGCGAGAGATCGTTCTGGCCGAGGTCGAGCGAGGCCAAGAGCGCCGAGGCGTCCGCGCTCGCTGCGTACGCGTCCAGGAACGCGAGCCACGCCGCGAGATCGTCCGCGAGCGGCGTGACCTTTCGATCGAGCCAGTCCTCCGCGAGCGCCAGCTCGCTCCTGTAGCGCTCGAGCGCGGCCGCGTCGGAGGCGAGCTTCACCTTCCAGGCGACCTCCTCGGTAGCCCAGAGCGACTTCGAGATGTCCTCCAAGGCGAGGACCTCGTCGAGCGAGAAGCCCTCGGTCGTACCCGCGCGCACGGCCGCATGCGCGGCCATCGGCAGGGTGGGCTCCGGCACCACCGGGGCGCCGCTCACGAGGGATCGTTCGGCGCTGGCCCCTCGGGGAGGCGACCGCCACCGCTCCGGCTTCCGTCGTCGGCGAACTCGACGTCGATCCCGACCACCTTCATGAGGCGAATGGCGTTGGTCGTCTCGACCACGCCCTCCTTCAGGCGATAGTCGAAGAGCATCTTGTCATTTTCGATGTGGTCGGAGAAATGCACCGTGCGGACGCGCCCGCCGCTCTCCTCCGCGATGGCGACGAGGGCGAAATCGTGTGTGGAGACCGATCCGATGGCCCCGCGTGAGACGAGGTCCAGCACCACGCCGCGCGCGCCGATCGAGCGCTCGTGTGAGTTCGTTCCGTGGAGGATCTCGTCGAGCAGGAAGAGGACCTTCTTGCCGCTCTGCGCGGCGTCGACGATCGCCTTGAGCCGGACAAGCTCCGCGTAGAAATGGCTCATCCCGCGATCGAGCGCGTCCTGGATGCGCATGCTCGTCCAGGTCTCGAGCCGGGACACCGCCGCGCGCTTCGCGCACACGGGAAGGCCGGCGAGCGCCATGACCGCGCAGAGCCCGGTCGAGCGCAGGTACGTGCTCTTGCCCGACATGTTGGAGCCGGTCACGAGCAGGGCGCGCCCCGGCGCGGGGAGATCGAGGTCGTTCTTCACGCACACCGCGGCTCCGAGCAGCGGGTGACCGAGCTCCTCCGCCACGATCCGAGCCGGGCCGTCGTCCACCTCCGGCCAGGCGTAGTCGGGGTGCTCGCCGGCGTAGGTCGCGATGCTCGCGAGGGCCTCGAGCTCCCCGAGCGCCGCGAGCCATTTGCGTGCCTTCTTCCCCGAGCGCTGGCGCCAACGCTCGAGCGCGATCGCGACCCAGACGTCGTAGAGGAACGCGAGGTTGAAGAGGATGTGGATGAGCGTGTTGTGGCGGAGGTCGGCGAAGCCGACGACGCGCTCGAGCCTGGCGAGCTCGCTCGAGGCCGTCGCCTCGGTGCCCCGGAGTGTCGCCACGATCCGGGTGAGCTCGGGCGACTTCAGCTCGCACGCCTCGACGCGGGCGAACACCGCCCGGAAGCGGCCAAACGGCGACTCGCGCGAGGAGACGAACGTCACCATCCGCGCGATGGGGCCGTAGAGGCTCGCGAGGATCGCCAGCTGGCCGAGGAGCGCCGGCACGTAAGCGAGCGCCAGCCAACGGCTCTGCTCGGCGAGGAGCGCCCGAGAGAGAAAGAGCGCGGCCGTGAGCGGGACGAGCACGCGGGCGAGGAGGACGAGCGCCCGACGTTTGTCGATGGCGGCGCCCGAGGCTCCCGGGACCGGCATCTCCGCGGGCGCCTCGCCCCACACGGCGAGCGGCTCCTCGGCCCGGCCGCGGCTCTCTGCCCGGCGCGCGAGCACGGCCAGGTCCTCGAGGAGGACGGGGTTCTCGAGCAGCTCGCGGGCGGCCTCCTGGCGGGCACGGACGCCTTCGACGGTGGCGGGCTGCTTCAGCCAGCTCGCGAGCGTCTCTTCGCCCACGGCGGTCTCGGCCCGCGAGACCGCGACGAACAAGGAGTGCTCCCCGAAGAGGTCGAGGTCCGACGCGTTGGGATGGTCGGCCGAGCGGAATCGGGCGCCGTGTGGATCCGGGAGCTTGGGCCGATACGGGTCGTCGGGCTCGGGCTCGCCGCGCATTCGCCGGAGCCCCGCCGCGACGACCTTGGCGCGCTCCTCGACGAGGCCGCGCTCCGTCGCCAGGAAGGCGTGACGGATGACGAGGCCTCCGAAGGCGAGCCAGATCGCGCCCACGAGGGCCCAAGCCCAGACGGGGAGCGACCAGATCAGGCCACCGACGACACCCAGCAACCCGGCGAGGGCGAGGATTCCCCGCTGGCTCGAGATCCGGTCGCCCCTGGCGTCGAGCCCCGACAGCTCGCGATTGAGCTCCGCCGTACGACGCTCGTAGTGCTCGGAGAGAGAGGCCGCCACCAGAGCGGAAGGCATACCACGAAGCGGCGCCGCGCCGGTCCTGCGCTTGTCCCGCGAGCGCGTTGCGCGCCCCCCGCGGCGGGACTAGGGTGCCTCAGCCCCCCCATGATCTCCTGGTTCAAGAAGCTCTTCGGTACGTCGCACGAGCGCGTTGTCGCCCGGCTCAAGCCCAAGGTCGTGGCCATCAACGGCCTGGAGGACGAGTTCAAGGCTTTGTCCGACGCCGAGCTGCGGGGCAAGACGGCGGAGTTCAAGGAAAAGCTCGACAACGGCGCCACGCTCGACGACGTGCTGGTCCCCGCCTTCGCCGCGTGCCGCGAGGCCGGCCGCCGCGTCCTGAAGATGCGCCACTACGACGTGCAGCTCATCGGCGGCATGGTCCTGCACCAGGGCTCCATCGCCGAGATGCGGACCGGCGAAGGCAAGACGCTCGTCGCCACGTTGGCTTGTTACCTGAACGCGCTGGAAGGCAAGGGCGTCCACGTCGTCACCGTGAACGACTATCTCGCGCGCCGCGACTCCGAGTGGATGGGCAAGCTCTACGGCTTCCTCGGTCTCGAGACCGGGGTCGTCGTGAACCAGCAAGGGGACGCGGAGAAGAAGCGCGCCTACCAGTCGGACATCACCTACGGCCAGAACAACGAGTTCGGCTTCGACTACCTGCGCGACAACATGAAGTTCAGCGCGCTCGACTACATGCAGCGCCCGCTCCATTTCGCCATCGTGGACGAGGTCGACTCCATCCTCATCGACGAGGCCCGGACGCCGCTCATCATCAGCGGCCAGTCGGAGCGCTCGAGCGACAAGTACAAGATCGTCAGTGAAATCGTCCCGCGGCTCCGCAACGAGCAACACTACGCCGTCGACGAGAAAGGCCACTCCGTCACCCTGACGGACGAAGGCGTGGATCTCGCGCAGAAGCTCCTCGCGGGCGTGGGCGCCCTCAAGGGCGCG
>JAEUKE010000243.1 GCA_016794345.1 Myxococcales bacterium
GCAGTCCTGGTAGTCGTTTGCGACGACCACGTAGTCCATGTTGTTGCAGTGCGCGGCGGTGAGGGCGTAGCCGGTGTCGCCGTCCACCTTGATGATCGTGCCGGTGCACGACGAGCCGCTGTTCTCGTCGTAGAGCCACACGACCGCCTTCGACGTCGTGTCGGGCGAGCCGTTGATGATCGGCGCCTCGTCCGAGATGACGGTATCGTCGTCTTGTTCGCCCGGCTCCGCCTGGCAGCTCACGAGGAGAGAAGCGATCGCGAGCCCAAACACGCGTGCGTAGCTGCGCATGGAGTACGTCGAGGATAAAAGAAGAGGCGGCGGTGTTCCACCGCCGCCTCTTTCTTGGGCCGCTCGTCTCCGGAGCGCCGCGTCAGGCGCGCCGGCGCCGGCGCAGGATCCCGGCGAGCAACCCGATGCCACCGAGCCCGAGGAGGCCGTACCCATCGCTTCGCTGCGAGCCGACGGTCGCGACCGCGCAGCTCGACGAGGTGGTGTCCTCGTCGGCGTCGTCGGTGCTCTTCTTCTTCTTCTTCTTGCCACCCGAGGAGGTGCTGCCGCCGTCGCCTGCGCCGCCGTCGCCTGCGCCGCCCACGCCATCACCGCCCGCGCCGGAGCCAGTGGTGGCGCCGGTCGAGGTCGGGCCAGGACCCGAGCCCGTCGACGAGCTCGAGGAGCCGCCGCACTCGTTCGCGCACTCGGAGGCGCACGCCGAGCAGCCGCAGTCGATGATGGCGACGTAGAGATCGTACCCGGTCGGGTGGGCGTTGACGCAGCCCTGGATGCACGAGTCGGTCGTGCACGCGTTGATGCAGGTCGCGAAGTCGACGCAGTCCTGGTTGTTGCCGCAGGCGGTGTACTGTGACCCACAGGCGCCGTTGGGTTGCGTCGCCGAGTTGAAGCAGTCGTCGCAGTTCGGCATGACGACGCCGCCGATGATGCCGGCGATCCAAGTGGAGTACACGGCCTGCACGCGGCCGTACGCGCCGTATTGCGTGCAGTTCTGGTCGCCGAAGGAGGTGACGCCCACGACGTTGCCGTTGAAGAGGACGGGGCCGCCCGAGTCGCCGCTGCAGGAGCCGGTGCCGTCGGTCTGATCGGCCATGATGAGCGGCGGAGTGCCGTACAGCTGGTCGACGGTCTCGGTGACGTGACGGCGGATGGAGTTGTTGTTCGGCGTGATGCCGTAGCCGACCGCTTCGATCGGGGAGCCGGGGCTGAGGCCGTCCGGGTTCTGCGCCGCAGGGATGACGGGTGCGTTCGCCGCACCCGAGATCGTCAGGATGCGGAAGTCATACCCGTTGCCCGCGTCCCCGTTCCAGCTCGGGTGCGCCTGGTCGGCCGTGACCTGGTAGACCGCCTCGCAGTTGGGGTCGTTGTTGTTGAAGCAGGTCTCGTAGTTGTTCGCCTGGATGACGAAGTCGATCCCTTCACAGTGACCGGCGGTGAGCACCCAGGCCGTGCCGCCGTTTTTGGCGATGACGGTCCCGCTGCACGAGCCGCCCTGGTCCTCGTCGTAGAGCCACATGACGGCCTTGTGGGTCGTGTCCGCGGTGCCTCCGATGATGCTGTCGTCACGCTCGGCGACACGCTCCTCCGGGGCGTCAGGCGACGGCTCGACGGAGCAAGCGACGGGGAGGAGCAAGAGGGGCGAAAACGAGGCTACGGCGAGAAGAGTGCGGCGCATGGAACCTCCAGAGACGATCGCGGACGGCGGCGCAGTGTAACCAAACGGCCTGAGGCGATCACGCGACAGCACACCTTTTACGGCAGATTTCTCCCACTCTTCCCGCCACCTACGCGTGCTCGCGGTGCGGCTGTGCGGTATCTTTCTGACAGAACGATGATCGTGGGACGGACGCTCCTCGCGCTGCCGGCCTTTCTCGCCGTCCTCGGATGCGGTGAGCCGTCCCGGTCTGACCGCATCAGCTCACCCCCCGAGTCGACAATGCCCGCCTCTTCTCCGTCCGGCGCCGCTTCCACCGCCTTCGATCCTCCCGAAGCGCAGGAGCGGCGGAAGCAGCTCGTCCGGGACATCGCGCGCCGGGATCCGTTCGACGGTGCTCGTTGGGACGAGCGCGTCCTCGCCGTGATGCGGCAGACCCCGCGCCACCTCTTCGTCCCGCAGGCCGATCTCGCGTCGGCGTACCGCGACGCGCCGCATCCGATCGGTCTGGGCCAGACCATCTCGCAGCCGACGGTTGTCGCGATGATGACGCAGGCGCTCGAGCTGTCGGGAACGGAGACCGTCCTCGAGATCGGCACCGGCTCCGGGTACCAGGCCGCGATCCTCGGGCGCCTCGCCAAGTCGGTCCACACCATCGAGCTCCACGCCGAGCTCGCGGCCGACGCGAAGGAGCGGATCGAAAAGCTTGGATACAGCAACGTCATCGTCCGCGCGGGGGATGGCTACGCGGGCTGGCCGGAGCACGCGCCCTTCGACCGCATCATCCTCACCGCCGCGCCGGAGGCCCTGCCGAAGGCTCTCGTGGATCAGCTCGCCGAGGGGGGGATCCTCGTCGCGCCGGTCGGGCCCGAAGGGTGGATGCAGCGACTCTTCCGGTACCGCAAGATCAAAGGAAAGCTCGTCGAGGAAGATCTCGGCGGCGTGATGTTCGTGCCGATGGTGAAAGGCGACGGGGGAACGTAACCTCGGGCGCGCGATGCGCATCCACCACCTGAACTGCGCGACGATGTGCCCCGTCGCGTGGAGCCTCTTCGGCCTCCGTGACATGATCTGCCACTGTCTGCTCGTCGAGACGGACGCGCACGGGCTCGTCCTCGTCGACACCGGCTTCGGGACCGGCGACGTTACGGACCCGAGCCACCTCGGCGGTGCGTTCCGCGGGCTCGTCCGACCGAAGCTCGACGTCGCGGAGACCGCGCTCAGGCAAGTCGAAGCGCTCGGCTTCCGCGCCGCCGACGTGCGGCACATCCTGCCGACGCACCTCGATCTCGATCACGCCGGCGGCCTGCCTGACTTCCCCGAGACGACGGTCCACATCTACAAGAAGGAGCGCGACGCCGCGCTCGCTCGCGCGACGTGGCGCGAGAAGGAGCGCTACAAGACGCGGCACGTCGCACACGGCCCGAAGTGGGAGCCCTACGAGGTGCAGGGTGAGCCGTGGAACGGCTTCGAGTGCGTGCGCGATCTGAAGGGCCTGCCGCCCGAGATCTTGCTCGTCCCGACCGTTGGGCACACGCGTGGTCACGTCGCCGTCGCGATCGAAGGTCCCGGCGGGTGGCTCGTCCACGCGGGGGATGCGTACTTCCACAAAGACGAGATGCACCCGGAGAAGCCGAGCTGCCCCAGGCCGCTCGCGATCTTCCAGAGCACGATGGGGATCGACGGCGCGTCTCGGCGCCACAACGCCGAGCGGCTCCGCGTCATGGCGCGCGAAACGAAGGTGAGCATCTTCTCGGCCCACGACGCCGACGAGCTCGACCGCGAGCGAGCGCGCGCCTGACACGTCACGAGTCGACGTCACGAATCACGTCGTCATCCGTACGAAGAGGCATCGGAAGCGCAAGAGGCCGCAGAAAGAAACAGGTTTTTGTCCTGTAAGGTCTCGCCGGCGCGAACGTTTCGAAAAGGAGAAAGTCCATGTCTCGCCTCAGGCTCACCCGTTTGCCGTTCGCCCTGCCGCTCCTCGCGGTCCTCGCCGCAGCGTGCTCTTCCGCAACGACCGACGTGCGGCCGCCCCTCAGCGGCGGCGACGGAGGTGGAACGGTCGCCAAGCCGGGTGGCGAGACGCCGAACGATCTGAAGATCGCCGGCGACGAAGATCCCGACAACGCGCCGGGTTGGGGCATCCGCGAAGAGAAGGTCTCCTACGGCGAGGTCGTCCGCCGCGTGACGGGCATGGTGACCGACCAGGCCAAGTCGGAAGCGGTGAGCCGGCGCGGCCTCGATCTGATCAACCTCATGTGGGAGGACACGGGCCGCTTCCAGGGCTCGAGCGTCGGGCCGAACATCTCCGACCTCACGCTGCAGGTCCGCTTCACGGAGGACGGCCAGAAGAAGGCCGCGCTGCTCCCCGTCATCCGCTTCCCGAATTTCACGGATCGAACGGGTGACGTGAACGCCGACAAGTTCTTCGTGCGTGTCGGCAACCAGAAGAAGGGCGGAACGATCGAGACGGTGCCGCTCAGCGACGTGCTCAAGAACGTGAAGAGCTACGTGAGCGATCCGAAGAGCATCCTCGGGAGCGGCAACCTGCTCGCGCCTTCACGCGACTCACATTTCCTGGTGAGCGCGCAGGCGGTGTTCCTGCCCATCCCGAAGCAAGGCCGGGCGGAGTTCACGCCGGTGCTCTTCAACTACCAGTCCTTCGAGGGCTCACCCGCCGTGCTGACGATGCTCGTCAGCCGGCAGGGCACGAGCATCACGGTCATCGAGAACAAGGGCGACGAGGCGTCGCCGGTCGCGAGCTGGGGCCAGGAGCTCTATTTCAACAAGGCAGGGGAGCGCGCGCCGTTCACGGCCGAGCGCAAGAGCGATGTCGAGCAGCGAATCGCGACGCAGGGCGGCCCGAAGACGGAGGACGACAAGAGCGCGCTCGCGAAGGGCGCGGACGTGCTCTTCATCATCCAGGTCCCGCTCAAGCAGAAAGACCGGCCGCGCCGCGCGCTCGCCATGGAGGCAGACGGCGCGATGCCGATGCCCGCCGCGCCGCCGATGGCGGGCGCGGCGAAGGGGGAGGCCTCGGGTGGCGGACGGAGCGACGTCGAGCAGGCGGTGCTCGGTCACGGCAAGGTGGAGGGGCCCTTCTTCGAGGGCCGCAAGCTCAAGCTGGAGCGCGACGATCGGTTCCCCATCCGCATCACCGTGCAGTTCTACAAGGCGACGTCGAACGGCGTGGTGGACGACAAGGACCTCGACAAGATCGCGACGACGATCGGCAGCGTCTACGAGCACGCGGACTTCGTGGGCTCGCTCGTGGTGCCGGAGGGCGACGCGCGCCGGCCGACTGCGTGGCAGAACGTGCCGGCGCAGTGGTTCCCCTGGTGACTGGCGCTCGGGCGGGAGGGGTGGGCCCTTCTCCTTCGCTCCGTCTCGCCGGTCCCTCCGGCCGCAATGGGCTCGGCCGGGGGCCCCAGACCCCGGCGGCCGAGATCTTCTCCATAAGGGTATGGAGCGGCCTACGGGACATACTCACTGCGCTGCGGAGAAGGGCGCCCCCCGACCCCGCCCTCGCTTTCGTCTCGCCCCTTCTCCTTCGCTCCGTCTCGCCGGTCCCTCCGGCCGCAATGGGCTCGGCCGGGGGCCCCAGACCCCGGCGGTCGAGACCTTCTCCATAAGGGTATGGAGCGGCCTACGGGACATACTCACTGCGCTTCGGAGAAGGGCCAACCCCTCCCGCCCTCGCTTTCGTCTTGCCCCCTTCTCCTTCGCTCCGTCTCGCCGGGCGCGAGGCCGCTCGGGCGAGGACGGGGGGCGCCTTCTCCTTCGCTCCGTCTCGCCGGTCCCTCCGGCGCATAGGGCTCGGCGGCCTGCCACGGCCGCCGAGAGCCGAGCCCGAAGGGAATGGAGCTGCCTTCGGGACATACTCACTGCGCTTCGGAGAAGGGCCAACCCCTCCCGCCCTCGCTTTCGCGAAGCAATGGGGCGACCTCGGGTATGGCCTAGCGATCGAACGTCACCGGAATGACCACGACTGCGCTCCCGCCCGACGGAGGCATGAATCGCGCGGCAGAGATGCGAGCGACGACGCAGGACACCAGCGCGGGACTGAGGCCGTCTCCGTTCGTCGGCTTGGCTTCCCAAACACGTCCGGCAGAGTCCACCTTTGCCGTGACGCGGACCGAGCCTCGAGTCCGGGGATTGTCCCTCAGGGCGTGTTCGTAGCAAACGCGCAACGCTGGCACCATCGCGGCGACGACCTCTTCCTCGTTGGGTATCCCGGACCCAGGGCCGCCCGCGCCACCGACGATGACCCGCGCCGTGCCGGTGCTTGGTGCGGCGGGGTTGCTGGCCGGCGGCTCGGCATTGGGGGTGTGATCACCTTTCCCGGGGCGGTGGGTTTCGTGTGCGTTCTGTTGAATGGGAGCTTCCCCGCGCGTCGGCGCGACCGATTCCGAGCTGGCAGGCGGGGCGCTGGTCGGCGAGCTCGACACTGCAGCCTCGCCGCACGAGATCAAGGTTGCGGCGAGCATGACCCTCCACGCGAGCGAGCGCGGCTTCATCGCGGACGACCCAGCGACGTTCGGTGTCCCATCATCTGTTCGTACCATGGGCACAGATGCCGCGCGCCACTCCTGCCGGAACCCCCACCGAGATCCCCAAGGGCGTTTCGTGAAGCAGTGGTAGCCTCGCGAGACCATGCGAGGCGCGTGCATCTTCTGTTCGATCGTTCGCGGTGAGCTCGAGGCCTCGATCGTGCGGCGCGGGGAAGGGTGGGTGGCGTTTCTCGACACGCGGCCGGTGTTCAAGGGACACGTGCTGGTGGTGCCGCCGGTTCATCGGGAGACACTGGCCGATCTAGAGCCGGCAGAGGTGGAGCCGCTGTTCTCGGCGGTGAGGCGGATGTCGGCGGCGGTGCCCGCGGCGCTGGGGGCGCAGGGGACGTTCGTGGCGATGAACAACAAGATCAGCCAGAGCGTGCCGCACCTGCACGTGCACGTGGTGCCGCGGTCGAAAAGTGACGGGCTGAAGGGCTTCTTCTGGCCGCGCCACAAGTATGACGGCGCCGAAGAGATGGAGGCGTACCGGGCGAAGATCGCGACGGCTTTGGGGTGAGCGCCGCGAGGACGGCTCACTCGAGCTCGGATCGCGAGACCACCAAGGTGGCGCGGGTCGCGCCGGTCGCGTCGATGATCTTGGCGGTGAGGGTCGGGTCGGCGGCGGCGGTGTCGAAGTCGAGCGTGGCGAAGAAGTCGTCGTCGTCGAAGCAGCCGAGCTCGGTGACGCCGGCCGGCGGGCTGGCGGCGCAGGTGGAGTTCGTGTTCGCCAGGGGCGAGGAGACGATCTCGGGCAGGTCGTAAGCGCCGGCGGCGGTCCGGTCGATCTTGCGGATGAGCGAACGGTGGACGTCTCCGGCCAGGAGAACGACCCCGGTGATGCCCTCGTCGCGGATGAAGTCGAAGACCTCCGCGCGCGCGGCGGGGAAGTCCTCCCAGGTCTCGTCGCCCGTGAAGCTCCACATCGAGCCGGAGGCGATGACCTTGAACGTGGCCGTGGACGCGGTGAGGGCGGTCTTCAGCCATTCGGTCTGCTCGGCGCCGAGGATGCTTCCGTTCGAGTTGGACTCGGCGCTGCGGTAGTAGCGGCCGTCCGTCATGAAGAGCTCGACGTCGCCGATCTTGTGCGTGAAAAAGACGCCGGGGGTGCTCGGCGTGCCGAGAGAGGGGTTCGCCCAATATTCGCCGAAGGCGCGGAGCGCGACCTCTTTGCCGGGGGAGGAGCCGATCGTGTTGTTGCCGACGAAATCGTGATCGTCCCAGATGGCGAGCGACGGGGTGGACGCCAAGAGCGCGGCCCGCTCGGGCACCTCGGCCGAGCGCCGGTAGTACCAGCGCAGCGAGTCTCGATCGGCCGAGTTCGCGTAATGGTTGTCTCCGACGAAGAGGAAGGCGTCGGGCTCGAACGCGAGGATCTCGTCGAAGATGGGCTGGTCGAAGACGCGGGCGCACGAGCCGAACGCGAGCCGAAGGGGCGCGGCCGACCCCGCCGGCGACGCCGTGGTGAAGGTCGCCTTCTTGGGCGAGAGCTTGCCCTCGACCTCGAACGAGACCTCGTACGACGTCGCCGGGGCGAGGCCCGAGAGCGCGACCTCACCCATGAAGTCGTCGGTGGGGAGGGGATAGCTGTACGCGACGATGGGCGCGTCGGAGGCGCCGGTCGGCGCGAGGCGCACGGCGACCTTGCGGGTCGCGTCGGTCCGGAACGCGACGCGCGCGGAGCTGTCGTCCGTCGCGCCGACGATCGGACCGTGGGTCACGGTGGTCGGGTAACAGGTGACGCAGCTCTCGTGCAGGCCGCTCGGGTCCGTCCAGGTCGGCGCTTCTCCGGTGGCGTTGCCATTGCCGAGCAACGCGTCGAGCTGGTCCTCACAATGGACGGGCTCGCCGTCCATCCGGATCTCGATGCACGCGGGGCGCCAAGCGTCGGTGCCGTTCACGCTTCGGATCTCGACGCGGTCGACGTTTGCCCGTGGCAGCCCGACGTCCTCAAAGTGGTAGACGTCGAACTCCCCGACGCGGAAGTCGTCGACGTCGAGCACGTTGAGCGGGAAGCAGTCCGTCTCCGAGAGGCAGACCGACAGCGCGTTTGCGTCGGTGCCGTCGTTCGTGCCGCTGCCGGTGAGGATGGCGATGCTGAGCGTGCCGATGACCTCGGGGAAGGGCGGATACCCGGGATCGATCACGCCGCCAGCGCCGCCACCGCCGTCTGCTCCGCTCCCGCCCGCTCCGTTCGCGCCGGATCCGCTGCCGGCTCCTGCACCCGAGCCCGTGCTCGTGGTCACCCCCGAGCTCGGGACACACGCGCCGTCCTCGGCGACCTCGCCTTCGTCGCAGGTGAGCTCCGAGTCGCCGCACGCGGCGAAGAGGGAGGAGATGCCCACGGCAAACAGGACCAAGCAAGCGCTGCGCATGGCCCACCCTATCACGAGGGGGCTCGTGGCCGAACGCGGCGCCGCGGGTGGTGTCGCCGAGGAGATGGCGAAGCTCTTGGGGTGAGGTGCTGAGTCGTGGCATGGTCGCGCCGTGCTCGTCCTTGCCGATCCGATGCACCTCGCGCTCAAGGCCGGGGTGGCTTCGGCGCTCGCGGTGGTGATGTGCCGGGTGCTCGGGCTGGACGACTCCTTGAGCGCCGGGTTCGTCGCCCTCGCGTGTGTCTCACCGAGCGCCTACGCCGGGCTGCGCAACGGTCTCCTGCAGCTCGGCGGCTCGGTGCTCGGCTCGGTCGTCGCGGGCGCGCCGCTCCTCGTCTGGCCTGCCCTTCACGGATCACCCTGGGCGCTCATCGTGAGCATGACCGTCGCGGTGCTCGCGTGCCTCGCGCTCGGCCTCTCGTCCGCCTACTTCGTGTCGGGCTTCACGGTTCTCTACCTCCACCTCTTGCCCTATCCGTCGGCGGTCGTGAGCGTGAGCGAGCGGCTCGGCGCCGTGCTCATCGGGGTCGTCGTGGCGACGGTCGTGAACACGGCCATCTCCGCGATCGACGGCGAGCGCATCGCGGCGCGTCGGGTCGCGCGCGTGCAGCGCGAGGTCGGGCTCGTGCTCACGGATTGCGCCGAGGCGATTCGCGGAGGCAGTTCGAGTAACGGGGCCTTGTTCGGCCGTGCGTTCGGCGCCGTCGCTGCGCTGCGGGCGGACCTCGCGGACGCGGCACACGAGAACCTGTTCCCCGGCGCGACGCGTGCTCGGGCCAGCGCGTCCCGTGGGTTGCGCGCCGCGGACGCGCTCGAGGCTTGCGCGCACCTCGCGAAGGAGATGTCGCTGATCGCCGAGGAGGCGAAGCTCGACCCGGCGCTGCTCGAGCGCGTGGCCAGCGTCGTCGCGGTGTTCGGGGCGACACTGCGTGGCGAGGCGCCGCGAGCGGCCTCCATTCCGGAGGACCTCGCGGACGTGCTCAACTCGGCGTCCGAGCCGGTGCTCGGCTCTGCCATTCGGCGTCTGGGGCGCGCGACGGAGGCGGCGGTCGCCGCGGCGCCGTCGTCGTTCTCCGCCAAGGAGTGAACGGCACCCTGTTAGGCGGCCCATTGCGGGCCCGCGTGCTCGTCGGCGAACGCCACGAAATCGGGCGCGACGAGCGAAAGGTACGCGTAGAAGGTCCGGGGAATGCCGCTCGCCCTGAGCAGCGCGGCCGTGCGTTGGTTGATGGCGCGCTCGCGCTCCGGGCCGGATCGAGCGGCCGCCGCCCGGTGCCAAGCCCACGCATTGACGAGCCACCCGAGAGCGTGCCGGGCCCGTCGGGGGCTCTGGTCGCCGCGCGTCTCGTGGCGCAGCGACTCGACCCGCGCCGCGGCTGCGAGCGCCGCATCCACGGACCCGGTGAGCGCCTCGATGAGCAGCTCGATCCCGGCGAGCTCGCGACGATCGATCCCGCCGTCACCACGCAGCTTGTTCACCATGACGCGCGCGTCCGCGACTCGATCGAGAGCAAGGAGATTGAGCGCCAGGCGCGCCGCGAGCGTGGGCGCGTGGGCGTTTGGGAGCGCGCGGCAGGCCTCGACAGCGCGTAGGAGGACTATCGATCGGTCTGCGTGCCCTCCCATGAGCGCGCACGTCCCGAGCGAGAGCCCCAGGCTCGCGCGCCACGACGGGGGCAGGAGGTAGCGCTGGAGCACCTCGAAGTAGACGGCGGCGGCGGCATCCGGATCGCCTCGCTCGAGCAGAGCCAGGCCGTCGCGGCTCGCGATTCGAACGCGTCTTAGCAGGACGGCGCCGTAGCCGGCGACGACAATCAGGGCAAGTCCCAGGGGGAGCTGCAAGTCCCTAACCAAGAACTGCGCGGCGCCGATGAGCAGCAGCACCAGGAAGGCTCCGCGTTCGAGGTGTCTCGCGCCCGGCCCAGGCAGGAGGGCGACGGCTAGGCGGGTCTTCTCCTCGAGGTTCATGGCAAAGGGGCTCGCACCACCTTCCATACGGCGAACGCACCGAGTCCTTTGCGCTCTCAGCGCCACCCCCCTGGTGTCAGCCTTCTTCGGGCGTCGTCGTGCGCTTTCTTCGGGCGTTGAGCAGCTGGAAATACCGCTTGGCAACCCCGGCGGCTTCTGCAGCTTGGCTCACGCTTCCGTCGTGCCGGTCCAGCATGGCGCGCACGTACCAGGACTCGAGTGCCTCGATCACCCGCTGCTTCGTGAGGACGAGCGGATTGGCGAGGATGTCATCTTGGATTGCAGGTGCCGCCGACGAGAAGAGATCCACGATTCCGGAGGAGTCGCCTTCGGCAAAGGAAGTGTCGACGGCGAGGGCAATCTGCCGCGCCACGACATTTCGCAGCTCGCGGACGTTGCCCGGCCAGGGCAGGGCCTCCCATTGCGCGAGCAATCGGCTGTTCAAGGTCGACTGGTCGGCTCCGAGCTGCCGGCAGAAGTGTCGCGCGAGGAGCGTCACGTCGCCTCGGCGATGACGCAGCGCTGGCAGCTCGACGCGACCGACGACCAGCCTGTGGAAGAGGTCGTCGCGGAAGCGACCTTCTTGGACCTCTCGATCGAGGTCACGGCGAGTGGCAGAGAGGATGCGAACGTCGACTTTGACCCATCGATTCGCGCCGACCCGCCGGACCTCCTGGCGTTCGACCGCTCGGAGGAGCTTCGCTTGCAGGGGCAGGTCGAGATCGCCAATTTCGTCGATGAACAACGTGCCTCCGTTGGCCTCCTCGAACACGCCGGCGCGAGCGCTGGCGGCGCCCGTGAACGCTCCGCGCTCGTGACCGAACAAGTCCGACTCGAGCAGGTTCGCTGGAGCTGCGGTGCAGTCGAAGACGACGAAGGGCTTCTTTGCGCGAGGGCTCGCGGCGTGGAGTGCCTCCGCGAGGACCTCCTTTCCCGTGCCGGTCTCACCTTCGATGAGGATCGGGATGTCGGATCGAGCGAGCCTCTCGCACAGAGGGTAGATGGCCCGCATCTCGCGGCTGGCCCCGAGCAGCCCGCCGAAGCTCGTGGCGCTCGAAAGCGAGGACGTCTTGGCTTGCGCAGCGGCCTCGAGCCGGATCACGGTGTCGCCGAGGTGAACTGTCTCGCCGGTACGCAGCCAGGCTTCGACCACACGGGCGCCAGCAACCCAGGTGCCGTTCGTGGACCCGAGATCGCGCAGCAGGATGCCGTGCTCACCGATCAACAAGGAAGCGTGCCGGCGCGAGACGCTCGGGTCGGCGAGCCTGAGGTCGCAGGCGGGACTCTTGCCGACCAGCGCCGATACACCGGAATCGGGCGTCAGGAGAAGCCGCGCGCCGCAGTCTGGCCCAGCGATGACGTTGACCACACAAGCCGCGGGCTCGAGCGATGCTGCGGGCTGCGGTGGGCGGGACAGGGTTTCATCGAGCTCGGACATCGGGAGGAGTGTAGCCCGAGGCGACGCCTGGTGGTGGCAACGCGAGGGTGATCGTGGTGATCATCTCCGCGAAGAGGTCGAGCCTCCCGGGTGACCTACGCGATCGTGTCGAGCGGCGCTCGTTGTCCGGAAAGCGGGCAGGCACGCAGTGTGCAGCGCACCGCTGCATGGCCACAAAGCACATCGCGGATGCGGAGAGCGCATTTGTCGTCTTGAACATCGAGCCGGACTTTTGCGAGGTTGGTGACTGCGTGATCGCTTACGACATCGTCCGGAAGCTGCCGCCGGAGAAGTCCAACTACACGAAGACAGTCTTCGCTCGCGGTGAGAAGGTGCTCGTCGTGAGCAGCGAGGTCTCGGGCGTCGACGGTGACGCGGGGCGTGGCGTCAGGTCGGGGACGTCGCTCTCGCGGGGCGACGTGAAGGTCATCGAGGGCTCCCCCACGGTGAAGGCCGAGGGGAAGATGGTCGCGCGGCACAACGACCTCGTGCTGATGAACGGGCGCGGCTGAGAACGCGGCAGGCGGCGGTCGAGCGCTGGCCGCGAGCGGTGACAACGTGTCTGCGAGCGGGTAGAACTGGCCGCGGTGGGCAACGGGTCGAAGCGCATCGGTCGATACGAGCTCGGCGCGCTGCTGGCGACCGGAGGTATGGCGTCGGTGCA
>JAEUKE010000244.1 GCA_016794345.1 Myxococcales bacterium
GCATCAGGAACGAGGAAGCGAAGAAACGAGGTGAGCTAACGACAACTACCCCAACGACAACTACGAACGCCCGCTCGAACCAGGAGGTCGGTGGGGAGGTGTAATTGTCGTCAATGGGTGCTTGTAGTTGACGTCGCGCACCGATTTTGTGGACACGCGCGCAAGCCAGGGATGAGCTGGGCTGGAGGTGTTCATGGCCACGAAGAAGAAGACTGCACGTCGTTACCCCCTCCAGCGGGTTGGGCCATGAGCTGCCCCTTGCGGATTCGGGCAGTGTCGACGAATCGGCCGTCCCTTGCATTAAGACGACTTAAAGGTCGCGCCTCGCTCCCTTCAACCGCTTCCCCAACCACGTCACCGCCTGCTTGAACCGATATCGCGCGTTCTCGTACTCGAGCCCCACCTCGCGCGCGGCCTCGGCGAGCGACTTCTCCTCGATGATGTGCCTGACGACGAGCTCCCGGTCTTCGCGCGCGAGCTGATGGAGCGCGCCGACGACATGCTGCCTCGCGCGCGCATGCTCCTCGGCGCTCATGTACTGCTCCTCTGGATTGATCGGGATCGCTACCGTGGCCACCACCGCCGCGCCCGCGAGCGCGAAGCGGGCGTTCTCGAAGCGCTCGTGGCGCTCCTGCGGACTCTCCGTGAGGATGTCGCCGGTCTCGAGGTGCTCTGCGATGCTCGCCATCGCACGCTGGATGGAGCGCTGCATGGCGCGCTCACGAGCGTCGCGAACGCAGGCATCCCGGAGCTCCCACTTCACGGTCTGGTAGATGTAGTCGAGGAACGTGCCGCGTTGAGGGTTGTACCCGCCGATGCGCCGGCACGCGATCTCCACCGCTTGCTGGTAGAGATCCTCTTCGCTCGCGCGCTGCTCCTTCGCGATCGATCTCGCCAGCGAGCGCAGCCGCTCACAAGCCTGCTGAATCACCGCCTGCTGCGCCGGCGTGAGGACGTATCGGACGTTGCCGGCGCCTGCCTGTGCGCTCTCAACCATGGTCCTTCTTCGCGTCTGACGCTTCGACCTCGGGGCTGACGCCCTCGTCGGTGAATGCCTGGGGCGCTTCGACGGGCGCGTGCTCGCGCACGAGCGCGCGCATCACGGGGTGCGCGACGAAGTCGTCGCGCAAGTTACCGCGGATGCACCCAAGCACGTGCGCCGGTAGGAACGCGTCGTAGCCGGCGAGCGTGTCGTCGAGCGTGGCTTCGACGAAGCCCTCGAGCTTCTCGGGGTCCTTCATGCCCACATTGGAGCACCGGATTTGCCGGAGAAGAACCCCTGGCGAGCAGTCCGACTGCTCTCGGACGATCGCGTAACCGTGCAGAGGGCACTCCGACTGCCCGAACCATGGTCGCTTGACCGCGATCGGGGCAGTCCAAGTGCTCGATCTACGGTTGCGTGACTGTGATCGAGGCAGTCCGACCGCCCGGCTTGCGGTTGGTCGATCGTGATCCGAGCAGTCCGACTGCTCGAGCCGTTGTCGCGTGACCGTGATCCGAGCAGTCGGACTGCTTGGCGACGATCACGTAACCGTTCCCAAGCACTTGGACTGCCCACCTTGCGGTCGCGCGACCCCGTTTGGGCACTTGGACTGCTCCCCTTCGTTCAGGTGGGCGCGCTCCTACGGCCGCGCCCGCACGAACCTTCCCCGGGAAAATTCTCCGTTGCGCTGCGACGAATCCCTCCGGATTCGGACGGCACCCACCCATTTATCTCTGAAGGGCGGAGACGCCGGGCACAGCGCCCGGGGGACCGCCCCGGCTGCATCCCGATCACAACACTAACCATATCGTCATTACGGAGAGTTGCCATGACCATGTCTGATCCCGTCTCCAACCCTGTCCCGGCCCTTCAAGCCCGCGCTGCCTACGCCGCGATCAAACCGGAGCTGGAGGCCATGGACGGGAAGAACCTCATCGGCCTCAACCTCGACGTCGCCGCCACGGTCGTCACCGTGCTGGGCTGCATGCCGGAGCTGAGGCTGCTGAAGTCCAGGCTCATCGAAGACCTGCCGAAGGTCGACCCGAACCTGTTCGAGAAGACCGAGCAGTACGCGTACGCGCTGCGGCACGCCGACACGCTGCACACCGCGGCGTCTACGCCGAGCGAGCCGATCGCCGAGATCGCGGCGCAGTTGAAGGACATCCACGGCCGGCTCGAAGCCGATGCGCGTGCGCTCGCTCAGCGCAAGCTCATCGACCCGGACCGGCTCGCCTTCCTCACCGGCGTGCGCGCGTTCCAGAGCATGACGAGCGACGTGTTCCTCCTCGTGGAGCTCTTTCGCAAGAACTGGAGCACGATCGCGGGCAAGACCGCCGTCACGGCGGACGAGCTCGACACGGCGGAGCGCTTGGCGGAGCGGCTCGACAACGCGGTGGGTGTGCGTGAGCAGGGACCGGCGGGCGTGCCGGAGGCCGCCGAGAACCGTCGCAAGGCGTTTCACCTGTTCATGAAGGCGTACGACGAGACGCGCCGAGTGGTCGGCTTCCTTCGCTGGCATGAGAAGGACGCGGACACCATCGCACCCTCGCTGTTCGCCGCGCGGATGCGGAAGTCAGGCTCCGAGATCGTGACCGAGCCGGTGCCCGCACCCGTTCCGGTTCCAGCTCCGACGAACGGTGCGGCTCCTCAGCCCGCTCCGGCCGTCACGGAACCGAACGCCGCGCCGGGCATGCCTGGCAACCCGCCCTTCATTCGCAACTGACAACTCTGTCCTGTTGAGAAAGCCATGCGCCCCCTCTACCTCGGTACGACTCTACCGCTCAACGGCAGCCCGAGACCGGAGCCGATGCACGTCCCCCCTCACCACCTCGTCACGCACGGCGCGGTGGTGGGGATGACGGGCAGTGGCAAGACGGGCCTCTTGATGGTGATGGTCGAAGAGGCGCTGCGCGCGTCGGTCCCGGTCCTCGTGATCGACGTGAAGGGTGATCTCCCGAACCTGCTGCTTAGCTTTCCTTCGTTCGACCCCAGCGTGATCGCGCCTTGGGTCGAGCCGTCGCCCGCCAGCGCGGAGACGGCGAGTGATGTCGCGGTGCGGCTCGCCAGCGAGCGGCGCCGGGGCCTCGAGGCCTTCCGGTTCGGGGAGGGCGAGCTCGCCGACTTCGCGCGACGGACGGCGGTGCGTGTCATCACACCCGGCGCAGACGCGGGCGAGCTCCTCCACGTCCTCTCTGCGCTCGAGCGTCGTTCGGCGCGATGGGATACCGACCTGGACGGCGCGCGCGCCGCGCTGTCCGCGGCTATCTCGCTCATCCTGCGGCTGCTCGGACGCGACCCGGATCCGGCTCGCAGCCGCGAGCACGTGCTCCTGGCCTTGCTTGCAGAGCGGCGCCTTCGAGCGGGCGAGCCGGCCGACATCGGCGCGCTCCTCCCGGAGATCGTCGACCCGCCACTCGATTCGATCGGCGCGCTCTCGACCGACGCGTTCCTCTCCAAGCGAGCCCGGAAGGACCTCGCCGCCTCGCTCAACTCGCTCCTGGCTTCGCCTTCGTTCGCATCGTGGAGGCAGGGCTCGACGCTCGACGTCGCCTCTTGGATGACGCCGGCCAACGGCCGCACCCCCGCGACCGTGATCTCCGTCGCCCACCTCGACGACGACGAGCGCGCGCTGGTCCTGGGCGTCCTGCTGGAAGAGATCCTCTCCTGGGT
This sequence comes from Myxococcales bacterium, assembly GCA_016794345.1. Classification (GTDB taxonomy): domain Bacteria; phylum Myxococcota_A; class Polyangia; order Polyangiales; family Polyangiaceae; genus Xiheicaenibacterium; species Xiheicaenibacterium phototrophicum. The sequence continues at coordinate 3,653 of JAEUKE010000244.1, forward strand.
CCGTTGCCTGCCGGGCTCGCAGCACCTCAAGGCGCTCATCGTCTTCGACGAGACGTACGGCTTTCTACCGCCGCACCCAGCCTCCCCGCCGACGAAGCGCCCGCTCGTCGCCCTCATGAAGCAGGCGCGCGCGTTCGGTGTCGGCGTCGTCATCGCCACACAGAACCCGATGGACCTCGACTATCGAGCCCTCGGTAACGCCGGCTTCTGGGCCCTGGGCCGGCTGCAGACCGACGCCGATCGCGAGCGCGTGATCGAGGGCCTCGCCAATGAAGTCCGAGCGGGCGAGTCCGCCGAGCAACTCGCGGACATCCTCAAACAGCTCGCCCCTCGGTGGTTCGTCGTTCGGGACGTGCACAGCAAGCGCGGCAGCGTGCTGCTCCAGCCGCGGTGGACGATGTCCTTCATGCGCGGGCCGATGACACGACACGAGATCAAGCGCGCCCGCGGCGCGCCGACCTGAGGTTCCCATGCCCCGCCTTACCCGCTACGCGGTGCCCCATCTTTGGGGCACGCTGGATTACTCCGCTCTCGCTCATGCCGACGGCGACACCATCCACCTCCGCAATCCGGTCCTGCTGATGAATGGCCGCGTCGTCCGGCCCGAACGCGGCGTGCTGGAGGTCGCCTCGCCCGGGCGCAAGCCACGGATGCTCGAGCTGCGCGGCAACCCGCCGAGTTACCTACTCGTTCGGCTCTCCGGCATCGACGCACCCGAGTCGAGCTACATCTCGACGATCCGACCGAACCCGAACGACGCGCCATACCGTGTCCGCGCCGGACGACGTGTGGCCGTGTGCCAGCCCCATCATGAGCCGGCAGTGACCTACATCCTCGGCGTGGCGGCTCGGTGGCCCAAGCTGCTCGTCGAGATCGATCCCGACGTGATGGATCGGCGCGGCCGAGTCCTCGGGTTCGTCTTCGCCAGCGACGCCCACGCCGACCGCCACACGTTCATCTCACTCGAGTTGGTGCGTCGCGGTCTCGCGTTCCCCTACGTCTTCGAGTCCGCTGGCGACTACCGCCCGAGGCTGCTGGATGCTGGTGCGCGCGCTCGCCGCGCGCGCCGCGGTGTATGGCGCCACTATGTCGACGAACCGCTGGCCTACACCAAGAGCGCGTGGCCGGCCGTCGCGGCTCGTGACGGCACCATCGTGCCGACCGGAAGCCTCAACCACCCTAATTCTTCCGCCGCGTGGTCCAGGCCGGCCAGCTCGAGAGCTACGACTTCCGCCACGCCCTCCGAAGCTACGAAGTCTTCGATCATGACACCGGCGACATCTTTCCCGGCGACCAGTACAGGCGGGTTCATGTCGACCGCCGCGTTTGGGCGCCGCACCGGGGTTGACTCGTCAGGAGCCCCCACCATGAACACCTATCTCGCTGTGGATCCGACGGAGCTGAAGCTGGCGCTCGCTCTCGCGGAGACGACGATCGAGGGGATGGAAGACCTCCTGCCGGATGTCGTGCTTGAACGTGTGCGCCGCGACCTGCAAGGGAAGCTGCTGTGGACGGCGTGGGGCAGGGAGCAGATCGCAGGCTACCTGGGTACCTGGAGCTGACCTCGCCGCTGCGGCGTGCGTATGAGCCCGCCTTTCGTCGCCGCAAACGGGGTAGTCGAATGGAGCGCCCTAACCCGCCTTGGACTTCCCCCAGAACGCGGCGAGTAGCTCGCGCGCGATGAAGAAGAGGAGCCAGAGCCAAGTCATGACGACCTTGGCGTAGATCGTCCAGCGAGGACGATCTTCCTTCGCGCGACGCGCGATGTCCTCGATTGCATCACCGATCACCTCGTCGCACAGCTTCTTGTTACCAAGGATCCGTGCGGCGTCAAAGGCGAGGTCCATGACCGTCAGCGCCGTTGTCAGTCGCGCTTGATGCTCATTCTCGAGTCGGGTGATCCACGGGTAGCGTCTCGCCAACACGGCAACACGAGTCGTGGGTTGAGGGGGTAGCCCACGCTTCTTGAGGTAGGTCTGAAACGTCGACGAGCGCCACCTCCGCAGGGTCGCGAGCGACACTCCCCAGTGACGAGCCAATTCAGCATTCGTCAAGGAGCCGTGAACGATCTTGTTGCGTAGCTCGGGCGGAAGGTCTTCCAGCGAGAGATCGTACCGAATGACGGCCTCGGCGGTCATCTGGGCCCTCCGCCTCTCCAGCTCCTCTTCTTCGAGTCTGTCCTGCAGCCACTGACTCATCACGCCCTCCCGTTCAGCGGCACAAGGAATCCGAACAGACCAGCAACCTGCTGCCGGTCGTCGAGCGCAGCCCGCTGCCCGGCGGCGGTGATCCGATAGTAGATGCGCGGGCGCCCGCCACGCTCCGGTAGCGGGGGCCCCTCGTAGCTCTCGACCATGCCCTCGCGCTCGAGGTCGCGGAGCGCCGGGTAGACGGAGCCCTGGCCCAACACAAGCTCCCCGTTCGTGGCTTCTCGGACTCGGTCGATGAGTTCGAGCCCGTACCCTTCGCCCCTGATCAGCACTTGGAGCAGGGCGGCCTTCGCACCGATCGCCGGGGTTCCTCTTCCCATGTTAGAAAAGTAATCCTCAAGATTTGATATTGCAACATCAAATCTTGAGGATGAGCAGCCGTCTTACATGTGCGCCATCGCGATCAGCCGCTAGCCGCCGGACGGATGCCGGAAAGGACATCCAACACCTCCACAAGCGACGGTCGATCTTCGGGCCGGTAGTTCGTCATCCGCGTGATGAGGATGTTCAGCTCGGCACGATCGCTCGGGTTGCCGAGCTGGCCCGCGGCTGCCCGGTGCGGGGTCGGGACGTCGCCGGTGAGCAGCTCGAACAACGTGATGCCGAACGCGTACACGTCGCTGGCTGCCGTTGCGCCGTGCGCATCCTCGATCTGCTCGGGCGCCATGTAGCTACCGGAGCCGAGCTGGATCGACGCCCTTGTGATGGTTCCCGCATTGGTGAACCGCGGGTTGAGCTGCCCCCATCTCAGGATGCCGAGGTCGCCGAGCACGTACCCACGGTCCGTGATGAGGATGTTCGGCGGCTTCACGTCGCGGTGGACACAATTCTGGCTGTGAATCCAGCTGAGCCCGACCGCGATCTGGCGGCCAATGGCAGCCGTCTCTGAGCTCGTCATTCGCCCGGTCTGCGAGAGCTCATCGCGGAGAGAGTGCCGCGCCAGCTCCATGACGAGGAATGGCATCCCCTTGTGGTCGCCATCGTCGAGATACCGGATGATGGAAGGGTGCTGGATGCGGGGGCCGAGCCGCGACTCTCGCCTGAAGCGGTCAGCGACGTTCGCGAAGACGCTCGGCTCCAAGAGGTCTGGGCGTGGATCGCAGATCTTGACGGCGACGCGCTCGCCGCTCCCCTGCACTCGCGCTTCCCAGACCATGCCGACCGCGCCGAACCCGAGCTGTCGGATCAGGTGGTAGCTGTCCTTGCGCCCGAGCACGACCTCGTTCGGAAGCAAGTCGAGCACCTTCGGTGTGACCTGGCTCAACGCGTTGTTGATCATGGCCTCGGTTACGACGTTGCCGTTCATGACGACGCGGAAGCGCTTCCGGCCATCGGGGACGATGAACTTCTCGAGCTTGTGCTTCTTGCGGTACGTGTCGAGCGTGGACTTCTTCCAATCCGGCACCGCCGCGAGGATCTCGTCCTCGCTCACGACGTCGCCGATCACCTTCTGGTTGATGAAGACCAAGAACTGTTTGGGACCTTCTCTCATGTCGAACCTCCAACTGCACACCGCTTGAAAGCAAGTGCGGCAGCTCAACCTGGTACGCTGCTGTTCAGTTTCGGGCAAGGCTCGACGTTTTCTCCACAACAGCTGTCCACATCCGTTCGCCAATCCGCATGTTCAGGTGATTGCGTTCTTCACAGGGTTATCCCATCGTAATCACAGAGAACGACCATCAACTGAGTATATCCGCGGATCAGGTGATTTTTTTCTCCACAGGGCCGAGCTAGTCAGGCGTTGGGTGCTCATTCGATGCTGAACGCGCAGTGGTCACAAATGAGTAGCTATTCGCGACCATAACCATTGCGTCAGGCTAAGCCTCCATCACGTCCGCCGTCGCCGAGTCCCGGTGCGTGCCGGTCGGCCAGGTCGGACATGGTGACGACTTCAGCGGCGACGACCACGACCTCTGTTCGATCCCCCAACCGAGAGACACGCCGCACCGCCAACCTGTGCGGCCCGGTGCGAGCCGGCCGCACGGCGATCCCAGCGCCTGCGCGTTCCGCACGTGCTTCGCGTCGAGGAGGCCCGCCTCAAGCTCGGATGCGCGCTCGTTCCCGCACACGGACGACGCGCCACGGATCGACGGCGCCATCGAGCGCTTGGCTCCCGATCGGCTCGTCGCAGAACTGGCCGCCCACGTGCTCGAGCGGGATTCGTGCTCGCCGGGAGTCGTCGAACAGGGTGTAACGCGCAACGGACCATCGGAACTCGATCCAGGGAGAGACCACGGCGGCGAAGCTCGCGGCCTCGTCTCGCTGGCGCTCCTCGGCGGTCTCGAGCTCCTCGTCGAACGTGGCAGGGTCGATCAGATCAAGGACGCCTTCGCCGACGACGACGAATCCGTTCTCCTCGTCCCGGACGAACCCGTGTCGTACCTGGCCGTCTCCCGCGATGAGGCGCACCACGCGCGCGAACCCGATGCCTCGTAGCGCCTCTGGCACCTCTGGCGCAGCGGACAGCTCGACGAGGGCGGCGGGCGTGTTCGACGGGATCGCCGCGGGCCAAGGGATCGGCGGGATGCGGCTCTCGATGCGGAGCGTGAACGTCCCGAGGCTGTGACGCGTGAGCTTGCCGTCGTCGGCTCGGAGCGGCTCGTCTCGTGGCGCATCGGGCTCGAGAGGCGGAGGTGGGCTCGGCACCGGCTCTTTCGGCGGCTTGGGCCTTTCGCGAAAGAGAGCGGCGTTCCATCGATCGAGCGCAGCCCGGCGATCCGGACCGAGCGCACGCGCCGTCCCTGCGAAGCCATCCACGACCACGAAGCCTTCGCCGTTTCCGAAGCTGCCGGCGAACGCCTCTTCGCGCAGCCCCTGCAGCGCGAGCATCCACGCGGCGCGGACGCCCCCTGGAATCGGTGCCGGAACCCGGACACGCGCGGTGCTTGGAGGCTGGGCGGCGCGCACGATGATCGCCGCGAGCGCTTCCGGTGTGTAGCCGTCCTCGAGTTCCGGCTGGCAGAGAATGCTGGGCGGGCCAACCACCGGCGGCCTCGCGAGAGGATCGGCCGTGAACGGTCGTCTCGCCGGGTAGCGGCCCAGGATGAACGAGTCGCCCATCGTGCCTCCAGTCTCGCGCAGGACGCCGCGCGCGTCGTACCGCAGCTCGAAGCTCGACCTCCCTTCTTGAAAAACGAGCGTGCCCGAGGTCATCTCGTCCCCTTGCGGCACGATGTCCGGACCGTCGCTTTCTGCCGAGGGAAGCGGCGCCGGCGCATCGGGCGCGTCCTCCGCCCGAAGGGGATCGGCGTTCTGCCAGGTCGCCATCACGAAGTCGCGCTGTATCAGGAGGAGCTCGAGCAAGGGAACGACGCAGATCCACTCCGGATCGGCGTCGTCGCGAAGAAAGAGAGCGAACCCGTGCGCCCGGTGCCCTTCGCAAAACGCGCGGGGACCCAGGGCATCACGGACGAGATCGAAGACCCGGCGCGCGTGCCGCATGGTCGGAAGCGAACGACGGATCCCTCGCAGCGCCGCACGGATCGGCACGGTCCCCACCGGCACCAGCCCCGACCGGTCCTCGAAATGACGGTAGCGTTCTTGTAGCTCAGCCATGTCGGCCCTCCCAGTCCTCAAACAGCTGTGCCATCGCTATCACGATGTGCGGCTCCGAGGCGCGATCCACGGCGTCGGCGTCGAGGCCGTACAGCTCGGCCGCGATACGCAGGAGCGAGTCGCGCTCCCGATGACAGGCGAGACAAATCTCGCCGCCGACCGGCGGCTCCTCCGGCGCGACCCGCCCGACCAGCGGGATGCGCTCCTTTCGCAGCGCGGCCTTCCACGACTCGCAAACGGAGCAGGCGACCGAGCGCACGGCGAACCCGACCCCGAGCTCGCGGTGAGGCAAGGGCTCCCCGGTGCGCTCCTCCAAGCCGCGGAAGCCGCTCACGACGCTGGCAATCTGGTAAGCGCCTTCCTCTGCGAGCGACACCGATCGAATCCGGAGGAGCGCCGCGCCGCCTCGCTTCACCACCACACAGTCGAAGCCCGGCTCGGTCGAATCCTTCGTCCTGAGGTGCGCCGCCAGCTCGCGAAGGACGGCCCGCACCTCTTGCCCAGAACGAGAGGCGATTGCGTCGAGCTCTTCTGCAACTTGATCGCGCGGCCCGAAGTGGACGTCGTAAGCGTCCGGCGTCTCCAGCACGAGCCCCACCGAGGTTGGGGCGTCACGGTTGGCCTTGAGGAGCGCCGGTGCGGCGGCGTTCACCAGCGGGGCGTACGGCGCAAACGTGGGATCGTCGAGGAGGGGGAAGCGGTTGCGCGCCACGCGGGAAGGTAGAGGCACGAGGCACCCCTATCCCAGCGCGAGCGCCTTCCGCACCTGCTTCGTGTCGACCCCAAGCGCCTCGCCTATCGCCCGGATCGTCATCCCGAGCCGTCGCAACTTCCGCGCCTCGTCGGCGACCCGCTGGTACTGGAACGGCTCACGCGTGAACACCGCGAAGGTCACCTCGACCTCGGCGGCGGTTCGAATTGGTTGCAAACGCGTCCACTTTTGATGGGTGCTTAGCACCCATCCTCCTTCGGCTCATCGGGCCTTCGTGCACTCGCTTCGCGACTGCACTTCGGCTCGATTCCCCTCAGCTCCGCTTTTTGACGGAGTGCGGCCCGACGCCGAGGGGGGTGCGACAGGAGCGGTGAGGTTCGCGCGGAAGCCGGGACCTTGGTCGCATGTCATCGCGACCTTTGTCGCCTCGACCTCCGAGCGCGGGCGCTTGTCGCGCCTTTCTAGGCCGAAAGCGACAAAGGTCCGTGCGCGATGCGACCGAGGCGGGGGGCCTCCACCGCAACCTCCCACGCGGGTCGCATCGCTGCGCCCGATGCCCCGACGGCGGACGCAGTTCCGCGGCGCAGGGCCGACCTCCGTGTATGCGGCGGTCGCCGCCTCGCGGTGTAGGCGCCTCGAGCTGGGCGATTTCGTCCCGGGCGAGGCGAGCCCGCGTGACGCGCGATGCCCTCGGTCCAGGCACCACGCTTGCCAAGCGATGAGCTGGCGCCCGGCATCCACGGTCGGGGGCGGAGACATCCGTGCGGAGAGGTTCCCGGAGAGGTGCGCGCTCGGGTCGCGTCGTCGGCGTCGCGCTCGCGGCGCTCGCCGGGTGTGCGACCGAGACAGATCCGTCATCGGAGAAAGAGCGCCCGCGCGACAGGTTGGCAGAGGAGCTGGGCGCGGTCGTCTGCCGAGGCGCGGCGTCCTGCTGCGCGTCGTTCGGCCACGCCCGACCTGGCGAAGCCTGCCACACGGCCATGCGCAACGCGGCGGGCGCGCGCCGAAGGCGGTGCCTACGGCGCGCCGCCGTGCCGGTAGTCCTCCGCCGCCTTCTTGACGACATCGAAGTCGCGCGCAGCCCGCTCCGCCTCCGCCACGAGCTCGCCGGTGAACAGGGTCAGGCCCCAGATCCCGTTGTCGCGCCGGCGAAAGGCGTACCGCGTCCCGCGAGCCGTCACGACCGTCGCCCGCTCCCCTTGAACGTCGACGCTCGCAACGCCCGACAGATCTTTTCGCAGCCTGCCCAGCCAGCCGTGTTCGTTCGCCATGGACACGAACACGTCCGAACCGTCAGCCGCGTCGGCGTGTGCGGCGTAGAGCGCGACCAGCCGCGAGCGCTCCGGCTCGGGGAAGTCACGCTGCACGAGGTCCCGCGCCTGCTTCCGGTAGTCGCGGATCGTGTAGGCCGCGTGCTGCGCGGCGTCCTCCAGGTACGGGAAGACCATGGGCGCGTTGCCGTGTGAGAGCGCGTACGCGATCCGCAGGTAAGCGCCCTCGGGCGTGGTGTCCGGCGGAAACCCCACGCAGGCGCGGGTGAGGGCAGCGCCCGCCGCGACGGCGACCAGAGCGGCCCCTCCGAGGAGCAGCTTCCTTCGGCGGGTCACGGAGCCGGCTTACTATATCCGCGCGCGCCGCGTCATCGCTCTCGTGTTGAGGGCGTCGCGGAGCAGGGTTATCCACCTCTCGTGCTCGGTGAGACGCGAATCGGCGTGGTGATCCCGGCCCGCGACGAGGCAGCCTGGATCGAGGCGGTGGTCGGCGGGCTCCCGCCCTTCGTCGATGACATCATCGTCATCGATGACGGCAGCGCCGACGACACCGGCGCGCTCGCGCGCCAAGCTCGCGCGGGTGTGCACGTCATCCGCAACGAGGCGAGCGAGGGTGTCGGCGCGGCCATCGCCAAGGGCTACCGGCGCGCGCGCGAGCTCGGCGCGGGCGCCGTCGCGGTGATGGCGGGCGACGGGCAGATGGACCCGCGCGACCTGCTCGCGGTGCTCCAGCCCATCCTCGAGGGACGCGCCGACTACGTGAAGGGCGAGCGGCTCTCCCACCCCGACGTGCGCCGCATCATGCCCGCCGCGCGGAGGCGCGCCGGGCGCGTGCTCGGTCGGCTCACCGGCCTCGCGACCGGCCTGCCCGGCATCCGGGACAGCCAGTGTGGGTACACCGCGATCGGCGCCCGTGCGCTCGACGAGATCGCGTGGGACACGCTCTGGACCGGCTACGGCTACCCGAACGATCTCCTGTCGCTCGTGGCGTGTGCCGGCTTGCGTGTCGCGCAGGTCCCCGTTCGGCCGGTCTACCGCGGCGAGGCCAGCGGCATCCGCCCGTGGCACGTGCTTGTCATCCTGGGTCTTCTGAGCCGGGCGGTTGCCCGCCGGACCTTCGTCGCGCGCGCGCCGCAAACGACTCCATCGCGGCCCGGTGCGCGGGCGCGCCCCACATCGAACGGAACACCTCCGCCTCCCGCTCCTCCGCGCGCTCCCGCTCGTCCCGACGCGCCGACGTGATGGCTCGCTTCTGCGCGGCCACGGCCTCGCGGTCGAGGCGCGCGGCGCGCTCGATGAAATGAAGGCACGCGTCGAGCGCTTCGCCGGGCTCGACGGCGCGCGTGGCGATGCCGAGCGCGACCGCCTCGTCGGCGTCGATGATCTCCGCGGTGGCCAGGAGCCTCGTGGCCTGCAGCGGCCCGGCCCGCTCCACCAGGCGGATCGACGCTCCCCAGGCGGGAGCGAGGCCCATCTCCGCGTGGCGGAACTGCATCGTGACGCCGCGCTCCAGGTACGCGCCGTCGCAGAGGAGCAAGAGCTCGCAGCCGCCGCCATAGACGTGGCCCGTGACGGCCGCCAGGACCGGGACCGGCGCGCGCTCGATCTCGCGGATTCGGCGGCCCATCGCGAGCACCTCCTCCGCGCCGCCCTTCTTGTCGAGGAGCTGCTGGAACTCCGTCAGGTCGCCGCCGGCCGCGAACACTGGGCCCCGCGCCGCAAGGACGATGCCCCGCACCGACTCGTCCGCCGCGGCGCGCTCGATCTCCACGGCGAGCGCCGCGGCGACCTCTCGCGACAGTGCGTTCCGCTTCTCCGGCCGGGCGAGGACGATCACCCGCGCGGGACCACGAGCCTCGATCTCGAGGCCGGGGCTGGTCGTCATTCGCCGACCACGCGCTCGGCCGAGATGCTCGCGCGGAAGCGCCGCATGAAGCCGGCGCGGCTCAGCGAGCGGTGTTTCTTCGCGAACTTCTCCGCGTAATCGACGATGGCGCCTGCCACGTCGACGCCGGAGGCGCGCTCGATTCCTTCGAGCCCCGGCGAGCTGTTGATCTCGAGGATTCGCGGGCCGCGCTTGCCCGCGAGCAAGTCGACGCCCGCGACCTCGAGCCCCATGACGGCCGCCGCCTTGATCGCCGCCTTCCGGTAGCTGACGGGCAGCTTGATGCCGCGACCGAGCCCGCCGCGGTGCAGGTTCGCGCGGAACTCGCCCTTCTTCGCCACGCGCTCCATCGCCGCCACGACCTTGCCGCCGACGACGATGATCCGCACGTCACGGCCCTTCGACTCGCGCACGTACTCCTGCAAGACGATGTCCTGCCCCATGGCCCAGAACGTCTCGAGCAACGCGTGCGCTGCCTGCGGCGTCTCGGCGATCATCGTGCCGATGCCCTGCGTGCCCTGCTGGAGCTTGACGATCGCGGGGCATCCCCCGACGAGGCTGAGGGCCGCCTCGAGCCCGGCGGGGCTCCGCGCGCAGACCGTGATGGGCACGTCGATCTTCTGCAAGGTCAGGAGCTGGAGCGCGCGCAGCTTGTCGCGGCTGCGCGCGATGGCGACCGCGCCGTTCATCACGGGCGCGCCCATCAGATCGAACTGCCGGACGACGGCGAGCCCGTAGTTGGTGATGCTGGCGCCGATCCGAGGCATCACCACGTCGTAAGAGGGGACCGGGGCCCCGCCCACGAAGAGCTCCGGCCGTCGGCGGTTCACCACGATCTGGAACTCGAGCGGGTCGATGACGGACACGTCATGACCACGCGCACGCGCCGCGAGCACGACGCGGCTCGTGGAGTAGAGGGTCGCGTTGCGCGAGAGGATGAGCATTCGCATGCGGCGGGGCACTGAAGCTATCCGCAAAGCCCTCCGGCCGCGAGCGGAGGTCTCCCGCCGGAAGGGCCCCCCACCCCCTCCGGGCCGAATCTTTCCGAGCACATGGCGCCAAGAGTTGCGAAAATGAAAAGTTCGTGTACGAATCATTTCGCAACCAGCGAGGTCGATCGATGTTCCAGCCTTTCTCCGAAGAACATGCGGAGTTCCGCAAGACCGTCCGGGCTTTCGCCGAGAAGGAGCTCGCGCCTCACGTGGAGGAGTGGGAGGAGAGCGGCTGCTTCCCGAACTCCGTCTTCAAGCGCGCGGGCGAGCTGGGCATCCTCGGCGCCCACTTCCCGGAGGAGCACGGGGGCGCCGGCCTCGACTACTGGTTCAGCGTCGCCAAGGCGGAGGAGCTGCCGCGGAGCAAGTCGGCCGGTGTCGGCATGGGCCTGCTCGTCCAGAGCGACATGGCGACCCCCGTCATCAGCGACCTCGGGACGCCGGAGCAGATCGACGAGTTCCTGAAGCCGGCGCTGGCGGGTGACAAGATCGCGTCCCTCGGCGTGTCGGAGCCGGCCGCCGGCAGCGACGTCGCCGGCATCAAGACCGTCGCCAAGAAAGACGGCAGCGACTACGTCATCAACGGCCAGAAGACGTTCATCACGAACGGCACGCGGGCGGACTTCATCACGCTCCTCGCCAAGACGAACCCCGACGCGGGCGCGCACGGTTGCAGCTTCTTCCTGGTCCCCACCAAGACGAAGGGTTTCGGCGTCGCCAAGGCGCTGAAGAAGATCGGCAACAAGTCCAGCGACACGGCCGAGCTCTTCCTGGAAGACGTGCGCATCCCCGCTCGCTACCGACTCGGCGAGGAGAACATGGGGTTCATGTACCTCATGCAGAACTTCCAGACGGAGCGCCTGGTCGCGGGCGTCTCCGCGGTCTCCGGCGCGTTCCTCATGATCGAGGACGCGATCGCTTACGGCCGCGAGCGCACGACGTTCGGCAAACCGATCATCAAGCGCGAGGTCTGGCAGCACAAGTTCGTCGACCTGCTCACGAAGCTGGAGGCGGCCAAGGCCTACGTCTACCAGACCGTCGACCGCTACAACCACGAGCGCTACGTGCTCAAGCAGCCGCTGAGCATGGAGACCGTGAAGCACATCAGCATGATCAAGATCCTCGTCGGCGACGTCGCGAGCGAGGTGGCCGACACGTGCCTGCAGTTCCACGGCGGCTGGGGCTACATCGAGGACTACCGCATCGCGCGCGCCTGGCGCGACCAGCGCCTGCTCCGCATCGGCGGCGGCACGACCGAGACGATGAAATATTACGTGGCGAAGCTGCTCGGGCTCTGAGCCGCCTCTCTCGCGTGACGTGCTCGCGCTCACTCGAGCGCGAGCAACACGCCGAGCGCCACGCAGATCAGGATCGCGAGGACGCTCACGACGGGCCAGAGCCAGCTCTTGCCCGGCACGGCCAGGGCGCGAGCCGGGGCGGGCGCGGGCGCCGGCGCACCGTCGAGCTTGGGCGCCGGCTGGCTCTGGCCGCGCGCTCGCGCGATCCGCTCGGCCTCCTCCAGGAGGCCACCGGCTGCCTGGATCTGGGACCGCCGCAGGCTGAGCTCGGTGTCGTGTGCGTGCAGATCGTCATCCGGTTGCGGCGTCATCGAGATGACCCGGCGCTCGCCGACCGCCTCGAGCGCGGCGACGAGCTCCTTCGCCGAGCGGTAGCGGTGGGCCGGATCTTTGTCGAGCGCGCGCAGGATGACCGCCTCGAGCGCCGCCGAGATGCCGCGATCGGGCGCGCGCACCCGCGGCGGCTCGATGGGCTCGACGAGCTGCGCCGTCATGGTCGCGAGCGGCGTCGCGCCCTTGATGGGCACGTGCCCCGTCACCATCTCGTAGAGCATCACGCCGCACGAGTAGATGTCACATCGCGGGTCGACGTCGTCGCCTCGGGCTTGCTCGGGCGCCATGTACTCGGGCGTGCCGAAGATCATGTCGCGCTCGGTCAAGCCGGTGACCATGTGCTCGCCGTGCACGACCTTCGCCAGCCCGAAGTCGAGGATGCGCACCTGCAGCCCGCGCCCCGGCTCTTCGGTGATCATGATGTTCGCCGGCTTCAGGTCACGATGCACGATCCCGACCTCGTGGGCGACGCCGAGCCCTTCGCAGATCTGCGTGACGAGCTCGACGGCGAGCGCCGGCTCGAGCGGCGCCTTCACCTTCGCGAGCCCCGCCGCGCCGGCCAGCGCCGCCTCGAGCGACGAGCCCGGCACGAACTCGAGCGCGATGGCGAGCAGGCCCTCGTGCTCGACGAAGTCGAGGAACTTCACGATGCGCTCGCCCTTGAGCAGCTTGAGGATGGACGCCTCGCGTTTGTAGCGGCCGAAGACCTGACGCGAGTGGCAGAGCTCCGGGTGGATGATCTTGAGCGCGACGCGTGACTGGTCGCGCTTGTCGCGCGCCGAATACACGACCCCGGACGCGCCTCGACCGAGGTGACCTTCGACGAGGTATCGCCCGGCGATGAGATCACCCGGCCGCGCCGGATCGTCTCCCTGCTGCTCCGCCCCGACCGCGTGCGTCACGGCGACTCCGAAGGCCGAGCCGGGCGCGCCGCAGAGGGAGCCACGGGCGCGGCGCTCGAGGGAGGTGCGGCCGAGTCGTCTCCGATGGTGCCGTAGCGAACACCCCCCGCCAGCCCCGCGCAGGCGCGGAGGATCTTCGGGCTGAGCTCAATGGGGTCGAGCGGCGACTCCGGATCCGCGCGGCGCCACTCCTCACACGCGGAGCGCGCCAGATCGTGCTCGTCGAGCGCGACGTACGCCTCGAGCAGCAGGCGGTGTACGCGGCCGGCCTGCGGGTCCGACAGCGGCCCGGCGCCCACGAGCTGGCTCCCGCGGGAGATCGCGGCGATCCAGCGGCCCTCGCGCACCTCACGCGTGAGGAAAGGCAGCTCCGCGTCGGCGCGCACCTGCGCGTCGCGCGCGTCGCCGGCCGCCTCGCCCGCGTGGAGCGCCAGGCCTTCGCGCGCCGCGTCCGCGCCCTCGTCGGTCAGGGCGAGATCGGTGACCGGCAAGAGCAGGACGTCTCCGCTCTTGAGCGCCCGGCCCTTGAGCGAGTTGAAGCGGTCGACCACGTACGCGTCGTCTCGGTGGCCGAGGAAGCTGTACGCGAGGCTCGGCGTGGAGTCGCCCGGCCCCGCGATGACCCTGAGGACGTAGGGCACCACGACCTCGCGCCCGGTCTCGACCGGCAACCAGGGCATCGTCTCGTTGGCGAGCGCGAGCGCCTCGGCGCGCTTGGCGTCGCCGAGGTAGTGGTCGGCCAACGTCTCCCAGGTCTCGCCCTGGCTCACGCGGTGGTAGCTGACCGTGGGGATCTCGAGGCGCATGCCCGGCATGAGCGCGACCGCGCCCTCGACGCCGTTCGCGGTGACGAGGATCTTCTCGCGATCGACCCGGCCGTAGAACCGCAGCGACAACGTGGCCAGCGTGTCGCCGCGCTTGGCCACGTACGGGAAGGCGTGGCTGGGCAACGCGGGCGCGAGCACCGCCGCGAGCACGACCAGCAAGGTGAGGTGCCCTCTCGTGAGCACGCGGTGAGCCTATCAAACCCCGCGCATCTCAAACCACGCCTTCGGGATCGGCCCACCGCAGCGCGGCGGCAGCCAGGACGAAGAGCGCGGGCGTGAGGACGATCTGGTATCGGTCCTCGCCGAAGAAGACGGCGTGAACGACGACGAGCGTCGTCAGACAAAACGCGAGATAGCGCACGACCCCCTTGTCGCGCCGGTCGAACGGAGGGAGCACGGAGAGCACGGGGATGGCCAGGACGAGCGGCCAGATGCGCGGCGCATCCCGCATGACGCCGTCCGCGAACAGAAGCAACGCAGCAGCGAGCCCCGAGGCGAGCGCGACGTCCTTCTTGCGGCCGACGGGCAGGAGGACGGCGCCGAGCGCCGCGACGAAGAGGAGCCCGTACTGGAAGATGCCGAGCCGCGCGCGCCACGCGGCCCGCCGCTCCTCGGGCCAGGCCCCCGGATCGGCCTGCGCGAGGTAACCCACCGCAAACGACTGGTGATCGAACGTGAAGGCGAGCTTCTTCGGCGCGAGCGCGAGCCAACGCGCCGGGTCCTGCCGGATCCAAACAAGCCCCTGATCTCGCCAGCAGCGGTCTTGCTGCACCTGCCCGGTCACGATCCTGCAGCCGTCCTCGGCCTTGAGGGGCTCGAAGCGGCCCGTCGCGCGCGGCGAGCTACCTATCGCCAGGTTCCATCCGGCGTTCGTCGAAACGAACGCGCAGCCGTCCATCTGAACGCAGTTCCGCGCCGTCCACGGGGCGACCACGGCGAGGCTGGTCGCCATCGTGATCGCCGCGGCGACGACGCGCCCCCGGAGCCCCTTCCCTTCTCCCAGGAGCGCGATGGCCGGGACGCACAAGATGGTTTGAGGTCGAACGAGGGTGGTCAGCCCGAAGATGACGCCGGCCACCACGGGCGCGAGCCGCGGCCGCCCCGACAGGGCCAGGTAGGCGAGGGGCGCGAGGACGAGCCCGAGCGCCGCGAGGGGCTCGGTCATGAGCACCGCGGAGTAGAGGATGAGGCCGGGGTGCAGCGCGCAGCCCAGGCCCGCGACGAGCGCGCGAGCGGGCCCGAGGAAGGAGAGAGCGAGCCGATGCACGACCGCAGCGGTGACGGCGCCGGCCAGGGCGCCGGCGGCCGTGCCGACCGTCGGCGACGCGCCGAGCACGAAATAAAAAGCTGCCAGGTAGGCGCTGTACCCGACCGGATAGTGGCACCACGGATGCCAGACGAGCCCGTCCGGCGTGGCCACGTCGTCCGAGTATCCGTGGCCGGTGGCGATGCGCTCGGCGCCGAAGTGGTAGTAGTGGCCGTCCCACACGGGCTCCCCCGACCACCGCGTCGCGACCCAGAGCCGGGGCGCGAGCGCCGCGAGGAAGACGATGGTCGTCACCGCGCCGCTGTTGCGCGCCAGCGCTCCGCCGACGCTCCGGAGCAGGCTCGACGCGCGCGACACCCAGCTCACGGCTCGGCGTCGCCCTGCCGCGCGGCGATCTCCCGGAGGCGACGGACGAGCGTGCGCGAGACCTGCGTCGGGTCGAGCTTGAGGAACTTGGCGATCTCCTGCACGAAGCCCTGCACGTAGACCATCGCCGGAAGATCCGCGATCGCCTCCGACTCGATGGCGCGGATGTGCGCGCCGGAGATCTTGGTGCGCTGGGCGATGTCCGCGATCTCGACGCCTTGTGACTCACGCACCTTGCGGAGGAGCTTGCCGGTGAACTGCGTCTCGGCGTTGACCTCCCGCGCGAGCTCGGCCTGGAGCATCGCGAGCTCGGCGGCGCGCGCCGAGTCGACCTCCCGCACCTTCTCCTCCACCTTGGCCTCGGCCGGGAAGGTCGACAGATCGTAGGAGCGGCGCTTGTTCGGGTCGAGCAAGGTGTCGTACGCCTCCTCGATGCGCGCCTGCTCCGCGCGTAGCTCGCGCTCGGTGACCACGCTCGCGGCCGGGAAGCTCCCGTCACGAAAGACGTCGCGCTGGCGTTTGTAGGCGCGGCGGATCTCGTCGTCCGAGGCGGTGCGCGCCAAGCCCAACACGTCGTAGAGCGTGGCCGGCGTCGGGCGGCGCCACTCGGAGGTCGGCAGATCGCTGGTCCGAGCGCCGTCCGCCGCGCGCCTCCCCTCGAACGCCATCATGAGCGCGAGGATTCGGCGCGCGATGCGCTCGATGTTGCGGGCGCTCTTCGACGTCGGGCTCTCGATGAGCAGGGGTGTCTGCTTTCGGACGGCGAGCCACACGGCGTCGTCATGTTCGACGTGACCGAGGTACTCCAGGGAGATGCCGAGGAAACGCTCGCTGATCGCGCCCATGGCCGGACCGAGCTCGAGATCCGAGCGCAGCCGAGTCTGCCCGACGACCAGGCGCGGCAGGAGCCTCACGAGCTCTTGCTGCGCGATACGCCCCAGCGCGTGGTCGTACTTGTGGATGGCCTCGAGGATGTCGATGGGGCTCGCGAGCGGCGGTAGCGAAGACAGCGCGCGCTCGGCGAGCTTCAGCTTGTGTTTCTCCTTCATCAGCCGGCGCCGCAGCCCGCGAGCGAAGAGCGCGCGCAAGAAGCCGTAGGAGGTCTCGACCGCGAGCGGATCAGGCGCGGTGACGCAGACCGACACGTCCGCCGAGGCGAAGAGGTCGAGGCTCGAGGGCGTGGCGCTCGCGCCGAGGTGAACGAGCACGTAGTCCGCCTCGAGCTCGGCGATGCGAGCCTGCCACTGCGTTCGTCGGGTCGGCCGGACGGGCGCGAGCGCGATCAGATCGAAGGTCGTCGGTAGGAGCGAGAGGCCCGGGACGCGTGTGGCCACCGGCCTCGGAGACGCCGGCTCGTCGGCGTGGAACGGGATGAGCGGAGCGCCTGGGAGCCCCAGCATCGCGTGGAGGTTCGAGCCGGCCGGGTCTGCGTCGCACACCACGACGTTGCGGCCGAGCTGCGCGAAATACACGGCCAGGTTGATCGTCAGCGTGCTCTTGCCCACCCCACCTCGGCCGCCGCCGACCGCGATTGTCCGCTTCCCGCGCGGCAACGAGGCTGGAGGCGGGAGCGTGGGGGGGAGCGGCTCGTCGAGCTCGGACATCGGCCGCGGGCACTATACACCGGCCCTCGACGGCGGGGCTCGGGTCGGGCATAGCCAGGTCATGGCCGAGATTCGACCCTTCTGTGCGCTTCGTCCGCCGCCGGATCTCGCGGCGCGCGTCGCGAGCCCGCCCTACGACGTGGTGAGCACGAACGAGGCTCGCGCCCTCGCCGAGGGCAACGAGGTGAGCTTCCTGCACGTCACGCGCCCCGAGATCGATCTCCCCGAAGGGACCGACGAGCACGCGGACGAGGTCTACGCGGCTGCGCGGAAGAACCTCGAGGCCATGGTGGAGGAGCAGTGGCTCCGGCGCGACGCCGAGCCCCTCCTCTACCTCTACGCGCAGACCATGGGCGACCACACGCAGATCGGCGTGGTCGGGTGCGCCTCCGTCGCCGAATACGACAGGGACCTCATCAAGAAACACGAGAAGACGCGCGCCGACAAAGAAGACGACCGGACGCGGCACATCGCCGAGCTCTCGGCGCACGACGAGCCGGTCTTCCTCACCTACCGCGCCGACGCGCGCATCGACGGCATCGTCGCGTCGGCCAGGCTCGCCAAGCCCGTCTACGAGTTCGTCGCGCCCGACGGGATCGGACACACGTTCTGGGCGCTCGGGCGGGACGCGACGCGCGAGCTCGCGCGCGCGTTCGACGCCGTGCCGTGCCTCTATGTCGCGGACGGGCACCACCGCAGCGCGGCGGCGTCCCGCGTGCACCGCGAGAGGCGCGGCGACGGCGGCGAGCACGACGCCTTCCTGGCGGTCGTCTTCCCGCACGATCAGATGAAGATCCTCGCGTACAACCGCGTCGTCCGCGATCCCCAGGGCCGCGGCGCGGACGCGCTGCTCGCCGCCCTCGGAGAGCGGCTCGATCTCACGCCCGCCGAGTCGCCCGCGCCCGGAGCGGCGAAGAGCTTCGGCGTCTACGTGGGCGGCACGTGGTACCGCGCCGCCGTTCGGCCGGGAACGTTCGACGCGAGGGACCCGGTCGCGTCGCTCGATTGCTCGATCTGCCAGGATCAGATCCTCGGCCCGATCTTCGGCGTGAAAGACCCGCGGCGCGACGCCCACGTCGACTTCGTCGGCGGCATCCGCGGCCACCGCGAGCTCGAGCGCCGCGTCGACTCGGGCGAGATGAGCGCGGCCATCCACCTCTACCCGACAAGCGTGGAGGAGCTCATGGCCGTGAGCGACGCGGGGCTGCTCATGCCGCCCAAGAGCACGTGGTTCGAGCCCAAGCTGCGGAGCGGGCTCTTCGTGCACGCGTTCTGACCCGAAGCCTTCACCACGCGAGGAGACGATGACGAACATCAAGCGTGTGTCCCCGGTCGAAGCCAAGCGTCTGATGGACGAGGAGGGCTACACCTACGTGGACGTCCGGACCGAGGCGGAGTTCGCCGCCGGGCGCCCCGCGGGCGCGCAGCTCGTGCCGTGGGCGTTCTCGGGGCCGACCGGCATGGTGCCAAACCCCGACTTCGTCGCGACCATGCAGAAGACCTTCGCGAAGGACCAGAAGCTTGTGCTCGGGTGCCGCTCCGGCGGCCGCTCCTTGAAAGCCGCGCAGGCCCTCGTCGCGGCCGGCTTCACGGACGTGATCGATCAGCGCGCCGGATGGGACGGCGCGCGCAACGCCTTCGGACAGGTGAGCGAGAAGGGCTGGGCCGCCGAGGGCCTGCCCACCGAGAAGGGCTAGGCTCGCGACCCCTGCGAGAAGGCTCGAACCGCGAGCTCGAGGACGAGCAACGCGAGCAGCGCAAACGCGACGTAGGGCGACGCGTCGAGCTCACGAGTCTGACCGCCGAGCGAAGGGTCGGCCGCGCGCTGGGCCACGCCGCGCGGGCGCAGGTCGACCTCACCCTCGGGTACGACCGCGAAGCGGACGTCGCTCGAGCCGTCCAGCGACAGCGAATACCGTCCGATTCGCGGAGCCGCGACCCGAAAGGTGCCGTCTTTCTGGACGGCGGGCAGCGTCTCCGCGCGCTCGCTCCCTACCGGCTGCAGGCTCGCCTCCACCTTGTCGAAGCCGTGGACGACGAAGGCCTCCCCCGCCTCGACGACACGCGAGCCGCCGCGCGCGCGGGCGTGCTCCACGAAGCGGTCGAGCAACACCAGGAACGCGGGGCGCAGCGGCAGGTCGCTCGTGTCGAGGTCGAACGGGAGCGAGCTGACGAGCACGCTGCCACGTCCGATGCGCCGCCGCAGGAGCAGCGGCGCTCCGTCCGACCAGGCGCAGAGCACCTCGGCCCCCTGCACGGCTTCGTGATCGATCGAGACGCGGCCCTTCGGGGCGAGCTCGGCGAGGCTCTCCGCGCTGGCGCCGAAGAAGGCGCAGCTCGCAGGCGTCGCCCCGGCCGGCGCCTCGGAGGACCAGCGCACGACGCCTGGGAGAAGGTCCCCGAACCCGGCGCCCAGCGGGGCCGACGCAGCGCGCCGCCCGAGCGACAGGACGATGGTGCCCCCGCCCTCGACCCACTCCGCGGCCGAGCGGCGCTCCTCCGGCGTGAGCCCGGGCGGATCGTCGAGGATCATCCCCGCGAAGGCAGCGAGCTCCTCCGCGTGCTCGGGGATCGTGGCGACAGGCTTCGTCATCGCGCCGAGGCCGAGCGCCGCCAGCGCGCGCTCCACCGGCGGAGGACCACCTGTCTCGACGTGCGCCGCCGCGGCGTCCGCCACGATGGCGAGCGAAAGATCGCGGGCATGCTCGACGACCGGAGCCGCGTCGTCGGCGGCGACGGCGTCGCCCGGTGAGAGCACGGCGTCGAGCGCGTTGCCCGCGCCCTCGGGCACCTTGAGCGCAACCGAGTCCGCTCCGTCGGGCACCTGCTCCTTGGCGATCTCGGTCTTCTTGTCGAAGATGGAGACGGCGCGCCCCGCGGCCGTCGCTCCCTCCGTACAGACGAACGCGACGTCGACGCGATCGCCGAGGCGCTCCGCCGAGCGGATCGCGCAGTCGGCCTCGGATCGCGCCGCGAGCTCCGGGATGGGCGTCCAGAGAGAGACGTCCGAGTCGACGTCGAGCGGAGGCGCGTCGGCGTGGCCGTCCGCCAGATCGCTGAGCAAGACGAGCCGCTTGTCCGCCTGGGGCGAGCGCCTGAGCAGATCGCGGCCGATTCGGAGCGCGTCCTCGAGGTCGGTCGGGCGATGGCTCGGCTCGAGGGCCGCGATGGCCTTGTCGATCGCCTCGCGGTCGGTGGTCGGCGAGAGGTGGACGCGCACCTCACGTCCCGCGAGCACGATGGCGACCGAGTCGCCGGGCTCGACCGCGGAAACGAGCTCGCGCGCCGCGCGCTTGGCGCGCTCGAAGCGCGTCTCGTCGCCCGACGTCGCGCTCATGCTGAGGGAGTCGTCGACCACGAGCACCATCGCGACGGACGCGCCGTCTTTGCGGAGGAGCGCGAGCTTGGAGCAGGAGACGAATGGGGTCGCGCCGAGCAACGCGAGCAAGACCACCGCGAGCAGGCGCACGACGAACAGGCCTCGGTCCTCGAGCGCGCTCCGCCTCCGCGCGGCCGGAGGCGTGGTGGAGAGCAGGCGGGCGGTCGGGAGCACCACCTCGCCGGCGCGCCGCCGCCGGAGGAGGTGAGCGGCGATCGGCGCGGCGACGAACAGCCCGACCGCGAGCGCGAGGGCGGTGGCGAAGCTCATCCGTCACCCATTCGCGGGACCTTGCTGCGAGGGTCGTGGCCGCGCGGGCGCGGCCGTCCCGGAGATGGCGAGGAGGAGGTCGCGAACCGTGGAGACGGGATCGCTCGTCGTCTGCGGAACGAGCAGCGCCCCTCCTCGACCGAGCAGGTCTTCCCGCCAGCGCGAGCGCAGCGCCTCGAGCTCCGCCAGATAAGCGGCGCGGGCCGCCACCGGATCCGCTTCGACCACGACGCCACCCTCGACGCTGGCGAAACGCGCCTGCTCGGCGAACGGGAGCTCGGCCTCGTCGGGCGAGAGGACCTGCACGGCGAACGCCCGCCGTCCCCGGGTCGCGAGCCCACCGAAGTCTGCGAGCGCGCGCTCCGGCAGGTCGACGAGATCGGAGAAGAGCACCACGATGCTGCCTCGTCGCGCCCGCTCGTAGACGGGCAGGAGCGCGCGGAGCACGTCGTCCCCGCCTTGTGACCAATCCCCGGCAGGCTTCGTGGAGGAGAGCGCCCACACGGTGCGGTCCCACGCCTCGCGGCCGGTCGCGGCCGGCAACACGCGAACGCCGTCTCCTCCGAGGATGACGAGGCCCACCGGGTCGCCGGACGAGAACGCGACGCGGGCGAGGGACGCGGCCAGCAGCGCCGCGAACGCGTACTTCGCTCCTGGGCCCCTCCCGCGGAAGCCCATGGAGGCCGTCGCGTCGACGATGAGCCAGACGGCTCTGTCAGTTTCGGTCTCGAACTCCCGGACGAGCAGGCGGTCGTGTTTGAGGAGCGAGCGTTTGTCCACGAAGCGGAGGTCGTCCCCGAAGACGTAGGGCCGCTGCCCCCCGAACTCGACGCCCGAGCCCTTCCGGACGCTGCGGTGAAGCCCCGCGTACACGCCCTCCGCCACCACGCGCGCGCGGAGGCGGAGCGGTGCGAACGCGCCCCAGTCCACCTCGTAAGGCGAAAACGGCTTCTGCTGGGCGGAGGCCACCACCCCGGAGGCTTACCAGCGGCAGGCGGCCCGATCCACGTGGAAGAGGACGAAAGGCCCCAGGAAGACGGCCGTCAGCTGCGCGACTTCGCCGGCGCCGGCAACTTCGGGGCAGACGCCGCCTTGGCCTTCTGCTCTTCGATGCGCCACTCGGCCTCGCTCATGAGCGACTCGAATCCCGCCTCGACGTCTCCGTCGAGGCCGTCGCGCTTCAGGTAGACCTTCGCTGCCCTGAGGGCCTCGAACGGGGCGCGATCGACGAGGTGCTCGATGGCACGGTACGCCTTGATCGGATCCTCGTCGGCTTTCTCCTTCCTGGCCCTGGCGAGGTGCTCGGCCGCGATCTGCTTGCGCGTCTTGTCCGCGTTCTCATCCAGAAACGCGCTCCACCGCGCGGCGGTCCTCCGGTTCTCCTCCCAGGCGTCCGTCACGGCGTCGGTGTCCCAGGGGACTTCGACGGGAGGCGACGCCCCCAACATGGCCTCGAGCGTCTCGGGGAGCTGGTAGACGAGCATGACTTGCGCGTCAGACTCTTCCTTGGCGATCGTGGCGAAGCCGTCGACGACGACCCGCCTGACCTTCTTTTCGTCGATCTTTCCGAGCGTGAAGAGCAGGCGGTTCACCGCGTAATAGCTGTCGAGCTCGTCCGCTTCGTCGAGCGCCGCCAAGATCGACGGCGCCCCCTTCTTGCCCAGGCCGACGAGCCGCGCGACCGCCAGGTTGCAGCGCGCCTGCTCCTCCTCGGTGGGCCCCTCGCGGCTCATCGGGTCGGCCACGCAGCGCTCCTTCACCTTCGCGACCGCCTTCTCGGCGGCCGCGTCGCGCGCGCCCAGCTCCGAATGGTCGAAGGGCTTCTGTGCCTCCGTCTTCTTGGCCTGCTCGGGCGCAGGCTCCGGCGGGGGCGCCTTGCCCTTGATGCTGACGGGTTTGTCGGCGAACGCCGCTGCCGACCAGCAGAGGATCGCGGAAGAGACGAGGAGGAGCAGGGAGCGGTTCATGGGCTTGCCTTGGGTTTTGGTTTCGCAGCGGGGACAGGAGGGATGAGGCCGCGCGCGACGATTGTCTCGTCGCGCGCCTGATCGACGTCGAAGCTGACGGCCATCGCGGCGTCCATTCGCTGGTAAGCGACGACCCAGCGGACGGTCAGGCGCGTCGTGGGCTCGGGGAACCGCAACACGGCCTTCCGGACGCCGCGCCCGGGAGCCGGGACACGCGTGTCGGCGATCTCCACGCGCTTCGAGGAGATCGTCGAGACCGCGCCCGCGACGTCGCCGAAGCGGCGCGCCAAAAATACTGACGGAGCTGTCATCACGACCTTCCCCTCCGCGTCCAGCGCCTCGGCCCGGAGCTCGAGGCGGCGGAACATGTCACCCGTCGGGAAGGCGTGCCCGACCTCGCGGCCTTCGAGCTCGAACAGGAGCTGCCCTCCGTCTCCGCGGCGGGCGACCACGTCGACGGCTCGCGCCAGCATCGCCGGGTCGGAGATCACGGAGAAGTCGTGAGCGCGGTGCCTCTTGCCGTCCGGGCCCTCGACCTCCGCCATGTGGCAGCTCTGACAAGAGACGTCGGCGAGCGAGGAAGACGCGTGCTCGACGAGGGTGTCTTGCATGGGCTGCCCCTTCGAACGAGGGAAGTCGAACTGATGGCAGGAAGCGCAGGCCTCTTTCGTGGCGAGCCGCGCGTCGCCGCGCACGGCGTGGTGCTCGGCCGAGCCCGCGATGTCCCGCGCTCCGACGATGTCGGCCCCTTGCTGGTGGCAGGTCGTGCAGCCGATTCCCACGTCTTGCGCGGCGCGGCTCGGATACGAGGCCGCGTCGGCCTCCGGCGCATGGCAGCTGCGACAGAACGCGACCGGCTCGACCGCGTAGGCCTTCTGAAAGACCGGGTCGTGCCAGGCCTCCTGGTGGAGGGAGCCGCGCCACTCCGCGGCGATCTCCCTATGGCAGCTCTCGCACCGTGCGTTCGCCTCCGCAGGGTCGTCCACCGCAGCGCGCGGGCGCGGCGATGGCCCCGGCAGCGCCGGAAGGTCCCGCCCGAGGAGCGGCGCCGGAACGGAGACCGCCAAGGCTCCGGCCACGAGGACCGTCAGGGAGAGCAGGGCGTGAGCGGGGCGAGGCATCGGAGGGAGTACACCGCGCGGGCAGATCGCCTTCCCGCGCAGCTACTCCCTATCGACCCACCCGCGACGAGTGTGACGGCTGGACCTGAGGCCCAGCCATTCCTCAGTGAACCGGGCGGTCCTCGGTCGCGAACCCGTTCGGCTTGAACGCATGCTCCGGGCCGGGGAACGTGCGGTCGCCGACCTCGCGGACGAAGGCTTCGGTCGCCTCCACCACTGCAGCGCCGAGCTCCGCGAAACGCTTCACGAACTTCGGAGACAGCCCGCGGTACATCCCGAGGAGGTCGTAACAGACGAGGACCTGTCCGTCACAGCCCGCCCCGGCGCCGATACCGATCGTCGGCACGGAGACTGCGCTCGTGACCTCGGCGGCCAGATCCGGCGGGATGGCCTCGAGCACGATGGCGTATGCCCCCGCCTCTTCGAGGGCGCGCGCGTCGCGCACGACCTGCTCCGCGTCCTCCGGCCGCTTGCCCTGAACCTTGAAGCCGCCGAGCGCGTGGACGGCTTGCGGCGTCAGGCCGACGTGTCCCATGACCGGGATGCCGGCCGAGACAATCCGGAAGACATGTTCGGCGAACGCGGCGCCGCCCTCGAGCTTCACGCTCTCGAAGGCGCCATCTTTCATCAGCTTGCCGGCCGTCTCCACCGCTTGCATCGGGGAGACCTGGTAGCTCATGAACGGCATGTCGCCGATGACGTGTGCGCTCCGGGCGCCGCGCGCCACGGCGCGCCCGTGGTAACAGATCTCGTCGACCGTGACGGGCAACGTGTTGCCGTGGCCTTGGACGACCATGCCCAACGAGTCGCCCACGAGGAGCGCGTCCACGCCCCCCTCGTCGAGCAGCCGAGCCATCGTGAAGTCGTAAGCCGTCACGACGGTGAGCGGGCGCTCGCCCTTGCGGGCGCGCATGGCCGGGACAGTCAATTTCGCGCGCGCCGCGGGCGCTTGGCGCGGATCACCAGCTCCGTACATTTTCCTCCGGGTCGCGGCCGCAGATGCGGTCCACGCCTGATGATCTCTATACGGTCCCGCACGCGTCGTGACAAGCCGCTCAGCGCTTCGCGCGGCGGCGGCGGGCGAGGACCGCAGCCGCCCCTGCGAGGCCGATCAGCGCCAGCTCGCTCGGTCGCGCCGGGGTCCGAGCGAAGCCGCAGCCGCCGCTCGATCCGTCGTTCGCGTCTTCGCCGAACGGATCCCAGTTGTTGATGTCGCCGAAGCCCGGGAACGTCGAGCCGTCGTTGTCACACGGTGGGAAGGTCGGGCAGGCCGGGGGGATGCCCACGGTGTTCTGGACCTGCAGGTACCGCTCGATCGGCTGCTGCGTAGTCGACGCCTGGAGCCTCAGGTCCACCCCGAGCGCCTCGCGAGAAAGATCGGCCGAGATCCGCGTCACCCAGAGCGAGCTCGGGTTGATCCCGGCCGTCAGCGTCGCCACGTCCGCCGCAGCGGCCTCGACGGCGCCTTGCCCCGACTCGTCGGCGTAGCCGCTCCCGGCGGGATCGTATTCGGCCGTGCTCAGGATCGAGTCGAACAGCCACATGCCCTTCTGCTCGCCGGCTTCCATCAGCCAGCGCGACCCGCCGTCTGCGTCGAAGATCTCCTGCTTTCGTTGCGCATAGTTGCTGCTCGCCGTGCCCCAGTCCCAGATCAGCTCGCTGGCACTGATCGTCTCGAAGCCGAAGTTCTGCGGCTCGTACCGACCTTCCGCGAGGACCCAGAGCGTGATGGGCGTCCGCGCGCCCGTCCCCGCCGCCACCATGCGGAGCGGCAGCGTGGGGCTCGCGCCCGGAGAGGTGATCCGGACGGGCTTCATCGAGTCGATGCCCTGACCGGGCACCAGGCGAAGCGCCAGGAACCCGAAGCCCTCGGTCACGTACTGGCTGACGACGGGCTCCACATCCGCGGGGATGTTGTAGCCGTGCGACTCGAGCCAGGTGTTGAGCGCGAGCGGATCGCTCGCCTGGAGCTGCACGGTCTCGTAGGGGCCGACGACCTCCTGCGCGATGACGGTCACGCCGCCGCCCGATCCCGAGGTCGCTCCTGTCGCGCCGAAGCCGGCTGCGTCGCCGGGACAGTTGGGCGGGGGGCAGTTGATCGTCGGCGAGGAGACGACGACCTGCGTCTCGGCTTCGAGCACCTGGAAGAGCAGATCGGACGAGAGGCCGATCTCGACCTGGCCCTTGATCGGGAGCACCCACGCGAACTCGGTCGGATCGCCGTCG
This sequence comes from Myxococcales bacterium, assembly GCA_016794345.1. GTDB lineage: Bacteria > Myxococcota_A > Polyangia > Polyangiales > Polyangiaceae > Xiheicaenibacterium > Xiheicaenibacterium phototrophicum. The sequence goes on from JAEUKE010000244.1 coordinate 29,838, forward strand.
TAGGTGATCTGGTCCCAGAGCGTGGTCTGGGTCGCCGAGACGCTGAGGGCCATCCGGTGGCCTGTCACCTGGGTGGACTCGGATTGGCTGACGAAGCAGCCACCGCAAGCGCTGGCCTCCTCCGTCCAAAGGAAGGGGGCCAAAGCGGACACCAAGACGAAGGAAGCAGCGAGGATGCGGCGCATGGTCGTCCTGCTGTGCAAGCCCCGGGCCTGCCCGTGAGGCACGAATTCAGCGGCGCTTTTCTCGATCGGCTCCGCGAGCTGGCGCAGCGTGGCCCAGCCAACCCGCGCGAGGCGTCAGACCAGGCCCTCATCCAGACGCCGCATACCCTCGAGGAGCAGGCCCTCGGGCGAGACCTCGATCGTCTTGTCCTTCGGGATTGTCTGCGGGTCGATCTGGAACTCGCCGTCCTTCAGGTTGAGCATTCGATAAAACGCCTCTTCCCCGCGGTGGGGCGGCAAGCGCGCGTCAACGATCTGGCCATCCACGAAGCCGATATCGCCCGTCCCCTTCGAGGTCTTCAGCTTCACGGTGCACGTCTTCCGACCGTGCCAGAGGATCTGCACGACATCGGGCAGGGCCATCTCGGCGAGCGAGCCGCTGACGCCGCGCGCCGGCGCGGCGGCCTGCGTTCGCGCGCGCTTGCGCTCCACCAGCTGGCGGAGCTTCGCCACGAACACCTCCGGCGGGGAGGGCTTCGTGATGAGGTCGTCGACGCCGAGCTCGAAGACGATCTCCGCGAGCTGGCGGTCGGTCTTGCGCGTGTAGACGATCCAGACGAGGACCTTCTTGCCCGTCTCCTCGCTGGCGATCGTGCTCCGCAGGGTGAGGCCGGCGTCCTTCGAGTCGAGATCGACCTCGCTGATCACCACCGTGAAGTCGCGCGTGCGGAGCTCGTGCAGCGCTTGCTGCATCGTGCGGGCGACGTGGACGTCGAAGCCCGCCTCGAGCAGCTTGAGCTCGAGCACGGTCACGTCCTCCGGATCCTGATCGACGACGAGGACGTTGACCCGGTCTGCGAGGATCTTCGCGCGCAGGTCGTCGCCTGCGACCTCGGCTCGGAACAGATCGACGACGGTCGGATCGAAGATGACCCCGCGATGTTTGGCGAGAAACTGCATCGCTTCGCCGGCCGTGAGCATCTTGCGGGCGGGGTTGCGGGGGTTCTGCGTCAGGTCCGCGTAGGTGTCCGCGACGGCGAGGATGCGCGCGCCGAGCGGGATGTCTTTCCCGGCCAGGCCGAGCGGGAAGCCTCGCCCGTCGAAGCGCTCGTACATGCCGTTGACTGCGCTCTTCGTGTCGCTCGTCAGCTGGACGGCCTGGAGGAAGCGCTCCGGCACGTTGAAGACCTTCTGCGCCGCCGCGCGATGCCCGTCGTATTCGGCCACGTTCAACGCCGTGAGGTGATAGGTGCCGGCCTTGCCGAGGTCGTGGAGGTAAGCGGCGACGACGTAAGCGGCGATCTGGTGGGCGGGAAGGCCCATGCGATCACAGACCTTCCGAACGAGGCGTGCGGTGAGCGCGGAGTGGCCACGCAGGTCCTGCCTGGAGTTCTCGAGCAGGCTCACGAGCACGTTCAGCGTCTCGACGTAGTCGGGCGCGACCGAGGCGGGGAGCGCTTGCGGCCGGGCCGCTCGCTCCTGCGCGGGCGGAGGCGGTCGCGGCGGCGCGGCGGCGGGCTGCGGCGCGGGTTGCGGCTGCGGAGCGGCATCAGCCTGCAAGCCCTTCGACTCGTGCTGGACGACGAGCGGAGTCGCCGGCGCAGGACCGGTCGAGTGGCTCGGTCCTGTCGTCGTGTTCGACGTGTGGAACCGATCGACGCTCAGCTGGAGCGTCCCTGGGCGCATGAGCGTGGCGAAGAGGCTCGGGTCGTTGTGGTAGGCGCGCTGAATCGCCGCCATGACGGCCGCCGGCCGGGCCACGAGCGCGTTGACCGTGCGGACGCCCGCTGCGACCCGCACCTCCGCCAGGGCTGCGAGGTTGTCCGGGTCGGGTGTCACGACCGACAGCGCCTTGGCCGCGTCGTCGTAGAGGACAGGGAAGACCTGGTGTTGCTCGGCGAGCTTGCGAGGAACGAGCGAGAGGATGCCCCGATCGATGCTGGCCTTGTAGAGCTTCTCGGTCGAGACGAAGCGTGTAGAGCTCTCCGTCGCGACGTACCGCAAGAGGTCCGTCTCGCTGAGGATCTCGTTCTCGATGAGGGCGTCCTCGATCCGTCCGCCGTGAAGCGCCACGTAAGCGACAGCTGTGGCGTGGCCATCGGGGGAGAGCCTCCCTTCGGCCATGAGTTTGTCGGCGAGGCGCTGGTTGGACGCAGCGACGTTCTTCACGTGAGACCTTCGATAGTAGCAGGCGCGGGCGCCACCTCCTCAAATTCTCCTTTCGTCTTCCGTCCGAAAAAGGACGAGCCCCCCGGCACCTCTCGGTGGGGGGGCTCGATGGCACGCGCGCCGCCGTGGCGGGCGCAGCCTGCAGGCAGCTCAGCCCGCTTCGGCGGTCTCGCGCTTGGGCTTGGCGTGCGCCTCGCCGCCCTCACCCTGCTCGATCCGCATGCCGTAGAAGGAGCGGTAGACGAAGAAGGCGGACAGAGCGAAGAGGACGAGCCCCACGAGCATACGCGCGCTCTTGTTCGACTCGCCGAGGATCTCGGCGAGCTCGACCGCGAGGAGGCCGAAGAGCGTCGTGAACTTGATGACCGGGTTCATGGCGACGCTCGACGTGTCCTTGAATGGATCGCCGACCGTGTCGCCGACGACCGTCGCGTCGTGAAGGTCCGTGCCCTTCGCCTTGAGCTCGGTCTCGACGACCTTCTTCGCGTTGTCCCAGGCGCCGCCGGCGTTCGCCATGAAGAGCGCCTGGAAGAGGCCGAAGAGAGCGATCGAGATGAGGTAGCCGATGAAGAAGTAGCTCTCGAAGAACGCGAAGGCGAGCGTGCCGAAGAACACGGTCAAGAAGATGTTGAACATGCCCTTCTGCGCGTACACCGTGCAGATCTCGACGACCTTCTTCGAGTCCTCGATGCTCGCCTTCTCGGCGCCGCTGTCGAGCTTGATGTTGGCCTTGATGAACTCGACCGCGCGGTAGGCGCCGGTCGACACGGCCTGCGTGCTCGCGCCCGTGAACCAGTAGATCATCGAGCCGCCGGCGATGAGGCCGAGCAAGAACGGCGGGTGCAGGAGCGAGAGCTTGTCGAGGTCGTGGGTGAGCTTGCCGGTGAGCACGACGATCGTCGCGAAGACCATGGTCGTCGCGCCGACGACGGCGGTGCCGATGAGCACGGGCTTGGCCGTAGCCTTGAAGGTGTTGCCGGCGCCGTCATTCTCCTCGAGCAGCTCCTTCGCCTTGTGGAAGTCGACGTCGAAGCCGTGGTCCTTCTTGATCTGCTCCTTCACGCCCGGGATCTGCTCGATGACGCTGAGCTCGAAGACGCTCTGCGCGTTGTCGGTGACCGGACCGTAGGAGTCGACGGCGATGGTGACGGGGCCCATGCCGAGGAAGCCGAAGGCGACGAGGCCGAAGGCGAAGACCGGCGAGACGTCGATCGGCGCGTTGGCCGGGCCGAGGTTCATGATCGTGCCGATGGCCTCGGGGACGTACTTGGCGAGGCCCTCGGCGCCGGCCGGCACGCCGATGCCGGTGACGTAGTAGGCGCCGCCCATCAGGACGATGAACGTCATCCCGAGCCAGTAGCCCGAGAAGTTACCCGCCGTCAGACCAGCCAGGATGTTGAGCGACGGGCCGCCCTCCTTGGAGGAAGTGACGACCTCGCGGACGTGCCCGCTCTCGGTCGAGGTGAACACCTTGACGAGCTCGGGGATGATCGCGCCGGCGAGCGTGCCGCAGCTGATGATGGCGCTGAACTTCCACCAGTAGGTGCCGTTGCCGAGCGTCGGGATGAGGAGGTAGCTGACCACGAACGTCGCGATGACGCTCACGATCGAGGTCAGCCACACGAGGAACGTGAGCGGCGCCTCGAAGTTGAACTTGAACTGGCCCTTGTAGCGGCCGTTCGAGATCTGCTCGTTGATGAGGTACGAGATGCCCGACGCGATGACCATCACGATGCGGATGACGAAGATCCAGACGAGGAGCTGGACCTGGAAGTCCGGCTTCACCGCGAGGAGGATGAACGTGATGAGCGCGACGCCGGTGACGCCGTAGGTCTCGAAGCCGTCGGCGGAGGGGCCGACCGAGTCGCCGGCGTTGTCGCCGACACAGTCCGCGATGACGCCGGGGTTACGCGCGTCGTCTTCCTTGATCTTGAAGACGATCTTCATGAGGTCCGACCCGATGTCGGCGATCTTCGTGAAGATGCCGCCCGCGATGCGGAGGGCCGAGGCGCCGAGCGACTCGCCGATCGCGAAGCCCATGAAGCAGGGGCCCGCGACGTCGGGGAAGAAGAGCATGATCATCAGCATGAGGAAGAGCTCCACGCTGATGAGGAGCATGCCGATGCTCATGCCCGCGCTGAGCGGGATGGCGTAGACCGGCAGGCCCTTGCCCTCGAGGCTGGCGAACGCCGTGCGCGAGTTGGCGAACGTGTTCACGCGGATGCCGAACCACGCCACGAAGTAGCTGCCCGCGATGCCGACGAGCGAGAAGAAGAGGATGAGGGCGAGCTTGCCTGCGCTGAAGCCGGCGAAGTAGCCGTAGTAGGCCATCATGACGGCGCTGATGAAGACCCAGAGCAGCATGATGAACTTGCCCTGCGTCACCAGGTACGTCTTGCAGGTCACGTAGATGAGCTCGCTGATGTCCTTCATCGACTGGTGAACCGGGAGGTTCCGCAGCCGAGAGAAGATCACGAGGCCGAAGATCAAGCCGAAGGCACAGACGCCGAGGCCGCCCATGAGCAGCGTGCGCCCGTCCGTCCCCAGCATGTGCGCGTCCGCGAGGTTCGGCAGCTGGAGGTTCGCTTCGCCGCCGATCTTGTGGCCCTCACCACCTCCGGCGAAGGCAAGGCCCGGGATCCCGAGCAGGCTGAGGAGTAGGAACAGTGGCCAGGCTCGTCTGACGAGCCCGGCGAGGCGGGAAGTGACCATGGTGTCGACGTTCTCCTGTGGACTGCGAGCGCGCGGCCTTTTCGGCGCTGCGGCTGGACTGGGAGCGCGGGCCTTACCTTTGTTGGGAGTATTTCGCAATGGGAACGATGTAGGACAGAGTGCGAAACTCGCGAAATCGCTCGGCTAAACGCACCTGGATGGGCAACTCGGGGCCGCCGCGCGCCCGCGCTTTGTCAGGCGCGCGCGCGCAAGCGTTGCCGTGCATGGCACCGTGGCACCGCGAAGCCGGGCGTCTTGCGTCAGCCGCGCGCGCGCTCGATGGCACGACGGAACATCTCGGGCGCCTGCGCCCCCGGCACGGCGAAGCGCTGATCGATCACGACGAACGGGACGCCCGTGATGCCGGCCTCGGCGGCGGCGCGCGCCTCCTCGCGGGTCTGGTCGAGCTCGCTGGGGCTCTCGAGCGCTTCGAGGGTCTCATCCCGGCTGAAGCCGTGCCGCTGCGCGAGCTCGAGCAACACATCCATCGCGGAGATGTCGCGGCCCTCCAGAAAGTAGGCGTCGAAGAGGTCACGCGCGAGGGCGCGCTGCGTGCCCTTGTCGATCGCGAGCCGCGAGAGCGTGTGCGCGCGCAGCGTCGGCACGCCGCGGCGGACCTTGTCGAAGTCGAGCGCGATCCCGGACTCCTTCGCGGCGGTCTCGACCCGCCGGAAGAGCGGCTCCGGGTCGCCGTACTTGCGGCGCAGCCTGTCCCGCAGGTCGACACCCTCCGCGGGCGTGGACGGGTCGAGCAAGAACGGTCGGTACGTCCACGACGCGGCGACGTCGGGCAGCGAGGCGAGCGCGATCTCGAGGCGGCGCGTACCGATGAGACACCAGGGGCAGGCGAAGTCGGAGACGATCTCGATGGAGAGGGGGCGGCTCGAGGGCTCGGCGGTTACGGAAGCCACGACGAGGTCGTAGCACGCCGGAAGCCTCGGGGCCGCCTTTCGGGGCTCACGCCTTGGCGTAGGTCAAGCGGTAGGCCAGCGGCTTCGGCAGCTGATCGGCGACGACCCTCACATCGATGACAAGCTTGCCATTTTCGAGACGGAACCGGTTCTCCCGGGACTTGCCCTCCGTCGAGAAGACCTGGCTCACGGCTCGCTCCTTCAGCGCGACGCGCAGCGACATGGCCTCGCCGTCCTTCGACCTCACCGTCACAGCCGACCCGTCGAGCGGGGCGACGAAGCGCTCGTCCCGATAGGAGAGCATGAAATGGCGCTCGTCGGCGGCGAGGACCAGGCTGCTCGGCACCGGGTTCGCGGTGCGCAGCCGGTCTCGAGCCAGGCCTCGAACCAGGAAGCTCATCCGACCGACGATGTCCTCGATGGCGGACGCGAGCTGCTGTCGCTCGTGCTGACCGCCCGCGTGTTTGTAGCCGCCGAGCATCGCGCCGATGCGCGGGGACGAGGCCCACACCACGCGAGGGACGACGAGCGCGCCGGAGGCGGCGACGAGGGCGAGCAGGGCGGAGCGACGGGACGAGGGACAACCGGGGTGCTGCGGCATGGGAGATCGGGTGTAGCCGGAAGCGGCGCGCTCGCCAGCTCACGCGAGAAATCCGAGCGCGTCACGGCGGCGGCGAGCCGAGCTCGAACAACCGCCCGACCTCGTAGACGACCGGCCCCGGCGTGGGGTCTTCCCAAGCAGCGATCGCCGCGCGCGCGACGACCTTCGCGTGGATCGGACGGAAGCTGCGGAGGCCCGGCACGACGGCGAACGCGCGCATGGCGCGGAGGCCGATGGCCTCGAGGGGGCGATGCTCCTGACGGTCGCCGTCGAGGATCCCCGGCCGCAGCACGCGGGCGCGCGGGAGCCCGAGGGCGCACACGTCCCGGTCGAGCTCGCCTTTCATGCGGCTGTAGAAGATCGACGAGGACGGGTCCGCGCCCATCGACGAGACGAGGACGACGCAGTCGACGCCGCCTTCGTACGCGGCGCGGGCGCCGCGCATCTGGAAGGTGTAGTCGACCTCGTATTGGGCCTCCTGGCTGCCCGCCTTCTTCTTCGTGGTCCCCATCGCGGAGAAGAGCACGTCTCCCCGGACGAGCTCGCGCCAGGACTCCGGCGCGCGGAAGTCGATGACGTGCTCCTCCACCTTCGGGTGATTGCCCTCGGGCCGCGCGCGCCGAACGAGTGTCACCACGGAGTCGAAGCGAGGATCCTCCTCGAGCAGAGCGAGGATCTCGGAGCCAACGAGGCCCGTCGCGCCAATCACGATCGCGGTGGTCATCGGTCGTCTTTCTCGCGGCGCCTACTCGCCGCCGACGTCCCCCCTCTATAGCCGGTTCTCGCCTCGGAATTCGTGATTCGCTGCCCAGGATGGCGGTACGCTGGCCGTCCGATCATGCCGCTCGCCGCGATCACCTCCCACCCTCCCGTACGACGCCCGCCGTCGGCCGTCGTCCTCGATCCGGACGTCCTCGAAGAGGCGATCTCGCTCCACCACGCTGGGCGCGCCGTCGAGTCGATACAGAAGACGCTCACGCACCTGCTTCCTTTGCAGGCCCTCGGGGATCTGCGCGAGAGGCCGCTCGTCATCGTGCAGGGCTCGTCGCGCGTCTTCGTTCGTGTCGTCGGCGACGAGGTGGACGTGCGCGTCCCGATGATCCGCCTCTCGCCGGAGGGCAACCCGACCGCTGCGCTCCGGTACCTCCTCGGTCGCGTGGCAGGATCGGGGCAGCTCCATCAACCCCGGCTGTACGACGAAAACGTCGTGCTCGAGTTCCGGGACAAGCTCTCGAGGCTCCACCCGCTGAAGCTCCTCGAGGTCCTGCGCCGGATGCCGGTGGAGGCGGACTCGGTCGACGACTGGATGATCGATCAGTTCGGCGCCGCCGCGCTCGACCGCGAGCCGATCGAGCCGCTCGCCGAAGACGAGCTCCAGCGCGCCGAGGCCATCTGGGACGCGCATTTCGCCGAGGTCGAGGAGCTCGTGAAGGAGTCGCAGCGCAAGCGATCCATGTTCTTCCTCAACGAGCTGACGGCGTTTGCGATCCACCACCTGCGCTGCTCCCTCCCGCTCGCGGGCGCGATCGTGACACGTGTGGTCGAGGCCGCCGCCATCTTCAACGACACCGATCAAGATCCGAACCGCCGCGAGGCCGCCGTCGCCAAGTTCGCCAAGGAGATGCGGGCGCTGCCCCGCGACGTGCTCCACAAGAACCTCGGGCACGCGAGCTACGCGATCCCGCCCGCGGACCCCGGCACCCGCGAGGTGCTCGAGGCCAACCTCTCCGCCGACTACCTGGAGACCGTCCGGCGCATCCGCACGGGCGGGCACTCGATGGACGCGACGCTCGCGCTCGTCAGCAGCTACTCGTTTCTCCTGTCGAAGTTCGGCTGGCCACCCGAGATAGGCGCGTCTTTGCTCCAGGGCCTCGTCGAGGTGAGCGGCAAGCCCTGGCGAGACGCCTCGGCGACGCTGCTCGCCCACGCGAAGGAGCTGCTCGCGAGCCTGGACGAGGACGACGAGGAGACGGACGACGAGGAGACGGACGAGCACGAGAGCGCGGAGGTGGCGTCATGAACGACATCGAGTCACTCGGCGTGTTCCAGATCTTCACGGGCGGCGGCACGGGCTCCGCGTTCCTCGTCGACTCGCGCCATCTGGTGAGCAACTGCCACGTGGTCTCCCCCTACCGCGAGGTCGGCGTCGAGATGCGGGACAAGCGGCGCGTAGTCGGCCGCGTGCGGCGGATCCACCCGAAGCGCGACCTGGCGGTCATCGAGCTCGACGGCGCGCTCGATCACGCGGTGATGCCCATCGAGACGAGCGAGCCGCTGACCGCCAAACAACCCGTCCACATCCTCGGGTTCCCGGTGGGCCTGCCGCTCTCGCTCACCGAAGGCGTCATCTCCCATCCGCGCCAGCTGTTCGACGGGCAGCACTACCTCCAGACCGACGCGGCCATCAACCCCGGCAACTCCGGCGGGCCCATCCTCGACGACTCGCGGCGGATCGTCGGCGTGACCACGTGCAAGTACCGTTCGGCGGACAACGTCGGGTTCGGCATCCCCGCGGCCGACGTGCAGCGCTTCGTGGACGACTTCCGCCGCCAGGACGCGACCTTCGGGGTGGAGTGCCCCGCGTGTGAGGCACTGATCACACACGCCGTCCGCTACTGCAGCGGGTGCGGCTCGGACCTCGAGGGCCTCGAGCTCGACTCGTATTTCGCGCCGCCCGAGAGCCACCCCGTCGTTACGTTCGTGGAGGGCGCTCTGACGAAGGCCAACGTCGATCCGGTGCTCGCCCGGCACGGGCACCAGAACTGGTCCTTCTACAGCGGCTCGGCGCCCATCCAGGTGTGGTGCTGTTGCTCCGAGCACCTCTGCTTCTCCTCGGCGCTCGCGCAACCTGGAAAGAAGCAGCTCGGCGATCTGTTCCGGTACCTACTCTCCGGAGAGCACGCGCCGTTCAGCTTCGAGCTGAGCGACAACATCATCCGGCTCAACCTCACCGTGCACATGTCGGACGTGTTCTCGCCAGCCGAGCACGACGATCTCTCGATCGGCATCGCGCGTTTCCTCGAGGCCGCGGACCGATACGACAACCACCTCATCGAGACCTACGGCTGCGAGCCATCCCCCGAGACGCAGCTGACGTTCCTCAAAGAACAGGCCCGCTGAGGGATCGGCGGCGGGTCAGAACGGATCCACGGTGAGCTTCTCGCGCACCGACGACGAGCAGGAGCTGCCGCCGAGGCCCCCGCAGAAGTCCTGGTCGGCCCACGCGTCGTCGCCGCCGAAGCCGACCACCGCGAGATCCGTCACGAGCGGCGCCGCCTCCTCACCCGCGTTCACGTACGGCGGGAGCAGGTCGTAGGCGCTCGGATCGGCGACGCCGTCGGGCGCGCAGTCCTCCTCGAAACAAGGCACCACGCTGATCCCCTCGCAGATCTGGATTGTCGCGTACGTGGCGTGTTTGTCGGCCGACGGGAAGACGACCCAGCGCGGCTCGCCGGTCTCCGGGTCGGGGACGTGCACGAGCTCCGTGAGCTCCGCGCCGATGAAGACGCGGCCGTGATCGTTGGCCGTCCCCTCGTGCGCTGCGGTGTAGGCCTTGGACACGCGCACGTCGCCGGGGCCCATCCCGGAGAGCGGAACGAGCTGGAGCGCGACGCGCTCCGAGTCGCCGTTGTGGGAGGTGAAGCCGCCACACGAGCCGTAGTCCTTCGAATACCCGAGCATGATGTGGACCTGGAGGAGATCGCCCGAGCGGGTGACGCGACCGACGTCGCCGACCACGGCGGTCGCGTCGCCGACCAGCGACTCGTCTTCGTCCAGCCGGAGCATGGGCCGGAGGCGTGAGAGCGCCGCGTCCTCCCACGCGTCGACGATATCGTCATCGTCGAGATCCGCGCACGGCGGGTCCCCCGGCACGTCCAGGCACTCGGCGACCCCGAACGGGAGGTTCACCTCGAGGACGAGACCGGGCTCGGCGTCGAGCAGGGTGTGGACCTCGAGCGCAAACGAGCCTCCGGCCCCCGTCGTGCTCGACGCCGTGCTCGAGCCGGCCGTCGTGGTGGTCGCGCCGGACGTGACGGTGGCCGAGCCGCTCGAAGCGGCCGCGCCGCCGGCGCCGGCGCCGGCCGTCTCCTTCGAGTCCTCACAGCCTGCACAGAACGAGAAGAGAAGAAGGGCGCCGACGACGAGCCTCACGGAACACAGCGTATCGCCGCCGTCACGCGTCTGTCACCGGCTCGCCACGAGCAGGGCGCGCAGGCGCACGATCACCGCGCTCCCGACCCGGTGGGTCAGGTAGCGGTCGAATCGACCCGTCGTCGGCCCCCGCTCCGCGACGCCGAGCTCCCCCGGCCGCTGCGGGACGGTGAAGTAGGCCGCGCCGGCGTGGGTGAACACCACCTCGGCCTCACCCGTTGCCACGGTCGACAGATCGAGCGAGAGGTCGAGCGACGGATCGCCGACGTCCACGCGCGGGCCCACCCAGAGCTGATCCTCCGCGCGGAGCGAGTAGCCGCCGGCGCGAAGCCGCATGAGCTCGTGTTTGGCGATCACGAGCGGTCTCCCGGCCACGAGCGAGGCGATCTCGACGAGGCTCCGCTCGACGAGCGCGGGCAAGGGATGCGCCGACCGCTCGAACAGGCCTCGATGCGCGAGATCGAACGCCTCGAAGCCGGCCTCTTCGGCGGCGCGGCGAGCCTCCGCGAGCACCGCCTCGGGCACCACGCCGCGCGCCGAGGCGGACCGGAACGTGGCTCGTCCGAACGACGAGACGAGCTCGCCGAGCCCCTCGTTCATCGCGTGAACCACCCTGCCAGCGAGAGCCGCCCGCCCGCGGTGACCTCACGAACACGGTGCAAGCTGGTCTCCCCGACGCCGAAGAGGACGCAGCGGTTCGGGAGCGGCTCGATCGTCCTCGTGACCCGTGTGCCGACGACGTCGCCCGATCGCAGCTCACACTCGTACAGATCGAGCTCCCCTCCTCGGAGCCCGTCGAGCGTGGCGACATAAAAGGCGAACGCGACGCGGCGCCTGCCATCCCGATCGCTGTCGGCGTGCGGGAGGAGATAGTGGCCGGGCAGGTAGGCGTACGCGCGAACCTCCGCCCCGCACACGACCTCGCCAGTCGTGCGCGAGACCGCGTCGAGCGTCGCAGGCGACCTCAGCCACTCGACGAAGCGTCCGAACGCGGCGCCCTCCGGCGGCGCGGGCGACGCCATGACGTCGAAGATCTCGTCTTGCAGGCGCTCCGCGGGCTCCTCGTCGAAGTCCGCAACCAGCTCGCCCAGCAGGGCGGCGTCGATGAAGCCGTCGAGCACCACGTGGGGAAAGGGTCGCGCGGCGGCGTACGCCTCGGCGAGCCGCGCGATGTCGCCGAAGGACCTCATCGCCGAGGGACTCCCATGTCCGCCCCATCGGGGCAAGCGCGAGCGCGGCGGGTCACGGCGAGAACGACGCGGTGAGCGTGAAGGTGCTCGCCTCCTCGGGCGTGAAGCCGTCGACGACCACCGTCACGACCTGCCCGGCGCTGAGCAGCGCGCTCGCCGTCTCGCTCTGCCCGGCCTGTCCCGAGTTGCCACACGACAGGTAGGTCGCGGGGTCCACCGGCCCGCAGCCATCACCCAGGTAGACGACGAGGTCGTCCTCGGAGACGAGCTCGACCTCGAGCGTGCCGTCGGACGGCGCCACGAAGGAGAACGCGCGGTCGTTGCCGCTGTCGTACGAGCAGACACCCGTGAGATCGAAGAACGGCGCCGCCGCCGCGAGCGTCCCTTGGATGACGTCGCCGTCCTGAATGGCCGGGAGGCCGGCGCAGAGAGCAGGCCATTCGATCGCGCTGCAGTCCGCGGAGCATCCGTCGCCCGACGATTGATTGCCGTCGTCGCACGCCTCGGGCCCGTTCACGAGGAGGTCGCCACACGCCGATACGGCGAACTCGGACTCGAGCACGAACAGCCCCGTCTCCAGCGGGTTGGCGCCGCGCACGACGACGAGCGCCGGCTGCGAGGGCACGGTCGCGAAGTTCACACGCAGGACGTCCTGCCCGTCATCCATCCGGCAGCCGAGCTCGCTGCCGGCGTCGAGGCAGTCCCCGAGGACGCTGACGCCGAGGTTGGGGACGCTCGTGAGGCGGAGGGTGAGCTCGCCGGGAGCCGGTGGCAGGAACGAAAAGGTCTTCGCCGGGTCCGCGATGAACGGATCGCAGAGCGAGACGTAGCCCGTCACGCCGCCTTCGTTGGTGTCGACGATCGCGTCGCCGACGGAGAGGGGCTCGGCCATCGCGCAGAGCGGCGCGAGCTCGGCCGCGGAGCAATCGGCGCTGCAGCCGTCCCCGGAGACCGTGTTGCCGTCGTCGCAGACCTCGGCGCCGAGCAGATCGAGGGCGCCGTCGCCACACGCGCCGGGGTCGGCGCAGATCCCGACCTCGGCGTTGGTGAAGACACCGATGCAGGAGAGCCCGCCTGGGCACTCGGGATCGGCCATCTCGCAGGTCCGCGCGCAGACCGCGTCCTCCACGGTCTCGAACAGGCGGAAGCAGAGCCCGCGGAACGCCTCACCCTCGGGACCACAATCGGTGAGCGTCGCCGCGCCGGGCTCGCAATACGCGCCGACGGGCGCGACGTCGCCGACCTCGAGCGGCTCGCAGAGGTTGAGCGTGGTGCAATAGGTGCCGGACGGGCATTCGCTGGTCGCGGACAGGTAGTCGCAGACGGCACGGCAGGTCGGCGGCTCACCCACGCAGAGCCCCCCCTCCGCGCACCCGGTCGCGACGTCGGAGAGCGTGCAAGCCTCTCCGACGGCGGGCCCCCCCGTCGCGAGGCAAATCCCGGCGGTCTGGGTGGCGTCGAGCGGAAAACACATCGACCCGGCCTCGCAGCTTCCGGTCGTGCCTGCCGGTCCAGGGGAGCAGGCCTCGTAACAAGCGCCGCTCGCAGGCCCGGACTCCTCACGATCGATGAGCGTCTGGTACTGGGAGAGGCAGCGATAGCCGTCCCCACAGAACGGCGGATCCCCGAAGATGCTGCATTCGAACGGCTGGCAGGTCTTCGTCTCCACGTCGCAGCTCTGCATCGCCTCGTTCGGGCAGTCCTCGAGGGTGTCGCACGCGCCTCCGTGGACCACCCTCGTGTCGAAGGACCAGGCCGGCAGATCGAAGCAGAGCCCGCCGGGGACCACGCTCCATGAGCCGTCCTCGGCGCTCTGGATCACCTCGACGAGGCGCGCGTCTTCGATCGCCCCAGCCGCGATGCCGATCTGATCGGGATCGTAATGGGTGAGCTCCATCGTGCCGCTCTCCTGGAAGAAGGCGCGACGCGGCTGCCCCGCCTCGTCGAAGGCGACCAGGAGGACGCAGTGCTCACACGTGCCGTAGTCGTCGTCCGGCGACACCGAGAGATCGAAGGTGCCCGGCGTGGGCCAGTTCCCCTCCGGGCCGAAGTAGAGCTCGAACGTGAGGCGTGTCTTCGCGTACCCCTCGACGGGTGTGTCCACGCGCGCAGAGACCGCAAAGAGCCCCGCCGTGTAGAAATCGAGGGTGGTGTCCGAGACGTTCATGACCGGACACGGTCCGGGATCGGGCGTGCCGCCCGCGCCGCCGGCACCGGCCGCGCCTTCGCCGCTCTCGCCGCCCCCTCCGGTCGCGCCCGAGGTCGACGTCGGGCCATCGGGGAGCGCGGGGTCGTCGCAAGCGGCGAGGAAGGCCAAGACGAGGCACGCAGGCGCGGTGCGCAGGAGGGAAGGCATGACGGGAGATTGCCCGCCCCGCTGCGCCGCGCGACTGAAAGTTCGTTGAAAGTTCGTCAGGCCCCGGGGTCGTGGGGAATGACCGCGCGGTCCGCCGGGACCAGGTAGCCGTCCGCGCTCTGGCTGATGAGGCCTCGGAGCCCCAGGCGGCGGAGGGTGGCAATGGCCGCGTACACGCGCTCCGCCCCGGCCGCAGGGAGCACCTTCTCCCCCGGCCAGCCGGCCGCGATGAGCGCCTCCACCGAGACGGGGACCCCGGGCCTGGTCTGCCGCGCTTCGATCAGGGCGCGCAAGATTCCGCGAACGGCCTTGCGGCGCGCGAGCGAGACCGGCTGCCCCGTCTCCGGCGACCGGAAGAAGGAGCCATCCTCGGAGACGAAGAGCGGCGGGCTCGTTCGTCTCTTCGAGAACGACGCGCGGAGGCGACGAGCGAGCCGCACGTCGGCGTATTCGGCGTGTGAGGCCGCAGCTTCGCCCTGCTCGCCACGAAGGACCGAGAGCGCGGCGGCGAACACCGGGCGCTTGTGGGCCGCGAGCAGCGCTTGCGCGCGCCGGAAGAAGCGCTCGGCGTCCTCGTGGGCGCCTCGCAACGCGAAGAGGACGCCTTGCAGGGCCACGATCGCGCCCTCCGCGTCCTTGGCGTTCTCGCGCATCAGCGGGAGCGCCGCGCGGATGCGATCGTCCGCGGCGCGCAGCTCCCCCAGCTCGAGCAAGAGCGAAGCAAGACCGTGTAGCGCAAACGCCTCGGCGCGGCGCACCCCGGCCTCCTCCGCGAACGAGACCGCCTCGTGATAGTCGGAGAGCGCGCCTGCGGTGTCGCCGGTCTCTTGTTTGACGCGGGCCAGGTGGGTCAGCGCGACGGCCCTGAGGTGCCGCGCCTGCATGACCCGCGTCGAGCGGCTGCTCTCGAACACCGAAAGCGAGTCCACGAGGCAGCCGAACGCCTCGTCGAACGCGCCCCGCTCGACGAGAAGGATGCCGAGCGACAGCCGCGCGAAAGCCCCGGCGTAGGCGTCGTGTTGTACGTCCGCTCCGGCGACGGCTTCGCGGAGCATCGGCTCCGCGCGATCGAACGCGTCTTCGTTGCTGAACGTGTTCGCGATCATCGCCAGGACGAGGGGGCGAAACGTGGGGTCGGGGTGCACGGCCAGCGCACGCTCGAGGTAGGCCCTCGACCCTTCCCAGTCGGCGCTCCCGGACAGCGCGTGGCCCAGCCCCGCGAGGACCTCCGCCTCGAGCGAGCGATCGCCGATCCGACGCGCGATGTCCCCTGCCCAATCCAGATCGCGTGTCGCCGCGTCGAAGCTCGAGAGGAACCGCCGAACGGTCCCTCTGCGGAATCGGAGCTGCGCCTCGAGGGCCTCGGGCAGGCTGCCCTCCGACGCGCCACCGAGCGCCGCGTCGACCACGCGATCGGCCTCACCATAAGGCAACCCGAGCGCGGGAGAGGAGAGCGCGAGGGCGAGCCGCCCAGCGAGCTCGGGCGGTCCCTCTCGCCGGGCCCAATCGAAGGCGAAGCGCAGGTTCTCGAGCTCGAGCAGGAGGCGCGGATCCTCGAGCTCGGCCGCCGCTGCGTCCGCCCAATACGCCGCGTGACGCTCGCGCGCCGCCGACCAGGACGCCTTGTCGCGCTCTCGGGCCTCGACGAGGTCGCGCACCGAATGGGCGAGCGAATATCGATTCACCGCGCCGGCGCGCTCGACGGAGAGGAGGGAATGGCCCTTCAGGGTGGCGAGCGCCCCGAGGACGTCGTGCCCCGGGCCGAGCACGTGCTCGAGCGCCTCGAGCCGCACGCCGCCGCGAAACACGCCGCAGGCACGCAGACAGTCGAGCGCAGCGTCGTCGAGCAAAGAGAGCGACGCCTCGAGCGCGGCGCCGAGGCGACGCGGACCACCATCCAGGATCGCGAAGCGCTCGCCCAGGCGGCCGAGGAGCTGCGCCGGCGTGAGGACCGCGAGCCGCGCCGCCGCCATCTCGATGGCGAGGGGCAAGCCGTCCAGGGCCTTCGCGAGGTCCTCGATCGCGTGGCGGTCCTCCTCTTCGAGGCGGGTCTTTCCGAGCTCGCTCGCGCGCTGCCTGAGCAGGGTGGCCGCCTCCGACCAGCCGCTCGCGGCGCTCGCCGTCTCGAGCGGCTGGACCTCGACGTGCTCGGCGGCGCACCCGAGGTGCCTCCGGCTGGTGACGAGGAAGCAGGTCGCCGACGAGCGCATCCAGCCGTCGAGCAGGGCATCGACCTCGGCCGGCAGCTGCTCGAAGTTGTCGAGGACGATCAGGCCCGGGCCACGCGCACCGAGCGCGCGCACGACGCGCGCCTCCGACTCGGCGCGATCGAAGGTCGGCGCGAGCCAGACCCCCAGCACGGCGGCGACGCGCGCGACGAAGCCGTCGCGATCGGTGACGTCCGCGATCTTGCACACCACCGGCGCCTCGTCCGAGAGCTCACGAAGGCACTCGGCTGCGAGACGCGTCTTGCCGACACCGGGCGCGCCGACGAGGACCCGCGACGCGCCGCCGCGGAGCGCCTCGACCAGGTCGGCGAGGAGCTTGCGACGGGCGACGAAGCTGTCCTCCGTAGCGTGCAGCGCGAGCGCAGCGGCGATCACCTGGGAGGAGCGTACCGCGTCGAGGAACGTCCGTCAGGGGACGGGCGCCGAGCAGCGGATGCCGAGGAAGCCACAGCGATAGGTGTTCTTGAAGCCACCACGGTTCGTCACCGCGACCTGCTCCGGCTTCTTGTCCTTCCAGCTGCCGCCGCGCCCGACGCGGTACGACCCGGTGGAGTCGTTCGTGGTCGTGGTCCACTGGTAGATGTTGCCGGCGAGATCGAAGATGCCCGCCGGGCCCTGTGCGTAGGTCCCCACCGGGCAGGGCGTGGTGCGCTTCTCTTTCCCGGACCAGCAGAGCTGCTCGCCGGGCTCGTCGTTCCCCCACGGATACGTCCACGCCTGATCGCCATTGCGGGCAGCCCACTCCCACTCCAGGTCGCTGACGACCCGCTTGCCCTGTGCCTTGCAGTACCGCTCCGCCTGGCCGAAATCGACGCAGATCATCGGCAGGTTGCCGCGGCCCTCGATGTTCCAGGTGGACGGGTCACACGCGTGCACCGCGCCCTTGTCGCATTTGCCCGACTCGACACACGCCTTGTATTCGTCCGTCGTGGCGAGGTTCCTGTCGAGGCAAAATGGCTCGACCGACATCTCCGCCCGGTAATACGAGGACTTGAGCTTGCCACCCGGGAGCTCCGCCATCCCGCTCGGGCAACGCCCTTGTGACGGCGGCGCCGCCGGCGGCGCGGCGGCGCTGGCCACCGCGCTCGCGGATGCTGCGACGGGAGCGCTCGCCGAAGGCGACGGATCGACCGGAGGGGGCTCGGCCGGATTCGGCGAGGAGGCGACGACCTCCGGCGGCTTCGGCTGATCGTTCGCCCCCGAGCAGGCGGACGCCGCGAGGGCGCAAGCCAGGAGGACCGAGGAGAGAACGCATTCATTCGTCCGACGCATTGGCTATTCCTTACAGAATCGTCACGATTGGCGAGGGCTCGCCTTCCATCCACTGCTCTTGCAAGACCAGCGACGGCACCGGGACGGTGCCTCCGTCGCGGTCCTTTCCCTGGGTCCAGAGCTGGATGACGCGTTTGTCGCCGCGTCGCAGGGGGAACTGCACCTCTCCGGGCTGGCCCTCCGCCTCGCCGCCGATCCAGAAGGCCAGGCCTTCGTTCGAGCCGCCCAGCAGCGACAACGCGAAGGTCTGGACGGGGCAGCGGACGCGGAGCCACTCACGCACCCGCGTCGCCGCGCAGGTCGCTCCGGCCTGGCTGGTTCGCGACAACGCGACTGGCGTGGCAGCGAGCCACTCCTTCGCCGTGGGCACCGGAGACTTGTCGGGCCCGGGCGGATCGGCGTCGAGCGTCTTCGGCGCCGCCGCCGCTGGCGGCTCGCCGGCCGGCGCCTCGCGCATGGGCATCGCGAGCGCGGCGACCCCCGCCGCGACGAGACACGGCAAGACGACGAGCTTCACTCTCATAGGGTCCTCAGGAAGGCCACGAGCGCGGCGCGATCGGGCCCGGAGAGACTCTTGGTCGAGCCCATCCGGTCGTCGGTGTTGTTGTTGATGATCCACTCCAGCGAGGCTGCTCTGCCGTCGTGGAAATACGGCGCGCGCCCTCCGACGAACTTCAAGGACGGCGTCTTGAAGGCGGCCTTCTCTTCGTCATCGAAGGCGGCGAGCGTCGGGAGCTTCTTCAGCGGGTAGGCGACGCGGTTCGTGTAGCCGGTCTCGGGGACGTGGCACTGCGCGCAGCCCACGTCGGGATCGGAGAAGATCTCCCGCCCGCGCTTCTCGGTCGCGTCGAGCTCCCGCGTGACCGCCGGTGGCGCCTTCAGACCACGGCGGAGGAACTCGGTGAGCCGCCCCGATCGCGCGCTCAGGTTCGCGGCCTGGTGCTCGGGCATGCCTCCCCAGCGGTGGAGACCGAAGCCCGCGTTGAGCCGGCTCGGCAGGTCGGCGCTCTCGCCATGCCAGCCATACGGCCCCGCCGCGGCGACCATTCCCGCCAGCATCGGCGTGCGGCGAGGCACGCCGCGCACGCCCTCCTCCGCGGGGATGTTCGCCTGGTGGCCCACGAAGTTCAGCTGCGTGCCGTCCTTCGTGTTGAACTTCGCTTCGTGCCACACGTGGCCGTCGTCACGGCCTTCGGGGTGACAGCCGGCGCACGCCAGGCCGCCGCTCGTGACCTTGTCCGTCGCGTTGTAGAAGAGCCGACGCCCGATCGCGACGTCTGCGTCTCCGAGCGGGTCCTCGGCGAGCCTCACGACCGAGACCTCCGGCGGCGGGGCGTCCGCCGGCGGGGTGCGGTCGGGCGCAAACGCGTCGAGCGCGACGGTGGCCAGATCGTAGGTGGAGCGGCACCAGATCCACAGCGTGCGCTCGTCCTCCGAGAGCGCCAGGCCGGTGGGCGCGCCGCAGGTCGAGGCGACCGGCAGGTTGGGGTCGTACCCCGAGCCGACCTGCAGCTTGCGCAGCACGCCGCGGCTCGGATCGAGCCCGAGCGCGTCGACCTCGATGACAGTGTCGTCACCTTCACTGGCCACGAGCAGGGTCCGCGTGCTCGCGCGGTACGCGATCGCGCGCGGCTGCGTGAACGGCGAGACAGGCTTGCCGGGCACGATGAGCTCCGTCCCGGTCGGCGCCTTGTCGGCGCGCAGGAACGGCAATCTGTCGTGACGGCGGGGCGCGAGGGGCGTGTCCCCTGCGGTGAGGAGCACGTCGACCGTCGAGGCGCCGAACCAGGACTCCTCCCCGAGCGCGCCGAGGGCGTGACGGGCGACGTAGAGACGCGACTCGTCCGTCGAGAGGACGGCCGCGTAGCCCAGCGAGGCGTTCAACGTGACGCCGGAGGGCGAGCGGAGCGGAGCGGGAGGGAGGAGGACCGGCGTGACCTTCGGTGGCTCGGTCGCGCCGGCCCCAGCGAGATCGAGGCGGGAGATCGAGGCGCCCACCAGGTGCGTCACGTACGCGACGCTGCCGTCTTCCCGGACGACCACCCCGCGAGGCTCGCGCCCGACGCTCACCGACCACTGCTTCTCGTTCGCGCCGAGATCGACGGCCGAGACCTGGGCGGCCCACGCCGACGTCACGAGCGCCGTCTTCTCGTCTTTCGTGAGGGCAAGCCCCCACGCGTCGGGCGGGAGCTCCACGCGCGCCGTCTCCGAGAGGTCGCCTTTTGCGTCGACCGCGACGACGAGCAGGAGCGATGGATCGCGGATCGTGACCAGCACGCGGCCGGCCATCGGCAGCACCTGCGCGGGCTGCCCGGGGAGCTCGAGAGACCGGCTCGGCGAGTCGGCTCGGATGGGCAGCGCCACGCGTCGAAGCGCGCGATGGTCCTCGTCCGCGACGTAGAGAGCGGCTTCGCCGACGCCGCGGGCGAGCGCGCCGCCCTGTCGCACCGCGACGCGCGCCGATGTCGGAGCCACGGGAGCCGATGTCGCCGCGTCGAGCGGAGCCGCCGAGGCCGACGCCGCCGTCGACGAGCCCGTACCGGCGCCGGTGCTCGAGTCCGAGGAGCAACCTGCGCCGAGCCCCGCGCCGAGGAGCGAGGAGGCGAGCAGAGCGGGCAGAGGCCGCATACGAGCGCATCATCCCGGGCCGAGGCCCGCAGGGTCAAGCCGCGAAGCGCTCGCAGTGCTGCCGCAGATGGGCGCCGAGCAGCGCGCGCCAGACGGGCCAGTCGTGAAGCCCGGGGACCTCGAGCCATCGCGCGGCGACGCCGAGGCCCTCGAGCGATTGGAACATCTCGCGACAGGTTCCGTAATGAGGCTCGTCGCGACCGCAGGAGACGACGTATCGCTGCCCCGAAGCGCGCACGGACGCCGCGGCGGAGCGAACGGCATCGAACGCGCGGGCGTCGTAGCTTCCGCTCATGCTCCCGACAGACCCGAACACCTCGGTTCGCCACGCGCCCACGACGATCGACGTGAAGCCTCCCGTGGAGAGGCCGTCGAGCGCGCGCGCCCCCGGAGCGGCGATCGTCGAGAGCTCCGCGTCGATGTGGCCGACGAGGTCGCGCGCGAGGTAGTCGACCACACGCCCGTCTCCCCGATGGAGCGCGCCGGGCTCCTTCGGCATGACGACGATCGGGGTGCGCAGCCCCTCTTCATGCAGCGCCTCGAGCGTCGCGGCGAGCTCGCCGCGCTCGAGCCACGTGCGCTCCCAGTCGAGCGCGCCGTGGAGAAGATAGAGCACGGGCAGGCGCGCCTCGGTCGAGGCGTGATCGGGCGGGAGATGGAGCACGTAGCTCCGCCGCTCTCCCAGCGCCGGGGAGAAGAAGTCGAGGTGGCGGCTCGCCCCGCGATGCCCGAGCGCACGGAGGACGGAGTTGTGTCCTCCCACTCCGTCGTCGACCAGGTCGAGGTTCGTCGGGTCCGCGATCCAGCGACCATCGACGACGAGCTTGTAGACGACGTCGCCCTGGGGCACCTCCACGTCGACCGCGAAGCCGCGCTCGGTCCGTGAGAGCTCCACCCCAGGGGCACGCCACCCGAGAAACGAGCCCGTGACGAAGACGGACCGCGCGTGCGGGTCCGCGTAACGGAACGAGGCGCGGCCGCCCGGGAGGAGGCGAGAGAAGCTCATGGGGTCGTTCGGACACATCGGAGCATGGCCGCGGGCAGTCCGCCCACCTCCTTCGGGCAGGAGATCGCGAGGCCGACGTCCCCCTTCGACTCCTCGTGTGGAAGGAGCCAATAGAGGCACGCTGGCGCGCCTTCGATCTGGAACGAGGCGTGCTGCACGTTCCAGATCTTCGTCGCGACGCCGTCGACCACGATCTGCTGCGGGCTCGAGCTCGCTGTCGACTCCGTGGCCGGCCCGCGGACCTCCACGTGTTTGTCACCGCATCGCCAGCCACCACGCAGCTCGTCGAGGGACCGCGGCTCCGACACGTGGAGCTCGCAGTACCGCCGCTTCGTGAGCTCGCTCTCCCCGGCGGCCAGGTCGACCATCTTCTGGCACTGCCCCGCCTCCGAGAGCTCATTTTTCGCTGCGAGTTTCGCGTGCTCGCAGGCCGGACTGTCCGGACCACAGCTCTCGCACCGCAGCTTCCAATATGGCTCACACGGCGGGTCGCACCCCGCGAGAGCGGCGGAGAAGGCGATCAGGAGCCCGAGGCGGACCATCGGTGGACGATGCCCCGCCGCGGCCGTGAAGGAAAGCTCCAGATTCTCGAGCTGAGTCGTGCGAGACTCTGGCCGTGGACCGAGTCGAACGTCGCAGGCACGTCCGTATGCGCCCCCTCCCCGAGCTCCCCATCTCCGTGGCCCGGCTCGGCGAAGGCACCATTCACGAGTCACTCCAGGTCATCGACGCCAGCATCGGCGGCCTCGCCCTCGTGACCGAGGGCAGCCTCGCGGCTGCGGGCATCGGCGACCGGTTCCCCGTCCGCATGGCGCTCGCGAAGTACGGCGAGCACGACGTCGAGGTCGTCGTTCGCTGGTGCGGCCCGCAGCAGACGGGCGTGGAGTTCATCGACATGTCCGCCGAGCCGACGACTGCCATCCGCCGGTACGTCGCGGAGCTCCTCGAGCGAGGCGCGCCCTCCTGAGCGCCCTCTGAAAGCGGCTCGTCAACCGATGACGCCGCGCGCCCGGAGCGCCGCGATCACCTCCGGCGTGAGGGCGAGCCGGTCGCGGAGCACCTCGGCCGTGTGGGCCCCGGCGTCGGGCCCCACCCAGTCGGTCCGCCCCGGCGTTCGCCCGAGCACGGGCGCGACCTTGGTGACGACGGTTCCGTCATCGTCTGCACGCTCGATCACCCCGCGCGCCCGAAAGTGGGGATCGTCCAGGATGGCGCGCGCGTCGTACACCGGCCCGACCGGGACGCCGGCCTCGACGAGGGCGGACGTCGCCTCCGCGGCCGTGAGGCCACGCGCCCACGCCCCAATGGCGGCGTCGATCTCCGCGGCCCGCGCGACGCGGCCGGGGTTGTCGGCGAGCGACGGATCTTCCGCCAGATCGGGACGCCCGGCCACGGACATGAGCGCCTGAAAGAGCTTCGTCGTGTTCGCGCCGATCACGACCAGGCGACCACACGCGCAGGCGTAGGCGTTCGACGGCGCGATCCCGGTGATGCCCGAGCCCGACGGCCCGCGGACCACGCCGAGCCGCTCGGCTTCCGGCAAGGTCGACTCGAGCAGGTTGAGCACCGACTCGGTGAGCGCCACGTCGACCACCTGCCCCTTGCCGGACCGCCTCCGCTCCTCGAGCGCCAGGAGCACGCCGATCATCGCGTGCAGCCCGCCCACCGTGTCGCCGAGGCTGAGGTTGGTGCGGACCGGCGGCTCCCCCTCGTTGCCCGTCAGGTGTCGGAGCCCGGCCATCGCCTCGCAGACCGAAGCGAAGCCGGGTCGAGATCGGTAGGGGCCGGTCTGCCCGAAGCCCGAGACGCGCGCGTAGACGAGGCCTGGAGCCTCCGCAAAGAGGTCGTCTGGGCCGAGCCCCCAGGCCTCCATCGTCCCTGGCCTGAAGTTCTCGAGGAGGACGTCGCTCTTCACCGCGAGCTTCCGCGCGAGCCCGCGTCCCTCCTCGGTGCGGAGGTCGATCACGACCGAGCGCTTGTTCCGCCCGAGGCTTCGAAACCAGAGGCTGGTCCCGTTCTCCATCCCGCGCCACGTTCGGATGGCATCACCTCCGGGCGGTTCGATCTTGATCACCTCCGCCCCGAAGTAGCCGAGCATCATGCCAGCGAAGGGCGCGGCGAGGAGCTGCCCCATCTCGAGGACACACAAGCCGGCGAGCGGACGCGCGTCGTTATTCGAGGTGCTCACAGGGTCCGTATCGAGAACGGATGGTGACGGTTCCGCCCTTTTCGTACCGCGACCCGACGACCCGCCCGGCGCCGTCGCGCTCGTAGGTCTGGACGGAGGTTTGGTCTCCCGGCTTTTCGAACTCGGCGGAGACGGCCACGTCGCCTTCGTATCGATAGGTCGTGACGCGACCGTCGTCCGACGTGATGCGCAAGACGCGCCCGCTGTCGTCGTATTCGTATTCGTTCGTGAACCGGCCCACGTTGGCCTGGTGACGAGACATGCGTCCTTCTCTGTCGTACGTGCTGACGGACTCGACCCCGTATTCGTCCGTCGTCATCGTCACCGTGCCTTCGAACAGGAACGGCGGCATCGACTGGCGGAG
The DNA here is from genome assembly GCA_016794345.1 of Myxococcales bacterium. Taxonomy (GTDB): domain Bacteria; phylum Myxococcota_A; class Polyangia; order Polyangiales; family Polyangiaceae; genus Xiheicaenibacterium; species Xiheicaenibacterium phototrophicum. Next base: position 53,779 of record JAEUKE010000244.1, read on the forward strand.
CCCCGGCGAGCGGAGATCCTGCGGCAAGCTGAGGCTGAAGATGAACGTCCGGTCCCAGGGGGTCGGCGGACGGGGAACGGCGCCTGCCTCGCGGAACGTCCCCTTCCATTCGATCCTCGTGGTTCGTTGCGATCCGGTGGCTCGCTGCAACACCACCTCCCCGTGTGGGCCGTGCTCGAACGTGAGGTCCGCTTTCGTCTCGTAGGTGGTCGCGCTGCCCGAGAAGCCGGTGTCGTTCTGCGTCATGCGCAAGAGGCGCCCGTCGGGCGCGTAAGTGAGCCGGATTTCGCGCTCCGTGCCGTCACCGCGCTTCCAGGTCCATCGCTCCCAAGCGGCCTTCGGCCTGCCGTTCTCGTCGACCGCGATCTCCTCCTCCGACCGCGTGCTGTCGTCCAGGTGATCGGTCACCCGGCGCTCACAGCGCGGACGCGCCACGACCGGCTCCGGCGCCACAGGCTCGGGACCGGGCGGCGTGAGAACGATCGGCTCGACCGGGGTCACCGGAGGCGGCGAGCGCTCCGAGCCACAAGCCGAGGCGGCGAGCGCCGTGAGCACGATGGCCGTCGCGAGAGCACGCGGCATGGTCGTCCTTTCGCGAGCGGAGAGCGTCCCGGTTTGGCCCGCGCCTACTGGCAAGTCCCCGTGTCCCATGTCGAGCACGCCGAGCAGAGGCAGCTGATCACGCCCCGCCGGCGCCGCCCGCGCCGCCCGTGCCGCCAGTGCCGCCCGTGCCGCCCGCGCCGCCCGCGCCGCCGGCGCCGCCGGAGCCCCCCATGCCGGTCGACGTCGAGCTCGACGTGCTCGTGGTCGTCCCCGACGAGGTCGACGAGACCGACGAGCCGGATGTCGGCTGCAGGGAACCCGTCGTCGCCCCCGTTCCGCTTCCTGTCCCCGAGTCGAACGCACCCGGCGGGTCGGTTGGGTCCGACGTACACGCGAAGAAGGCCAGGGAGAGCGAAGCGAGGCCCAAGCTCGAGGACCGAGGAGACATCGGGCTTCAGTCTACGCGGTTCGGAGAGGTTCTTGCCAAATCATCGCGAACCGAGGCCCGGCTCGTCATCACGGGGGGCCAGGGGGGCCGACCGGAGTCGAGCCTGGCGCCGGGCTCGGTGGGCGAGCAGCGCGACGACCGCGTAGGCCAAGAGGAGCGGGAGCGCGACGACGTACGAGACCACCGTGAGCAGAACCAGGATCTGGTTCACGCCGTCGTCCGGGTGGCGCTCGCGCAACCCGCCCATGATCGAGATCACGCCTTCGGCGAGCTTGAGGAAGGTCAGGCCCGAGACGATGACCGCGAGCGGCAGCAGCGAGGCCACCGCGACGGCGTACCAGCGGAGGCCGGCCGCGCGCGAGAAGTAATGGAGAAGGAGGGCGACACGCCAGGTCGCGACCACCCCCAGGAAGAGGAGGTTCAGCGAAATGGCCACGTCGACCGACGTGAATCGCTCGACCGGGATCGCATAGAGAAGCGCCGGCGGCGCGGTCAGCGTCACGAACGTCAAGACATCTCGATAACGCAGCCGAGGAACGCCGGCCGCGCGAACCGGGAGGTACGAGAGCCACAACACGAGCGAGAGCACGAAGACGTAGGCAAGAGAGCCGACGCCGGTCTTCCGCAGGAAGCTGACAGTCGGGTCATCCCAGGTGCGCCCCATGCCGACCACCCAGGTCGCCCCGAGCCCGACCGCCAGGTGTCGCCAGTCGAAGGCGAAGAGCTCCTCCCGCGAGAGACGAAAGGAGAGGAGCCTCCCGATCGAGCGGAGGAGGTCGTGGCTCTCACGCACCGACCGAGCTTGCACGAGGAGGACGCACGTTTCTACCATTCGAGCGTGTCCGAGCTCGAACGCTCCGCTTTTCACCTGGCGCAAGCCAACGTGGCCTACGCGCTCGCTCCCCACGACGACCCCCGGCTCGCCGACTACATCGCTCGGCTCGACGAGATGAACCACCTCGCCGACGCGAGCCCGGGCTTCGTCTGGCGCTATTTCACCGACACACGCGACCCCGCGCAGCGCGAGTTCGAAGATCCGCGTGTGCTCTTCAACATGTCGGTCTGGCTGTCGGTCGACGATCTGCACCGGTACACCTACCGGACCGCGCACGCCGAGGTCTACGCAGCGCGCCGCCGCTGGTTCGCGAGCGAAGCGGCCGTCGTCGGGGGGCACGCGCTCGCGTTGTGGTGGATCAAGCCCGGCGAGCGCCCGAGCGTGGGCGACGCCAAGGAGAGGCTCGCGTTGATCGAACGCGAGGGGCCGACCGCGCGCGCCTTCACCTTCAAGACCCGGTTTCCGCCCCCGACGACGGGAGCGGCACACCGAACGTAGGCACGAAGTTGCCGAAGCCGTGAAAGTACTGTACACATGCTCAGCATATGAGCCCCCTCGGAAAACCCGTTCCCGCTCTGGAGCCCGCCTTCTTGGAGCTCCGCGAGCTGTTCCATGGCCCCCTCCGCGCCGCCGCCTTCCCCGGGGTAGACGCCTCGACCGTGGCGAGCCTCGTGGGTGAAGCCGAGCGCCTCGAGGCGTCCGTCAACGCCGCTCGAGCGCAGCTCGAGCTCGCCGCGGCCGAGCTCGCCGCGGCCGAGACCGCGTTCGCGCAGCATCGCGCGACGCTCACCCGCTCCGCTCACACCGCGCTCGCCTACGCGCGCGTGTTCGCGAAGGACGATCGAGAGCTCTGCGCCGCGATCGATCGCATCGTGTTGCCCAAGCTCCGCCTCCCGAGCAGCAACCCGTCGCCGAACGCGTCGTCGGCCCCGGCAGCCAGCGGAGCCCCGCGCAAGCGCGGCCGGCCGCCGAAGTCGGTCTCCGCCCCCGCGCCTAGCCAATCCCCTCCCGAGGACGTGGTGGTCGCCGCGGAGTGATGTGCCGAGCGGCGCACGGTGACAATTCCGTGACGAGCGCGCGATGACGGTCCGGTCTTTGTTAGCGTGGAGGGATCTCGACAAACGAGGGTCCTCATGCTGACTGGCGCACACGCAATCATCTACAGCACGAACGCCGAGGCCGACCGCGCGTTCCTGCGGGACGTGCTCTCGCTCCCGAACGTGGACGTCGGCGGAGGTTGGCTCATCTTCGGGCTGCCTCCGTCGGAGGTCGCCGTCCACCCCGGTGAGCGCAACGACCGGCACGACCTCTATCTCATCTGCGACGACGTCGAGGCGTTCATTGCATCGATGACGAGCCGCGGAGTCTCGTGTAGCGCAGTGCAGGATCAGGGCTGGGGCCTCCTCACGGAGATCGCCCTCCCCGGCGGGGGCAAGCTGGGTGTGTACGAGCCGCGGCACGCCCGACCCGAGAGCGCGTCGAAGCCATCGAAGTCTTCCAAGAAGCGCGAAGCGAAGGCGCCCAAGAAGCGCGACGAGGCGAAGCCGTCGAAGAAGCGCGACGAGGCGAACAAGAAGGCCGACAAGAAAGCCGACTCGTCCAAACAGGCGAAGTCGTCCAAGAAGGCCGAGAAGGCGAAGAAAAAGACCGACAAGAAGGCCGAGAAGGCGAAGAAAAAGACGGCGAAGCCCCAGTAGATCCGGCGCGCGACGAGCCAGCGGCGCGCCGTACGCTCCGCACATGGAGAGTGGCGACGAGACAGCGGCGCTTCTTCTGTACGCCCTCGGCGGGCTCTTCGCCTTCGTCGCAGCGGCGATCGCCGCGGCGCGCCTGCGATTTCGCGCGCGCGCTCGCCGCGCGCATGGCGTCGTCGTCGCGCACCGACGAGGGAGCAAGCGCGACGGCGTGATTCGCTTCGCGCCGATCGTCGAATACGAGGTGAACGGTCGAACGCTCCGCCATTCGAGCGGGCTCTTCGGCACCGGCACGCCGAGCATCGGCAGCGAGATCGAGGTCTACGTTCACCCGGACGACCGCGAGATCGTCGAGCTCCGTGGCTGGTCGGGCTCGTGGACGGCCGCGGGCGTCCTCGGCTTCATCGGCCTCGTGCTCGCGCTTCTCGGTCTCAGCTTCTGAGAGGCGAGACATCCGGCGATCCGTGGAGATCCGCCGCTGCGCCGGCTGCGTCTTCTCAGCACGAGCCGCCGAAGCCGCCGCGCTCCGGTAACCTCCGGGAGGTGATCCCTTCTTCGCCTGTCGCTCGGGTGCTCGTCGTCGCTTACTTCGCGGTGGGCTGCTCGGCGGCGCGACCGCATGGCACGCCGCCTCCTTCCGCGCAGGCGGCGGCGGTGAACCTGCCCGCGCCGGCGTCCGCGCCGAGCCCAACGAGCCCAACGCCGGCCGCGGCAGAGCCCGCCGTGCCCGAGGACGACCCGCTCCGCTACGCCCACGCCGGCTTTCGCCTCGAAGCCACGCTTCACGAGATCGAGCAGCCCGAGCTGGGTCAATCGCGCTGGGAGCTCGACCTCGAGGTCGCCCGCCCGACGGGGCGCGCAGTCGAGCTCGAGCTGGACCAACGCGTCCGGACCGGATGTCAGACAGCGTCCGTGGTGGTGGAAGGCCTTCCGTCGCTCGGGGACCCGCGCCTCGCCATGCTCAATCTCCGCTGCGATACCGGGGAGGACTACCTGAGCCGCAGCGTCGTGACCGCGCTCCTCTTCGTCGCGGAGCCTCCTTCCATCCTCTGGGAGGGCTCGGGGACGTACGCGAGCCAGATGGGTCAATGCGAATACATCGACGTCCCCGTCTTCGAGCGCGGTCCGAGCGGCAAGGTGCGCGCGTTGCAGTGGTTCGAGGTGCTCCACCACCCGCCCGAGAACCCGAGCACCACGGCCATACCATGCAAGCCGGCGGCGCGGCGGACGAGGCAGGCGGCCGAGATCGAGATCCCTCGTTGATGTAGCATCGGTCGGATGCGTCAAGGCCCCCTCCCCTCGGTACGATGTCTCCTCGTCCTCGCGGCTCTTCCCTTCACCATGCTCGCGTGCGGCGACGACTCGGGCACCGGCGGCTCGGGCGGCGGCACGACCACGGCTTCCACGACCACGGGCGCCACGACCACGACCTCGTCCACCAAGTCGTCCACGACCGCCACGACGACCGCCACGACGACCGCCACGAGCACGACCACCGGGATGGCGGACTGCACCAGCCCGATCGAGATCACCGTCGGGCAATTCGTGCTCGGCTCTGCAGACGGCGCTGCGGCAAACTACGTCGCTCCGACGACGCCGGACCTCGGCGACGTCGAGGCGGACGAGCTCGCCATCGAGATCTACGGCTCCGACTACGACCCCGCGTTCAACGGTGAAGCCACCGGCAGCTTCGATCTGACGATGGACGCCGACGACAACTACGCGACCTGCTCGCGGTGCCTCCTCTACTTCGAGGATCCGACCTCCCCCGCCGGCCGCATCTTCTTCACCCAGTCCGGCACGCTCGAGATCGACGCGAGCTCGGATCACCTGAGCGGCAACATCACGGGCACGTTGACGGACGTCAGGCTCGTCGAGGTCACGATTGACCCCGACACGTTCGAGTCGACGCCGGTCGCGGGCGGCACCTGCCTGCATCTCGCCACGGGCGTGGTCTCGGTCATGACGCCCGGCTGATGGCGGCCCTTCGAGCCGAGCACACGCGCCGCTAACGCGGCTGACCTCCGCGACCACGACCGGACCGAGGCGCTTCGCATCGAGACGATCCCTCACGCGCGACGTCGACGCGCGCCGCGCGCTTCGCGATCGGCGCGCCCACACCCACGACCACGTGGGGCGCGACGACGCCCAGTCCGAGGCTCGTTCCGCCGTCGGCCGCGACCTCCGAGAACCAGATCGGGACACGCGCTTCCAGGAAAAATGGGCCGGCGAAGATCGACGCGGGGACGAGGACCGGCCCGAAGAAACCCGAGCTCGAGAGGCGCTGAGGCCGGTCGGACGACGCAGTGAGGTAGCCGCCCGAAAAACCGAAGCCGAGCCCGTAGGCTTCGATCGGTCGAAGCTCGAGGTCGACGCCGCCCCCTCCAAAGCCGCCGACGAAGTCTCTCGCCGCGAGGACACCTCCGAAGACGTCTGCGGTGAGCCAGACCCCGTCCGTCGGCTGGACGGCGATCTCGAGATGTGCGCCCGTCCCGGCGAGCGCGATCGGCGAGCCGGAGGGCGCGAGCGCGACCACGGGCGCGAGCGCTCCACCTTGCAGTCGCACCAACGTGTCCTCCGCCGGAGGCGGCGGGGGTGGCGACAGACAGGGGAGCGGCGGCGACAAACAAGGCTGCGGCGGCGGCAACGCGCCGAAGCGGATCTCCACGAGCTCGCCCGCGCGGACCTCGACCACCCGCTCGAGCGTCGCCCCATCTCGAAGGACGCGGACCGCGTGACGGCCGGGCATCAGGCGAACGCCGTCTCGGGCGCGCCGCCGCGAGATCGACCGGTCGTCGAGCCGGACGAGGACGCCGCTCGGGTCTTCGAGCCTGATCACGACGACGGCGGTGGCGGTGGCGAGCCGCTGGAGCTTCTCTTCGATCGCGGGCTCCGGCCCGAAGCAGCGGAGGTGCTCGGTGCCCAGCTCGAAGGCCTCGACGAGCGCGCCCCGTTGCTCGTCGGCGTCCATCGCGGCGACGGCGACCTTCGCCCGCGGGACGAGCCCATAAGCTTCTCGGAAGAGCTGCGAAGCCTCCTCGAACGCCCCGTCCGCGGCCCGCGCCGCCCCGGCGGAGAACCGAGCCCTCGCCTCATCCAGCACGCCGGGGAGCGGCTCGCTCGCGGGACAGACCGGCAAGGGCTCGTCGACCTCCTCCGCTTCCGACACGGCTGCGCGCGTGACGCTCGCGAGGGCGGACGCCACGAAGAGCGCTCGGCGCGCGAGGATGGAGGACCTGTCTTGTTCTTCGGGCGCGCTCAACGGCTCCCTCGCGACGTGCCTCCGGCGGAGATCATAGAGGCCCGGGCCTCGTAGAAGGAGATGAACAAGAGGGCAACACCGACGCCCGCACACGCGGCGAAACAGCGCCGCGCGCGCGGAGTCCACCGCGAGCCGACCGCGGACGCGCACCCCGGACCGACCGTCGGGCCCGTCGAGCCGTCGCGGACACCATTCGCAGGCACGGCGCCGACGAATGGACCGCGGGCATCCTGCGCGACTACCGCGCGCGCCACACCTCGACTGGGCTCAAGACTCCGCCCGCGCCTTGAGCGCGGCGGCGGTTGCGTCGAACCCCAGCTGGATGCGGGCGCCGTACAGGCCCAGGACGACCGGGACGAGCAGCCCCTCGAACACGTCCGCCGTCTCGTAACGCGTCTCGCGCTCGCCGATCGCGGTGAGCCGCTGGTAGCGCTCCGCTCGAAGCACGAGCGGGTGCGCGAGGACCGTTCCCCAGACGATCTCCCGCCCCTCGTCCCACCGGCGGATGGTCTCGCGCTGGCGGATGGGCGAACGGCCAGGTGTCATCGCCACCACGAGGGTCAGCGTCTCGCCGACCGCGGCGCGGCCCTCCACCGCGACGACGAACGGGCTCCACTCGGGATACCGGGAGAGGTCGGCGAGGATCGCCCAGACGCGACCGATGGGCGCATGGATGGTCGACGAGGCGGAGACGCTGCGCATGCCGCGTCTCAGCCGAGCTTGCGGCGCTCGGCGAGCAGGAAGTCCACGACCCGCTCGAACGGATCGAAGCCGAACGCAGCCGCGATCGGAGCGCGCAGGTTGGAGTTCGCGTTCACGTCGTAGAAGACAGGACCGTCAGGCGTTTCGATGAGCTCGATGCCTGCCACGTCCAGCCCGCCGGCGCGTGCGATCGAGAGCGCTCCTTCGACCGCCTCCCGCGAGACCTCCTTGTACGGATGGAACTCGACCGGAGCGGCCGGCGGCGTCTCCGGGACGGCGCACATGGCCTCTTCGCCGTCCTCCGGGTTGCAGATCTCCGAGGGGCAGAGGTTGAAGCTCCCGTGTGAGACGACGCGCATCGCGTAGAGGAGCTCCCCGCCGAGGATCTCGAGGCGCACGATGCCGAAGGAGGGGTCGTAGGGGACCTTCTCCTGGAGGAGGAGGAGGTTGTCGGGGAGCCAGATCTCGGGACGGAGCGCGAGGAGCCGCACGAGCTCTTCGTAGCTCTCCACGAGGAACATGCGCGCGCCGCTCCCGCCCTGTTCGGGCTTCACCAGCGCCGGCCAGGGGAAGCTCGCGGCGTACCGCTCGACGGCCGTCACGTCGTTGAACACCAGCGTGCGCGGGCCGCGCAGACCGAGCCGGCGGAGCAGGGCGGCCTGCGCGGACTTCGAGAGCTCCAGCGCAAACGCCCTCGAGCCGTTGAGCACACGCGCGCCCTTCTCTTCCAGGTTCTTCATGAGCGCGAGCGCGAGCGGCACGGCGCGGGTGTTGCCGCGCACGTAGGCGCTCGGGCTGGCCTGATTGAAATAGAGCGGCGCGACCGGCGCCTCCTCCTCCAGGAACGCAGCCGACTTGAGATCGAAAGGACGGAACCGAACGCCACGGCGCTCGAGGACCGAGAAGAGCGGCTTCTGCCACTCGGGATGCTCGTGAATCACGACCAGGTCGAGATCGGCCGTCGTCATCCGGCTCGTGTAACCCCGCGCAGACGGACTCGCAACCTAAGGCGCCGGCTTCCTTCCCGTGGGCCGCCGCCCCGGAGGACGACGAGCCGGGGGCGGGATGATCTTCGCGTCCCGGACACGCTGGACCATCGTTCGAAAGACACGCTTCAGCTGCGCTTCGATCTCGGGCGGCTCCCCGCACAGGGTCAACGCCGCGGCGACCGATTCGAGCGTCGAGACGTACTCTCGCTTTGGCTCGGCGCGGAGGCGACCATAGATCGAGGGCTCGCTCGGCTTGATCGTGAGGCGGTTGAGCTTGAGCAGCCAGGGGTTGCGCCACCAGAGCGTCTTCGCCTTGGACCACGTGCCATCGAGCACGACGATGCCCTCGAGCGCGTTCGGCTCGATGACCTGACCACCACGACCGACGGCGCCTTCGCCCTCCGCCTCCTTGTCGGGGAAGAGCACGGCCCACTTCTTGGGGTTGACCCCCTCCTCGCCGAGCGCTGCCGCGAAGTTGGGCCACGACAGACCGATCACGAGCTTCGCTTGGGGAAGGCTGGCGGTGAGGATCTGGGCCGATCCGAGCACGGCGTCCTTCTCTTGAGGGTGCTGAAGGATCAGGACACGACGCGACGTCTCGAACTGGACGATGCGATCGCAGACGCACGCGACCGTCGGTCGCTGGCATGTCTCACAGGCGGCGAGCTCCACGCGGCGAAGCATCGCACATCGTGACCGCCGGAACGAACACGTCGCGCGTCTCGCCGCAGGTGCAAGGCAAATAGACGCTCGCGACGAACCGCCCCACGTCGCGCTCCGTCTCGAGCTCGTCCCTCCCGAGCTCTGCGATCAATGTCCTGCCACGAAAGGTGATGCTGACGTCCTCGAACGTGTGTCGCCCTTTGAACGAGCGATGGTCGAACGCGCCGATCAGCGCGAAGAGCCCCTGCTCTCGCAGCAGCTTGCGCTTCGGCGAGCGGAGCTCTTTCGACACGTCGAGGAGGGGCTCGAGCGTCGGAACGTCCCCTTGGAGGGGGAGCGCCTCGGATCTGGTGAGGGACGGCTCGGTGAAGAACCGGATCTCGGGGCGGCCGTAGAGACGAAAGAAGTAGGGGATGTCCCCTCGGGCGAGCTGCTCTTTCTCCGCGTCGAGGAGCGGGGGCCAAACGGCCGTCGTCTTGGCCCTTACGTATTCGTCCGTACCTCGGAGCAGCACGCGAATGGGGGCGTCGGCGAGCCCGGGCAGCTGCTCGAAGACCGCAGCGATGGCGGCCGCATGCTTGTCGAGGAGACCAAGGGCACGACGATAGCCCGCGACCATCGCCACCAGAGCTTCGGGGCCGATCGGCTTGCCGAGAAAGGCGAGCACGCGCCGAACCCCGCACGCGTGCCGGCAGACGTCCACGATGTCGTCGTCGGCCTCGGGCAGCAGCTTGGTCTGGGTCGGTAGCTCGAGGTCGTCGAGGATCATCTCGACGTCGAGCGGGCCGAACACGATGCGCCCTTCTCGCTCGCCCAGCACGAGGTTCTCCCAGTGGAGATCGGAGAGACCGAGCCAGGTGTAGAGCGCGATCGCGCGGCCTGTCACGTGTGCGAGGCGATTCGAATCGATGTCCGGAGAAAGCGGAGCGAGCACGGCACGCTCGACCTCGCCTCCGCCCCGCGCGTCGTGCGACGAAAATCGCAAGCTCGGCAGGAAATCGAAGACGTCCGCGCCGAGCTCCGAGAGCTTCGCACGCAATGGGCTCTCGAACGCGAGCAGCAGCCACTCCCACAGCAGCGTTCGCGGCTTCACGACGGAGCCTTCATGGAGGGCGACACGCCGGCCGAAGTTGTGGCTGTCGCCTCCGTGGACAGGAGCGCGCGTCATCGTCGCTCGCCGCTGGCGCTCGTCGCCTCTTTGACGGCCGCTCGATAGCGGTTCTCGAGCCTGGCCAGAAACGCTCGCTCCGGGGTCTTGACGGCCGCCTGTACGTCGCCGGTCGTCGCGGTCTTGCGGAGGCGAGCCGGCATACAAGCGACGACGTCGTCCCAGGGGCCGACGTTGCTCTCGGCCATTCCCGCGATCGCGCGCAGCACGCCCTGCTGCTCTTTGCGCGAGAGGTGGGTCTCGACCAGCGCGCCGAGGACCTCGCCGCGCTCTTTTTCGGTCTCGAGGGCGCGCGCGACGTGTTTGCCCCATTCGTAGAAGAAGGGTCCGATCGGCAACAGCAGGTCGCGCGAACGTCGGAGGACGCGAGCCTCACGCAGGGCGAGGAAGCGATGGTTCTCGATCGCCATCACGCTCTTGTTGATGGCGCCCGCGACGTAGAACGCGCCGTTGAAGCGGCTGCGATCGGGCTCGTGACCGAGCCGCGTGTAGCGCCGCTGAACCTCCACAACGCCCGCGCTCCTGGGCCAGGCCTCGACGACACGCGAGAGATCCCCGACGTTGTGGGCGAGGACGGTGGCCGCCGAGAGCGTCTCCACCATGTCGCCGCCCGCGAGGCGCGCCTCGAACATCGCCGCCTCGCGCGCGAGCTCGTCCTCGATGGCAGCCTCGAGCCGGGCCGCGATGTCTGCCGCCGGCGCCCCGAGAACGAGGGCCTGTCCGAGCGCGCCTGCCCGCACGCTGAACCACTCACCGTCGTGCCCGGAGAGGGTCTTGTTCCGCGGCGCCTCGTCCCCGCCATCGGTGAGGACTCGAGCCGAGACCCACCGGGGATCGAGGGCCGCGATCTCGTCGACGACGTCGACCGCACGGCGGAGCTCGTCCGCATCCCCCATCTCGGCCCAGATGTGGTGTCGGATCCGCGCGTCGACGTCGGTCGGGCAGAACGTCGCGACGGTGAGGAAATGCGCGGACAGGAGGAGCCGCAGGTAGTCGAGATCACGCGGGCGCTCGCGCCAGACCTCTTCGATGCGCCCTGCCTCGCGGATGGTGTGCGCCGCGACCGACGTGCCGGACGGGGTGCCGAGGCGCAGCGACCAGGATGCGGTGTTGACGACCTGCGCTGCGAGGGCCCGAGGAGCGATTCCGTGCTTCAAGCGGCGGCATGATGCGACGCGTGCCCGGTCCGCGCAACTGC
>JAEUKE010000256.1 GCA_016794345.1 Myxococcales bacterium
GACGAGGCCCGCCGCGGCGGCGAGCGTGACCATCGGCCAGAGCCAGAGCTTGCGGAACGACGTGCGCGCGTCCACGGCGGTTCGCAGCGTACGTCAATTCGGCGCGGCGATGCGGTAGAACCACCGCCACTCGGCGCGACAGAGCTTGCAGATCACGCGGACGACACGCAGGCGACCCGTCTCGTGCTCTTCCACCTCGTGGTCGCCGAGCTTCGTCTCACCGCCGCACGCGCCACACGGGCGCGACGTCGCGTCGATCTCGACGACCGATGGTGTGGGGACCGAGAGCGGGTGCTCCGGTGCGCCGCCGGGCTCGAGGGCGTGGAGCCTGCGAGCGGTCGCGGCGAGCTTCTCCTGCTCGCGATCCGCCTCGCGCCGGACCGTGCGGGCGCGTTTTGTCTTCTTCGCCATCGGCCCCGGGCTCAGCTCGGCACGGGGACGCCGGCCTTCTGGTGGATCGCCGTCACCTGCTCGGGCGAGAGCTTGAGCAGCGCGGGCAGCATCTTCGCGTAGGCGCGCTCGGCGTCGTTGTCGACGCGCATCGCCAGGAGCGACACCACGTAGACCTGCTCGGCCATCTCGGGTGACTTCACCTCGGCGGCGAGCGCCGTGATGGGCTTGGGGCTCGCGAGCTCGCGGAGGAACAGATCCTTCTCGGCCTGGCCCACGCCCGCCGCCTCGAGCCGCCCGAGGATGTCGGCGCGTTCGGTGTCGTCGATCGTTCCGTCCGCGTAGGCCGCCGCGATCATCGCGCGGACCAGGAGGAGCGCGTCGTCGTTCTGGGCCTGCGGCGCGGGCGGTTGCGGCATCGGAGGCTGCGGCGCGGGCGGCTGGTACGCCGGCGGATAGGGCGGATGCGCCGCGGGCGCGACCGGAGCGTGTGGCATCGGAGGCTGGGGCCCGGCCGGCTGCGCGCCTTGGGTCTGCCACTCGTAGCCCGGCACCCCGAAGCCGTCGGTCCGGAGGCCGCTCGTCGATCCGGCAATGTTGGAGAAGAAACCACCGATGCCGCCGGGGCCCTGTTGCATGCCCGGGCCTTGTTGCATGCCAGGCGGCGGTGCGCCCGGCGGTTGCATCCCCGCGGGGCTACCCCAGCCCGGGGCCGCCGGCTGATTCTGTCCCTGGAAATGGCGGTACGCGAGGTACCCGAGCCCGCCCACCGCGGCCACGCCCGCAGCGCCCGCCGCCATCGTCCCGAGGCTCGGCCCACGGCCTTTGCCGAACCCGCTGCCGAGCATGCCGCCCAAGAGGCTCATCGCGTCCATGCGCGGCAGCATATCGTCCGGGCACGCGCCGTGCGACGCCTCAGGCCATGGACGCGAACGCGCCCCGACCTGGGCTCGTGGTGTGGGTGACGGGCCGACCGCAGGCCGGAAAGAGCACCTTCGCGGCTGCCCTCGTCGAGCGACTGCGTGTCACTGGGCCGCCGGTCGTGTTGCTGGACGGCGACGCCGTGCGCGGCGTCCTCGTTCCGCGCCCGGGCTACGACGAAGCCGCGCGTGACGCCTTCTACGCCACGCTCGCTGGACTTGCGTCGCTGCTCGCCGAGCAGGGCTTCTGCGTCGTCGTCCCGGCGACGGCGCACCAGCGCAAGTTTCGCGCGCGCGCCCGCGAGCTCTGCGCAGGCCGGTACTTGGAGGTCCACGTGGCGGCGTCGGAGGCGACCGCCCGGTCGCGCGACAAGAAGGGGCTCTACGCGTCGAGCGACGCGGGAGCGATGCCCGACCTTCCGGGGCGCGGCCTCGTCTACGAGGAGCCGGACGCGCCCGATATCGTGGCGAACGGTGGTCGAGACGAGGCGGCTCTGGGCGCGGCCGTCGCGCGAATCGAGGAGCGCTCTCGCGCCTGATCGCGGGTATAAAAACCGGAGGAGGCGAGCAAGTGGTCCGGGCGCTACGAGAAGATCCGTTGAAGATCGAGAACCTGCGGCGCACGCTCGCGCAGCGCCTCGCCGAGCTGGAGAGGGAGCCGATCCTGCTCGACGTGATCCGGCCGATCGCGGCAGACCGCGCCGAAGGGGAGCTGAAACACGTCGGTTATGGCGAGCCTCTGCTCGTCGAGTACAGCGCCGGCGGTCGGCCGAAGCGCGCGGTCCTCCGGACGGCCGGCTCGAACTGGTTCGGGCACGATCGTCGCTCGGACCGCGCCGCGCTCGCGCTCCTCGCGGCCGACAGCTACGGCTCGATCCCCGATCACATCCGCGTGCTCGACGTGGGCGCGTTCGCCGCCGACGGCTCGATGCTCTCGCTCGGCGGCGCGGGTGAGCACTACCTGCTCACGACCTACGTCGACGGTGAGCTCTACTCCTCGGACCTGCGCCGGGTCGAGCGCGACCAGCTCGCGACCCCGCTCGACGTCGAACGCGCGCGCGCCCTCGCGCTCTGGCTGGCCAAGCTCCACGCCCAGCCGATCGCCGAGCCGCCGCAGGTGTATCACCGCGCGATCCGTGATCTCGTCGGCAGCGGCGAGGGCATCTTCGGCTTGATCGACAGCTACCCCGATCGCGGGCCCATCCCGCGCGATCGGCTGGCGAGCATCGAGCAACGCGCGACGGCGTGGCGCGGTCGCCTCCGCTCGAAACACGCGCGCTTGCGCCGAACCCACGGTGATTTCCACCCCTACAACGTGCTCTTCAGGGAAGGGCTCGACTTCTCCGTGCTCGACGCGAGCCGAGGCACGCGCGGCGACCCGGCTGACGATCTCGCCGCGATGAGCGTGAACTACCTCTTCGGCGGCGCGCTCGACAAGGCGTCATGGAAGGAGGGCGTGGGCGTGCTCTGGCACGCCTTCTGGACCGCCTACCTCGAGTCGACCGGCGACGACGAGGTGCTCGACGTCCTCGCGCCGTTCTTGGCCTGGCGCCTCCTCGTCGTGGCCAGCCCCGTCTGGTACCCCTCGGTCGCGGACGCCTCGCGCGACGCGTTGCTTCGCGCCGCCGAGCACGCGCTCGACGCGCCCCGCGTGCACCTCGACGAGCTCGTGCGGATCGTCGTCGGATGACGTGGCATGCGGGATGCACAGCGCATCCCGTATGGGAACGAAGCCCGAAGATAAGAAGCTCGAGGAGCTGGTCGGCGCGCAAAGCACGCGCAACGTCGTCGCTGCCGAAGCGATCGATGCGGTCGCGGGCGCTGCGGCCGGCGCCGCGCTCGGCGTGCTGGGGGGGCCTGTGGGCATGGCGGCTGGCGCGGCGATCGGCGCCGTGGCCGGCGCTGTCTTGGGCAAGATGACGGCCGAGAGCGACAAGGAGGAGAAGGAGATCGAGAACGAGCTCGACGGGATCTCCGCCGAGGAGCAGTTCTTCCACGAACGCGGCTCGCTCGGTCCCGAGGCGCCCGCCTCCGAGCCGCCCCCGAAGCAAGAGGACAAGGGCTGAGCCCGATGTCCAAGCTGGCGATGATGCACGTCGTCCGCGTGAAGGACGTGATGTCCTCACCCGTCTCCCCCATCGAGTCCACCGCCACGCTCACCGAAGCGGAGCAGCTCCTCGCGTCGAAGCGCATCAGCGGAGCGCCCGTCGTCGGCGCGCAGGGCAAGCTCCTCGGCATGCTCTCCCTCTCGGATCTCGCCGGGCTCTCATCCTGGCAGAAGGACGAGATGAGCGTCCTCGATCGCGCGACCAAGGTCCTCTTCGGCGTGCGCGCGGAGGACCCGGCGATCGCCGCCGCGCGGCTCATGGTGAGCGAGCGCATTCATCGAGCGCTGGTCGTCGGCGCCGACGGGACCATCGTCGGCATCATCACGCCGATGGACCTCTTGCGCGCCGTCGTCGAAGGCCGCTCCCTCACGGACGGCGAGACCGAGCGCGTCGACTTCACCAGCGTCTAGGCCCGCCGCAAGGAGCTCGCGATCTTCATCAGGGTCGCGAGGTCTTCGTCGGTGCCGGCGAGGGCGAAGACGTGCACCGCCTCGTGCTCGCCGAGCTTCAGGACGGTCTCCTTGACCTTCACGCCTTCCTTGGTGGTCCAAACGACCCACGTGGTCTTCTGCTCGAGCAGCGTGCCGTCCTCCGAGGTTGCGGGCGGCTCGGGGCCGCCGTCGCGCGCGGCCTGGGTGTGTTGCAGGGCGGGGTGGCCCCCCAGGTAGATGCCGAGCGTGGCGCCGCGGTCACCGGCCTTGGTGAGCTTGCGCGCGCGGTAGACCTCGAAATCCGGCCCGGGCTGGCTGGTGACGAGGAAGCCCGGGGGTAGGTCCGCCTCGAGCGTCTTGCCGAAGGACGCCGGCCCGCCTCTCGCCTCGAGCTTGCGGGGGCCGGCGGCGAGCGTCTTGACGATGGCGCGCGCGCGGTCCGCGTATTCGGCCCGCTGTTCGAGCATCTCCGGCAAGATGAAGAAGGTGACCTCTTGCAGGCTGCCGTCGGGGCTCCCGACGACGGCGCCGAGGACGAAGACAGGTCTGTCAGGTAAGGGCTCGGCCGTCGGCTCGATGACGAAAAGGGGGACCTTCGCGTCGCCCAGCTCCACGACACGCTCGCCGCGCGCCACGAGCCGCGACGCGTCCGCGCGCAGATCGCCGGAGCCGAGCAGGTAGAGCTCCGAGGCCATCATGACGAAGCGCGCGAGCCCATCCGGTCCGCCGCCCTCGAGCACCACGCGCGATTCGTCGGTGGTCGATTGAGGCGCCGCCATGATCGACGTCCGCCGCGGCTCGTCGATGGCGCCGGCAGGCAGCGTGACCAGCAAGTGGCCGGCGAGGAGCTCGGCGCGGCCGCTCTCGCCCGCCTGGCCGGGCTCTTTCGGCCCGGGCGCTTCGGGGATCGGGGGCGGCACCTCGCGGCAGCCGAGCGCGGCTGCCGCGAGCCCGACGAGGACGGCGCGGCGACGGATGGCGCCCACGCTCAGTTCGGGATGGCGGGCTCGACGCCCATTTCTTTCATCAGGTGGTCGGCGCCGCTCACGGCGTCCATCACCCAGAGGATGTAGCGCAGGTCGACGTGGATGGACCGCGTGATGCTCGGGATGAAGAGCCAGTCGCTCGCCATCGACTCGTAGTTGCCGTCGAAGGCGAGGCCCACGAGCTCCCCGCGGCCGTTGAGCGTGGCCGAGCCCGAGTTGCCGCCGGTGATGTCGAGATCGGTCAGGAAGTCGACCGGCACGTCACCGAGCCGTTCGTCGAAGTACGGTCCGACCTTCTTCTTGGCTGCGGCCTCGAGGAGCGCCTTGGGGGCCTCGAACTCGCCCTCGCCCGTGTTCTTCTTCACGACCTCGGAGAGCGTCGTGAACGGGTAGTAGAGCGGCGTGCCCGGCTTGGGCGAATACCCGCGCACGGTCCCGAAGGTGACGCGCAGGGTGCGGTTCGCGTCCGGCGCGAGGAGGCCGCCCGCCTTGTCGCGCATCGCCTCGACGAACGCCGGGCGAACCAGCGCCATGGCGCCCTCGAGCCGCTTGGCGCGCTCCTCGTAGGCCTTGGTCTTCGCGCGGAGCGTGAAGGCGAGCTTCACGATCGGATCGGTGCTCTTCTTGAGGTCGGCGAGCTTTCCGTTCGTGAGGAGCTTCACGCGCGTCGCCTCATCGCCGAGCGTGGTCTTCGCGTAGAGGTCTTCAATAGCCTTGTCGATGTCGGCTGCCGAGTAGGGCTCCGCCGCCTTCGGGTCCTTCGGCTTGCCGAGCAAGGCCTCGGCGATCCCGGCGCGCTTCTCCTTCGGGAGCTTCAGCTCGCGCACGAGCACCAGCTTGAGCATGGCCTTGTCGAGCGCGGGCGCGTAGCTCTTCGAGAGCTGCACGAGGCTCTGCTCGATGCGCTTCTGGTTGCGGTCCTGGAAGTCGGGGTCGCGCTGCGCGTCGGGCTTGGCGCGCTCCTCCGCGTTGCGCACCACGGTGTGTGCGGCGCTGAAGAGGCGAACCATGCGCATGAGCTCGCGGACGGAGGCGTCCGCCTCCTTCGTCTTGCGGCTCTCGTTGAAGGTCTTCTCCACCTTGGCGATGGCGCCCTCGTATTTCGCCTTGCGCTCGGGCTTCTCGGCGATCCACTTCTCGAGCTCCGCCTCGGACTCCTGCTTCTTCTTGAGCAGGCCGTCCTTCGTCAGGCCCTCGAGCTGACCCTTGTTGTTCGTGAGCCAGTTGGCGAGCCCGCGGATGAACGTCTCCGCCTTGATCGCGAGGTCCTTGTCGGTCTTCGCGATCTTCTCGAGCTCGGCCAGGTACACCTGGCAGAAGTCGATCGTGTACGGCAGCTCGTATTCGACGGCCTCCTTCACCTCGGCGGCGGTCGTCAGGCGGTTGGTGCGCGCCGGGTAGCCGGCGACGAGCACCGCGTCCCCGGGGGAGAGCTGCTTCTTCGCGAGGCGAAGGACGTGCGGCGGGCGATAGGGCGTGTTGCCGTCCGCGAAGTCGGCTGGCTTGCCGTCTTTGCCGACGTAGGCGCGATAGAAGGCGAAGTCGCCGGTGTGGCGCGGCCAGCGCCAGTTGTCGGTCTCGCCGCCGTAGTTGCCGATGCCCTCCGGCGGCGCGTAGACGAGGCGCACGTCGCGGATCTCGAGCTGCTCGATGAGCGTGAACTGACCGGCGCCGAAGTAGGAGACGACAGAGCAGCGGATCCCGTCTTTGCCCTTCTCGCATTCCGAGACCAGCTTCTTCTGGCGGTCCTCGATCGCCTGGTACCGCGCGAGGTCGTCTTTCATGCCCTCGAGGCCGTCGCGCACCTCCTTCGTCACGTCCCGGAAGGCCTGCGTGACGAACACGCGCGCCGCCGGCCCCGCGGACTTCTCGTCCGCGCGCGATTTGGCCAGGTAGCCGTCGCGGATGAGGTTCTGGTCGGGCTTCGAGTTGAACTGCAGCGCGCCGGTCACGCAGTGGTGGTTCGTGATGATGAGCCCGTCGGGCGAGACGAAGCTCGCCGAGCAGCCCCCGAGCGACACGATGGCGCCGAGCGGGAACTCCATCGGCTTGGTGAGCGCGGACGGGTCGATCTCGAAGCCGATCTTCTTCAGCGTGTCGGCCTGCGCGGCGAGCTGCGAGGGCATCCACATCCCGCCGGGGTTCTCCCAGACCGGCGGCGGCGGCTCCGGGCGCTTGGCGACCGCGGACGCAGACGTGTTGGGGGTCGCCGTGCCCAGATCGGGCAGCTCCTGGCGCTCGGGGTTCGTCGCGGCCGGCGAGCATCCGAAGACGATCGCGGCGAGCGCGGGGGCGAGGCGGCGTGCGTGGCTCATGGCCAAAGCTCGTAGGTGAGCGCCCCCGAGGTTGCAAGCCGGCGAGGACTTTTGACTTGGCGCACGCGCCACGCGAGGCTCAGATGGGCCCATGTCGCGGTCCGGTCGGCTGCTCTCGGCAACCACGCTGCTCTCCGTGCTCTCGCTCAATCACGCGTGTGGCGCGCGCAGCGGCCTCCCCGGGATGGACGAGGACGACGGCGCCGGCGCCGACGGCGGCGGCGGGCAGGGGAGCGGCGCAGGGCCGACCACGAGCACGAGCACGAGCGCCGGCGGCAACGGGGGCGGCGGCTCGGAGCCGATGCCGCCCTGCGTGAACGGCACCACCGAGATCTGCGGCACGGACGTGGGCGAGTGTGTGGCCGGAACACGCGTCTGCCAGGACGGCGTGTTCGGTCCCTGCAACGACGTCGGGCCCTTCGTGGAGCAGTGCAACGCCCTCGACGATGACTGCGACGGCACCATCGACAACGGCTTCGGGCTGGGCCTCGCGTGCGACGGCCCCGACACGGACGTGTGCAGCGACGACGTGATGACCTGCAACGGCTGCACGCAGGGCCCGAACAACCTCGAGACGTGCAACGGCGTCGACGACAACTGCAACGGCGAGATCGACTCCGACTGCGATTTTGGTGACTGCCAGCCCACGCTCCTCGTCACCGGCTCGACGCCGTCCAACCCCAACTGCATCGACTTCCCGGTCGAAGCCGGCTCCACCGGGACCATTCAATATCCTTGCGACGGCGGCATGGTGACCGCCACGCTCGGCTCGATCGACTTCAGCGGCACCGTGCAGAACGGCTTCTTGTCGCTGGACGGCGTGCTCATCGTCCCCGGCCC
>JAEUKE010000260.1 GCA_016794345.1 Myxococcales bacterium
TCTTCGAGGATGTCGTCCTCGGCGCTGCCGGCGCCGATCTCGCAGGCGTCGATGTCGACGCTCGGCCCAACGAGGTGGCGCTCGCGGCGGCAGGCGTCGATCATGGCGCCCGCGGCGCGGCGATAGACGAAGGTGAGGAAGGTGGTGCCGCGGGCGGGGTCGAAGCGGGAGGCGAGGGCGCACGCGGTGAGGAGACCGATCTGGACGAGGTCGTCGAGGTCGGCGCGGGTGTTGTGCCGGCGGGCGACGTGGCGGGCGACGGCGCGGAGCTCGGCTCGGAGGCGCTCGGCGGGGTAGCCGGCGATGTGCGTGGAGGTGCAGGGGTGGCTCGAAGGACAAACGGGGGCGCGTCGCGCCGGAACGGGCGTGAAGGACATGGACCTCTCCCAAGGCTTCGGAGCCGGCGTGGTGCTCGGCTCGGACGAATTGGTTGTCGCGACGAGCGCCGCGACGAGGACACCGAAGGGCCAGAAGAGCTTCGGGAGGGCCGGTCCCTTCTCGCGAGCAAAGGCCCGTTTTCGAGGCAGGGGATGCCCCACAGCGTGGATGACGCGTGCGACGGCGCGGAAGGGGTCGACCCCTTCCTTCATGACGCGGCAAGTCGAGCGGGAGGGGTTTACCCCCTCCTTTCATGACGCAGCAAGTTGCCGGAAGGGGTTGACCCCTCCCTTTCATGACGCGGCAAGTCGAGCGGGAGGGGTTTACCCCCTCCTTTCATGACGCGATCAGTCGAGAGGAGGGGTCGACCCCCCTTTGCCAAAGAAAGTCGTCAGACATTCGGCGGCAGCCCCCGATAACAGATCGACAGCGACGAAACGGGGCCTGGCTCCGAGCCGCGAGGGGCGCGGCGTCGGCTGTCGTTCACGCACGGTCTGGTGCGGCGCACACGCGCGCCGCCGACGAGGTTTGTCATGTCGATGTCGTCACCTGGTTCCACGAATCCCGCTCAAGCTGAGCGGTTCCGTCATGCTTACGAGGCCATACAAGGGGAGATGCAGGCCATCCCCCGCGAGCAGCTGCTGACCCTCAACCTCGACGTCGCCTCCACGGTCGCGACGACCATCGGTTGCTTGCCGAAGGTGATGCCGTTGCGCGCGAAGATCGTGGCGGAGGTGAGCGGCTTCGACCTCCGCAACCTGGACATGCTCGAGACGTACGCCATGGCGCTCATGCACGCGCAAGCGGAGTTCCAGGCGTCGACCGCGCCGGCGGAGCCGATCGACGAGCTGAGCGCGGAGCTCACCGTGACGCGCGATCTACTCTTCAAGGACGTGACCGCGCTCGAGGCGCGCAACCTGGTGGAGTTCCGCGCGACGGAGATGAGCGGCGCGTCGGGCTACAAGAACCTCACGAAGGACGTGCTCCTGCTCTGCAGCGTCCTGCGAAACAACTGGTCCAAGATTGAAGGCCGCACGGCGGTGACGCTCGAGGACCTCGACACGGCGGAGCTTCAGGCGAAGCGCTTGCTCGCAGCCGTCGGGACCCGGGAGCAGAGCCCGAAGGGCTCGGTGCAACAGGCGGAGTGGCGGCAGCGCGCGTTCACGCTGTTCGCGCGGGCCCACGACGAGGTGCGCCGGATCGTGACGTACCTTCGCTGGCACGAAGACGACGCCAATACGATCTTCCCTACGGTGTTCGGCGGTCGCAACAAGCAGCGCACCGAGAGGCCCGAGCCGCAGCCGATCGCGCCGCCCGGCAACGGTGGCAGCATCGTGACGCCACCCGCGCCCGGCGCCACGCCCGCGCCGACGAATGGCTCGGCGGCGATCGGCATGCCCGGTAGCTCTCCGCTCGAGCCGCAGAAATGAGCCCGACGCTCCACGTCGGCGTGCAGCGGCCGTTGAGCGGCCATGGTGAGCCGTCTCCGCTCCGGCTGCCTGCCAATCACCTCGTCACGCATGGCGCGGTGGTGGGTATGACAGGGAGCGGCAAGACGGGCCTCGTCACCGTGCTGGTGGAGGAGGCGCTCCGCGCGTCGGTTCCGGTGCTCGTGATCGACGTGAAGGGCGACTTGCCGAACCTGCTGCTCGCGTTTCCCTCATTCGACGCCGCCTCGGTCGCGCCCTGGGTCGAGGCAGCGCAACACGATCCGAGCGCAGACGCCGCGCTCGCGGCGCGCCTCGCGGAGGAGCGGCGCAGAGGGCTCGAGGGCTACGGCCTCGGGCTCGAGGACTTGCTCGACTTTCATCGCCGCACACACGTGCGCGTCATCACGCCGGGCGCGGACGCGGGAGAGCTCTTGCACGTGCTCTCCGCGCTCGAGCGACGCTCGGCGCGCTGGGACACCGACGTGGAGGGCGCACGAGCCGCGCTCTCGGCCGCCATCTCGCTCATCTTGCGCCTGCTCGGGCGCGATCCGGATCCGGCGCGGAGCCGAGAGCACGTGCTCCTCGCCGTGCTCGCCGAGCGAAGGCTCGCGGCCGGGCAGCCAGCGGATATCGGCGCGCTCCTGCCGGAGATCGTGGACGCGCCGGTCGAGTCCATCGGCGCGCTCTCGGTCGACGCGTTCATCAACAAACGATCGCGGCGTGAGCTCGCTGCCGCGCTCAACACACTCCTCGCGTCGCCGACGTTCGCGAGCTGGCGGCAGGGAGTCACGCTCGACGTCGCCGCATGGATGGCCCCGATCGAAGGCCGCACGCCCGCGACGGTCCTCAGCGTGGCCCACCTCGACGATGACGAGCGCGCCCTCGTCCTCGGCGTCGTCCTGGAGGAGGTGCTCACCTGGGTGCGCAGCCTGCCCGGCACCCAACGATTGAAGGCGCTCGTCGTCTTCGACGAGGTCTACGGCTTCCTCCCACCGCACCCGGCGTCGCCGCCCACCAAGCGCCCGCTCGTCGCGCTCATGAAACAAGCCCGCGCCTACGGCGTCGGTGTCCTCATCGCGACGCAGAACCCCATGGATCTCGACTACCGCGCCCTCAGCAACGCCGGCCTCTGGTGCCTCGGTCGCTTGCAGACCGACGCCGACCGCGAGCGCGTCCTCGACGGTATCGCCAACGAAGCCCACGGCCACAGCGAGCAGGAG
>JAEUKE010000274.1 GCA_016794345.1 Myxococcales bacterium
GAGAGCTGCTCGAGCGCAAACGGCTTGCGCAGGAAGTCGGTCGCGTGCTCGCGGAACGCGAGGATGACGTCGTCGACCGTTCCGCTCCCGCTCATGGCCACGACGGGCACCGGGCAGTGCGCCCGGTTGAGCTCACGGAGCACGGCCTGCCCGGGGATGTCGGGCATCATCAGATCGAGGAGCATCACCGCGCAGCCGCTCTTCTGGAGCTTCTCGAGGCCGTCGCGCGCCGAGGTCGCCAGGACGGGCTCGAAGCCGAGGTGGGTGAGCATCCGGCCGACCGCGTCGAGGAACGCAGGCTGGTCGTCGATCGCGAGGATCTTCTGCTTCTCCATGCCTACCTCCTCTCTCGGAGGGCGGACCCACAGCCCTCGAGCAGGGATACGGCTCGGAACAGGGCGGGGTTAACCCACGACCGTTCGAGGAGCTCGGGAATGAAAAAGACGACGCCCCCCTCACCTGGGCGAGGGGGGCGCGGGACGAGCGGGGCTCGTCTCAGCCGAAGATCACCAGCGGTAGTGAGCGAACGCCTTGTTCGCTTCCGCCATCTTGTGGGTGTCTTCCTTCTTCTTCACCGCGTTGCCGCGGTTCTGGGCGGCGTCCACCAGCTCGGCGGCCAGGCGCTCCATCATCGTCTTCTCGCCGCGCGAGCGGGAGTAGGTGACGAGCCAGCGCATGGCGAGGGCGACGCGCCGCTCCGGGCGAACCTCGACGGGGACCTGGTAGGTCGCACCGCCGACGCGGCGGCTCTTCACCTCGAGCTTCGGCTTGACGTTGTCGAGCGCCTTGCGGAAGACCTCGATCGGCTCCTCCTTGAAGCGGTCCTTGATGACGTCGAACGCGCCGTAGAGGATGCCCTCTGCGGTCGCCTTCTTGCCGCCCAGCATGATGCTGTTTGTGAACTTGGCGACCAGCTTATCCTTGAACTTCGGGTCCGGGATGATGCGGCGCTTCGGAACTTCTCTTCTACGGGGCATGGGCTTCTCGACTCGCTCGGATCAGGACTTGGGGCGCTTGACGCCGTACTTGGAACGCTTGCGGTTGCGCGTGGCCTTGTTCGTCGAGCTGGGGCCCGCCGCGCCCGAGGCGTCGAGCGTGCCGCGAACGACGTGGTAGCGCACGCCGGGCAGGTCCTTCACGCGGCCACCGCGGATGAGGACGACCGAGTGCTCCTGCAGGTTGTGGCCCTCGCCCGGGATGTAGCTCGTCACTTCCATCTGGTTCGTCAGGCGGACGCGGCACACCTTTCGAAGCGCCGAGTTCGGCTTCTTCGGCGTGGTGGTGTACACGCGGACGCAGACGCCGCGCCGTTGCGGGCACGACTTGAGGGCGGGCGAAGCGGTCTTCCAGACGCTTGCCTCGCGGCCTTGACGGATGAGCTGGCTGATCGTGGGCATGAAGCTCTCGGGGGAATGCTGCTCTGCAGGGCTTTGGGGCCCCGCCGAAAATGGGAGGCGCACCATACTCCGGGCACGGACCTTGTCAAGCGGGTACCCGGGGGAGAGGGTGGAGGTCTTGCAGGGTCGTGGGGACGAGCTCGCTCACCGTGGGGTGGGCGTGGACGGCCCGGGAGATCGTCGTGAACGGAGCGCGGGCATACATCACGTCCGCCAGGAGGTGAACCACCTCGTCGCCCTCGATGCCGAGGATCGACGCCCCGAGGACCTGGCTCGAGTCGGCGTCGACCAGCACCTTGATGAACCCGTGCGTCTCCCCGCGCTCCCGGGCGCG
>JAEUKE010000308.1 GCA_016794345.1 Myxococcales bacterium
GAGACGCGGCGATTCTCGCACAGCGGCACGCGGTCTACCGCGCAGCGCGCAAGCGAGAGCCGCGTCGCTGGACCGGCCACACCCGCAACTGGACGCCCGTCGGCGCTGTGTACCTCAACCCCGCGAAACAGGAGACGCGGATCACGCCCATTGCAACACCATCGAATCAACAACGGGGTAGACAACTCCATTGACACTCACCGAAAGGAACGGATCGCTTATGGCTCGTCTTCGGCCGTCGAAACCGTCATAAAGCAACCGGCGCACAACCCCTGCTCGAAGCCTTCGCACCACACCCGACCGTCCTCGACCAAACCACACGCAAAGACGCTGCCGAGTCCGATCTTCCTGAAGCGCAAGTCGTTTCGCCAGATCACGGGGGGGAGTGCCTCGACCCCGAAGGTGCCCGGGTCGGCACTCCAACACCACGCCCTTCCTTGCGCGTCGAGAGCACAGCTCCCTGTTTCACCAGCGAACACCTCAACCGCAGGAGGAATTCCTTGAACCTGCTGCGGCTGGGGCGACCACTTGACTTCCGGGTAGGCCAATCCAATTGCGCCAAAGTAGTTGGTGCCCCAACACCATACCTCCCCATTCACACGCAGCGCGCACGCGTGATAGGGCCCCTCTGATACTTTTTTCACATCTGCGACCCCAATCTTCACAGGAGCGAGCGATCCGGCGTCGGGGTCGTCCATGCCAAGAATTCCCAGACTGTTGGACCCGAAGCAGAAAGCCTCGCTCGTGGTGGTTGAGAAGCACCGCCCGCCCTCCCCAACTTGTCTCACCGGTGCCGGCGTTGGCAGGGGCTCCGGGGATGGGAACTGCACCCACTCCCCATTCGCTGGCGAGATCGGCACATCGCCCCAGACATAAAGTGAGCCGTCTTCCAGCAGGGCCACATTCGGCAATCCGGAAGCGACATCGCGGACCCTGCCAGGTAGATCCAGAGTTATCGACGCGCCGAACTCCGGCCCCGGGGCTTCTCCGTCTCCCGCGGCATGGTGGCGTTCGATGCCCCACATCGCCGCGGTATCATCCCAGCGAAGCCCAACCGCCATCGGAAAGCCCAACTCGACACGCCGCACGCACGGCTGTGCCGCGGAACGCGCCGGTGTCAGAAAGTAGGATTTTCCACACTGTTGTGTCTGATCGTCGCCCCAACAGAGCACGTCACCCGAAGCGGTAACGACCGCCACCAGGCCGCCAACGACTGAGATGTCGACGACCTCCATCTCGTTGTTGTTGCGAAGCGGACAATCAGAAGCGGCACCGCCGCCCCCCCCTGCGCCCGCTTGACCCGCGCAATCGCCAGGGCAAACGGATGACGGCTGCGACCCCGTGCATGCCGCGAGTATCGCTCCCAGCACCGCACAATGCGGCTTCGCGATCCATTGGATTGGCAAACCGGAGCTGAGATGGGTCAACCATCTGACAACACTCGTTCCAGGAGGCGGAGAGCCCTGTACTTTCGCACCCCAGCGACTGGCCCGCACAGACCGAGCCATCATTTGTTTTCGGCTAGGAAGCTCTCGGGCAAGGCAGTGCGTTACTTGGGATAGGCCGGAGCTTCGAGGATGCTTCGCTGCTCTTGAGCTCGGCCGAAGCACCTCGGTCGCCTTCGCGCCAACGGCGGGTGCGCTCGACCGTGGCGGGGAGGATGCTGCAGCGACCAAGAACGCTCCTTTCTCATAGCTGATCGGGACTTAATCCATCGCGAACAAGTCATCGCTCTCCCAACCATAGGCGTCTTCGACCACCTTGGACAGAGCGTCGAAGGTGGCTGGCAGAACCGAAGGGGTTGGGTCCCCCACGTCGCGATTCTGGTGATAGGCGAAGCAGAAGGTTGGAGCGGCTGGCGACGGATAGGCTGAGTATCCGCGAAACGTAATCCCAGCAGCAGAATAAACGCCATCAGCAGACCCGCTGTGATACAGAACAGGCGGCGAGAAGGAGATGGGCTGAAACAGACCAGGGCCGTAGTCGTGAGTGTTGGGTCCACCTAGTCCATTCAACATCAGCTGAACTGCTGGAGACGGCACAAGTGATGGAACAAGGGCACACGACGGATCCATACCAGAGAGGATACGAACAACTGTCGCAGCACTCATGCACCAGCCACCGGCGGCAAGAGCAAACGCTGGATAGCCACCGTAGGCCAACGGTACCCGGAGCGTCGGACCGTTCTGAGTGGCCACACTCGACAACCCGATCACGAGGGAGTGCATTGGCACGATGTTGGCCAGAGCACATTGCGCTGGCGTGGGCAGGCGAGCCCGTGCCTTTGATTCATCGAGCTGCCACCAATCGCGCATGGCTGCCTCGTAGTTATTTCCGAACGGGGCGCCCTTTTTTCGGCTAATGGCTTCCGATAGCGCCCTTACGCCGACGCCGCCGTACTTGAATGGGTGACTGCCGGGAGAGCCGGGGAGGATGAAATTGTCGGGCGTCTGTTGCACAAACAACAGCATGTCACCTGGCAGCGGTGGCGGTGGTACTCCTCGCGCGGTCCATGCAATCAGGCTATTGTCGACGTCGACGGGCCACCCGGCGCGATGCTGCATGAGAAGATAGAGCGGCGTGTCTTGTAGCCTTGCTTGCACTTCCAAGTTCACGGCAGAAGGGATCTGAAAGACCTCACCCAGACCCTGAAGCAGCCCAGCAATTTCACCATTGCCGAAGAACTCACTGGCAGCGGCCATTCCTGTTAACCCTTTGGAGACGCTGGCCACCCCGAAAAGATGGGATGGCTGGGTAACCGGATAGTTGTGCTCCGCCGACGTGTACGCGCGACTCACGACCAACCGACCACCTCTGGCGATCGCGAGCTGAGCCGCTCGCGCCCCCGTTCGCTCCATGTGCTCACGTACCCACTCGTCCAGAATGTGGTAACGATTGAACCCGACGCCTTGCCCCTGTGCGCTTTCCGCCGAAGCACTGCCACTCCCACCAAAAGCATCGCTCGAAGCTGTCCCCCCCGCCGGATAAACGTCGTCGAACAGGTCAGGCGAGTGACGCTGGCCTGTCGACAAGGCTTCGGGTCTCGGCAAGCGACCGTGAAACCCCTGGCGGGCAGCGATGCGCCTGTCGGTGCCCCCTCGAGCCGGCGGGCCGGAGTGCTCGACGCGGCTCATCCCACGTGCCTCGGCTCTCGTGTGCCAATCGCCTTGTTGGCGCGACGCGAGCAGGTCGAAGAGCCGATGTCTCGCTGCGCTCTTGACCTGCCCACCAATCCGAAGCGGAGGGCTCGAATCTCGCGCGTCGACGACGACGAACTTCCGCTCCAAGGGCACGGTGGACCGCGCGTACACGATGCACACCCGGGCTTCGCTCCAGCTGCCTGAGACTGCGATTCGATACGGGAGGTATCCCTTTGCGGTCATGTCGTCGTGCGCTCCCTGGATGTTCCAGAGCCCGAAGGGTCCGACGACAACGGCGCCGCCCGTGAAGCTCCCGTCGGCCATGTTCGACGGCCACGACCCGAGCACGTCGTCTCTCCACTGCGTTACGACGGTGCGCTCGCCGTCAACGCCGACCGGATGAGGGACAGCGAGCTCAGGGCGCGCCCAGCCGCTCCGCAGCGCGCGCGTGTCGCTGTGATTCTCCCAGGTCGCGCTACCTGGTGGGTTCGTCACGTTCACCGTGTTCAAGCCGGTGCCCACTGGCGGCGTCGTTTTGGGGTAGAGCAAGCCGGTGTAGACGGTCGTGCCCGATTCCGTTCGGATCACGTCGAAGCTCACGATATCTCGATCGGGCGCTGTGGATTCGCCACCGAAAATTGAGCCCTGAAAAGGGACGCCGGGCAGTCGGGCTCGCTGCGCTTGATACAGCGTGTCGTAGGGCACCCAGTGGAAGAACTGCATGTCCGAGTAGAGTTGCGGGCTCTTCTCGAAGACGAAGTTCCACCGGACGTTGGATCCTTCGATATCGTAGTCGCTTCCCGGCGCCGCGGGCCCGTAGACGGCCGTCACCACGGTGGGAAGCATGCCGTAAGTGTTCCACATCTCCTCGATCACGCCCAGCTCACCCGCCTTCACGCGGAGCGCGAGGGCCTGGGTGGGGTGACCAGGATCATGGTGCCAGATGGCAGCGTACTCCGGGTTCTCAGGGTCGCCGTAGGCGGACAGCGACACCAGACGCCACGGCCCCCCAAGCCCACCGTACTCGAGGAAACGAAGCTGCAAGTCCTGCTGGCTCAGCCCAAAGAGGAAGATCGCCACGGGTACCTCATCAGGGCCGGTCTCGCCCGGTCGCGTAGAGCTTGATCCGGGCTACGGGGTTGGTCCCATCGAGCAAGATCTGCAGCCGCACGCGTCGAAGCGCACCGGCGGGGTAGTCCACATATCCGGTGATCGATGTCGTCGAGGTGGTCGAGAGCGGCGTGGTCGGGATCTCGGACCCGCCCCCCACGAGCATCGGGCTGAGGATTCGCCCGTCGGTGCTGTGCTGGGCTTGCACCGACACGCCCGGTCCCGTGCCCGACACCCGATCGGCCACGAGGTGCAGGGCGAAGCGGCTGACCGATCCCAAGAGCAGATCGAATCGACTGGGCGTGAACACCGCGGTCCTGCCCACCACGAAGTCATCGAACACGAGCTCTACGAAGCGACGTGCCACATCGGCCTCCCCTACGTGTTCACGGCAGGCTCTCGAACCTCTGACACGGCCGGCCCACGACCGCGCTCATACCCCTGGGCGCGCCGTCACCCACAGCTTCACGTACGCCTGGGGTGCTGTTCCACCCAGCTGGACCCGCAGGCGCGTGGTGCCGTGCATCGCCCGAGCTCCGAGCACACCCGTCGAGACGATGTTCGTCACGCCGCCGACGGTGAGGCCAGCAGCGTTGATCTCGGCGGTTGTGTTGAGCGAGACGAAGTTGCGGTCGTCCGCGGCGTGCTCGACCTGCACGGTCAGCGTGGGGCTGGTCCCCGACACCTGGTCCACGAGCGCTTGCAGTCGCAGCCTGGAGTAGGTCGCGAGCAACACGTTGAAGTCGGCCGAGGTATACGCCGCCGAGCCCGAGGTGAGCCTGTCATCGAAGACGACCAGGCTGATCGGCTCCGCCGGCTCTTCAGGCTGTCCGTACTCCACGATCTCACGTGTCTCGGCGATCACCAGGGTGGCCATGGCACCTTCGTCACGGTACGCGGTCGCGCCCGGTCACATAGATCTTCACGTTCGCTTGAGGGTTCGTACCGGCGAGCGCGATCCGAAGCCGAACGCGGCCGTGGCTCGGGTTCGTACCGGGCTCGACCCCTGTCAGGTTATTCGTGATCGTGGCACTCAGCGTCGCTGCGTTGATCTCCGCGGAGCCGTTTTTTGCGGCCCAGTTGCGACCATCCGACCCGTGCTCCACTTGAACGGTCAAGGAGGGGGTCGTGCCCGTAACCTGGTCGGCCACGACCTGGATGGCCAACCGATCGGAGAGCCCCATCCGTTCTTCGAACACGGGGCTCGTGAAGACGACTGCCGTACCGACGATGAAGTCCTCGAAGACTTGCTCGCAGAACTGTTTCATCGCGCGCTCCCTTAGAGAAGGTCTCGGCCGGTCACCCAAATCTTCACGTGGGCCTGCGGCGACGTGCCCGCGAGCTGAAGCCGCAACCGGACATAGCCGTGCGACGGGTTCGTGCCGAGCTCGTATCCGGAGAGCACCGTGGTCGCCGTGGCGCTGATGCTGGCGGGAAGAATCTCCGCCGTTCCGTTCTTGAACGACCAGTTCCTCTGGTCCGACGAGTGCTCTTGCTGCAACGTGAAGGTCGGTGTCGTGCCGGTCACTTGATCCACGATGACCTGAAACGCAACCCGCTCGTGCCGCGCGAGGATCTCATTGAACTCTGGTGACGTGTAGACAACACCCGTCCCGACGATGAACTCGTCGAAGACGCAGCTCGAGTCCTTCCTCGACATCCCCCACGCTCCTTTCGGTGTGAGCACCGCTCCGGCGCTCCGACGCTGCGTATCGAGGACGCTCATTCCGCTCGGAATGGGCCTCCCCGGCTCCCTCCTCGTCACGTCCCACCCTCCTCCTCGGGCATCTGCGTCGCCCGTCGGACGGCATACGATACGATCGATTCGCCGACCTGCAAGACGGCCACGGTCGTGGCAGCGAAATAGGTGCGACCCCCCCCCTACACCATAACAAATGTCGCGTTACGTCGCGGCCAATGCGCTCAGCTCGTCCGCTCGACGATCAGCACCGGAATCCCCTCCCCCTCCAGCCGGCGCTTCGTCGTCTCGATCGCGACCTCGCTCCGGTCGCCGCCGATGAACCGGCGCCCGTGCCTCGCGGCGGCGACGAGCGTCGTGCCGCTGCCGCACATGAAATCGGCGACGGTCTCGCCGGGCTCGCTGGCGGCGACGACGATTCGCTCGAGGAGGCGGATCGGCTTCTGCGTGGGGTAGCCGGTGCCTTCCTGGAAGAGCGGTGTATTGGCGGACATGGCCGGAATGTCCGTCCAGACGCTGCCCATTCTTCGGCCTTCGTCGGCGTAGTAGCGATACGTCTTCTCGCCGATCGTTCGCTCGCGGTAGAGCCGGCCGGACTCGTCGCGCTTCGTGAAATGCATGGAGAGACTGGTCTCGGCGTAGGGCTCGCGCAGAAGGGGTGATCGTGAGTCCCAGCGGAGGAGCTTCCGGTCGGCCGGACGGCGCGCGAAGATGAGGATGGTCTGATGGGTCGTCGGGACGCCGCGGCCACGCGCGCCATTGCCAGGCTCCCAGATGATCTCCCCGGCGAAGGCACCTCGGCCGAAGACGCGGTCGAGCGCGACCTTCGCCTCGTGGACGGCGCGCTGGTCCAGGTGCACGAAGAGCGCCGCGTGTGGCGCCATCTTCTCTTTGATGGCGGCCGCCGCGCCCGCGACCATCTCCACCAATGCCTCGATCGGCAGGTCGTCATCGTACGCGTCCGGGCCGCTCTCCTTGCGCCGCCTGCCCCGGGCCTCGCCGCGCTTCGTGCGAGCGGTCATCGTGGTGCCCACGCCATAAGGCGGGTCCAGGTAGACGAGATCGAGCTCGCGCCCGGCCGGGAGCAGGCCACACGCGGAGGCCGCGTCGGCGTGAAAGAGCAAGCCTGGGTCCTTCACGCGGCCGGTCATTCCTCGAACAAGGACGCGAGGAGCTCGGCGTCGCTCAGCGCGAGCGGCTCGAGCGCCGGCTGCCAGGGCCAGCGCGGCCCGCCCTCGCAGCCGGCCACCATCTCGTCGAGGCTGCAGGCGAGCCTGACGTGAAAATGGTCGTCGTGCGGGGCGCCGTCGCCCGGCTGACGCATCACGGTCTCCGCGCGGTAGACGAGATCGAGCGGCTCGCCCAGGGCGAGCGCGTGCTCGATGAGGAGAGCCTCCACCGGCCGCGCGACAAAGAGCCATTGCACGTCTTCCTCGGAGAGGAGCGTGCGGACCAGCTCCCAGTTCCGCTCCACGTCGAAGCGGTAGACCTTCTTGCCCTCGGTCGCGCCCAGCCCGTCCGTCGAGAACTTGATGAAGCCGGGAGAGCGCACGGGCACGCCGCGCGGCGTCGTCACGTAGAAGAGGAGGTCCACGTCGCGGCCGCTCCGGTGCGAGCGGTGCCGCTCCGTCTGGCCGCCATATCGCTTGGAAAGGTCGCCCACGACGAGCGGCGCTCCGCCGGGCCGGGACGAGACGACGGCCGCGGCCGCGCGCTGGATGACCCCGACGAGCCGCGCGGAGCCCCAGCGGACGTCATCGTCGCGATAGAGGACGTAGCCGTCGCCTTTCTTGGGGAGGGCGACCGCCTCGGTCACGACGCCGTGATGCGGGAGCCCGACCGAGCCGCGCAGGTGCGGCGCGAGCGGGCTGGGCGCGCCGATGCAGCCGAGCAGGCTCGGTGCGAGCAGCGCCGCGACACAGGCGAGCCGCCTCATGCGCCCCCCGCGGGCCACACCACGCGCGGGGCGGCCGCGATGGAAGCGAGCTGCGCTTCGAGCGGCTTCACGGCCTCCGGCGCGCCTTCGGGGCCGGGCTCGAGCAGGTCTTTGTTGCGCTTGAGGAGGCCGCGCTCGAGGAACGCGCCGAACGCGGAGGACAGCGCGGGCCCCGAGAGCGCCTCACGTCGATCGATCTCTCCTCCGAGGAACATCTCCCCGCCGATCGAGAGCGCGCGCTTGAGGAGGACCTTCTCTTCCAGCGGCTCGGTCGAGAGGACGCGCACGGCGCGCGCCGCGATCCGCAGGACCTCGATGAGCGGGAGCAGGTGCGACGCGTGGGACGAGAGCAGCACCATCGCGTCCGCGAGATCGTTGCCCGGTCCAACCGCCAGCGATTCCCCAGCGGCCGACAGCTCGCCCGCCGCGATCATGTCGTCGATCGTGCGATCGATGCGCTCCTCGAGCGGGCCGTCATTCAGGTGCGTGAGCTCGTGGACGAGCATGCGCCCGAGCGACGCGGCGTCGTCCCTCACACGGGCGCGCGGGACCGTGCGCGCTCGCGCCCCCAGGAATGAGAGCGACACGAGCGCCCGATCCGCGAAGAAGTGCAAGACGCAGCCCTTCACGAGGTCGAGCCGTGAGCGGGCCTCCTCCGGCACGGTGTAGATGACGTCGTTCGTGCCACGCGGCTCGCGCTTCTTGGCCTCCGTCTCCCGACCGAGGGTGTCGTCGGGCACGTGCTCGCGGAGCAGCCCGCCGCGGACGAAGGCGATGGCCGCGTCGCGAATGGCGGTCTCGCGGATCCGACCGTCGACGTGCACGAGCGAGGGTGACGCCAGCGCGCCCGCGCGGCTCGCGGTCGCGAAGAGCCGCGCGCAGCGCGACAGGAGCTCGGGCTGCGAGAGCCCGCGGCCCTGCATGTCGAGGAGCGCGGTGGCGACGAGCGCGCCGGCGCCGACGAGCATGTGAGCGTGGATCCCCCGCATGACGAGCGAGGCCAGGCGATTGGTCACCGCGCGGCGCTTGGCGGGAGAGGGCACGGCAGGCACGCCGAGCTCCGCGCGCAGCGTCTCGAGCTCGATCGGATCGCCGAAGCAGACCGACACGCGGCCGTAGTCGTCTTTGAGCGCGTCTGCCACCGCGAGGAGCGATCTCGCGCTCTCCCGCTCCTTCTTGCCGCCGGCCTTCTCGCGGGCGAGCTCGAAATCCTCCATCAGGCGGTCGTAGTTGATCGACACGGGGACGAACGACACGGTCCGCCCCTCGAGCGAGAGCGCCGCGTCCACCACGAGGTTCAGGAGGCCGAGCTTCGGGCTGAGGAGACGGCCCGTTCGAGAGCGCCCCCCCTCGAGGTAGAACTCGATCGCCCAGCCGTCGCGCAGCAGGCGCCGCACGTACGCGTCCACCACGGCGGCGTACAGGCGGTCCCCGCGGAAGTCCCGCCGGATGAAGAACGCGCCGCCGCGACGCAAGAGCTCCCCGACCGGGAAGAAGGAGAGGTTGTCACCTGCCGCGATGACCGGCAGCTCGAGCAGGTTCTTCCGGAGGACGTACGTGAGGACCAGGTAG
>JAEUKE010000002.1 GCA_016794345.1 Myxococcales bacterium
CGAATTATCTGCACCTCGGGGCTAAACGCTCGGCCGACCGTGACCGTTAACCCCCTCGAGCTATTCGAGGGAGGCGTGCATGCCCAAGGTTGCGATGGTTGTCGATGACTCGAGCATGGTCCGGCAGATGGTGAGCTCGACGCTCGTGAAGGCCGGCTTCCAGATCCTCGAAGGCGTGGACGGGCGCGACGCGCTCAGCAAGCTCGCGGCCTCCCCGCCCGTGAGCCTGTTCATGACCGATCTGAACATGCCCAACATGGACGGCATCACGCTCATCAAGAGTCTGCGAGCGAACGCGGCTTATCGGTCCACGCCGATCCTCATGCTCACGACCGAGTCGAGCGACTCGAAGAAGAGCGAGGCCAAGGCCGCCGGGGCCACGGGGTGGCTGACGAAGCCGTTCAACCCCGATCAAGTCCTTCAAGTCGTGGCGAAGGTCGTGCGTTGAGCACGCTCTCGCACTCTCGCGCACTGGGGCCCGGTCGAAAAGGAGCACGCATGTCGTACGAGGATGACGCGCTGGACGAGGAAGAGGACAACATCGACAACACGTACCTGACCTTCTCGGTCGCCGAGGAGGAGTACGCGGTCCATGTCAAACACGTGACCGAGATCGTTCGGCTGCAGAAGAGCTTCTCGATGCCGGACGTGCCGGGGTACATCCGCGGCGTCATCAACCTACGCGGGAAGGTGATCCCGCTCCTCGACGTGCGGAGCCGGTTCGGCCTCAAGGAGGCCGAGTACTCCGACAGGACGGTGATCGTCGTCCTCGAGGTGGGCGACACCGCGACGGGGCTGGTCGTCGACGGCGTCTCCGAGGTGGCGGAGATCCCCCCCAACGACATCGACACGCGCGTGACCGCGTCCGCCTCGCGCCAGGGCTCGCTCGTCTCCGGCATGGGGAAGCGAAACGAGCGCGTCAGCTTCATCCTGGACGTGCCCTATCTGCTCGCCGACGTCGGCGCCCGCGCGTAACGCGCAAGTCGCATCAACACGAGAGGCAACATGAGCTTCGAGGAACGAGAGGTCTGGGCGAGCTACGCCAACGACGCGGCGGAGGCGCTCCAGGAGATCGAGGAGAGCATCCTCGTCCTGGAGGGCGACCCGACCGCGATCGCGGAGCTACATGGGCTCTATCGAGGGCTCCATTCGCTCAAGGGAAACTCGGGGTTCCTCCGCATCGAGACGGTGGAGCGCCTGGCTCACGTCTCGGAGGATCTGATCGGCCTCGTTCGGGACGGCGGGGTCGCCCTCGACCGCGACATCGTCGAGCTGATGCTCAAGGCGATCGACGAGCTTCGTACGCTCGTCGAGCGCGCCGCGGCCGAGCAGAAGAACCCGCCCGCTTCTCCGGAGCTCGAGGCGCTCTGCGACTCGATCGTGGAGGCGTACGCGATACGCGGCGGCGCCGCGCACCACGCGGCGGGGGGGTCGTTCGGGCTGTTCAGCGACGCTCCCGGCGTGCCCGACGAGAGCGCCCTCTCCGGCGCGGCGGCCGACGAGCTCGAGATGCTCTTGGCGGTGGCGCGCGCGCACATGCCGGCGGTAAAGGCCGCGATCGCGGGCCTTCGCGCTGGGCGCCCGGACGCCAAGCAGACAATCTTCGCCGCCGTCCGGCGTGTGATCGAGCCGGCGGCCCGCGTGGAGCGCGCCGAGGTGGTCGACGCCCTCGAGCGTCTCGTGGCCGCGACCGAGCTCGACGAGGCCTCCAGCCTCGAGGCGGCCGAGGCCGGCGTTCAGGCGGTCTTCGCCGCGCTCGAGGCGCAGTTTCGCGGGCTGACCTCCGAGCCTGAGACGTTCGGGTTCTTCGAGCCGGCGACGCCCGCCGAGCGAACGGAGCCGGATGGCTCTCCGCCAGATTCGGCGGAGGTCGTAGCCGTGGTCGAAGAGACGGCGCCTGCCGCGCCAGCGGCGAAGGCCGCTCGTCCGCGCGCCGAGAAGGCGAACGGCGACGAGCTGGAGCCGAAGACGGAGTTCATCCGGGTCGACGCCCGCAAGATCTCGCTCCTCCTCGATCTGGCCAGTGAGATCGGCCTCGCCGCGGGGGCGGTGACCCATCACCCGTCGCTCGAAGGGCTGGAGCTCGAAGGCTACGCGGCCGCGTCACACAAGCTGGAGCTCCTCGTGCGGGAGATGCAGAACGAGGTCTCGGGCATGCGGCTCGTCCCCGTGAGCGGCGTCTTCCAGAAGATGAAGCGCGTCGTCCGCGACACCGCGAAGCGCACCGGAAAAGAGGTCGAGCTCGTGCTCGAAGGGGAAGAGACCGAGATCGACAAGGTCATGGTCGATGCCCTGCAGGATCCGCTGGTGCACGTCCTCCGCAACGCGATCGACCACGGCATCGAGCGACCGGAGGAGCGACTCGCCGCTGGCAAGCCCGCCGTCGGTCAGATCGTCCTGTCCGCCTCCCATCAGGGAGGCGAGGTGTCGATCGAGGTCGTCGATGACGGCAAGGGAATCGATCGGGCAGCCATCGTCGCGCGCGCGACGTCCCGCGGTCTGATCGCGGAAGGCGCGGAGCTGTCCGACGAGCAGAAGCTCGAGCTCCTCTTCGAGCCCGGGTTCTCGACGAAGGAGACGATCGACGAGCTCTCGGGCCGCGGCGTGGGGATGGACGTGGTCCGAACCATCATCGCCGGCCT
>JAEUKE010000067.1 GCA_016794345.1 Myxococcales bacterium
CCGAACCCGCTCTTCGCCGGCGGCCGCTCGCCCGAGCTCGTCTCCTTCACGGCGATCGTCGGCGTGCCCTGGCAGGACCTGGCGCAGAACCCGTCGAACGCGGCGAGCCCGGTCAAGACCTCCTCGCAGATGGAGGCGGACGGCTCGTGGGCTTACCTCCTCGAAGGCGTCGATCCATTCATGCGTGAGTCGATCGCCGTGCGAACGGGGACGAGCCCCGTCACGGGCGAGGACGTCTCGGGCGAGAACTCCATCAACGGCGGAGACCGCACGATCGCCGACGGGAGCGACCTCCAGTACACGTGCATCTTCGGCCTCGACACGCCCATCCCGAGCGGCCCCGACTGCTCCGATTGTCTGGACGCCTCCTGCACGGACCCGCTCTGCCAGGGCGACACGCAGGTCGCCGCCAAGGCGTTCCCCGGCGTCCGTCAGCTCGCGGTCGTCCGCTCGCTCGGCGATCGCGGCATCGCGGGGTCCATCTGTCCGGGCGTCGAGACCATCCAGAAGCCGACCGGCATGACCACGCGCTCCACCGGCTACGAGCCCCCCATCACCCAGCTCGAGACCCGGCTCTTCCGCCACCTGCCCCAGGAGTGACGAGGCCAGCCAGCCGTTCTTCTTTGGTGTAGCCTCCCCGGCACTCCGGGGAGTTTTCTCTTGGCCCACCTCGTCAGCCGCGAAGTCGCACGACGCATCGAAGAGCTCGAGATCCCGTTCGGACCGTTCGGCGTGGACCCGTACGGGATCTCGAAGAAGCACCTCGCCATCGGCTTCTCGATCGTCGAGCCGCTCTACAAACACTACTTCTCCGTGAAGGCCATCGGCGCGGAGAACGTGCCGGCCCGCGGGCGCTGCATGCTCGTCGGCAACCACTCCGGCGGCGTGGCCATCGACGGCCTGATGACCATTGCGTCCATGTTCTTCGCCAAGAACCCGCCGCGGTTGGCGCAGGGCATGGTCGAGAAGTTCATGAACAAGGTCCCGTTCGCGTCGATGCTCACGTCGCGAACGGGCCAGCTCACGGGCCTGCCCGAGCATGCCATCCGTCTCCTCGAGGACGATCGGCTCCTCATGGTCTTCCCCGAGGGCGCCAAGGGCACCGCCAAGCTCTACAAGGATCGCTACTCGCTCGTGCGCTTCGGCACCGGGTTCATCCGCCTGGCCATGCGCACGCGAACGCCCATCGTCCCGTTTGCGTTCCTCGGCGGCGGGGCGGCGTTCCCGACAATCGCCAACGCGGTCGCGCTCGGCCGCCTCGTCGGCGCCCCCTACGTCCCCATCACGGCGTACCTCCTTCCTGTCCCCTTGCCCGTCCGGCTCGAGGTCGAGTACGGCGAGCCGATGATGTTCGAGGGGACCGGCGCCGAGGCCGACACGGTCATCGAGGGCTACGTCGAGCAGGTGCGGATGAAGATCGCCGAGATGATCGAGGCCGGCCGCGCCCGTCGCGAGAGCTTCGCGGAGCAG
Source organism: Myxococcales bacterium (assembly GCA_016794345.1). Lineage (GTDB taxonomy): Bacteria > Myxococcota_A > Polyangia > Polyangiales > Polyangiaceae > Xiheicaenibacterium > Xiheicaenibacterium phototrophicum. The sequence goes on from JAEUKE010000067.1 coordinate 1,471, forward strand.
ACGCTGCGCAGCCTCCGAGACGGCGTCTCGTCGAACGGAGCGCCCTGACCATGCGTGTCCTCATCACCGGCATCGCCGGCGCCACGGGTCGAATCGTCGCCATGCGCCTGCTCGAGGCAGGCCACGAGGTCATCGGGATCGATCGGCGCTCCTGGCCGGAGGCGACCGAAGGCGTCGACATGCATCGGGTGGACATCCGCTCGCGCCCCGCGGAGGACGTGTTCCGGACGACGCAGCCCGAAGTCGTCGTCCACATGGCCACGGTGACGCACCTCGTCGCCCGCAGCGAGGACCGCTACCGGATCAACCTCGGCGGCACGCGCGCCGTCTTCGAGCACTCACACCGCTACGGCGTGAAACACGTCGTCTTCGTCGGCCGGCACACCTACTACGGCGCCGGACCCGACTCGCCGCTCTACCACGTGGAAGAAGAGCCCCCGATGGCCATCTCGAGCTTTCCCGAGCTCGCGGATCTCGTCGCGGCGGATCTTTACGCAGGGTCCGCGCTCTGGCGCATGCCGGACATGACGACGACCGTGCTCCGCATGGTCTACACGCTCGGGCCCACCGGGCACGGCACGCTCGCGTCGTTCGTCCGAGGGCCGCGCGTCCCGATGATCATCGGCTATGACCCGCTCTTCCAGTTCATGCACGAGAAAGACGTGGCGAAGGCGATCGAAGCGGCGATCCGCATCCGCCTGCGCGGCGTCTACAACGTCGCGGGGCCCCGCCCCGTTCCCCTCTCCCTTGTCGTCAGCGCCACGGGGCGCTCGGCCTTCCCGCTGCCGGAGTTCGCGTTCCGCGCCACGCTCGGGCGCTTCGGCTTGCCGCGGCTCCCGCCCGCGGCGCTCGCGCACATCAAGTACCCCGTGGTCATCGACGACAAGGCCTTCCGCAACGCGACCGGCTACCGCCACGAGATCGCGGAGGACGAGGCGATGCGCGAGTACCGGAACACGTTCCCGGTCCCGACCAGCTGAGGCTCGGAACTTTCTCGCAGGCCGGCACACTCAGCGGAGATGCGGCTGAGCCTGCTCTGCGCTTCGTTCGCTGTCGCCGGTTGTGTGTCGACGGGTGACCACGCGCCCGTCGAAGGCGCGTTCGAGCCCAGCCGCGTCGAGGTCTACCACGACCCCGAGGTCGCCTCCGAGCAAGCGCCTCCTCGTACGCCGGTCGCGCTTCCCCATCTGCCCCTCGGGCCACGCCCGGTGCCCCCGGCCGGCGCTCGGTGCGTCGTGTACGGGCGCGGCTCGGGCTTGCTCGATCCGGAGAGCCCCGTCCTCGTGACCACGCGTCGCGGCACCCTTCCGCAAGCGAGCCTTCAGCTCTTCGGCGCCGAGTTCGCCTGGGGTGTCTTCCCCGCTCCCGAGAAGAAGCTCTGGGCTCACGTGGAGGACAAGAGCTTCCTCGTCGATGGATTCGTGGAGGCGGGCGTCGTGGCCCTCGTCGTGCGTCGTCCACAATCGCTCCTGGGCTCCCACGTCTTGCTCAAGGAGAACGCCACCGTCCTCCCGCTCCGCGCGGACGAACAAGGCGTCGCCGTGACCCCCGGGCAGGAGGGCGCCGTGATCCACGGCCTCGAGTCGGTGGTGGGGCACGTCGGGTGCGAGGCGCTCGTGTTCGACAGGCTCGACTCACCGACTCCGGCCGCGGGCATCCCCGAGGGTCGCGAGACCGTCTTCTCCCGGAGCGCCGCGCTCTCGCTCTTCTTCGATCCCGGCGTGCCGAGCCCCGCCAAGCTCGGCTCGGAGCGAGCGCCCTTCGTTCCGCCGCTCGAGGTGAAGGAGAAGGTCCCCGGCTGGCTCCGCCTCGGGTTCGAGACCGAGACGGCGTACTTCGATTTCTGGGCTCGCGAAGAGGACGTGTGGAAAGGCGCGGCGTGGGGGTGGGGTGACAGCTTGGGAAGGTCGTTCTCCGGGGTCAACGGGATCCAACTCGCGCGCGAGGACGCAACCGCACGCAGGACGACCCCGATCGTGGTCGGGCTCACGCCGGGAGCGGGGGCGTCCGGCGTGGTCTCGCTCCGCGAGGGCGCGGTCGTCGCCGCCATCGACACCCGCGAAGGGTTCACCGCGATAGCCGTCAGCGGAGAGCACGCCGTGCGGCCTCCCGAGGGCTCCTGGTTCTGGGTGCGGAGCGATGCGCTCGA
>JAEUKE010000117.1 GCA_016794345.1 Myxococcales bacterium
GGGACAAGGCTTCGCCCACGTCGGTGTCTGACGACGCACGAGAGGACCGGTCATGCGGCGCCACCCGATGGCGGTGCCTGCTGGTTCGGGACGGGACGCCTCTCGAGGGACCGGTCGCAAGACGGGCAGCGAGAGACGTCACGACCGGTGAGGTCGCGGAGCTCGGCGATCCAACCGTCAGCCGCGGCAACGGCGACAGAAGCGCTCGCAGGTCCGTCGGTGGCGCTCTGCGCGAGTTGACCGCGCGCGAGCTCGAGCTCCTTGCTCGAGGCACCGGCGTATAGACCAAAGTGGCGGATCTTGTGGAAGCCATCTGGCAGGACGTGCTGCAGGAAGCGGCGCAGGAACTCGACAGGATGAAGGTCGAGGACTTTGCCTTGCTTGGTGCGAAAGCGAACCGCCACGTCGGAAACGGCCACGAGTCGGCTGTTCGCGATCGCGACGCGATGTGTGTAGCGTCCCAGGTAACGAAGGACGTGGTCCACGCGGCGAAACGGCTTCTTGGCGTAGATGACCCACGTCTTGCTCGCCACCTGGCGGGCGAGGCGCCCGAACGCTTCTGGGTCTTCGAAGGGCGCGTAGCGAACGAACGCGCCCTCCCGGTTGAGTGCGGCCAGCGCGGCGAGCACCTTCGCCCGGAAGACGACCTGCATGGCCGTCACGGGGAACAGGTAACGCTCGCTCGTCGACGCCCATCGACGGGCGTCGGCGCTGAAGCCGCCGGCCGTGACGAGCGCGTGCACGTGGGGGTGAAACTCCAGCTTTCGCGTCCAGGTGTGGAGCACCATCGTGATGCCAAGCGTCGCCTCGAGCCGCGAACCACCGAGCTCGAGCAACGTCGAGCTCGCCGCAGCAAAGAGGGCCCCGAAGACATCTCGAGGATGCACCTTGGGGAGGGCTCGTAGCTCGCTCGGCAGGGTGAACACCACGTGGAAGTGCTTGACCGGGAGCAGTCGCTCGGAGCGCGCACGGATCCACCGCTCCTGTCGTAGCGCCTGGCACTTGGGGCAGTGGCGGTTCCGACAGGAGTTGTACGCGGGATGTTCGTAACCGCAGCCGGTGCAGACGTCGACGTGACCACCGAGAACCGCGGTTCGACAGGCAGCGATGGCCGAGAGGACACGGCGCTGAGCGAGGCTCAAACGTATCCGTCCCTCCAGCTCGTCGCGATGCCGAACGACGATGGTGGCCAGATCGTAGCGTGTGCGCCCGGCGCTACCCGGGCTCGCGCTCAACCGCGCAGCCTATCGCCGCATTGGCTTCAGCTCGGGAAGCAGATCGAGCGGGCTCCGTGTCTGGGCGAGCAAGTGGGTCGAGACGTGCGCATAGATTGTCGTCGTGTCCAGGCTCGAGTGACCGAGCAGCTTCTGGATCACCAGGAGATCGGCGCCCTGCTCGAGCAGGTGGGTCGCGAACGAATGGCGAAGCGTGTGCGCCGTCACCCGTTTGTCAAGATGAGCGACTCGCCGCGCGATTGCAATGGCCCGAATCGCGACGTCAGGGTGAAGCGGGTTGCCGCCGCGGCCAGCGAAGAGCCATGGCGGCGTCGGTCGCGCCTGCGCGTAGTAGCTCCGCAGCAAGCCGTAGAGACGCGGGCTCAGGGTAACGAACCGCTCCTTGCCACCCTTGCCGTGACGCACGTGGATGACGCCGCGGTCTCTCTGGATGTCCCGAGTCTCGATAAGGCACGCTTCGCGCAGCCGGAGCCCGGTCGCGTAGATGAGCGTGAAGAACATGCGCATGCGCGGCGTCTCGAGCGCCTCCAGCAACGCGAAGACCTCCGTGCGGCTCAGAACCGCCGGGAACGAACGTTGATGTTTGGGCAATGGAAGGTTCGAGACCGTCTCGGGTGCGCTCACGGTCCGGGTGAAGAAGAACTTCAACGCGCAGACATACTGTCGGATGCTCACGGGCGAACTCCCGCGCGCCTGCAGGTGGAGCAACCAATTCCGAATGTCATCTCGATCGCATTGGTCGGGGGCCCTGTCGTGGTAGTTCCCGAATGCGACGAGGGCGGCCGAGTAGACCTTGATGGTGCTCTTCGAATAGGCGGAGAGACGCAGATCCTCCAAGTAGCGCGAGATCGAAGCATGCATGACAGAAACCTCCTTGGTCCGCGGCGAGCGCCGTGGCAGACAAGAAGGCTCCGTCATTCACGCAGCGTTGACCATTGCGAGCGCAAGGCCTACAGTCTCGATCATAATGGTGAGCGCTTGCGGATTGCAGCTCGACGTTCTGGTCGGGACATCCGCCGCGCAGCGGCTTTGTTCAACTATACATTATCCCGCCGGTGTAGCGACCTTCCACCTCGGTCAGCGTAAGACTTTTTGCAGCCCCGACTTGGCCCCGGGATCGGAGCCCAAAGGCCCGCAAGTTCAACAGCTTGGCTCGACTGCGGGCTCGTTCTGTAACGCAATTCTGGCCGATCTCGATAAGCGGGATATTAGCGCGAGCCGTCGGCGGGTTTCGCGGCCTTTCGCGGAGGCAGGGCGTCGAGGGGGCTGCGGACGCCTCGGCCGCCTCGGTTGAGGACATGGGTGTAGATCATGGTGGTGGCGACGTCACGATGACCGAGGAGCTCCTGGATGGTGCGAATGTCGTAGCCGGCCTGGAGGAGGTGGGTGGCGAACGAGTGGCGCAAGGCGTGGGGCGTGACGTGCTTGGGGATGTTGGCGATCTGGGCGGCCTGGTGGACGGCGCGCTGGAGGACGCTCTCGTGGAGATGGTGGCGTCGGACCTCGCCGGTCTCGCGATCGGTGTACGTTCGGGTGGCGGGAAATACCCATTGCCATGGCCAGGCGCGCGGGAGGTTGGGGTACTTTCGGCGAAGGGCATCGGGGAGCTCGACGCAGCCGGCGCCGCGACGGAGGTCGGCCTGGTGCTGCGCCTGAGCGGCGGCGAGCTGGTCGCGCAAGGGCTCGAGACACGAGTCGGGGAGCGTGGTGACGCGATCGCGGCGGCCTTTGGCGTCGCGGACGACGATTTCACGGCGGTCGAGATCGAGGTCTTTGACGCGAAGGGTGGCGCACTCGAGGAGGCGCAGGCCGGCGCCGTAGAGGAGCGACGCCATCAGGTGGGTCGGGCCGCGGAGATTGGCGAGGAGCGCGGCCACCTCCTCGACGGTGAGGACGACGGGCAGCCGCTGCGGGCGGCGCGCGTGAAGGAACTCGCCGAGCGGCTCGAGCGGCTGGCAATAGACACGCGAATGGAGAAACAGGAGCGCCGCGAGGGCCTGATTCTGGGTGGACGCGCTGACCCCCGACTCGGCGAGGTCGTTGAGGAACGCGCGGACGGCTTCGGGCCCGAGATCGATCGGGTCGCACCCACCATGGAACGCGATGAAGCGCGCGATCCACTTGGTGTAGGCGCGCTCCGTCCGCGGGCTGTAGTGCTCCAGCCGGAGGGCAGCCCGCATGCGTTCGACGACGAGCTCGGTGATCCGATCCACGCACCGCGGCCAGCGAGATTCGTGCCGACTGATCACCGCGCAAAGGCCGCTGAAACAGACCGCGATCCCCTGGCGCCGCCAGAACAAGGCCTGGCGCCGCCAGGCGCTCGGGCGCCCTCCGCGCAGCGCCTACCGCCCGATGAGCCCGGTCAGGAGCGCCACCAACCGGCTCGCCAGCGCCCCGCACCGGTTCGCCGTCTCGGGGCTCGCCGCCCCGATGTTGGCAGCGAGCTCCACCGCTGCCGCCGCTTCCCCTGCCTCGCCGCGAGCGATGGCTTACGCCCGCGCCTTGTCGGCCCGCGTCACCCTGCCTGCGCCCTCCGCGATGTTGAGCCCCGCGCTCTTCGCCGCCCGCATCGCCTGATCCCGAAGCCCGGCGTCCCCGATCCGCGCTCCGTGGATCGCCCGCAGCAGGTCGACCGCGACGGCGTAAGCAACAAGGTTGTGCTGAGGGAGAGGTCGGCTCTGTTTGGTCATGCCCCCCGTCGCGAGGTTGTGCTGAGGGAGAGGTCGGCTCTGTTTGGTCATGCCCCCCGCGGCGAGGTTGTGGTGAGGGAGAGGTTGGCTCTGTTTGGTCATGCCCCCTCTCGCGAAGGAATCATGACAACGCCGTCTCTCCATAACCTCACCAGTCTCGCCCAGACCTCTCAGCGGCGTTGGCAGGATTCCTTCGCGTCAAGGGGCTGACCAAACAGAGCCAACCTCGACCGACAACTATGACAATTCCGTCATCAAAATCTCCCCTCCCCCTCATCCCTTCCCCTCCCCCTCATCCCTTCCCCTCCCCCTCATCCCTCGACCACCAGCTCGAACAGCCCCAGCCCGCCGACCACGAACACGAACCCAAACAGGCCCAGCAGCGAGAAGTAGTCCGTGAGCTCGGCCAGCGGGACGCCGTCGAACAGCGCGCGTGTCCCCGCCACGCCGGAGAGCAGACACGGCGCCAGCAGCGGGAACATGACCGCCGCGAGGACGAGGTCGCGCGCGCGCGTCCGCACCGTCATCGCGCCGAAGAGCGTTCCGCTCGCGGCGAGCCCGGGCGTCGCCGCGGCGAGCAGGAGCGCGAGCGGGAGAAGATAGACGAAGAGATCGATGCCGAAGAGCAGCGCCGTGACCGGCACGACGACCGCCTCCACCGCGGTGACGAACACCGCGACCCCCAGCGCCTTGCCGGCGAAGATCGCCGGCCGCGAGAGGGGAAAGACCAGCAGACCGCGCAGCGCGCCGTCGTCTCGCTCGCGCTGCCAGGTTCGCGAGAGCGCGAGCACGCTCGAGAACGCGACGCTGACCCAGATGACCCCGGGCGCCACGTCACGCTTCGCGTCCTCCCCCGCAAAGAAGGCCAGCGAGGCGATGACCGCCACGAGCACGGCGAAGAAGCCGCTCGTCGTGACGATCTCACCCGTCGCCAGCTCGATGAGCAGGTCTTTTTTGGCGACCAGCGCCACCTGCCTGAAGAAGCCGGGCCGATTCCGCCCCCCGACGGGCCCCCCCACGGACGCTGTCAGCCCTTGGCCTTCGCCTCGGCGGCCTTCTTGCGGCGCTCGGACGTCTTGTAGAGATCCCAGAGGCGCGGCACCGGGTAGGCCGAGAGGCGCTTCTTGTAGCCCTCGTCCTTCGAGCGCTTCTCGTTGTCGAGGATGGCGCCGATGAGCTTGTCGCGCGTGCCGAACTTCTCCTTCACCGCCGCGAAAGTGGTGTGGAGGCGGAGAAGCTTGGCGTTCGAGACGTGGGAGAGGCCCTTGTCGCCGCCGCGGTCCGCGGCGGTGCGGCCGAGCCACAGCTCGTCCGTCTGGAAGGCCTTGACGGCCTCGACCAGCTTGGCCTTGTCGCCGAACTTCTCTTTCACGATGGTGAGCGGGGACTTCTTCATGATGATGCTCCTCGGGTGTGCGCGAGCTGACTCGCGCGGCAGAAGGGGCGCATCTCTACCAGAAGCGACGCCGGGTGCAAAGCCGTGGTAAGCCCACCGGCAACATGACCACGAGGGTCCGCTTTGCCCCGTCCCCCACGGGATACCTGCACATCGGTGGCGTCCGCACGGCGCTCTTCAATTGGCTCTGGGCCAAACGAACCGGCGGCGTCTTCATCCTCCGCATCGAGGATACGGACCAGGAGCGCAGCACCCTCGAGAACGAGCGCGTCATCCTCGACAGCATGAAATGGCTCGGTCTCGACTGGGCCGAGGGCCCGGACGTGGGCGGCGCCTTTGGTCCGTACCGGCAGATGGAGCGGCTGCCCGTCTACCAGGAGCACGTGCAGAAGCTCATCGACCGGGGCGCCGCGTACCGCTGCACCTGCACGAAGGAAGACCTCGACCGCCAGCGCGCCGAGCTGAAGGCCAAGGACCCCAAGGCCCAGTTCCGGTACCCGGGCACCTGCCGCGACAAGAAGATCGGGGCCGAGACGGACAAGCCGTTCGTCATCCGGTTCAAGGCGCCGGCCGGCGGCGCGGTCACCTACAAAGACCTGGTCTTCGGCGAGGTGACCACGCCCAACACCGCCCAGCAGGACGCCGTGCTCATGCGCTCGGACGGCGTGCCGCTCTACAACCTCGGCGCGGTGGTCGACGACATCACGATGGGCGTCACGCTCGTGGCGCGCGGCCGCGACCACATGATCAACACGCCGCAGCAGATCCTCCTCTACGAGGCGCTCGGCGCGAGGACGCCGCAGTTCGCGCACCTGCCGATGATGCTGAACCAGAAGGGCGAGAAGCTCTCGAAGCGCGACGGCGCCGTCTCGGTGGCCGAGTACAAGGACATGGGCATCAGCCCCGCCGGGCTCTTGAACTACCTCGTTCGCTTCGGCTGGTCGTACGGCGACGAGGAGGTCTTCTCGCTCGCCGACCTGACCCAGAAGTTCGACTGGGAGCGCTGCGGCCGAGGCGACGGCAAGTTCGACACCAAGAAGCTCTCGGCGATCGCCTTCGAGCACCTCAAGCGGCCCGACCTCACGAGCGACGACGACTACGTCCGCGGAGTCCGCCCGTTCCTGGAGGCCCGCGGGCTCACCCCGACCGACGACGCGATCCGCGCCGCGTTGCCGCTCTACCGCGACCGCGGGCAGACCTGGGTCCAGGCCGCGGACCTGATGGACTACCTCTTCCGCGATCCGCCCGCGCCGGACGAGAAGGCGACGAAGAAGTTCCTCGTCCCCGAGAAGGCGGGCATCCTGCGCGACGTGGCCGACGCGCTCGGCGCCGCGCCGGAGTTCACGCCGGCTGCGCTCGAGGCTCGCTTCACGGCGCTGCTCGGCGAGCGGGGCCTCGAGCTGAAGGAAGTGGCTCAGCCCGTTCGCGTGGCCCTCACCGGGCGCACCGCCTCGCCGGGGCTCTTCGACGTCGCGGCTCTCCTCGGCAAGGAGCGCACGCTCGATCGCCTGCGGAGCGCCGCGAAGCTCGCCGAGGCCTCGCAGGCGTGAGCCCCGCGCTCGTCCTGTCGCTGTTCGCGCAGGCCCTGCCTGCGCCGATGCCGCTGCCCGCGCAGGCCGCGCCTGCTCCGCCGCCTCCGCCGCCCACGCCTTCCATCACGGCCATGCTCGTGCACATGGCCGTGCCGCTCGTGCTCTTCGTCCTCGTGACGCCAGCGGTCTACTACTTCTTCCGGCGCACCTGGCGCGAGCTCGACGTCGAGGCGCTCGAGCACAAACGCGCGCTCCTCGCCCGCGGCGAGTATGACACGCGGCCCCTCGCGCTGTTCGTCATCACCGCGATCATCCTGACACTTCAGTACTACTACGACGCGGACTTCTTCCAGTCCGCGCTCAAGCCCCTGCTCCGCGAGTGGGAGCTCGCCGGCGCGACCTCACCGTGGGGGATCGGCGAGCACGTCTCGCTGAAGCAATACGGCGATCTGTACCGCCTCTCGTGGTGGGCGATCACGCGCATCCTCGGGTACACGATCATCCCGTTTGCGATCTGGAAGGTCCTCTACCGGAAAGACAGCCTGCTCGACATGGGCCTCCGGACACGCGGCCTCCTGAGCCACGCGTGGATCTACCTCGTCTGCCTCGCCGTCGTCGTCCCGGCCGTCTTCGCCGTCGCGAGCCAGCCCGACTTCGGCAACTACTACCCCTTCTACAAGAAGAGCTCGCGCTCCTGGTTCGACTTCGCCGTCTGGGAGTCGCTCTACGTGCTGCAGTTCTTCGGCCTCGAGGTTTTCTTCCGGGGGTTCTGGCTGAACACGCTCCGCCGGAGCATGGGCTCGACCGCCATCTTCGCGATGTGTGTGCCGTATTGCATGATCCACTACGGCAAGCCCTACTTCGAGACTTGTGGTGCCGTCATCGCGGGCATCGCGCTCGGCAGCCTCTCGATGCGGACCAAGAGCATCTACTCGGGCTTCATGGTGCACGTCACCGTGGCCCTCCTGATGGACTTCCTCGCGCTCGCCCAGAAAGACGCGCTGCCGCAGATCTGGTACCCGATGATCCCGAAGACGATGATCAGCCCGCTCGGCTTCTGAGCGTGCGCGGGGCGATCAGGCTCGCTCACGCGCGAGCAACCGCTCGACGACGAGCGCCTTGCCCTTGTCGCGGCCGCGCCCGTAGAGGGCCGCGAGCTCCTCCAGGAGCGCGAGGAACACGGGATCGGCGGGCGCCGTCGCGTCGGGGGCCAGCGCCGCGATCCGCCGGAGCAGGAGCGGCTCGAGCAGCCTCGGTCGCGGCGCGAGCGCGGTCGCCGTTCGACGCACGAGCTCCACCGATCCTGGCTGGGCGCGCAGCGACCGCAAGAAGCTCCCGGCTGCCGACACCCAGCGCCCCGCCTTCGCGGCCGCTTCGCCGGCCTCCGCCAGGGCCAAGGCCCGCGCCTCGGGGGTCTTCGCCTCGCGTGCACGAGCGTGTGCCTCGCGGATCGCGCTGCTCGCCTTGCGCCCCCCCCGACCGGACATCGGGCGGACCTGCACGATGACGTAGCCCGCGAAGAGCAGCGCCATGACGACCAGGGCGATTGTGGTGGGGTTCAAGCCGCCTCCGGGAGTACCGCGGCGGAGATCCCCCGTCCACTTCCCGACCCGCCGGCGAGCGGAGCCCGGGCGCGGGGTTTGCGCTCGATCACGCTTTGGTTGCGCCCTCTGGGCTCGTCCATCACTTCCCGAAGTCGAGCGACGGTCGCTTGCTCACGCTCGTCCGCGGGACGATCGCGCCCGACTCTTCGCTCAGGTAGCGGCAGATATCGAGCGACGAGAGGATGCCGAGCAGCTTGCCGTCTTCTCCGATGACGACGAGGTGGTGGACCCGGTTGTGGGCCATCATCGCGGCGGCGCGCGCGACCGAGACCTCGTCGCGGACGCGGAGCGGGCGCGGAGTCATGACGTCCGACACCACCGCGCCGGGAGGTGCGGCGAGCAGCTGCCGGACCTCCACGATGCCGATGGGCATACGGGCGCGATCGACCACCGGAAATGCGCCGACTTCCGCCTCGTGGACGGCGCTCGTCATCCTGGCGGCTGGCGTCGCGGGCTCGGCGCAGATGACGTCTCGCGTGAACAGGGTCGCGATCGAGGTCGTCCGCGGGGCGCACACGCCCCGATCGTTCTCCACTGAAGCCGGAGGGCGAACGGCGCGCGCGCAGTCGACGACCACACAACCCATGGCCTCGTCGTACACCGGGCTCGTACCGTGGCCGCACTGCTGACACCGGCGAACGTCCACCGAGCCGCGCTCCGCCGGGCAGGCCACGACCTCCTCGACCTGCTCCTGCCCGTCCGGTCCGATGACCCGACGCCGATGCACGATCAGCGGCTCCACGCCGTGTGGCTTTGCAAGGTGTGGGCCGGGAAGATCTGCCCTCGGCGGCTGTTGCCTCCGCGACAAGGTTGCACCTCCGACGCGCCCCTCGGGTACACTTCGTCTCGCCGATGCCCACCTCCCGCGCCCCCTACTCTCTTCTGGTCCTCGGACGGCGGGCGCTCGTCGGCGTGGTGATCGCCCTCGGAGCGGGCGCGCTCACCGCGGGCGACGCGGAAGCGGACATTTACCAGTACACGGACCCTGACGGCGTCGTTCACTTCACGAACTCCCCGAAGGGCGACGACCGCTTCAAGCTCTACGTGAAGAGCACCAGCAAGCGGACGAAAGGAGCTCGCTTCTCGGGCACGGCCGTCCCGCCGAGCGATCGCTCCCCCGAGCGCTTCACCCGTTACGACAAGTGGATCCGCCAGGCCGCCACGCTCTACCAGCTCCCGGAGGAGCTCGTCCGCGCTGTCATCAAGGTCGAGAGCGACTACGACCCTCGGGCGGTCTCGGGCGCGGGCGCACAGGGTCTGATGCAGCTCATGCCCGAGACGGCGACGCGCATGCAGGTCCGCGATCCGTTCGACCCGCGCGAGAACATCTTCGGCGGCGTGCGGTACCTCCGCGTGCTCGCGAACCTCTTCAACGGCGATCTGGATCTGACCGTGGCGGCGTACAACGCGGGCGAGGGCGCGGTCGCGCGGTACGGTGGTGTCCCCCCCTACCCCGAGACACAGGACTACGTCGTGCGCGTCCGCACTTATTACAGCGCTTATCGAACCAACCGGGACGTGGGCACCGCGTCGACCATCGACGTCCCGTTCCGGCCCGACCTGTAGAGGCCCAGGGGGCTTCGGCCACCGCTCGAGGTGGGGCGTGGAGAGCCGCGCAAAAATGCGCTAGAACACGCCATGTCCACGAGCCTGGTTAGCCTGCCGATCCAGAAGGACGCCCACGCAGCCGAGGGCGCCGTCCCGGCTGTGAAGCCGGCGGTCGACCCGTCGACGCTGCGTCACAAGGCCTTCCTCGAAGCCCCCGACTGGCGGCGCATCCCGGCCTACAAAGACGTGACCGAGGAGCAGTTCCTCGACCATCACTGGCAGAGCAAGAAGTCGATCACGCGCCCCGACAAGCTGCTCGAGGCGCTGCGTGGCCTCACCTCGGACGAGTTCATCCAGGACGCGACCGCGGGCTTCGCGCACGCGCCCATGAGCGTGCGTGTGTCGCCCTACGTGATGAGCCTCATCGACTGGAACGATCCGTATTCGGATCCGCTCCGAACGCAGTTCATCCCGCTCGCGTCGCGCATGTTGCCGGACCATCCGAAGCTCGGGCTCGACTCGCTCCACGAGCAGGAGGACGCGCCGGTCCCCGGCCTCACGCACCGGTACCCCGACAAGGCGCTCTTCCTCCCGCTCGACACCTGCCCCGTCTACTGCCGCTTCTGCACGCGAAGCTACGCGGTCGGCGTCGACACCGAGGAGGTGGAGAAGGTCAAGCTCCACGTCAGCCCCGAGCGCTGGGCCAAGGCGTTCGCCTATGTCGCCTCGCGCCCGGAGCTGGAGGACATCGTCGTCTCGGGTGGCGACGCGTACAACCTGCGGGCCGAGCAGCTGAAGCTCATCGGCAGCACGCTCCTCGAGATGGACAACATCCGCCGCATCCGCATCGCCACAAAGGGCCCCGCTGTGATGCCGCAGAAGATCCTCACCGACCACGAGTGGTTCGACGCGCTCACGTCCGTGGTGGAGCTCGGCCGCAAGAAACACAAGGAGGTCGTGCTCCACACGCACTTCAACCACCCGAACGAGATCACCGGCATCACACGCGACGCGATGAACCGCCTCTTCGAGCGCGGCATCTTCGTCCGCAACCAGGCGGTGCTCCAGCGCGGCGTGAACGACCGGCCCGAGACGATGAAGCTCCTCGTCAAGCGCCTCGGCCACGTCAACGTGCACCCCTATTACGTCTACGTGCACGATCTCGTGAAGGGCGTGGAAGACCTGCGGACCACCGTGCAGACCGCGATCGATCTCGAGAAGATCGTCCGCGGGTCGACCGCCGGCTTCAACACGCCCACCTTCGTGGTCGACGCGCCCGGCGGCGGCGGCAAGCGCGACTGCCACTCGTACGAGCACTACAACAAGACCACCGGCGTCAGCGTCTACACCGCGCCGAGCGTGAAGGCCGGGCAGTTCTACACCTACTTCGATCCGATCCACCTGCTGCCGGAGGAGGGCCGCCGCCGCTGGGCCGACCCGAAGGAGCACGGCAAGATGATCCAGGAAGCGCTCGACGCCGCGGCCGCGAAGGCGCGCTGACGACGACGTCGCCGGAGCGCGAGCACGAGCCCCAGGATCGCGACGGTCGGGAGACCGAGGCGCCTGGGGCTCTCGCGCGTCGTCGCGCAGCCGCAGCCGTCGTCCGCGCCGTCCGTCGAATCGCCCGACGCACCGCCGCCACCGCCCGCGCCCGCCGATCCGGCGCCCGCGCCAGTCGTCCCCCCCGAGCCGGCACCGCTGCCCGTGGAGCTGGTGCTCGTCGTGCTCGGCTCGGTGCCCACGTTTTTCAAGGTCGCGTCGAGCTGCCAGCCGGGGTTGTCGCCCTCGCCGGCGTAGGCGCCGCGGAACATCGCCATGCCCTTCGGTGTGCGGTTGAAGTCGACGTCGTAGTGGACGTCCGCAGCCACGGGCGCGAGGTCGACGGCCGAGCCCTGCGCCTGACCTGGCAACGGGTAGAAGTCCATCGACCCGAGCATCGTCGACGGGCTCGAGACGACCGCGGGCGCGTCAGCGAGCTGGAGGCTCAGGTTGTCCGCCACGTCCACCGCCGGTCCGGAGAGGAGCTCCGGCGCGAAGACGAGGTTCGCGCGGACGAAGTCACCCTCCGGCGCGCTGCTCCCGAACCGGATGCCGGTCGCGACCCCGTAGATCGTGTTGTTGTAGATGCGCGCCCGACGGAGCGGCAGATCGTGATCGGTCACCACGATGGCGGCTCCGACCGCGTCGACGAAGACGTTGTCGTGGATGCTCACACGGCCCGAGGCCTGGAGCAGCGCCTCGCGCGGGTTGTGGAAGAAGAGGTTGCCGTAGATCTCGTACTGGTTCTCGCTGCCGGGGCCCGTCTCGGGGAAGCCGCCGACGAGCAGGTTGGGCCTGTCTCCGTCGGGGCTCGGCGCGTCGTTCTTGATGAAGACGTTGTCGCGGATGATGGTCGACGTGGGCGTCTCGGGCAGGCCGCTCCCCTGGGGCCACGCGTTCTGGAACTTGATCTGCATGTTGTAGCCGATCGTGTTCATGACGAGATTGTTCTCGATCACGCCGTCGACGAACGGCTGGCTCCCGTCCGAGTTGCCGAGATAGAGGCCGGTTCCCGCGCCGTCGATCACGTTGCGCCGGATCACCCAGCCCCAGGTCGGCGACTTTGTCGAGATGGCCACGGTCTGCTGGGACGCGCCGTGGCCGATGAATCGACACCCCTCGATCGTGATGTGGTGGGTCGTGTTGTTCCCCTTCGTGCTCACGCCGAAGACGCCATCCAGGCCCTGGCCGTCGATGGTGAGGTTCTTGATGACGACGTAGCTCGAGTCGGTGATCTCGACCGTGTTGCAGCAGCCGTTCCCGGTGAACACCGCCGAGCCGTCGGCCGGCCCCTGGATGACGATCGGCTGGTCGGCGGTTCCGGCGAGCCCGACGATATCGAGGTTGCCGCTGTAGGTGCCTGGCGCGAGGTCGAGCGTGTCGCCGGCGACGAGCGCCGGGACGACCGCTTCGTAGTTCGAGGGATCCGCGTCGACCGCCGCCGCTCCTCGTGCGGCGAGGAAGGTGCCGATGCCGAGAAGCGAGGCGAAGAGCCGCATGCCCGAAGCGTAGCGCGAGCTGCCGCGCGCCTCGCGTGAAACCGAGCCCCGTCGCGAGCAGCCTTCAGGGAGCGCGGCGCACGACGAGGTTGGTCACGGCCGTCCCCTCGAGGGGGAAGGTCGCGTTGAAGCCCAGGGCCTCGTAGTCGCCCGCGTGGGGACCGGCGGATACCGTGAAGAGCGCCGATTCACCCTCCTCGATTGCCACCGGGCTGACCGCGTCGGGCCCGGAGACGAGCCAGCGGCTCTGGAAATAGAAGCCGTCGAGCTCGCACGTGTCATCGTAGTCGACAACGAACGGCGCGGTGTCGACGACGCCCACCCCGGCGACGAGCAACCAGAGCCGCTCGCCGTCTTCCGTCCCGCCGCCCGCCGGATCGTTGTCGACGCGCATCGCCAGCCGCCACTCGACCGGCGAGCCGGGGTACACGATGCTCGAGATCGTGCCGGTCGCCGTGACGCTCGTTCCTTCGACGAACCCCAGCGCGAGCGGAACCTGGCCGTCGCGGAGCGAGAAGCGGAGATCCGAGCCGGGGTCTCCGATGATGACGGTATTGCCATCGAAGCTGACCCTTCCGCTCGCGTCGAACGGCTTCGCGATCTGCTCGGCCGGCTCGTCGTCGCTCGCGATCACCTCCCCATCCGGGAGCTCTACGGTCCAGCCGAGCACCGCGCCCGGATCGGTGCAGGCACCTCCGCCCTCGCCCCCGCCGCCGCTCGCGCCTGCGCCGTTGCCGCCTCCGCCGTTACCGCCGCCCCCATTCGCGCCTGCGCCGTCGTCGTCGGTCGGCTCGACATCGACAGTCTGACAAGCGACAAGCGCGAGGCTCGCGCAAGCCACCACCACCCACGACGAAGCGAAGTTCCGCATGTGCCTCGGAATTGCAACCACTGTGCCGCCCTGCCGAGCAGTCATTTCCCGGCTTCGTTGCGAGCGCCGTCCCGCCCGCAGCTCACCTTGGCACAGGCTTGCGTCACGGGCGTCAGCTCTTCTTCTTCGGAGCCTTCTTCGGCGACGGCGCCTCCCCCTCGTAACGCGCGAGGGCGTTCGCGAGCTCGGTCTTCACGCGCTCGCGCAGCTCGGGCGGCTCGATGACCTTGGCGGTCTCGCCGAAGCCGAGCACCCAGGTCGTCACCTCCGTCAGATCGCCGATCTCCATCGTGAGGCGGATGCCGCCGTCCGGCAGCGACTCGAGCAGCTGGCTCGGGTGCATCTTGCGGGTCTCGACGTATTCGTTCACGCGCGAGTCGAACTCGATGACGACGCGCTGAGGCGACTTTCCGCGCCAGATCCCGAACTGCCCCTGGAAGTGGTCGTCGATCCTGAAGTCGTCGGGCAGATCGAAGCGCTCGGTGACCGCACACTCGGTGTCGCGCATTCGGTCGAGCAAGAAGGTCCGGATCTCCTTCTTCGCCACCTGGTAGCCCACGCAGTAGATGGCCTCTTTGTAGAGGACCATCGCGTACGGGTGGATGATCGTCTTCTCGATCTTCCCGTCTTTCGGGCGCACGTAGCGGAAGTGGAGCGGGCGAAGGTCGGCGACCGCCTGGAAGACGTCGTCGAGCTCCTCCGTGCGCGACGCGTAGTCCTTCGGGGCGAACGGCAGATAGAGGAAGCGATCTTCGAGGCGGGCGTCGGCGACGCCTGCGTTCGGGCCACGCCCAGGGCGTCGGGCGACGCCGAGCAGCTTCTCGGAGGCCATCGAGATCTCGTCGTACAGCGCGGAGCCGCGCATGGGCTCGAACAGCCGGCGTGCTGCGAGCAGCGCGTACGCTTGCGTCCGCCTCACCTCGACCTTGCGCACGGCCTCCCCGGGCCCGAGCTTCCAGAGGACCGGACCGCCCGGCTTCGAGCGCACGCTCACGATCTCGAGCTCTCGCTTCACGTGTGCGATGTACCGGCGCAGCGATCGCGGCGTGACCCCGAGCTCCGACGCGAGCTCGTAGAGCGAGAGCCCCTTCGGATGACGCTGGAGGAGCGAGCGGAGCGTGTCGAGCCGCCTCGCCTGCGTAAACTTGCCGCGGGGTCGGCCGCGTTTCTTCGTGGAAAGGGGCGCCTCGGTCGTCATGACTCTTGCAGTCGAGCGCTGGTCTTACCCGAAGGAGGGGGGTCGGAGAAGCCAGAAGCCCGAGCGGGGTTGGGGCCCCGCTCGGCAGGCAGAACGCCCCGCTCATGTAGTCAACTCTCGCCAGAGGGACGAGGAGCTTCAGCGTCGTGCGGCAGTGGCCGTTGAGAAGAGGCGCCGGTTGTGTTGTGCTGACCCTGGATACTTCTACGTCCGCTGACGTCTCGGCAGCGCGCGTACACGAGGACAACCATGAACGTAGGCAAGCTCGTCCGTGGGCTCGGCGCACTCGCCGTCACTGCCGTCGTCTCGCTACCCGCGCCCAAGGCGCAAGCGCAGAACTGCAACTCGCCGAACCCCGCCGACTGGCCGCCCCCGGCTCGGCCCTACTTCATGCTGGTCGTCGACACGAGCGGGTCGATGATCTCGTGCACGACGCCGCCCAGCACCTACCCGGTCGAGTGCAACCAGAACGCAGCGGGCTACGCGCTCAACTCCTGCGGCATGGTGCCGAACCGCATCAACGACGCGAAGTGCGCGCTCCGGCAGACGGTTCAGGCCTTCAGCGGAGAGGTCAACTTCGGCCTCGCGACCTACGCGTACACGCTGACGAACTGTACCGCCGGCGCCTGCGTCAGCGACTGCGGCACGCCGAACGGTGGCAACTGCAACGGCGACAACTACCAGTGCTCGAACGGGACCTACCCCGACTCGGGCGGTAGCCAGTGCGGCAACGTCCCGTTCTGCAACAGCGGAGCCGGCCCGGCCGCGCCCGCGTTCCCGGAGAGCACCTGGCGGAACGGCGGCAACGTCGTCGTTCCGATGAAGCCCGACCCGATCAGCGGGCCGCCCGCCGCCGACAACACCTCCGAGCTCCTCGAGTGGTTCGACGGCCAATGCGGCAACAGCAGGGAGCTCTGGGCGAACGGCAGCACGCCGATCGCCGGCTCGCTCGAGTCGGTCGCCATGTACCTGCGCACGGGCTGGCGCATCTGGGACGAAAACGGCAGCTCCCCTGCAGCGGACGCGTATTGTCCGCCCCTGCAATACACGCAGAGCACGCCCATGACGGCGACGGACCCGTCGTGCCGCCCGGTGAACATCATCCTCGTGACCGACGGCGACGACACCTGCGAGGGCACCGCGCAAGACGGCCTCAACTTCTCGATCGCGGCCGCCTCGGACCTCCACAACAACGGCATCACGATCGGCGGCACGAACTGGCCGGTGAACGTCTACGTCGTGAATTTCGCCGGCGGTACGCAGGCCAACACCGACGCGATCGCCGCCGCCGGCGGCACCGGCTCGTCGCTCTTCGCGACGAACGAGGTCGAGCTCGCGCAGGCGCTGTCCTCCATCATCGCGGGCGCCGTCGCGCCCGAGGTCTGCAACAACGGCGACGACAACTGCAACGGCTGCGTCGACGAGGGCTACAAGCACTACTGCAACACCGGCCAGACCTGCTGCTCGTGGAACACGGGTGCCCAGCGCCTCAGCTGCCTCACGAACTACCAGAACAGCATCACGCCGGCGGATCCGGACGGAGACCTGGCGCTCTTGCCTTGCACCACGCAGGCGCAGGCGGGCAATTCGGCGACCTGGCTCTGCTACAACCCGGGCGATCCGTGCGACAACGCGGACAACAACTGTGATGCGGGCATCGACGAGGGCGCGACGAAGTGCGGCTCGCCCGCCCACTGTCCCCTGACCGAGACGTGCAACTCGCAGGACGACGACTGCGACGGCCTCACGGACGAGGCCGGCGTCTGCGGCTCCTGCACGCCCACGCCCGAGGTCTGCGACGGCTGCGACAACAACTGCAACGGCATCGTCGACGAGAACATCGCGCCCGTCGCGTGTGGCCTGTCCACGCCGGCGAGCTGCGCGGGCACGAAGGCCTGTCTGCTCTCGGGCCAGCCCGTTGCCCCCGGCGGCTGCTTGCCCAACGGCGGCTTCGGTCCGTGCAACAACAACCCGCAGGCCGAGGTCTGCGACACCATCGACAACGACTGCGACGGCATCGTCGACGACGGGATTCTTCCGACCCCGTGTGGGACACCGGGCCTGAACTATGGTCCCAACAGCCATTGCAAGCAGGGCACCCAGGCCTGCGGCGGGACGTGCATCGGCTTCGTCGGTCCGGCGACGGAGATCTGCAACGGCATCGACGACGATTGCGACGGTCAGGTGGACGAGCCCAACCTGCCCGGCGTGGGGCAAGCCTGCGGCGTCAACACGCCACCTTGCTCGCCTGGCGTGACCGCCTGTGTCAACGGCGCGATCGTCTGCCAGGGCGGCGTGCAGCCGACAGGCGAGGTCTGCGACGGCGTCGACAACAACTGCAACGGCTTCACCGACGAAGCGCCGCTAACCGACGCGCCGCTGCCGAACCAGAACGGGTGCTGGAACGTGCCCGGCAACTGCTGCGCGCACGACAACCTCTCCTGGTGCCCGCCCGCGGGCGGCACCTGCTTCGGCGTCGGCGTCCTCACCTCCCCTTGCAGCGCGGGCACGCTCGTCTGCGGCGGCGCTCAGGGCTGGGTCTGCCAGGGCGGCACGCTGCCGGCCGGCGAGGTCTGCGACGGCGTCGACAACGACTGCGACGGAACGCCCGACGACGGATCCTTCCCCCAGGAAGGGCAGGCCTGCGGCCAGAGCGCCCCGCAGAACCCCGACCCGCCCGGCTGCACCCCCGGTGGTTGCCAGCAGGGTGTCATCGATTGCCAGGGCGGCGTCCTCGACTGCGTCGGCGACGTGCCTGGCGTCCCCGAGCTCTGCAATGGCGTCGACGACAACTGCGACGGCACTTGCGACAACGGCCTGCCGATCGGCGCGCCGTGTGACCCGACCTACGACCAGGGCGACTTCCCCGACACCGATCCGTCGGTCTTCCCGTGCCAGCTCGGCAACCTGCAGTGCGACGGCCTCGGCGGGCTCATCTGCGTCGGCGCGGTCGGCCCCACGGCCGAGCTCTGCGACGGCAACGACAACGACTGCGACGGCAATGTCGACGAGACCGGGCCGCAGCCGAACGGCATCGACGGCACGGCGGACCCGAGTGATCCCAACCACGTCATCGGGCAGCAGTGCCCGGACGACATGACCGAGATCTGCACCCCCGGCCAATGGCAGTGCGTGAACGCCGACGTCCAATGCGTGGGCGTCGATCAGGGCACGTTCGAAGCCTGTGATTGCCAGGACAACGACTGCAACGGCATCACCGACAACGAAAACGACCGCGGCGAGCCGCTGCTCTGCAGCCCTGGCAAGTCGTGTGTCAACGCCAACGGCAGCTGCCAATGCGCCATCCCGTGCAACGGCGAGTTCTGCCCCTCCGGGCAGGTCTGCCTCGACGTCGTCTCGAGCGAGACGGGCCAGCCGCTCGGCAAGTTCTGCGTCACCGACTCGTGCGGGGACTGCGGAACGAAGACCGTGACGGACGCGAACCAGAACGTGCTCTGCGCGCCCGCGGGCACCGTGCTCGACGACTGCTACGAGCCGCCGACCTGCGTCTGCAAGGGCCAGAACGGTTGCCAGCCGCCCTGCTTCGGCGTCACGTGCTCCACCCCCGAGGTCTGCGCGAGCTATGGGCCGAACGCCGGGCAATGCGCCGACAACACCTGCTTCAACACGGGCTGCCCGGGTTGCGGAATGGTGTGCAGCGACGACGGAAGCTGCGTGATGAACCCGTGCACCGACGGCTCGTGCCCGGCCGACCAGGTCTGCAAGCCGAGCGACGACTTCCTGTCGTTCGAGTGCTTGCCGTCCTGCGCGACCGCGATGTGCAACACCGGCGAGGTCTGCGTCGACGGCGCGTGCGTCGCCGACTGCAGCCCCGCTTGCCAGGCGGGCGAGTTCTGCGACTACTCGCAGAGCCCGCCGGCCTGCGCCACGAACCTGTGCTTGGACGGCGAATACTGCGAGGACGGGTCGTGTTGCGATCCGGCCGACGGCTCGTGCGGCGCCTGCCCGTGCGAAGGCGTGCTCTGCCCCGACGGACAGGTCTGCGAGAAGGGCGAGTGCAAGCTCAGCTCGACCGGCGAAGGTGGCGGCGGCAGCACCGGCGTCACGACCGGCGCAGGCGGCGGCGGAACGACCGGGACCGGCGCCGGCGCCTCCGGCGAAGGGGCCGGCGACGCGTCGGGCGTCTGGGGCCTGGCGACCGGCGGCGGCGGCTGCTCGTGCGAGACGACCGGGACCTCTTCGCGAGGTGACGGAGCGCTCTTCGCGCTGGCCGCTGTGGCCTTCGTCGGCGCCCGCAGGAAGCGCCGGCCACGCAAGAGCGCGCAGCGCGGTCAGGAGGCGTCGCGATGAGCCAGCGTCTCCTCTTCGCCTGCGTCGCCGCCGGTACCGTGGCCCTCGCCTTCGCGACGGGGTGCGACACCGAGGCCTTCTGCTTCGCCGACTGCGGTGAAGGAGCCTCCGCGAGCAACGGCACCGCCAGCGGCGGGAACGACTCGACGGGCTCCTTCAACGCCGGCGGCTCCACCGGCGCCTTCACCACGGGCTCGGGGATGGGCGGCATGGGCCCTTGCACGCCCACGAACGGCGGCCTCGAGATCTGCGACGGGCTCGACAACGACTGCAACAGCGTCGTCGATGACATCCCGGGCATCGACTACAACGCCGTCGAGACCTGCGGCCTTTGCAGCAACAACTGCCTGAACAAGCTGCAGTTCATGGAGAACATCACCTGCACGCCCAGCCCCATGCCGGGGCAGACCCCGGGCACGTGCAACGGTGACTGCATCCAGGACTATTACGATTTCGACATGAACCCCGACGACTGCGAGACGTTCTGCCAACAGACGTCTCCGTCGGACACGGTCTGCAACAACAAAGACGACGACTGCGACGGGACGGTGGACGACGACGTCGACCTCTGCACCACGACCGACTGCGGCTCATGCGGCAACATCTGCGTCGTCGCGAACGGGACCCCGGCCTGCGTGAAGCTGGACATGGACCCGACCTGCAACGCGAACAACATGCAGTGCCAGATCGGCAGCTGCTCGCCGGGCTGGGTGGACCTCGATCTCCAGTACGCGACCGGCTGCGAGTACGCCTGCACGCCGACGGGCCCCGAGCTCTGCGGAGACCAGATCGACAACGACTGCGACGGCCTGGTCGACGGGCTCGACGACCTCACGTTGGATCCCGCGATCGGCCAGCCGTGTTTCGGCGACCCGGACGGCATCTGCGCGCTCGCGACCCACGAGGGCATCACGGCCTGCGTCAACGGCGCGGTCGCCTGCACCGGGCCGGACGTCCTCTTCGAAGGCGACGTCCTCGAGACCTGCAACGGCCTCGACGACGACTGCGACGGCATCACCGACGACAACCCCTCCGACGTCGGCGGAGCCTGCGGCACGAGCAACAACTACCCGTGCACGTTCGGCACCTGGCAGTGCGTCGGGGGCGCCCTCGACTGCGCGGGCGACATCAACCCCGGCGTCGAGATCTGCAACGGCGTCGACGACGACTGCGACGGCCAGATCGATCTCCAGAACGGAAGCGCGCCGTCCGACTCGGTGGGCGCCTGCAATGTCCCCATCCCGCCACCGGCCAACCCGCCGGGAACCACCTCGCCCTGCGTGGCAGGCACCAAGGCCTGCGTAGGCGGCGTGGTCTCCTGCCTGGGCTCCGTCGGACCGACGGCGGTGACCGACCAGTGCGGGGACGACTCGAACTGCGACGGCACGCTCAACAATCAGCCCAACTTCCTGACCGACGTCACCCACTGCGGCAACTGCAACACGAACTGCCAGACCGGCGCGGTGAACGCCATCTGGGCGTGTGTCAACGGCGGCTGCCAGTTTCAGGGCTGCCTCCCAGGCTGGGTCGATCTGAACAACGACCAGCAGTGCGAGTACGCGTGCACCTTCGTCTCGGCGCAGGAGGCATGCAACGGCCAGGACGACGACTGCGACGGCCAGATCGACGAAAACGTCCTGGCCCCCTCGCCGGTCCAGGTCTGCGGGGTGAGCCCGGCCGCCACGCGGCCCGAGTGCACCTCGCAGGTCCAGGTGACGTGCAACGCGGGCAACTGGCAGTGCACGTTCCCCGCGGGCGTCTGCGGCCCGAGCTGCGCGCTGGCGACCGAGACCTGCGACGGCCTCGACAACGACTGCGACGGCTTCATGAACGAAAACGTGGCCGACTACGGACAGCCCTGCGCGAGCGACGACGGTCTCACGCCAGGCCACGGAAAATGCAGGACCGTGGGCACGAAGGTCTGCCTGAACGCCACCACGACGACCTGCAGCGCGACAAAGGCCGACTGCAACCTCCTCCCCGGCGGCTGCACCGAGCTCTGCGACGACATCGACAACGACTGCGATGGCCTTGTCGACGAGACCTTCAACAACAAGGGCACCGTCACGGCGCACTTCTACAGACCGAAGGTCGTGCGGATCTCGAGCGCCCCGAACGTCTGGACCTACCAATACGAGGCGAGCCGCCCCGACGCGACAAACGTCGTGCCGGGGACCGGGAACGGCTACTGGACGAGCGCGCCGCTCGGCAACACCCTCGACAAGACTGTGTCCTGCTCGGAGCCCACGAAGATCCCGTGGTTCAACGTCACGCCGCAGGAGGTCGAGCAGACCTGCCAGGCGATGGGCGGCACCATCTGCAGCACCGCGAACTGGAAGACGGCCTGCGCCGTCACGCCCGGCAGCGGCGCCGACTGCACCTGGGGCTACGCGCCGTTCGGCGCGGCGTGCACCTCGTCCTTCACGGCCACCAAGCAGTGCAACCTCGGCTACTTCGACTTCAACACGTCGTCGGCGGGCGATCAGGACGGTCTTCTGCCCACGGCCTCGGCGCTGCTCCAGAACTGCAACGCCGACTGGACCGGCCTGCTCGGCAACGTGAACCCCACGAACAAGCTCTTCGACATCACCGGCAACGTCCGCGAGATCACGCGGCTCAACGCGAGCACGTACATCCTCATGGGCGGCGCGTTCAGCAGCCAGGCGGAGTCGGGCGCCACGTGCGACTTCGACTTCTACGCGGTCGAGAACGACTTCAAGTTCTTCGACACGGGCTTCCGCTGCTGCTTCACGCAGGATCCGACGCTCTGACCCCCTAGGCCCCTCCACTCTCGTGGAGGGGCCTGTGCTAGGTTTCGGCTCGTGAAGAGCCTCGTTGAGCTCATCGCGCACAAGCGCGACGGTGGCGAGCTGTCCCCCGCCGATATCGAGCGTGTCGTCGGCGCGCTCGTGTCGGGGGATCTCGCCGACTACCAGATGACGGCCCTCTTGATGGCCATCTTCCTTCGCGGGATGAGCGACACCGAGACGGTCGCCCTCACGAACGCCATGACCCGCTCGGGGGACGTGCTCGATCTGTCGGGCGTGCCTGGGGTGAAGGTCGACAAACACTCGACCGGGGGCGTCGGCGACAAGGTCTCCATCTGCCTGGCTCCGCTCGTCGCGGCCTGCGGCGTGCCCGTCCCGATGGTCTCCGGTCGCGGCCTGGGCCACACCGGCGGCACCCTCGACAAGCTCGAGGCGATCCCCGGCTTCTCGGTGAACCTCGACACCTCCCGCTTCGCGGAGATCGTCCGCGACGTGGGCACCTCGATGATCGGGCAGACCGCGCGCATCGCTCCGGCGGACAAGCGCATCTACGCGCTGCGCGACGTGACCGCGACGGTCGAGTCCATCCCCCTCATCGTCGCGAGCATCCTCTCCAAGAAGCTCGCCGAAGGCATCGACGGGCTCGTCCTCGACGTGAAGGTCGGCCGCGGCGCCTTCATGAAGACGGAGGCCGACGCGAGGCGCCTCGCCTCGGCCTTGGTCCGGGTGGGCACCGCTGCGGGCAAGAGCGTCGTCGCGCTCCTCACGCGGATGGACGCGCCGCTCGGCCTCGCCATCGGCAACGCCAACGAGACCCGCGAGGCGCTGCTCGTCCTCGCGGGCGTCGGGCCCGCCGATCTCGTCGAGTGCACCTACGCGCTCGGCGCAGAGATGCTCGTCATGGGCCGCGCGGCCGGCTCGCTCGAGGAGGCCCGCGCGAAGCTCGCGGCCGCGGTCGCCTCCGGGAAGGCCGCGGAGGTCATGGAGCGCATGATCGCGGCTCACGGCGGGGATCCACGCGTCGTGGCGGACCCGTCCTTGCTCGCCGTCGCGCCGAAGACGGTCGAGGTCGTCGCAAGCCGGAGCGGCTTCGTCTCGCGCATCGACGCGCTCGAGCTCGGCCTCTCGGCGATCGAGCTCGGGGCCGGCCGCACGCGCGCCGACCAGGCGGTCGATCACGGCGTCGGCATCGACCTCCGCAAGAAGCCCGGCGACGCCGTGCAGGCGGGCGAGCCGCTCTGCGTCGTTCGTGCTCGCGACGACGCCGCGAGCACGATCGCCCGGATCGCCGCCGCTTTCGCGATCGACGACCGCGGCCCGGAAGACAAGCCCATCGTCATCGGCCGCATCGACAGATCCACCGCGGAGTGACAGGTGGGCTACCGGCGGATCGTCCTCTTGCTGGTGACGCTCGGCCTGGTCCCCGCCGGGCTCCTCTCGGCGATCGGCGTCATCTTGCTCATGGTGGGCGAGGCGGTGAACCTGCTCATGGGGATCCTCATCCTCACGTTCACGGGCACGCTCGTGACGGGCACGATCCTCGTCTGGGTCTTCCTCCGTCGTGAGAAGAACCTCTCGGAGCTCCAGTCGGACTTCGTCTCCAAGGTGAGCCACGAGCTCCGAACCCCGCTCACGTCGATCCGCATGTTCTCCGAGACGTTGAAGCTGAGGCGCGGCGACGTCGCCACGGAGGACCGCTGCATCGAGGCGCTCGAGCGCGAGAGCACCCGGCTCCAGGGCCTCATCGATCGCCTCCTCGCGTGGGGCCGGATGGAGAGCGGGATGCGCGTCTACGATCTGGCAGAGCACGACGTCTCGGCGATCGTGGAGGAGGCGATCGGTGCGTTCGAGCCGACCCGGGAGCGACGCGACGTCGAGGTGACGACCGACGTCCCGCCGCGTCTGCCCAAGCTCTGGTGCGACCGGGCCGCCCTGGTCGACGCCCTCGTGAACCTCCTCTCGAACGCGTACAAATACGGCGGCAACCCGAAGAAGATCGAGGTCTCGGCGCGCACCGAGAAGGGCAAGACGAAGATCTCCGTGGCGGACAACGGGCTCGGTATCGCCCCGCGCGAGCAGAAGCGGATCTTCTGGAAGTTCTACCGGGTCGACGACAAGCTGACCCGCAAGCAGGACGGATCCGGGCTCGGGCTCTCCATCGTGCAGCACGTGGCCAGGGCGCACCGGGGCAAGGTCGAGGTGGAGAGCGCGCCCGGGGCCGGAAGCAAGTTCACCCTCGTGGTCCCGACAGAGCGCCCGGTCTCCGACGCCCTCATCCCGGAGGGCCGAACGGCGACAAGCGAGAGCCCGCCCGCATGACCCCCACGACCCGCAAGACCGTGCTCGTCGTCGAGGACGACGCTTCCATCGCCATGGGTCTCGAGCTGAACCTCACGGCCGAGGGCTACAACGTCATCACCGCGGCGGACGGCGAGGACGGGCTCGAGCTCGCGCGCAAGGGGGCCGACCTCGTCGTCTTGGACGTCATGCTCCCCCGGCTCAACGGCTTCGAGATCGTGAAGAAGCTCCGGGGGGAGAACAACCCCGTGCCCGTCATCATGCTGAGCGCGCGCGGCGCGGAGCTCGACAAGGTCATGGGCCTCGAGCTCGGCGCCGAGGACTACATCACGAAGCCCTTCGGGTTGGCGGAGCTCCTCGCGCGCGTGAAGGCGGTGCTCCGGCGCGACGCGATCGCTCGCAGGCCGGAGAGCGTGGTGCGCGCGGCGAGCCTGGAGATCGACGCCGGGGCCCGGGTCGTCCGCAAGCGGGGAGACGTGGTGGAGCTGACGGCGACCGAGTTCGACGTCCTCTCGTGCCTCGTGAACGCCCAGGGCAAGGTCCTCACCCGCGAGCAGATCCTCGCCCGCGTCTGGGGCGTGAACCACCACGGCACGCCGCGCACGGTGGACAACTTCATCCTCCAGCTCCGCAACAAGCTGGAGGAAGATCCGCAGGCGCCGCGGCACATCATGACGGTGCGTGGGGTGGGGTATCGGTTCGCGGCGTAGCCCACGGACGATGATGGTTGGTCTGCTGCGTCGCCTCGAGCTCGCTGAGCTTCAGCGTGCGCGCGATGTCGTCGCGGATGCGAGCCCCGTGCCGGGAGGCGGGGATGCTCAGGGCGCGCAGAGCTTGTTGAGCTCTTGCACGATCGGGTCCTCTTTCTCGACGGCAGTCGTCAGCGCCGTCCGACCCTTCGCGACGCGATCCAGGTCTTTTTTCTCGGCTGCGTCCGCGATCTCGCGGGCGGCGGCGGCGACCTCCTTGGCCATCGCGCCGTACCGCTGCGCGATGCCCTTCGTCTCCGGGAGCGAGAGCGAGAGCTTCTGGGCCTCCTCCGCGGTCTTGTCGGCCGTCTCGGCCATGGCGCGGAGCTCGAGCGTCCCGGAGGGGTCGTTTTTCTCCTGCTTCTGGCCCTTCTCGAGCGAGCTGATGCCGCGGTTGATCACCCCGACCAGCTCGGTGCACTCCGAATGTTTCTTCGAGCCGCAGCCGGCGACGCTCGAGAGGAGGGCCGCGGCGACGACCCCCAGGGCCACCAACTCGCGCATGACGGTTCTTTCTCCGGGCCTCCGGAGCGGGGCCCGAACCCCACTCGGAAGAACTCCGCATAGCCGGCCCCTCGCATGAGCGCAACTTCCGGGCCTCCAGGGCTTGGTCCGGCGGCACCCATCTGCTACCCCACCGCCACGATGGACCAGGTCCTCCTCCGGGGCTACCTCGCGACGCTCTACGAGATCCCGACCACCGCGGGCCCGCTGCGGGTGTCGCTCGACGGCGAGAACACCACGGATCCGCGAGGGATGCCGGAGATCCTGATGCGCCGCTTCGCGCTGCTCACGGCCTACAATCCCCGCTCCATGCTCCTGCCCAGGCGCGTGAACGAGGGGCGGCACCTCGTCCTCCGGGATCTGCTCATCCTCGGCTGCTACCGGGTCGAGCCCGTCGTCGGCAGCGAAGGCGAGGGCGAAGGCACCTTCCGGGAGCCTTGCTGGCTGGTGCACGGCATGGACCGCGAGGAGGCCATCGCGTTCGGGCGAGTCTTCCGGCAGAACACCGTCGTCTACGCGCAGGACGGCCGGCCCGAGCTCATCGTCACCGACCCAACCGCCGACGACGTCGGCAGGACCTACCAGGGCAACTGGCGTATCCGCGCATGATCGAGGTCAGGCGCCTCTCCAAATCGTACGGCTCGTTCCAGGCGGTGAAGGACATCTCCTTCGAGGTGGCCGCGGGCGAGGTCGTGGGCTTCCTGGGGCCAAACGGCGCGGGCAAGAGCACCACCTTGCGCATCCTGGCCGGCTTCCTCGGGCCGACCAGCGGGGAGGTGCGCGTCGCCGGCTTCAGCATCACCGATCAGCCGCTCGAGGCACGCGAGAACATCGGCTACATGCCCGAGACCTCGCCGCTCTACCCGGAGATGCGGACCGACGAGTACCTCCGCTACCGGGCCGAGCTGAAGGGCGTCAAAGGCAACAAGCGCCGCGCGGCCGTGGAAGAAGCGATGCGCGACGCCGGGCTCGACGGCATGGAGCGCGTCCTCATCGGTCAGCTCTCGAAGGGCTACCGCCAGCGGGTCGGCCTGGCCGACGCCATCGTCGCCTCGCCCAAGCTCCTCATCCTCGACGAGCCCACGGCCGGGCTCGACCCGAACCAGATCCGCGAGGTGCGCGACCTCATCGCGCGGCTCCGGGAGAAACACACGGTCCTCGTGTCCACCCACATCCTGTCGGAGGTGGAGGCCATGTGCACACGCGGCATCGTCATCGCCCGCGGGGAGCTCGTGGCCGAAGGGACGATCGACGAGCTCCGGGCGCTCCGCCGCGCCGACGGCGTGCGCGCGCGGATCCGGGGGGATGCAGACAGCGCGGTCAGCATCATCGCCGCCATCCCGGGCGTCGCCTCGGCGGAGGCGACGGACGAAAACGGGCACGTGCTCGTCTCCTTCGAAGACGGCGCCGACAGCGACGAGATCGCCGAGAAGATCACGGCTCTGCTCGTGGCCGCCCAGATCGGCGTCCTCGAGCTGGTCCCGCGCTCCTCGCTCGAGCAGGTCTTCGCCGAGCTCACGAGAGGTGAGCCGTCATGAGAGGGTTCTGGCCCATCTTCAAGCGCGAGCTGCTCGCGCAGGTCGTCACGCCGGTCGCCTGGGTCCTCGCGGTCGCGTTCCTCCTGTTGCAGGGCCTCTTCTTCTTCCTCCTCGTCGCGAACTTCGCGTCCCAACAAGACGTCATCCTCGGCGCCGGCCCCGTCGAGGCCTTCTTCGGCCAGACGGCGCTCTTCTACTTCCCGCTCGCGATCATCTGCCCGATGCTGACGATGCGCCTCTTCGCCGAGGAGCGACGGACGGGCACGATCGAGGCGCTGCTCACCGCGCCGGTGGGGACGGCCGGGGTCGTGCTCGGGAAGTACCTCGCCGCGTTCGCCGTCTACCTGGGCCTCTGGGCGCCGACCGTGCTCTACCTGGTCCTGCTCTCGCGGTTCGGCGAGATCGACGTGCGCCTCGTCGCCACTGGCTACCTTGGGACGGCGCTCGTCGGCGCCGCGTATCTGTCCATCGGCACGCTCGCGAGCGCCATGACATCGAGCCAGCTGGCCGCCGCCGTGGGCGGGGCGGCGTTCATCCTCCTGCTCTTCGCGTTCGGCTTCGCCGAGTTCTTCCTCGAAGCGGGCCCCTCGCGTGACATCGCGTCTCACATCTCGGTGTGGGCGACGATGAACGACCTCTCGCGCGGGCTCGTGGACTCGCGCCGCCTCGTCTTCTGGGGCGCGCTCATCGTGGTCCCGCTCTTCGTCACCGTCCGCACCGTGGAGTCCTGGCGATGGGGGTGAGCGAGAAGAAGAAGGTCCGCAAGAAGGCCGCGCCCGAAGCAGGCAAGGCCAAGAAGCCCACGCCGAAGGCGCGCACGGCCGCCGCGAGCGCGGCGCTCCCGAAGGCTCCCGGCGGGACCGATCGGCTCACGCAGGTCTCGGCCGCGGCCAGCGTGGTCGCCGCGATCGTCCTCGCCTTCTGCCTCAACGTGCTCGTGAGCCGGCACTACGCCCGGTGGGACCTGACGACCGGAGGCCAGTTCACGCTCTCCGACGCGACCAAGGAGACGCTGGCGTCGCTCAGCGAGCCGGTGAAGCTCGTGGTCCTCCTCTCCAAGGACGATCCGCTCGGCGTCACGGTCGACGAGATGCTCGAGAGCTACAGCGCGCAGACGAAACAGCTCGAGATCGAGCGCGTCGACCCCGATCGGGACCAAGCGAAGCTCCTCGAGGTCCAGAAGAAGTACGGCGTCTTGGCCGGCCAGAAGGGCGACCGCGTCGTGACCGACACGGCCATCATCGCGATAGCCGGGGAGCGCCACCACTACGTCGCCGGCGACGATCTCGTGCGCGTCGAGGAGGGCGACGAGAGCCGGGCCCGGCCGCGGCTCGAGCACGCCCTCACCGGGGCGATCCGCAGCGTGCTCACGTCCGACAAGCCGAAGATCTGCTTCACCTCCGGCCACGACGAGCCCTCCCTGGAGACGGCCGTCACCGGCTACGCGGAGCTCCGCGAGCGTCTGGTGAAGAACAACTTCGACGTCGCGGCGGTGTTCGGCGCAGACGCCGCCGAGCAAGCGAACCCGCTCGACGGCTGCGCCTTGCTCGTGCTCGCGGGCCCACGGGCTCCAATCCCGGCCGACCACCTCGCCGCGATGAAGACCTTCATCGAAAACGGGGGGGACGCGCTCCTCGTGGTGGGGCCGGTCCCCAACCCCGAGCAGACCGACTGGATCCCGCTCGGGGTGGAGCCGCTGACGGCGCTCGCCGGCGTCGCGGTCGAGGCCGACCTCGTGTTCGAGCTCGACCCCACGATGAAGCCCCAGCGTGGCGACGGGGAGGCGTTTTTCCCGAAGGTCCAGGCGCACCCGATCAACCGGCGCCTCCAGCGCGAAGAAGACAGTGGCGTCATGCCGCTCGTGTTCCTCGCGTCGTCCATCCGGGACCTCGGGACCGCGCTCAAGCCCGAGCCGCTGCTCCGCACGAGCGAGCGCTCCGTCGGGGTGGAGAGCTTCTGGCAACGATCGGAGTCCGCCGGCATGAAGCCCGGCCCCGACGATCACCAGGGCCCGCTCACCATCGCGACCGCGACCGAGCGACCGCCCGCGCCAGGGAAGAAGCGCGGCGCCCGCGTCGTCGTCCTCGGCGCGATCTCTCCGGTCATGGGCGGCAACTGGCGGCAGACCGAGCACTACGGCACGACCCTCTTCGTCGAGGGGGCGATCACCTGGCTCACGGAGCACGAGGCCTTCCTCGACATCCCCGACAAACCGCTCGTCACGAGCGGGCTCAAGCTCACCGAGGACGCGCTCTCGAGCATCTTCCGCTTCGTCGTTCTGCTGATCCCGCTGCTCGTGCTCGCGCCGGGGATCTACGTCGTCTACTCGCGCAGGCGCAGGCCCGCCCAGCCGAAAGAGGCGGAGTCATGAGCCTGAGCCCGGCGCTCTTGAAGAGACATTTCGTAAACCTCCTGCTCACGGCGCTCGCGCTCGTCGCCGTCGTCATCACGCTCGTGGACAGCGGGTCGGTGACGACCTCGGAGGCCGAGCGGCGCAAGCAGAACCTCTTCCCTGCCTGGCGGCACGACGACGTCTCCCACGTGGCCGTCGAGCTGCCGGAGGAGCGCTACGAGCTCGATCGAAAGGCAGGTCAGAACGGGCGCACGTGGGACCTCATCCAGGACGGGATCACCTACGCGGCGGACGAGCAGGTCGTCGATCGGCTCCTCGGGACCTTCGAATACGCGACGTTCTCGCGCGAGGTCCCGGCGGCGAGCGTCGACCGAGCGGCGATGGGGCTCGACTCCCCGTCCTCGCGGTTCGCGATCACGATGGGCAGTCTGTCGTTCAAGCTCGCGGTCGGAAAGCCGAACGCGGCGGGCGACGGCGTCTACGTCGAGATCGTCGATCGCGGCGTGTACCTGGTCGCCGCGTCGCTGGCGCGCTCGCTCGTCGTCCCCTCGAAGGAGCTCCGCGGGCGCGAGTTCGTCCCTTATCTGTCGACCGACCTGAAGGAGATCACGCTCGAGGGTGAGGGCGGGACGCGCAAGTTCGAGCGCGCGCCCTGGGGCGGCGGCCGCGGGAGCGGCTTCCGCTTCCCCGCCGGAGCCGAGGGGCGCGGCGGGCGCAGGGTGGACGCAACGCGCCTCGACCAGGTGTTCGTCTCCTTCGGTCGCATGCAGGCGCAGACGTTCCTCGACCCCGAGCGCGCCAAGGCGGCGTCCAAGCCGCGTGTCACCGTCACGCTCGTCCCCCAGGAGGGCCCGCGGGGTGTGCTCCTGCTCGGCGGGGAGTGCCCGGAGAAGAAGGGGCTCATCGTCGCCATCCGCACCGAGCCGACCCCGCTCTCGGTCTGCCTGCCGGAGGGCGTGCTCGCGCCCCTCGAGCGACCGCTCGAAGCCTTCGACGACACGGGCCTGCTGGGCGCCACCACGGACGAGATCTCGGAGCTCAAGATCGAACAGGGCGACAAGACCCTCGAGATCGTCCGCACCGGCTCCGGGTTCTCGATGCGCAGGCCCGATGTGCGCGACGTCGATCTCGAGCTCGGCAACGGCCTGCTCGACGCGATCACGGGCGCACAAGGGACGCTCACGAAGGAAGACGTACCCTTCGCCGAGGGACCGCGCACCAAGGTGCGCGTCGTGTCGGTCGGCGGCATGCCCGGCCCCGACGGCAACGTGCCGGAGCGGGTCGAAGAGCTGGAGATCGGCGCCGCAGAGAGCGGCGAGCTCGTGGCGCTCCGCAAGGAAGACGGCGTGAAGCTCGTGATCGGCGCTGTCGCGGCGCAGGCCTTCCGCCCCGATGACCTGGCCCTGCGCGACACGGCGCTCTTCACGGTCTCGCCGGAGATCATCCAGGGGATGAGCATCGAGCAGGGCGGCCGCACGCAGCGGTTCGAGCGCGAGGCGGGGGCGTTCACGCTGCTCGAGCCCAAAGGCAAGGGGCTCGCCGCCGACACGACGTTTGCGGCCGAGGCCATCACCGCGTTCGCGAAGCTGCGCGCGGAGCGCTGGGTCGCGCGCGCGCCGCAGCCGGCGTTCGGCCTCGGCGAGCCTCGAATCCGCGTCACCGCACACCTGGCGGAGGGCGCCGCGAAAGACGAGGCCGGGCGCACCGTGACAATCCGCGTGGGCGCGCGCACGGACGACGGCTCGTACGCGCAGATCGAGGGCAAAGACGACGTCTTCGTGATGCCTCGCCGGTTCGAGTCCATCGTCTCCAAGCTCTTCGTCTCCCGGCAGGAGTTCCCCATTCCGCCCGAGCTGATCGAGGAGGTCACGATGCAGCGAGGCGACAAGAAGCTCACCCTGAAGCGCGACGGCAAGCAGCTCCGGCTCGTGGGCGGGGGAGGCTCGAGCCGCGAGAGCGAGCTCGTCGACGCGATCGCGGGGCTGAGCCCCCAGGCGGCGGTCGCGACCGGCTCGCCGACCGCCGAGCACGCGCTCGAGCCACCGGCCGTGACCATCGTGGCGACGCTGCGGAAGTTCCCCGACGATCCGCCGGACGCCGAGTCGCGCGTCACCATCACGCTCGGGGCGCCGGATGTCTGGGACGGCATGCCGGTCTACTTCGCGAGGCGCGAGGGGATCGACGCGGTCTACGTGGTTCCCAAGGAGCCGGTGCGCGTGATCCTCACCGCCCTCGGGCAATGAGCAGGGGACGCCCCCGGGGAAGAATTTCGCCCCTCTCGGGCGTTCGTGGTAACGCTCGCAGCGCTTCCACGGTTCGGCCCCGATGTCGCTCCTGACCCGAAGAGAAAAGCCGCTCACGGTCGAGCTGCCCTCCCCCAAAGAGGATCGAGCGATCACCTCGAAGGTCGGCCTCGTCGCGGCGATCGGCTTCCTGGTCGGGGTCGCCTGGCCTCGCGTGTTCGGGGTCGAGGTGGGCCCGATGCGTCCCGGCGGCGGCGCCGAGCAACCAGCGGCGGCCGTCGCGGCCCCGGCCAGCTCTGCAGCGGCTCCGGCCGAGTCGGCCGCCCCCGCAGCAGCCTCCGCCGCGGTCGAGCCCGAGGACGCCCCCAGCAACAAGCAGACGGTCGTCGTCGGCGATGGCACGGTGAAGTCCTGCCGCAACAAGAAGGGCGACAAGATCGAGGACTGCGGCAAGCTCCCGCTCGACAAGCTCGTGAAGCCCCGGCTCACCGGGCTCTCCGCCTGCCCTGCCGCGCTCGGGCTGGACGGGAAGCTCAAGCTCGGCGTGGCCGTCAACTTCGAGAAGAGCGAGGTCGTGATCGTGGACGACGAGAAGTCGTCGCTGCCCTCGTCCACGGTCCGAGGTGTCCTCTCGTGCGCCGGCGAGGAGATGAAGGGCGTGGAGCTGGAGAAGGTCCCGCACACCCACGCGCGTTACACGGTCGTCTACGAGATCACCTTCTTGCCTCCCGGCCGAAGCCTGGAGCCGGAAGCCGGCGACGCCGAAGAGTCGGGCGACAAGGGCCTCGGCCGCGCGACGGTCACCTGGGAGAAGGCGCTCGTCCGCGAGACCGCGGAGGACGGGAAGGTCGTGACCCGCCTGCCGCAAGGGACACGCGTCAAGCTCATCGAGCAGAAAGACGACTGGTTCCTGATCGAGTCGGGCAAGACGAAGGGCTGGGTCTACCGGCAGGCGATCGGCAAGTAGCGCCCCTGCTCCGGTCCGGCCCGCTCCCCATCGGAAGGGGCGCGCGATAGAATGAAGCTCGCTCCTCGAGCGTAGAAGCCTCGGCACATGGCAAAGGCAGCGCGTGCTCTCGCCGTCGTGACCTCCGCCCTCGTGCTCGCCGGCACGGGCGGCGCCGCGGCGTGGCTCCACCGCAGCCTGGAGGGAACGCTCCCGGCGCCGGGCCGCGTCGCGGCGGGCGTGCAGGTGGAGGGGGCGACGATCCCGACGACCGCGGACCCTGACGCGTTCGTGCGCGAGCTGGCGGACGCGGTGCTCGACCGCCCCGTCGATCTGATGGACGGCAAGGAGCGCGTCGCGCGAACGACGCTGCGTCAGCTCGGGGCGGTCGCCGACACGGAGAGGGTCGTCGCGCGCGCCCTCGAGATCGGCCGAACCGGCGACTGGCAGACGCGGGTCTACGACGCGATGAGGAGCCGCGACCACGGGACATCGTTTTCGATCCCGGTCCACGTCCCGGTCGAGGCCGTAGCCGATCTGCTCGGCCCGTGGAAAGAGGAGCACGACAAGCGCCCGCGCGGCGCGCGCCGCATGCTCGGGAAGGAGCCCGGTGTCGTCCCGCACGAGCCGGGTCTCTACGTGGACGCGTACGCGACCGCGGAGGCCATCCTGCGCGCCGCGCGCCGCGGTGAGCCCGCCGTCGCGCTGGGGTCGTACGAGTGGACCCCCGCCGCCACGACGGAGGCGGCGCGCAGCGCCGACCTCTCGCAGGTCATCGGCGTGTTCGAGACGCGCTACGGCGGACCGCCCGGTCGCGACAAGAACATCGCGCGGGCGGCAGGCGCGTTCCAGGGGGTGGTGCTCGCGCCGGGTGACGTCGTGAGCTTCAACGAGCTCGTCGGACCGCGCAGCGAGGACAACGGCTTCTTCCCCGCGCCCGAGATCTACAAAGGGGAGATGCGCGAGGGCATCGGCGGCGGCTCTTGCCAGGTCGCGAGCACGCTGTACGCGGCGGCGTTTTTCAGCGGCCTCGAGGTGCTCGAGCGCCGGAACCACTCGCGACCGAGCGGCTACATCCGCCCGGGGCTCGACGCGACGGTCTCCTATCCGGTGCTGGATCTCCGCATCAAGAACACGCTCGCGTTCCCGGTGGTGCTCGCCGCGACGATGGAGCCGGGGAGGCTTCGCTTCGAGGTGCTCGGCAAGGAGCGGCCCTATTCGGTGGAGCTCGCGACCGAGACACAAGGCGTCCTGAAGTACACGCGCAAGGTGCAGCGCGCCGCCTTGCCGGAGGGTGAGTTTCGGCTGAAGCAGAAGGGCAAACGCGGCCTCCTGATCAAGCGGAAGAAGACCGTGACCCTGGTGGCGACGGGCGACAAGACGATCGAGGAGAGCACCGACACCTACCCCGCCCAACAGGAGATCTACCTCGTGGGCCCGAAGACGGACGAGGGCTCGCTCCCGCCGCTCGAAGGACCGGACGCAAAAGGGGCGAACATCGAGGGAGCGTGAATGGGCCCGGCGCTGCTACCATTGCACCATGGCGCGTAAGGTCTTTCTGCCGCTGACGCAGGGCTTCGCGGATGGGCTCGATGGTCCGCCCACCGTGGACTCGATGCGCGCGCGACTCGGTGGTCGCCTGGAAGACTCGCCGCCCGCGTCCATCCTCGCGGGCTCGCTCGTGACCATGATCACCCCGACCGGGTCGGAGCGCGTGGGCGTGCTCCTCTGCTCGGAGGGCGAGGTCTCCCACGTCTACCTGGAGCGCGGGATCGTGAAGCGCACCCAGAGCGATCTCCTCCGCGTCTTCGAAGGCGAGACGCCCGCCGATCTCGCGCACATCGTCCGGCAGGCGCGCATCTTCGCGTCGCTCTCCGAAGGCCAGGAGGTGCACGTCGATCGTGGCCCCGGCCACACCCAGTCGGGCGTGCTCCGCGAGAAATGCCGCTACGGCGGGCTCGTCGAGCTCTCCGAGGGCAAGCTGCTCGGGGTGGGCTTCGGGAAGCTCTGGCCCGCCGCGGCGCCGCTCGGGCAGGGCGGCGCGACGGGCTCGAATTGATTGTGCGGCCGCCGATTCGCGGCGACGTCCCCGCCGCGGCGGTCCTCTGGTCGTCGGCCGGCAGTCGCCCGAGCGCCACGCTCGTGTGCAAGCTGACGTTCGACCTCGCGCCCGGCAAGCTGCAGCGCTCGCCGGGCCAGGAGCCGATCGTCGAGGCGGATCGATTCTGGGACGAGAGCCCCGCTCGCAGCCTTCGCTTCGCCAGCGATCTCTCGCCTCGCAAGCCGAAGCTCGACGTCTACGTGGTGGGCCACGCGTACGCGCCGGGCGGCCGCTCGACACGATCGGTGGTCGCGCGGCTCGTCGTGGGGACGCTCGACAAGTCGATCGAGGTGCTCGCGGATCGATCGGCAGGCCCCGACGGGACCATCCTGCACGGCCCGAAGTTCTCCCAGATGCCGCTCGTCTACGAGCGCGCCATCGGCGGGCCTCGCACGTGGAACCCCATCGGCATTCGCCCCGACGTGCGCGACGCGTACGGGCGCTCGGCGCTCCCGAACCTCTTGCCCGTGTCGGCCCGGCCCGATGTGACGCCGGAGCCCGCGGGCTTCGGTCCCATCGCGCCCCGCTGGCCCGGCCGGCTGGAGAAGCTCGGCCGCTTCGCGCCGACCTTCCCACACGAGGCGTGGACACGCGAGCCGCTGCCGGCCGGCTTCGACTTCGCGTACTTCAACGCCGCGCCGGCCGACCAGCAGCTCGCGGCCTTGCGCGGAGGCGAGACGATCCTGCTCGAGAACCTCCATCGCACCGAGAGCATCCTGAGCACCAAGGTCCCGACGGTGCGACCGCGCGCCTCGGCCAAGCGCGCCTCCGGCGTGGAGCCCGT
The DNA here is from genome assembly GCA_016794345.1 of Myxococcales bacterium. Lineage (GTDB taxonomy): Bacteria > Myxococcota_A > Polyangia > Polyangiales > Polyangiaceae > Xiheicaenibacterium > Xiheicaenibacterium phototrophicum. The sequence goes on from JAEUKE010000117.1 coordinate 35,708, forward strand.
CGCCATGGTGCTAGACACCCTCGTCATCGACACCGACCGCAGCCTGCTCGTGATGACGTGGCGTGGGTCCTCCGCGCTCGAGCACGCTAGCGACATCCCCGCGTTCGACGTCGAGATGGAGACGTTCGCGGCACACGATCTCGAGATCACACAGGGCCTGCGCGATCAGCCCGACGACTCGCTCTTCGTGACCCACGAGACAGGCGAGCCGCCCGCGGTCCCCACCGCCCGCAGCGCGCGGCACGAGGCGCTCCCCTTCGCGCCGGCCGCCGCGGCGAAGCCCGAGGAGAGGCCGGCGACCGCTCCCCCACCCCCTTCCCCGGTCGCCGACATCCCCTGGGCCGGAGCTCGGCCTGCGCCGCTCCCGCACCTCGTCGATCCGCCTACGCCTGCGCCTCCTGCGCCCCCGCTCCCCGCGCCTCCGCTCCCTGCGCCGCACGCCGCAGCGCCGCCCGCCGCAGCGCCCGCCTGGACGCCGCCGCTCTCGCCGCCCGGCCTCGTCACCCACGCCGCGAACGCGGCGCTCCTCGGCGCGGCCGGGGCCTCGAACGCGGCGAGCGATCCGCGCCAGGCGTCGGCGTTGGCGACGGCGGGCGGCGGCCCGGTTCGCGCACGCCCGGCCGAGGTGCTCGAGCTCGTGTGGTTCGATCCCGCGGTCACCGCGCGGGTGAAGCGCAACCCCGAGTGGAAGCGCATCCTCGACGAGCTGGAAGAGACGGAGTTCGATCCGGAGGCCGAGGTGCAGGTCTCGGGGGACGCGCCGGAGGACGCGGACGACAAACGCGAGTTGTTCGAGGTCCTCACTCGCGCGACGCCGAGCGGGCCCGAGAAGATCGACGAGGCGCTCGCCCTCGCCATCCGCAAAGACGGCTACTTCGCCCCCCGCCTGCTGCTTGTCTCCGGCGACCTCGCGTTCGAGTTCGAGGAGCTGGAGCTGCTCAAGGCGACGGTCGCGGCCGCCACCCCCTTCGCCGGCGCCGAAGACGACCTCGGCAAGGCCGTCGAGCGCGCCGCGACCTTCCTCCAGGCGCCCGGCCTCGTCGTCGCGCCCGACGTGGCGCGTGGCTTCACGCAGCGGATCCGGGACGCGTTCGCCGCATCGCCGCGCCTCGTCCAGGCGAGCTACCTCGAGGAGCAGACCGAGCGCGCCCTGCTCGAGCGCAGGGCCTACCAGCAGCGGAGCGCGTTCGGGCGACGCCACCTCCGCGGCGAGCTCGTGTTCCTCGGGATGGATGGCGGCGTCCCGACCTACCTCCCCGAGGACCTGGCCAAGAAGCTGCCGATGTTCCGCCGCTTCCGAGCGCGCCTCCTCACCGAGGTGCATTACCAGGAAGACCAACACGAGGCTCACGCGGCCTCGTTCAAGGCGGTGGCGCTCGCCCGCGTCGTGCGCTGAGCTCGGTGCTCAGTCGGTCGGGCGCTCGAGGGGCGGCGCCGTCGCGTGGAAGTCGCTCCGCACGCGCACGACGTATTGGTCGAGCAGCTCCTCCACGCGCGAAGGCGAGGGAGACCGCACGATGAGGCCCAGGTGGTGTTTCTTCTCGAGCCGCCAGACGATCTCGGGGTCGTCGAACGCGGTGGTGTCCGGCTTCTCCTGTCTCGCGAGCGACACGAGGATCCCGGCGTATTCATCGCGAATCGGCGGCAACACGTAGTGGCCGTCTTCCCCGGCGAGCTCCACACGCGCCCACTCGCGCCAGGGGTTGAGGCCGGTTGCGGCCTCGATCATCTCGGCGATGTGGGCGCCCCCGACCCGCGCGCTCGTCTCGAGGAAATAGAGCTGTCCGTCCTCCGCGCCGCGGATGAACTCCGTGTGCGACGAGCCGCGGACGAGGCGCATCGCCCCGAGCACCGCGGTGTTCATCTCCAGGAGGGCGCGAGAGTCGTCGGTCGAGGCGGGCAAGATGCGCGAGGTGAAGACGTCCCCGGCGTGGGAGACGTCGAGCGGGGGCCGGCCGTAGCGGCTCGCGCGTTGGAAGACGACACGACTGTCATGAATCAAGGAGTCGACGTGGAACACGTCGCCCTTCACGAAGCGCTCGAGCACGTACGTCGGCCGTTCGTCTCCGAGCGCGTTGATGATCTCCCAGAGCTGCTCCTTCGATGCCGCCTTCTTGATCCCGATGGCGCCGGCGCTCGACCGCGGCTTCACCACCCACGGCGCGGGGACGCGCTCGACGAAGGCGTCGATGCGCGCGTCGTTCAGGAGGTGGACGAAATCCGGGACGCGCAGCCCGGCGCTCAGCGCCCGGGTCCGCATCGCGAGCTTGTCGCGGAAGTAGCGCGTCGTCGTGTCGCCCATGCCCGGGATGCGCAGGTGCTCGCGGAGCATGGCGGCCATCTCGAGATCGAAGTCGTCCAGCGGGACGATGCGATCGAACTCACGTGTCCGGGCCAGGAAGCTGACCGCGCGGAGCGTCTCGGCCGGGTCCCAGACCTTCGCCTGGTCCTTCATGAAGAAGAGCTCGTCCACGCACTCGGTGGGCCACTTGTGCTCGTGCTCGAGGCTCGCCGACGTGATGAGCACGACCCGCCACCCCTCGCGTTTGCAGGTTCGTACGAACTCGTGCCCCTTCTCGTAGCTCGCGATGATGAGGATTGTCTTCTGTCGGCTCGACATTTTGGGCATCATAATCCGGGCGTTCGGCTTCTATGTCTCGAAGAATGAGCCCGCGATGAGGATCGCGACGGAGTTCGAGGGCGCGCGCGCGCAGGTCGCCGGGATCGAGCGCGGACGCGCGACGGTCACCGTCCCGAGCGACCAGGGAGCCCCCCGGTTCCGCCAGCACTTCGCGTTCGACGTCCTGGGGACGCCCGGCGACGAGGTCACAATCGAGATCGCCAACGCGGGCGAGTGCACCTGGGCCGACGCGTTTGGCGGTCCGTACCGGGTCTTCGTCTCCGAGGGAGCGCGTTGGGGCCGCGCCGCCTCGGCGCTCGCGGCCGGGCGCCTCACCATCAAGCACCGGCTGGGCGGCCCGCGGGCTCGCTTCGCCTACTATCCTCCCTTCGCCACGAGCCGGATCACGCGGCTCAAGAAGATCGCCGCTGCCTCGGGCGCGCAGGTGGTCGAGCTTTGCGCCACCCCGGGCAAGCGGGCCATCGAGCGGTTCATCTTCGGAGAGAGCCCGACCCCAAAGCGCCACGTCTGGGTCATCGCCCAGCAACACCCCGGCGAGGCCATGGCGGGCTGGCTCGTCGAGGGCCTGGTGCTGTCGCTCGCGCGGGGGACGGGCATCGCGCGGGAGCTCCTGCAGCGCGCGGTCGTCTCGATCGTCCCCCGGATGAACCCCGACGGCGTCGCCGCGGGCAACCACCGCACGACGCCCGCCGGGGTCGACCTCAACCGCGCCTGGAACGACGACGCCGCCCCCATCGAGGTGCGCGCCGTCCGCGAGGCGATGATCAGCTCCGGCGCCGACCTCTTGCTGGACGTCCACGGCGACGAGCGCCTCCCCTGGGTCTTCAGTCAGTCGTCCGATCACGCCGGGCGCTCGGCGCGCATCGCCCGCCAGGAGCGCCGCTTCGAGCGAGCGATGCTCGCGACGACCCACGACTACCAGACCAAACACAAGTACCCCCAGAGCCCGACGAGCACGCCCAACCTGTCGTTCGCGTCCAGCTGGGCTCAGCACCGCTTCGGCTGCCTCGGCATGATCCTGGAGATGCCTTTCTCCGACCACCTGGGCAGGCCCGACCCGCGGGGCTTCTTCCCCGACCGCGCGCGAGCCCTCGGCCGCGCGCTGGTCGCCGGTCTGCTCGCCACGGTCGAAGACTGACAGATCCGTTATTCGTACACGACGAGGTACGAGACGAGATCGATGTTTCCGGACGCGGCCGTCGGCGTCACCCCGTTGCGCAGACCGCGGTACGAGACGGTGCTGGTCGCGCCCGGGGTCACGTCGGCGGTCACGTCCACCACGTACGGCTCGACCTGCTGGCCCGGGCACCAGCCCCCGCGACCGAACCACCAGGTGCCGGCTTGGTTCGGGACCATGCCGTGCTCCATCTGCGGGATGCACTGGTCTTCGGTGCCAGCCTCGGGGAAGTCCTTCGAGTAGACCTGGCCGTCGATCGTGAACTCGTGCTCGTGGTTGCAGAACTCCGCGCACTGGCCGGCCTCGGCGCCGTGCCCGGTGATGATCGCCCAGAGCTCCACGCGCGCGGCCTCGGCCGGGATGGCCACGTCCATCGGCAGCTTCGTGTCGTTGTAGGTCGCGTCGAAGACTCCGCCCGAATAGAGGAACGTGACGGCGCGAGGCTTGACGGTCTTGCCCTGGTTCGAGAAGTGCAGGCGCAGCTTCGTCGCCGTCGGCTGCGGATTCCACGGCGGCGCGAAGGACCACTTGAACGTGCGGGTCCCGCCGGCGAGGAGATGGGCCATCATCGGGGTCGCGTCGACGACCCAGTGCGATTCGCGGTGGTAGCTCGTGATGAACCGGGCGAGCTGGACGTCGTTGCCCTGCTCGTCCTTCACGAAGAGGTAGGCGAGGTAGTCCCACGCGCCGCAGTTTCCGATCTCCACCTCGTCGGGGTCCGGGCACGCCATCTCGACCTCGACCTCCATCGTGTCGAAGCCCTCCATCTCCGCGGCGGACGGCAGCTCGACGGTGGTCTCCGCGAACTCCGAGAGGGTCTCGCCGTCGAACAGGGTCACGACGGTGTTGGTCGGGTCGGCGAGGTGCGCGAGCTTCTCGTGTTGCGCGTTGAAATAGAGGGCCTCGTGCGCGGTGTAAGCGAGGTTGTTCTTCCACGGCCACATGTCGTTCGCGGCCAGCTGCGAGCTGTACCGGTCCACGTCCGCGAGGTAGCCGCCACCGCGGATGCGCTGGCTGCGATCGATGCCCATCCCGATGCGGCCGTGTGTCGTCAGCGCGCTGCCGAGCCATCCATCGAGGTTCTGCGCGCGCGTGCCGATGACGTGGAGGCGCGCCTTCCAGTGGGCGGCGTCCTCCGCGGGCAGGCCCGCGAGAAGCGTATCGACGCGCCCCTGCATCGCCGCGATGCTGGCGTTTGCGTCGTCGTCGGTCACCTGCCTCGAGAAGAAGAAATAGTGGACGTTGGGAGGTGAGGCCGCGACGAGCGCGTCCAGATCGCTCTCCCACACGCTCGTCGGATCGGCGTCGGAGACGGGCATGCGATCCGTCGAGAAGACATAGGACTCGCAGCCGCTGAAGCGCTCCTCGAACGACCACGTCGAGCCGTCGGCCAGCGCGACCGAGAAGCCCTCCGCGACGTCGCCGCGATGCGCGCCGTACGGACCAGCCGAAAACGGCAGCGCCTCGAGCCCGAGATCGGTGCAGATGGCGGTCGGGTCCGGCGTCATGCCGCCGCCTCCGCCAACCCCGCCGAGCCCCGAGGCGCCCTCCCCACCTGCGCCGGTCGTGGTCGACGACGACGTCGTGGCTCCGCCTCCGGTTCCTGCTTCGTCATCACAGCCCGTGAAGACGCCGAACAGGGTCAGGAGCACACCGACCAGCGGGAGCGAGAAGGATCTCATGGCAGCGTGGCAGCATAGCGCAACGCTGATGCCTCGGGGCAGGAGGCCCCGACCGACGACGCGCTCGCGCCCAAACGTACCTCGTCACCGAGGCGCGATCGCTCCTGTCGGGAGGCGCTGCCGGGCGCGCAGCCCGCAGAGGACCTGCCTGATCTCGTCCTCCAGGAGGAAGCTCCCCCAGCGCTGCGTCGTGACGCCGTCGAGGAGCAAGCCGAGGTGGAGGTGCCAGGCGCCGTTCGCGACTCCGCTCGTCCCGAGGCGCTCGCCGCCGCGAACCCGACGCCTCGAGGGCGCGGCGGAAGGCTGCTCGAACGCGAGCTCGGAGAGGTGCGCGTACCAGACGTGTGTGATCGAGCGGTCACCGAAGGCCAGCGGCTCGTCGAGCTCGACGAGAACCGCGAGGTCTGTGTCACGCGGTGACGACCACAGGCTGTGGCCCGCCTCCGCGTAGACGACCCGACCGCTCGCGACGGCGAAGACCGGCATCTTGATCCCGGCGAGATCGAGGCCGGTGTCGGCCGCGTAGCCCGCCGTGAACGCCCCGGGCATGGGGTTGTGGAGACCGCAGGCGAGCTTCGGCGCGAGGCTCGACGGGTCGGGCTCGGGCTCGGGCTCGTCCTCGGGCTCGGGCGCGTCCTCTCGCGTCCCTGCCGCGAGCTCGTCTCCCGCCACGGATGCGCGCTCCGGGCCTCCGCGCCAGGCCGGCGAGAGCGAGGGCGCGCCGATGCCGCTCTCGATGGAGCGGGCACCGCCCAGGCAGCTCAGGCAGCCGAGAATGACGGCACCAGCAAAGATGGCCCTCACGCGAGGTCATCGATCCCGGGGCTCGAACTGTGACGCGAGAGGGCGGACGGGTTTGCTAGGATCCGCCGCGATGGGACGCCTGCCTCCGTTTGCCCTCGGGCTCACGCTCACCGCTTGTTCGGTGCTCGCCGCGCCCGACGCCGGGAGGCTCGGGACGGGAGGAGGAGGCGGCGACTCCGAGGGCGGCGGCGGCGGCGCCCAGGCGTGCTCCGCGGCCGAAGAGTGCCCCGAGCCGGAGAGCACCTGTCAGGCCCGCGCCTGTGTGGACGACGTGTGCACGGTCGTGGCCCTGCCGTCGGGGACCGTGCTCGGGACCCAAGCCGCGGGCGACTGCGCGATCAACGTGTGCGACGGCTCGGGCAACACGACGACCGTGGCCGACGACGACGACCTCCCGGAGGACGGCTCGGAGTGCACGGACGACCTGTGCACCGACGGCGTGCCATCGAACCCGCCCCTCTCGGCGGGAACGCCCTGTGGAGACGGCCTCTCCTGCGACGGCGAGGGGCAGTGCGTCGGATGCGAGAGCCCGACCGAGTGTCCCGGCCTCGACGACGCGTGCCAGGCGCGCACCTGCGAGGCAGGTGTCTGCGGGCTCGATCTGACCGCCGCAGGGACCCCGACACCCACGCAGACGGCCGGCGATTGCCGCGAGGTGCGCTGCGACGGCAGGGGCGGCACCACCGACGCGGTGCTCGACACCGACGTCCCCGTCGACCAGAACGACTGCACGCTCGAAGGCTGCGACGACGGTACTCCCACGTCGACGAACGCGATACCGGGCGCCACCTGCGACGACGGGGGCACGGTGTGCAACGGAAGCGGCGCGTGTGTCGCGTGCAACGCGCCAGCCGACTGCGGCACGACGACGACCTGCCGAACCTTCTCCTGCAACGCGGGCACGTGCAGCTCCGCCGACACCGGCGCCGGCACGCCCTGCACCGAAGGCGGCGGCCTCAAGTGTGACGGGAGCGGCGCGTGCGTCGCGTGTCTGTCCGGCCCCGATTGCCCAAGCGGCGTCTGTCAGGGGAACACCTGCGTCGCGGCCACGTGCACCGATCTCGCCAGGAACGGCGACGAGACCGACGTGGACTGCGGCGGGAGCTGCGCGCCCTGTGGGCTCGGAGACGACTGCCTCGTGCCGGGTGATTGCGAGACCGGCCACTGCCAGGCCACGTGTCAGCCGGTGATCGTCCTCGGCACCTCCCCCCTGAACGGCGCCGTCAACGCCCCTGTCGGCGCGCCCATCCAGATCACGTTCAGCGGCGCGATGACGCCGAGCACGCTCACCGCCAAGACCTCGCTCGACTCGGGCCCGTGCACCGGCAGCGTCCAGGTCTCGACCGACGGGTTCGCCACCTGCTTGCCGATGACCTCCGCCCTCGCCTCGATGAGCGCGGACGACAAGACCGCGTCCTTCACACCGGCGCCCGGCCTCGCCTTCGGGTCGACCTTCCAGATCCGCGTGACCACCGCGGCGCAAGACGCCCAGGGCGCCCCGATGGCGAGCGCGTTCACCACGCCGCAGGGCTTCACCACGCGTTACGGCGTCACCGGCGCCGACGTGGTGATCAGCCAGGTCTACGGCGGCGGCGGTAGCCCCGGCGCGCCGTACTCCCACGATTTCGTCGAGCTCCACAACCGGAGCGCCGGGCCGGTCGGGCTCGCCGGCTGGTCTCTCCAACACGCCTCGGCCGGCGGCGCGACCTGGAGCCTGACACATTTGTCAGGAACGATTCCGGCGGGTGGCTACTACCTGGTCCAGCTCGCGAGCGGCGGAGGGAGCGGCGCCGCGCTCCCGGCAGCCGACGCCGTGGGGCTCTCCAACCTGAGCGCCACCGCGGGCAAGGTCGCCCTGGTCACGACCGACACCCCCCTGCTCGGGGCGTGCCCAGCGAGCCTGGCGATCGTCGATCTCGTGGGCTACGGCGCGGCGAGCTGCTCGGAGGCGAGCCCCGTCCCGGCGCTGTCGGTCACCACCAGCGCGACGCGCGCCGGCGCCAGCTGCGTCGACTCCGGAGACAACGCCGCGGACTTCGGGGTGGCCGCGCCCGCGCCTCGCAACGGCGCGACGGCACCCGCCCTCTGCACGATCCCCGTCGCCAACGAGACGTCCCTCTCGTACGAGGCGGACAGCTGCCGCGTCGTCTCTCCCGGCTCGCTCGCGCTCACGGCCGGTCAGCTGTCCCCGGCCATCACGGGTGAGGTCCTGGAAGCGGGCATCACGGAGCCTCCCGGGCTGGACGCGGGCGTCCTCGCCCAGGTCGGGTACGGACCGCTCACCGCAAACCCGCAGCACCAGGCGGGCTGGGTGTGGACCGACGCCGCCTTCGACGCCCAGGTCGGCGACGCCGACCAGCTGGTGGGCTCGTTCATCGCGCCGGCGGCCGGCGCGTACCGCTTCGCGTTCCGCGTCAGCGTCGACGGCGGCGCGACGTGGACCTACTGCGACAGCGACGGAGCGGGGTCCGCGCCGGGGGCGGCCTTCGAGCCGCCGCACCTCCCGGTCCTCACGACCAACTGAGCCGGGCCCGCGCTCAGCCGCGAGGCCCGGGCGACGGCGGTGTCAGGAGAGCCGCGCGGGCTTGCCGAACAGGTATCCCTGGAGCAGGTGGCAGCCGAGCTCGACCAGGACCTCGCGCTCGGCGTCTGTCTCCACGCCTTCACCCACCACGACGGAGCCGATGTCGCGGCTCACCTCGGTGACGAGCGCGACCAGCTTGCGCCGCACCTTGTCGGCGTCGATCCCGCGGACGAGCGTCATGTCGAGCTTCACGACGTCGGGGCGGAGCTGGGCAAACGTCGTGAGCCCGGCGTAGCCCGCGCCGAGGTCGTCGAGCGCGATGCGAAAGCCCATGCTGCGGAGGTCGCCCATCTTGGCCTTCGCCTCCTCGATGTCGTGCAGGGCCGCGCGCTCCGTGATCTCGAGCACGACGGCGGGCGCGACCTGCGAGAGGGGCTCGCCGCCGGCGGTCAAGAGGTCGTCGAGAAGATCGTCGGCGTGCAGGTTCACGAACACGTGATGCGCGCCGGCAGCCCGGAGCGCGAAGTCGCCCGCGAGGCGCCGAACGGCGCGGCCGAGCTCGCGCAGCTCCCCGACGCGCTCCGCGATCGACAGGATCTCGCCCGCACCGCGCAGGGACGGCTCGTCGCTGCGCACGAGGGCCTCGTACGCGTAGACCGCGCCCGTCGGCCGCACGATCGGCTGGTAGGCCAGCCAGAGCTTGCCCAGGGCCGCGTCGAACCGGCGCGCGTCTTCGGTGCGCTCGCGCTCCATCGTCTCCTGATCCTCGAGCAGAGACTCGAGGATGTCCGCCTTCGTCCGCTCGCTGTTCCGGGCCTCGAGCGCGCGTGTCGTCGCGTCGACCAGCCTGTCCGCCGCGACGGGCTTGAGCAGGTACTGGAACGCCCCCTCGTCCACCGCACGCGCCGCGGACTGCACGTCGGGCGCGGCCGTCATCAAGAGGACCGGGAGGTGGGGATCGATCTCGCGGGCCAGGCGGAGGAGCTCGAGCCCGGGCAACGTGCGGGTGCCCAGATCCGTGATGAGCGCGTCGAACCAGCCGGAGGCGAGGAGCTGACTGGCGACGGTTCCGTCATCGGTCGAGACGACCGAGAAGCCGTGTGTCTCCAGGAGACGCGCGACGAGCTTCGCCGGATCGGGGTCGACGACGAGGACGCGCCCGAGCGTCTCCGGCTCGAGACCGAGCACGCTCGACGCGACATCGAGCTTGGGCGCAGGTCGGCTCTTCCGCTCTTGGCTCAACGCACAGGGAGTGTCTCGCGTTTCGGTTTCGATGACGAGTCACTTCTGCGTCGAGCCGACCTGCCTGGTCGGTTACTGTAGGACGGGGGGGACGATGACCTCGTCGATGGGCCTGCCCGCACACCCGGAGAATTGGGCGCAGCTCGCGCTCCCTTCGCAAGCGCGCCTCACCTCTTCCTCAGGGCTTGATCACGCGGATCTCGACGCGGCGATTCTGCGCCCGCCCGGCCTCGGTCTTGTTGGATGCGATGGGCTTCGTCTCTCCGAAGCCCACCGCTTCGATCCGGGCCGCGCTCACGCCGGCTTTCACGAGCAGTCGCTTGACCTCGTTGGCCCTCCGCGAAGTCAGATCCAGGTTGAACTCGTCGGCCCCGGTGCTGTCGGTGTGGGCCGAGACCTCGATGCGGAGCGCCTTGCCCTGACCGAGTAGAAAGGCGGCGAGCCGTTCGATGACGGCGAGCGACTCGCTCTTCACCGTGGCCTTGCCCGAGTCGAACGCGATCATTCTCGAGAGATCGAAGCGCGTCCCCTCGATGAGCGTCACGCCTTCACCGATCTCGATGCGCTCGGCGAACGCAGTGGCTCCCGCTGTCGGCGTCGCTCCGGCCTGCGAAGGCTCGGGGCAGCCGTCAGCGTCGTCGAGCCCGTTTTTCGTCTCCGGATCATTGGGGCAGGCGTCCTTTGCGTCGACCACCCCGTCGGCGTCGTTGTCGGGCTCGGGGCACCCGTCTTCGTCTTGGAAGCCGTCCTTGTCTTCGGGCTCGTCGGGGCACCGGTCGACGGTGTCCGCGAAGCCATCGCCGTCGCGGTCGGTGCCCGACCCACGCGCGCCAGGCGGTCGCGACGGCGCCTCCCCCGTCGGAGCGGGCTCGATCATAACGGAACGCTCACCCCGAGCGGAGGCGCCGAGCGGCGCCAATCCGATCTGAAGGATGGCTGCGCATCCGGTCTGGAAGGCTTGGCCTTCGTCTGCCGGCGCGCTCGTCTCACATCTGCCGATCTCGCCCGAGCCGCGCAGACGCCGCATCGACTCCCGGCGGGCGGCCCCCACGCCGGCGCCCTGCACGTCGACGCCGGCGCCGGCCGAGCCCGACGAGACCGCGTCGAGCGCGTAGGCGCCGAGAGTCATGCGGCTCACGTAGTGGGTCGCCCCCTCGCAGTCGCCGTCGAGACCGCCGGGCGCGCTCTCCGCTCTCCGCTCCCCCACCGCCACGTAGTTCAGATCGAGCGAGCTGCCGGTGGCGAGCTCCCCCTTGAGGCTGGCAGCGCCGAGCGGCAGGCGCGCATACAGCTCGCTCTCGCTCGTGACGCGCAGGGTATCGCGGGCCGGCGTCACGCCGGTGAAGCGGTAGGTGCCCTTCGAGGTGCACCCGGCGAGGACCTTCAGCGTGCACCCGGCGTAGCTGACGATGACGAGGCCATGTTTGCTCGTCGAGTCGAGCTGCACTTTGCTCGTGCCGGGCCACTCCACGATGAGCGGGTTGAGCGGGTCCTTGGCCACCTTGCAGGTGGCGACGTCGTCGGCATCCGCGACCTCGGGGGTCTTGATGAGCACCGGCTCGGAGCAGCCGGTAAGGACGACCAACGAGAGGCCAGGAAGCGCGGCGAACGCGAGAGGGACGGACGGGCGCACGTTCGCCACCATACGCCGCAACAGCCCAGGCAGAAAGGCCGCGCGCTCGCCGGCGCGCGGTCCGGCCGGCTACTGCGGAACGGGCGGGACGATCACCGTGTTGATGGGCTCCACGCTCATGCCCGCCGGGTAGGCGTAGCTCGCGTATTGGTCGTAGCCCCAGACCGTCAGGCCGAAGGGGACCTCGCTCGTCGCGGTGTGCGCTCCGTTGTTGCAGGACCCGAGCGGCGCGAAGTTCTGCACGATGGGCAGGCGGGAGATCTCGTATTGCCCGCCGGAGCCGAGCGGCTCCCAGCCGGTGACCGGGTTCATGCAGTCGAGCACGACGTCCTTGAAGAGGTTGTCGGGCCCCTTCTGCCGGACGAACACGAGCGACGTGTTCGCGTAGGTCGGATCCGTGGCGAAGAGGTACTTGTCCAGGAACTGCTGGGGCGGGACCAGGTTCACGTACTCGGGGTCGCCGACGCCGTTCGCCACCGCGCCGCCGGTCATGTAAGCGGCCATGTAGAAGGGGTGGTCGGCGTCCTGGCTCTTCACGTGGAACGGCTGGGTGGTGAAGAAGGTGACAGCGGTGCCGACGTCGATCGTCGAAGGGGCGCCCGGCGGCGGCGCCGGGTCGTAGGTGAGCGTCGTGCCGTCCACCGTGCCCACGATGAGGTACGGCGCGTTGTCGTCGCCGCCCCGAGGTGGATACCGGACGGCGGCGTATTCGTTGCCGAGCGCGGGGACCGGGAGCAGCTGCTGGTGTGCGGCGTCACACGCGACGTTGCCGTCGGGGATGTTCATGCAGCTGGCGCCGCCCCAAACGCTGACAGGCTTGTCAGCTTGAAGGACGGAGCCGGCCAGGCGCTCCGACTGGAGGAACTGCGCGACCTGCCCTCGGTTCAGCGTGAACGTCATGGGCGTGTTGGCCGCCCCGCCGGGCAGGCCGTTGCCCCCGACGACGTTGACCTTGGGCACCATCGTGACCTGCGTCCCGTCTTGCGAGGCGACGATCTGCGTCCACGGGTAGCCGTATTGCGGACCCCAGCCGTCCGCGGTGACGAAGTTGGTCCCCCACGTCGGCGTGGGCACGAGCAGGGTGGCGCTCGTGACGAAGCTCGACGCGCCACCCCACGGGTAGACGTCGTAGGCGACGACGGGAGCCGTCGTGGTGATGTGGAACGCCTGCCCCAGGCCTGTGATGCCCTCGTAGGCCCCGGCGCCGTTGTCGACCTGGGTGTTCATCTCGAGCGCCTGCGGGACGGGGCAGTCGATCTGGTAGACGTCGCCGGACTCGTATTTCGAGAGGAAGAGGATGCCGAGCTGACCGGCGCCCAGCATTCCTCCGCTGAGCGGCGAATACGTGAGCGACTGGCCTTGCCCCTGAGGCACGTAGGTGTAGGCGGACGCGTCGATCGTCTGGCCGCCGAACTCCGCCTGGATCGTGATCGGGCTCGTCCACGTGTTCGCGATCATCACGGCGAAGCAGCTGCCGCGCGACTCGGCGATGACGGCGGGCGTGACGCTGTAGAAGTCGCAGCCGATCGTGCTCTTGTTGAGCTCGGCGGACTGGCAGGAGGGCACACACGAGCCGTCCGGGGCGCACCCCTGATCCGGCGGGCACTCCTTGATGACGGTACCGTTACAATCCACGACGGAGTGCAGGTCCGCGGAGCACTCGAAGCAAGTGCCCGAGCCGGTGCTCGGCCCCGTCGTGAAGGTGCCGGACGAGCCGCCCGAGCCAGAGCCCTTGCCGGTGCTCGCGCCCGCGCCGTCCGACCCGCCCGCGGCGTCATCCGACCCTGCGCTGCAACCCATGAGGAGCGCGACAGCGCCCCACGCCAAGCCAAGCCTTCGCGCCATAACGAACCTCCGGGACCCCTCGATGGTACAGGCGGAAAAGTCCGTTCGGAAAGGGAGTCGTACCGGACCTGGACGAAGTCCAGCCCCGCTGGACGGAGTCCACGCAGGGCCGATGACGTCCCGTTGGCTGGCGAGCCGCGAAGCGGCGAGCATCCAGCAAGGGTGCCCAGGGACGGATCGACCCGAGTGGACGGAGTCCAGCCCCGCTGGACGGAGTCCACGCAGGGCCGATGACGTCCCGTTGGCTGGCGAGCCGCGGAGCGGCGAGCATCCAGCAAGGGTGCCCAGGGACGGAATCGAACCGCCGACACGGGGATTTTCAATCCCCTGCTCTACCAACTGAGCTACCTGGGCTCGCGACGGGGTCGACTACATACCCCAGGCCTTCGCTTTCGCGCAAGGCCTCACGATCGTTTCGGGAAAGACGGACGAGACACCCCAACCAGACAGCCCGGATCCACGCGAGCACGGCCAGGGTCACGAGCGCGAGGACGCCTCCGAGCCAGGCCGCGGGGGCGCCCGGGCGAACGACGGCAGCCGCCACGAGCCCAACGCCCGCGGATGCGGCCGCCGTCGCGGCCAGCACGAGCGCGCCATAGATCAGGGCGAGGCGGAACGGACGCCGCGCGACGACGACCCAGGCGGCGCGGCCACGAGCGGTCCAACTGGGCTCGCCCACGACCACCTGCACGCGGAGCGAGTCGGCGAGCGCGGCGCCGAAGCAGGCGGGGACGAGCGCCAGCCCTCCCAACAGCACGGCTGCCCCAGCTCGCGCGGGCGTGCCCGGCGGGAACAGATCGATCAACGACGCAGCCGTCGAGAGCCCGAGGTACGCCACCAGCGAGAGAACGAGCGCGGACAGGCCGGACACGAGCGCCAGCGGCGGGGTGACGCGGATCCCGCGTGCGAGGCGCTCGATCAACGCCCCGCGTCCGCGAGCGAGGTCCTCGATCAGCGCGCCCGATACCGGCAGGCAGATCACGTGGGAGAGGAGCGCCAACGTGCCGACCGTCAACCCCAGGCCCGACGCCATCGGTGACCGGCGGCCGAGCTCGGCGAGGAGAGCGCCCTCACGCTCGAAGAGCGCGAGCTCACCCGACGGAAACTGCCGGACCCGATCGAGCACGGCGTTCGACGGCACGACCCCGATGACGAGGGCAAACGTCGCGCGGACGACCACCAGCAAGAGGAGCGGCTTGAACGCCGCGCGCAGCGCGCTCATGGGCCCGCGACCGTGAGGGCCAAGCCGCCGAGGAGGGCGCCCAAGGTCAGCGCGCGCGGAGCCAACGAGGCGGGCGAGGTGCGCAGCGCGTCGTTCGAGCGGTCTTCGTCCACCAGGACGAGGTTGTCAGGATCGACGACGACGGCCACGGCGCGCGCCCCCGTCTTCGCGGTGAGCTTCGCGAAGGTCCCGCGACCGTTCCAGGGGATTCGCGTCCGACCTCCACCTTCGTCGAGCACCTCGAGCGCGACCGGCACCTCCAGGTCACCGCGCCGGCGCACGGTCACGTTGACGCGAAACCCGCCTTCGTCGCGCGGCTCACTGGTGAGCGAGGCCGGCTCGAAGTCGACCCAACCTCGTTCGAAGACGGCCCGGTGGAAAAATGCCGCCGGCTGGTCCCCTCCTGCCTCTCGAATCGCCGCCTCGAGCGCGAGGGGACCGGGGTGACCGAAGCGGTGCTCGCGGGCGTAGGCGCCGACTGCACGGAGCGCCGCGCCGTCCCAGACGCGATCGATCGTGCGCAAGACGGTCGCAGCGCGGGCATAGACGAGGCCGCCGTAGTCGCCTCCGGTGGCGAACCCGTTCGCGGAGGTGGCGATGGGCGCCGCCTGCGCGAGGCCCGGCCGCGTGGCCCGATCGACCGCGTCGAGCTCGAGCGGGAGCAACGAGGTGACCGAGTGCCCGTAGGCGCGCCGGAGCGCCTCCCCTGTCGCGTAGGTCGTGAGCCCTTCGTCCAGGAACGGGAACGCGTTTTCGTTCGTGGCGACCAGACCGTAGAACCACTGATGCGCGAGCTCGTGCAGCGTCAGGTGCTCGAGGACGAGCACCGGCGCGTGAGCCAGCCAGAACGGCCCGCCCGTGGTGATGAGCGTCGGGTACTCCATGCCGCCGGCCTCCGCGGCCGAGTCGGGCGGGTGCACGATCGTCAGCGTCCGGTACGGGTACGCGCCGAACGCCTCCCCGTAGACCGCGAGCCCGCGGGCGGCGGCCTCGAGCTCGGCGTCGGCGGCCGCCTCGAGGCCCGGCGGAAACAGACAGCGGAGCTCCACCCCGCCGGACTCTCGCGTGCGCTCCTGGAAGCGGTCCCATGCAGCAAACGCGAAGTCGTGCACGCCGCGTTGCTCGAACGTGTGGCGCGCCCGACCTTCCGACGCGGCGACGGCCTGCGCGGCGCCCGTCGCGCCGACGACGAATCCTTGCGGCACGTCGATCACGACACGATAGTCGGCAAAGTCCGCGTAGAACTCGCTCAGACGCTGGTAAGGGAAGTGGGCGAAGGTGCCGTCCGGCTCGAGCTTGGCCACCTTCGGGAACCACTGGGAGACCATGTGGAAGGACCCCGCGTACCCGGCGCGGAGGACGACGGACGGCAGCTTCGTCGCGAACGCGAGCTCGACGTCGAGGCTCGCGCCCGGCGCGACCTCCTGCCCCAGCTCGACGCGGATATCGGTCGCGTCGTCCGGATCGCCGGGCGTGTGCGCCTCCGCCGTCCAGAGGTCGCGGCCGAGCTGCCGCACGAAGAACCGCTTCACCTCGATGTGCCCCCCGTCGGCGGCGGCGCTCCCGCGAAAGCCACCGATCTTGTCGCGCCGAAAGACCGTCCGCTCATGTGCGAACGCGTTCATGTAGAGGTGAACCCAGAGCTCGCGCACCGGTCGCTCCGAGGTGTTCGTCCACCGAATGGAGCCCGAGCCTTCCACGGTGTGGGCTTCCGGATCGAGGCGCGCCTCGAGATCGTAAGACACGACCGGCACGACCTCGTCGAGCCCTCGCAGCTCGCCGCTTCGTCGGTCAGCCGGAGGCGCTGGCTGGCCCAGCGCGACCGCGTCCGGGCGAGCCCCCGTGAAGAGCCCCGCCGCCCAGGCGAGGGCGAGCACACCGGCGCCGAGCTCCGCCCCGCGCCGGAGCGCGGCGCTTCGCCGAGTGCTCACAGGCGGAGCGAGTCGACGACCACGACGCCTTGCTCGCGCATTTCGTAGAGGAGCCGCAGCGCGTCGAGCTGCGGCATCCCCGACATGTCGAGGATCTCGTCGAGCGTCGCCACGCCGTCGATCAGGGAGATGAGGAAGCCCGAGCGGTGGTCGAGGCTGAGGCCTTGGATCTCGTCCGATCGCATGGCCACCCGGAGCACCTGCTCTCCGCTGCCGAGTCGGCCGAGGTACATCTGCGCGAGCGCGTCACGGGCGCTCTCCAGGTAGCGCTGCGCCGCGGCGTGGTCCGGGATCCGCTCGAGGAGCGCCTCCGCGCGCAGCGCGGCGCCGAAGTAGTCACCCCGATCGAAGCGCTCCTGGATGGGCACGAGGTCGGGGTCGTCCTCCGAGAGGACAGCGAGCGCCTCGGCTTCCGAAAGCGAGGCGTCTTCGACCTCGATGCTCTCCGGCACGACGCTGATCGCGGGCGGCTCGGAGGGGCTCGGGGCAGGAGCCGGCGCCGCGACCTGAGTCGTCACGAGGGGCGTGGGCCGCGCGTTCGCGCGCGTGGCCGGGCTGGCCGGCGTCGCCTTGGCCGGCGGCGCTTTGGTTTGAGGCCTCGTGAGCGACGGCAGGCGAGCGCTCGGAGCGACGAGCGGCGTTCGCGTCGCCTCGGTCGGCTCGGCGTTCGCCGCGCTCGGGGACCGCGCAGGAGGCTCGGGCGGCGGTCGGCTCGACCGCGCGGTCGCGAGCATCTCGTCGACGGGGAGCGAGTCCAGGTCCTCCGTATCCGAAGGCTCAGCCGGGGGCGGGCTGGTCACCGCGCGCAAGCGCTCGGCCAGCTCCTCCGCCTGCAGGCCGCGCTCGGACCGAGGCGCGGCCCCGGTCTCGGGCTCGCCGAGGAGATCCAGGCCGTCGAGGTGGAGGTCGAGCGGCGGCTGCGAGGTCGGCCGCGCTCCCGGCTCCGCCATGGCCGGATGGCTCACCAATGTCGTCTTGCGCTGCTGCGCCATCACCTTGCGCGGGAGGTTCTCCGACGCCAGGCGGAGAGAGCGACTCGCGACGGTCGGCGACGGCTTCGAGGACGACGGCTTCGGTGCCTCGGGCTTGGGAGCAAACACGCCTGCCGGCGGTGTCGGCCTGCTGTGGATGGGGTCGAACGTCTTCTTGCCCGATTCCTTGTCCACCGACGGTGGGCTCGGGGCGCGCCCGCCGAGACGGATCGTGCTGCCAGCTGCGCGCGTACGCATCTGCTTCAGCTCTTCGTCCGTCGCGCGCCGCGTGGTCGGCGGCTCCGAGATCGGCGCACCGTCCGTGCTGGCCGAGGCGAGCGCGGCATCCATCCCCGGCGGGCTCGACGGGGTGGTCGCCTCGGACTCCCGCAGGCTCCCACGGAAGTTCGCGAGGAGCCGCGCAGAGTCTACCGCGCGGGTGACAGGGGCCTCTTCGTCCCCGTCGTCCCACCCGGAGTCGACTTCGTCTTCGTCGCCGCTCACGCGCTGATCGCCTGGGTCAGTGAGGACGCGAGACGACGCCCTTGAACATGCGATGGGTCCGGCTCAACGCCTCCATCTGCTCCTTCACGGAGTTGGCGTCTTTCTTGTCCATCGCTTCGCGCGTCTTCTGCAGGATGCCGCGCGCCTTGCTGAGCGCCTCGCGTCCGAAGTCGCTCGACGCGACGACCGACTCGACCTGGGGGAACATCTTCTCGATGTCGGTGACGAGCTTCTCCGCCTCCTGGCGAACGCCCTCGAACTCGTCGCTCTCCTTGCTCTGGACGAGGAAGTCCTTGGCCTTGTCCATCATGGACTTGACCTCGTCCTTCGTCAGGCCGCTCGAAGCGGTGACCTGGATGCTCTGCGCCTGGCCGGTCTCCAGATCCTTCGCGCTAACGCTGACGATACCGTCACTGTTGATCTCGAAATTGACCTCGATCTCGACCTGCCCCTTCGGCGCGCGCCGGAGGCCCGTGAGGATGAACTCGCCGAGAAGCTCGTTTTCGTTGGCTTGCTCGCTCTCGCCCTGCATGACGAGGATCTTCACCGCGGTCTGGTTGTCGCGGCTCGTCGTGAAGATTTTCGAGCGGCTCGTGGGGACCGTCGTGTTCTTCGGGATGAGCTCCTCGAACTTCGATCCGGCCGTCATGATGCCCAGTGCGTGCGGCGTCACGTCGAGGAGGATCATCTCGCGGCTCTCGTCGACGAGCGCGGCGCCTTGCACGGCGGCGCCGAGGCCGACGACCTCGTCCGGGTGGACGCCCTTGCATGGCTCGCGGGCGAAGAACTTCGTCACGGCCTCCTGGACCGCGGGCATTCGGGTCATGCCGCCCACCAGCACGACCTCCTCGATCTCGTCTTTGTCGAGCCGCGCGTCTTCCAGCGTCTGCCGGCAGATCTCGACGCAGCGCTCGATCAGGTCCTCGCAGAGCTGCTCGAGCGTGGCGCGGCTGAGCGCGCGCTGGAGGTGGAGCGCGTCGTTGCGACCGCTCGAGATGATGAACGGCAGGTTGATCTCGGTCTCGGTGACGCCCGAGAGCTCACACTTCGCCTTCTCGGCTGCGTCCTTCAGGCGCTGGAGGGCCATGCGATCTTGGCGCAAGTCCACGCCGTTCTGCTCTTTGAAGCCGTCGACCAGCCAGTCGATGATCCGACCGTCGAAGTCCTCGCCGCCGAGGAACGTGTCGCCCGCCGTCGCGATGACCTTGAACACCCCGCCGGAGCTGATCTCCAGGATGGAGATGTCGAACGTGCCGCCGCCGAGATCGAAAACGGCGAGGACCTTGTCGACGTTCTTGCCGAAGCCGTACGCCAGCGCGGCTGCGGTCGGCTCGTTGATGATGCGGATGACGTCGAGCCCGGCGATGGTGCCGGCGTCCTTCGTGGCCTGACGTTGGTTGTCGTTGAAGTACGCCGGGACCGTGATGACAGCCTTCGTCACGGGCTCGTTCAGGTAGTCCTCCGCGAAGAGCTTCACCTCCTGGAGGATCATCGCGCTCATCTCGGGGACGCTGTAGGTCTTGTCACGCAGGACGATGCGCACGTCGCCGTGGGGACCCTCGACGATCTTGTAGGAGGCCGTCGAGACCGCGTTCTTGACCTGGGGGCTCGTCCACTTTCGGCCGATGAGCCGCTTGGCGGCGTAGACGGTGTTCTCGGCGTTGGTGATCGCTTGTCGTTTCGCGATGTGACCCACCAGGCGCTTGCCCGCCTCGGTGATCGCGACCATCGACGGGGTCGTCTTGTAACCGCCCCGGTTGGGGATGACCGTAGGGACTCCGTCCTCGACGATCGCAACGCAGGTGTTGGTCGTACCCAGGTCGATTCCAAGAACGCGTTCCATCTGACTCCAGTGCCTGAGGGGGCGATTCGGCTAGGAAGGCCCCGAAACGTGCCGCCGCGTCCGCCAGCGACACGGAAAGCATCCCACGGGTTCGAGACAAAGGGCGAGTGTTTTGGCGCGCGGCCCTGGCCTCACCGCTTCGGACGCCGGTCCGCTGCGTCGGGGTTCACGACGCTGTATGCCCCAGACAGCCTGGGCTGCAGCGGCGGCTGGGTGGGATGTTGTGGCTGCGGCTGTTGGGTCGAGTCGCCATCGGCGGCGACCGGGGGGAACGGCTTCGAAGGTGTCGGGCGCGTGTGGACGGAAGGGTCCGGGGCCTGGCCGAACGCGATCTGCGGGCTCGACGGCTGCGGGAGACGAAGGCCCGCCGCCTGCGGCACCACGCCGGATTGCCCCGCCTGAGCGGCGGAGACCTGCGGGTTTCCTGGTTGAAACGACGCCTGCGGGGAGTGGACTTGTTGTGCGAAGCCCACCTGCGCCGGAGGGTAGCCCGACTGGGGATGGGCCTGCTGCGGGTAGCCCTGCTGCTGCGGATAGCCCTGCTGCTGTTGCGGATAGCCCTGCTGCTGCGGATAGCCCTGGTGCTGCGGGTAGCCCTGCTGCGGGTAGCCCTGCTGCTGCGGGTAGCCCTGCTGCGGATAGCCCTGCTGCTGCGGGTAGCCCTGCTGCGGATAGCCCTGCTGCTGCGGATAGCCCTGCTGCTGCGGGTAGCCCTGCTGCGGGTAGCTTTGCTGCGGCGCCGGCGCGGGCTGCGACGGGTACGCCGGCTGTTGAGCCGGGTACCCCTGTTGCGGCGGGTAGCTCGGCTGTTGCGGTGGGTAGCTCGGCTGTTGCGGCGGGTAGCTCGGCTGTTGCGGCGGGTAGCTCGGCTGCTGCGCAACGAACCCGGGTTGGGATGGCGAGCCCAGCCCCGATGGAGAGCCCAGCCGCGGGATGGCGGGCTGACCGGGGGACGACGGCGTGGGCGCTGCCGCCGCGGCCATCTGACCGGACCTGCGCGCCTCGCGCCTCTCTTGGGCGGCGCGCTCCTCCGAGATCTGCTGCATGTACTGCTTGATCGCGTCGCGCGCGGCGGCCACGTTGGCGGCGACCTTCTCGTCCTTGCCGCCGATCTCGAGCGCTCGATCGAGCTCGGCGTTTGCGCTGCTCTCGAACCCGGCGGCCATGAAGCAATACGCGAGGGTGATGCGCATCTGCGGCACCTTCGGCGCGAGCTCCACCGCGCGCCGACCGAGCTCGACCGCCCTCCGCGGGTTGGCCTGCCCGCGGAACGTCGCGAAGGCGGCGCGCTCGTGCAGCTTCGCGTCCTCCGGTCGTCCCTGGCACGCTTTCGAGAAGCTCACGGCGGCCTCGGCGAAGCGCTCCTGGTGGAGCTCGAACTCGCCCTGCCGCGCGAAGTTGTCCGCGAGCGCGGTCGCCGCGAGCGAGGCGACCTCGGCAGCCTCGCGCTGCACCGCGGCGTCGTTCGGCGCGATGGACGCGGCGATCTTGAAGTAGTTGGCCGCAGCCGCCCACTCCGCCGCGCCGATCGCCTTGCGTCCGGCCGAGACGTAGTGATCGAGCTGCGCGCGCTGCGCTTCTTGTTTGGCGTATTCGTACCGGACGCGCAGCGCCTCGGCGGCGGCCTTCGGGTCCATGTACGGCTGCGCGGCCGCCTTCTCTTCGGGCGCGGGAGCCGCTTGTTTGTAGCGCCCCTTGCCGAGCTTCGCGGCGAGCGCGCGCTTCTTGTCGGCGAGATCCTGTTGTTTCTTCGCGTCGTTCGGGTCGACACCGGCCGCGGCGCGCGCCTGCTGCTCGATGGCCGTCTGCGCTTCCTGGATCGCCGCTTGCGCCTGCGAGAGGATCTCGCTCGCCTTGCGGTTCGCCTCGAAGGTCTTCAGGTACTCGTCGTATTCGGCCCGCTTCTGCTTCGAGGTGAGCGTGTCGTGCGCGAGCGTCAGGCGCGCGAAGATGGCCTCGATCTTCGGCTTGTAGCTGCCCAGGTTCCGCTTGAAGAACTTGTCCGGGTGAAACTCCGGCGCGATCGCGTAGTAGGCCGCCTTCACCTCCTTGCGATCGACGAGCTGGTGCAGACCGAGCAGCTCGTAGAACGAGAGCCTCTCGAGCCTGCTGAAGGCGTCGAGGATCTGCTTCTTCTTTTCGAGATCGAGATCGACCGTCTCGGTCAGGAGCTTGTCGTCGTTGCTGGTGAGCTTCCCCAGCGCGCCGCCGAACGCCAGCGCGGCCGCGGCCTTTGTGGTCTTTTCGGTCTGCTCCTTCGCGAGCTTCGCGTCGTCGACGACCTCGGCCGCACCGAGCTCCACCAGTCGTTCGATGGCCCGCGCGACCGTGTCCACGTGGAAGCCGGTGAGCCGGGTGATGTCGGCGTCGGTTGCCTTGCCGTCGATCTTCGAAAAGACCGTCCCTTCCGCCGGCGTGAGGGGCAGCTTCTTGTAGTCGACGCCTGCGACGAGCCGGAGCTGACGGGCCATCCTTCCGGTCAGGTTACCCCCCCGATCGGCCGGCGCGCCAGGATTGTCCGGTTTTTCCGCCCGGGGGGGCCCGGGCCGGCTACTCGACTGGTTCGTCGCGCAGCGCCTCGTCGAGGACCTTTTCTTGAAGCGTCATCGCCGTGTCGAACGCCTGGAGCGCAGCGGCTCGGGCCGACTCTGCGCCGGCCTCGTCCCCCGCGTCGGACAGCGCCTTCATCCGCCGCTCGTGCACGACCCCTCGTGCCATGAAGAGGTTGGCGCGAAACAACGTGGGGTCCTTCGCGTGAGCCAGCCCGCGGTCGACCTCTTTCTCGGCCTCGGCGAAGTCGCCATCCGCTGCGAGGATCTCGGCGACACGCGCGTGCGCGTCCGCGAGCACCTCGGCGACCTCCGGGGAGATGGCCGGGCGAGCCCCCTCGGTGAGCCTGCGGAGGTGACCGAGCGCGGCGCTGCGATCACCCTTGTCCAGGGCGAGATCGGCCGCGTGGTTGGCGGCCCGCGCCTTCGAGAGGAACGCGACCAACGTCTGGTCGACGACCGCCGGCCCCGAAGCCGATGCGGCGGGAGATCGGCCAGGAGCGTCTTCACTCCGGCAAGCGGACGTCGCGAGCCCCAACGTCAGGGCCACGAGCGTGAGGAGGCTTCGACCGCGCCGACGATCGCTCACTCGAGCCCCCACGCGCGGTAGCGGTTCTGCCTCAGGTCGGAGGCGCGAGCCGCGGTGATCCTGTCCGCTCGCTCGCTCGTCTTTCCGCCGCCCTGGGGAAAGTCGTCGACCGAAAACAGGGGGGCGGTCGAGCGGACCTCGACCATGCCCGGCAGCCGCCCGGTCTGCGCGGAAGGCAGGTCGCCTCCACGACCAGGGCTCGAGAGCCAGAGCCCCAGGACCCCCGCGGCGAGCGCCAGCGCGCCCGCGACCGCCGCGTAGACGGCGGTCGGTCGTGCGCGCCCCGAGCCGCGCAGCTCGCGGCGCAGGATCGCCTCGCTGCGGATCTCCGGCAGCTCGCGAGGCGAGTGCGCGGCCCGGATCGTCTCGGCGACGCGCGCGAGCGGGTGCTCCTCACGCGCCCAGCTCGAGCCTTCGAGCGCGCGGCGCAAGCCCTCGGCGGCCTCGCGCTCCGGCGCCTCCGCGGGCGGCTCTTCCCCGAGCACCGCGTCCTCACCGAGCACGCTCGCGAGGATGCGATCGTGCGCCTCCTGGGCGAGGTCTCGCGGGCGCGCTGCGGCCGCGAGGAGCGAGGCGAGCGGTTCCGCCCCGCCCTCGACGGCGCGGCGCCGTTCGTCGGCGCCAGCCTGCTCCTCGGCAGAGGGCGTGCTGTCCGGGAGGTCGTCGTCCTTCATGACGCCTCCTTCTCGAGCTGGCCATCCATCTTCGCGATCGCTTTCTTGAGCGACGTGAGCGCTCGATGCAAAACCACGTCGAACGTCGCGACGGTCACGCCGAGCTCCTTCGCGACCTCCTCTCGGGAGCGCTCCTCGAGCACACGGAGACGGATCGCCCGCTCGTAGCGCGGGTTCAGCTGCCGCAGCGCGGCGTCGACCTTGGCGCGACCGGCCTCGAGGTCTCGAGCCTCGAGCACCTCCGCGTCCGGCGAGGAGGCGCCCGCTCGCTCGCTCTTGTCGATCTCCCGTGCCAGGTCCTCCGGCTCGAAGAGGCTCTCGCGCTTGCGGGCACGGAGAATGTCGAGCGCGATGCGGAGCGCCACGACTCGGAGCCAGGGATAGACCCCGCAGTCTTGCCACGTGTACTGGTCGAAACGCTCCACGACGCGCGCGTACGTCTCGGCGAGGGCATCCTGTGCGATGGCCTCACTGCCGAGGCGCGGCAAGAGCACGGCTCGGTAGAGGGCTGGGCCATAGGCCCGCAGGATCTTCCCGAGCGCGGCACGATCGCCGGCTTTCGCGCGCTCGCAGAGCTCGCGCTCGAGAGCCGCTTCGAGCCTCACGACCGCCACCCGCGGGACAATACCCGCCCCCCACCCGCAATGCACCATCTTGACGGCGTGCCACTCTGGCCAGCCCGGAACGAACCGGGCGGCTTCCGAGGGAGCTAGGCAGATCGCGGTCACGAAAGGGGAACGCGGAGCCGCGCCCCCACCTTACGGGGCTCCGGCCGACCGCTCGTGTCATAGTGCCGCGGATGCCGGACCGCGAGCTCCGTTGCGCGTGTGGTGCCCTCAATGACGAGGGATTCGCCACCTGTATTCGATGTGGGAGCCCCCTCAGGGCCGGCGTTCCGGTCGGCGGCGGGGGCTCGCCGCGGGCGATCCCCCTTCAGGCAGATCGCCCCGCCCGCGCCGTGGTCGTCCTCGGCGTCCTCTGCTCGGTTGTGTTCGCCTTCCAGATCCTCCTCGCGCTGAAGCTCCGAGGCAGCTTGCCGATCCTCGGCGCCGGCTCACGGCTCGAGGCCGTGCGGTCGGGGGCGCTCGAGATCGACCCGGCGCTCTTCCTCGCCGAGCCCTTCCGGCTCCTCAGCGCGGTCTTCGTCCACTTCGGGCTCATCCACTTCGGCATGAACATGATGGGCTTCGTCTGGCTGGGGAAGATCGCCGAGCGGCTCGTCGGCCCCGGTCGGACCATCATCGCCTTCGTGGTCACCGGCGTCGCCGGCTTCACCGCGACGGTCGCGCTCGCCATCCTGAGCGGCACCGCCAACGGGACGCTGACCGCCGGCGCCAGCGGCGGCATCCTCGGGGTCATGGGCCTCGTCGTCGGCGTGCTCCTTCGCCGCCGTGACCCGCGCTGGAAGCCCTTCGTGTTCCAGACCCTCTTCTACACGCTGCTCTTCGGCTTCGCGGTCAACGCCGGCAAGTCGTCGATCTCCGTCAACAACGCGGCCCACCTCGGCGGCCTCGGCGCCGGCGTGCTCTTCGGCCTGCTCTGGGCGGGCAAGGGCGAGCGCGAAGGGCTCCTCACGCGTGGGGTGGCCGGGCTGCTCCTCGCGGCCTCCGTCGGGTCCCTCGTGCTCGCCGAGCTCAGCGAGCGTTGGCGCGCGCTCGCGAGCTGAGCACGCGGCCTCAGAGCCGCTCGGGGCGGACGACGTTCCTGCGGAGCGAGACGCTCATGAGGAGCGACAGCCCGAGCATGTTCGTGCTGATGCTGCTGCCCCCGTACGAGAAGAGCGGGAGCGTGACCCCGACGACCGGCATGAGCCCGCAGGTCATCGAGAGGTTCACCACGGCGTGCCAGAAGAACATCGCCGTCACGCCCACGCAGAGCACCGCGCCGAACCGATCTCGCGCCTGCGACGCGATCCGGATGCCCCAGAGGCAGACGAAGAGGTAGAGCCCGACGAGCACGACGCTCCCGAAGAACCCCCACTCCTCCGCGAAGACGGGGAACGGGAAGTCCGTCGACTGGTCGGGCAAGAACAGGAACTGGTTCTGCATGCCCTGCAGGTAGCCGTTGCCGAAGACCCCTCCGTTGCCGATCGCGACGCGGGCATGGTGGGCGTGCCAGCCTCGCCCGAGGATGTCCGCCTCCGGGTTGAGAAAGACCTCGATCCGGCCGCGCTGATAGTCGTGCAGCACGTTGTGGTAGGCGAAATACGAGCCGGCCACCGACGTCATCACGAAGAGGAGGACGCTCCGCAGCCTGACCTTCGTCACGGCCGCGACCGTGAGGAAGATGAAGATGTGGATGAGCGCGGTCCCGAGATCCGGTTGACGGAGGATCAACACGGCGGGAACGGCGGAGATGACCGCCGGGATGATGAGGTCCTTCAGGCTCCTCCCCTCGTTGCGAGGATCGGCGTGCAGGTACTTCGCCAGCGCGACGATGAGCGCGATCTTGGTGAACTCGCTCGGCTGGAACTTGAAGCTACCGAACTCGATCCACCGACTGGAGCCGCGCACGTCGCGGGCGAGCACGAGCACGATGAGCAAGCAGAAGACCCCGACGACGTAGACCACGTAGCCGTAGCGCTCGACGTGCCGGTAGTCGAAGGCGCAGATCACGGCGCCCACGACGCCCGCGCCGAGCAGCCAGTAGAGCTGGCTGATGTAGCGCTCCGCGATCGCCGTCTGGTAGACGCTCGTCGCGCTGTAGAGGTTGACCACGCCGAGCACGGCGATGAGCACCGCGCCGATGAAGAGCGGCCAGTCGAACCGAGCGCTCAGCGCTTCTTGCTGGCGCATCAGGGCCTCCCGGGGCGCGGCCTGTCGGCCGGCTTCTGTCGGTCGGAGGCGCGCCTCCCCTCCCCGGCGCGCTTGCCTGCCCGCTGCGCCGCGAGCTCGTTGTAGGCGCGGATAACCTGGAAGGCGATCGGGGCCGCGTGTTTTCCGCCGGCGCCGCCGTGCTCGACCAACACGACGATGGCGACCTCGGGCGCGTTCGACGGCGCGTAACCGGAGAACCAGGCGTGGTCGCGGTTGAAGTACCAGACCTTCTCCGCCTCGATGCCGCGCACGAGCTTGTGGCCGACCTGAGCCGTACCGGTCTTGCCTGCCATGTCGACGCCCTCGATACGCGCGCGGAACGCCGTACCGCCTTCCTCCTGCACGCCGGCGATGAGCGCCTTGTGCACGAGCTTCACGTTCTCCGGGTCCATCTCGATCTGGCGGCGCACCCGCGGGGAGAACTCCTGGACGACGGTGCCGTTCGAGGTCTCGACCGCGCGGACGAGCTGGGGCTGGTAGAGCGTGCCGCCGTTGGCGAGCGCCGCATAGGCGAGCGCGAGCTGGAGCACCGTCACCGTCGTGGCGCCCTGCCCGATGGCTGCGTTCAGGGCGAAGCCCTGCAGGTATCGGCCCTTGTTTCGGTAGGTCATCCACGCGCGCGTCGGCATGCGTCCCGACGCCTCCGCGTTGATGCCGAGGCCGGTCTTCTGACCGAAGCCGAAGCGCTGAGCGGTCTCGGCGATGATGTCCATCCCGACCTGGTACTGGGTGACCAGGTTCCAGAAGTAGACGTTGCAGCTCTCGCCGATCGCCTTGTGCAGGTTCGTCGCGCCGTGCACGTGTGTGCACCCGTACATCTTGCGGCCGAACTTCGTGAACCCACGGCACTGCACGCTGAGGCTCGGATCGATGAGCCCCTTCTCGAGCGCGGCGAGAGCGGTGAACGGCTTGAAGGTCGACCCCGGTGGGTACGAGCCGCTCAGCGTCTTGTCGACGGCGGGCTTGAGCGGATCGGAGTAGAGCTGCCGGAACGACTGACGGATGACAGCCTTGCCCTGCGCGCCCGAGAGCGCGTTCGGGTCGAAGCCCGGCTTCGAATACAGCCCAAGGATGCGCCCGGTCTTCACCTCGACGACGGCGACGCCTCCGGCGAGCTCGCCGCGGAACGCCTTGTCGATCGCGACCTGCAGCTCCGCGTCCAGCGTGAGGCGGAGATCGCGGCCCGGCACCGGCTCGACCTGCTTCTCGTCGTCTTGGATGATGCCGGGCGCGTCCCGCATGCGGCCCTTGGCGTCGACGAGGACCTTCTCCCAGCCGCGCGTCCCGCGCAGGTAGCTCTCCCAGGCGCGCTCCACCCCGGTGACGCCCAGCCTGTCTCCTTCGACGTAGCCAGCACCCTTCAGCTTGGCGAGCTGCTCGGCGTTGACCTCGGCCATGTAGCCGATGACATGCGAGCCGACCTCCCCGTACGGGTAGAAGCGCACCGGCACCGGCACGACAGTGACGCCCTTCAGATCGGCCGCGTGTGTCTTCAGGATGGCGACCGCGTCGCGATCGATGTCCTCCTTCAGGAGGATCTGCTGTTCTCTCCGAGGGTTCTCCTTGTCCGCCTGGATGGTTCGGAGCTTCTCTTCGAGGCGGATTCGCTCTTCATGCTGCAGGCCCACCCACTCCGCGAGCTTGGGCCAGGTGTTCGTCATCTCCAGCTGGGCCGGGACGACGTAGAGGTTGTACGAGGGCCTGCTGCCGGCGAGGACCTTGTCGTTGCGATCCCGGATGACGCCGCGGGTCGTCGCCAGCGACACGCGCCGGACGATGTTCTCGACCGCGATCGCGTGGTTCTCCTCGTGCTCGAGCACCTGCAGCTGGAACAGGCGCACGAGGATGCCCAGGAAGCTGAGCGACATGAACAGCGCGACCCAACGGAACCGACGCCGGAACTCCGTCGTATCGGACCGCTGGACGAAGAGGTTCACCGTCCCCCCTCCGGGGGAAGGGGCGAAGCGATGGTGGCGACGTGCACGCGCTCGGCGATGCGGAAGATGAGCGGCGCCAGCACGGCGGTGGCCACGGCGTGACCGGGGACGAGCGCCGCGAGGGCGCGCGCGCGATGCGGGTCGCCGCCGAGGATGGCCGTGAGCACCACGAGGAGGATGCTCTCGAGCAACGCGAAGACGAACGCCAGGGCGACCTTGGTGAGCAGCGTCTGCGCAGCGAGGCGCACGCCGGCGACCCGCGCGACGAGGAACGTTGCCACGCTGATCAGCGTGAAGAGGCCGATGGGCGCGGCAGCGAAGAGATCGAGCAGGTAGCCGAGGATGAACGAGAGCGCGACGCCGCGCGCGATGGAGTACTCATGGACGCCCATGAACACGACGAGCGGCAAGAGCAGGCTCGGCGTCGCGCCGGCGTGGTGCACGGCGTCGATCAGCCGGTAGAGGCCGCTCTGGATCACGAGCAGCGCGACGCCGAGGAGGAGGAACGCGGTGTTGCGCATCAGTCCTTCTCCTTGCTCTTCGTCGGCGCGGTCGCGCTCGCGGCCGGCTCGAGCTTGCCGCCGAGCACGATGACCACCTCCTCCAGGCGCGAGAAGTCGACCGTCGGCGTGCAGAGGATGTCCTGGTAGATGCCGAAGTCGCGCTTCATCACCTTGCTGACCGTGCAGACGTCGATCCCCTTCGGGTACCGCAGGCCGACACCGCTCGTGACTAGCTTGTCGCCCACCGCGACCTCGTCGACGCGCTCCATGTACTGCACGCGGCAAGAGTACTCGCGCTCGTTTCCCGTGCCGCGGAGGATGCCGCGCGCGCCGGTGCGCTGGACGACGACATCGACCGCCTCCGCCGCGTCGACCACGAGGCGCACGTCCACCGTGTCGCCGGAGACCTTCTGCGTCGTGCCGACGATTCCGTCAGCGTGTAAGACGGGCAGGTTCGGCCCGATCGCCGGGCTGGGCCGGTCGAGCGTGACGCGGATCACGCGGAAGAACTCGTTCGTGTTCTTGCCGATGACGGCCGCGGTGACCACCTCGCCCTCGGTGACGTTCTTCAGGTCCAGCAAACGGCGGAGGCGGCGGTTCTCCGCCTCGAGGCTCTCGAGCTCGCTCACACGCTGGCGAAGCCGCGCGTTCTGAGCCAGGAGGCTCGCGTTGTCCTGCTTGACGTCGACCAGGTAGACGTAGTCCCCCCAGAGCCCGGATAGGCCGCGCGCGAGCGCCGCCGCCGCGTATTGGACCGGCGTCGCGATCTCGATGAGCACCTTGTCGGCGCCCGTCGCCTGACGGGGATCCTTCATGCTCGCACGCAGGAACCAGAACGGAACTGCGAGGGCCAGCACGACGATGATCCAGTCGCGGTAGCGCTTGAGATTCATTCCGCTCCCTCGGGCTTCGCCCGCAGGCGGCGCCTACCTCGGTCGCGATGCTCGCAAGCTCGCATCTTGCCCTTCGGTACCACGGCGTTCCTTCCTTAGCGCAGGTGCCGCGGCGCGGCTTCAGGGAACGCTCGAACTGGGGCCGGCTATTCCGGCGGAAGCCCTAGCAGTTTGCTGGAGAAGGCGACGTCGTTGTGCCGGAGGGAGGGAGGTGCTGCTCTTTCACCCCCCGGCCTCCCTCGGTTCGCGACGGGGGGTTCCCTGCCTTGATTCGGAAGGTGGCTGAGTGGTTTTCGTCGAGAGCGAGTGAGGTCGGCGGCGAGTCGCGCGGAGCGTACGACCGCACGCGAGCACGCTCGGCGTCGAGATCGCGAAGCTATCGGCGAAAACACCAGACGCCTAGGAAAGCGTCACTTCCTTGAGGAGCTCGAGGTGCTCGAGCGCCTTGCCGCTGCCCAGAACGACCGCGCTGATGGGGTCGTCGCAGACCATGACGGGCAGCCCCGTCTCTTCCCGGAGGAGCACGTCCAGGTTCTTCAGGAGCGCGCCGCCCCCGGTGAGGACCACACCTTTGTCGACGATGTCGGCGGCGAGCTCGGGCGGCGTGCGCTCGAGGGCGACCAGCACGGCCTCCACGATGGCGTGGATCGGCTCGGCCAGCGCCTCGCGGATCTCGTCCGCGTTGACGACGACGGTCTTCGGGATGCCCGCGACCATGTCTCGGCCCTTCACTTCCATCGTCTGCGGGGTGTCGAGCGGGTGCGCGTTCCCGACGGAGATCTTGATGCGTTCGGCCGTCTGCTCGCCGATGGCCATGTTGTACTTCCGCTTGATGTACGACATGATCGCCTCGTCCATCTTGTCGCCCGCGACGCGGACGCTCTGCGAGTAGACGATGCCGGCCAGCGAGATGACGGCCACCTCCGTCGTGCCGCCCCCGATGTCGACGACCATGTTGCCGGACGCCTCGGTGATGGGCAGACCGGCGCCGATGGCCGCGGCCATGGGCTCCTCGATCAGGTAGACCTCACGCGCGCCGGCGCTCTCGGCGCTCTCCTTGACGGCGCGCTTCTCGACCTCCGTGATGCCGAAGGGCACGCAGATGACGATGCGCGGCTTCACCAGGGTTCGCCGATTCGACGCCCGCGCGATGAAGTAGCGCAGCATGGCCTCGGTGATCTCGAAGTCCGCGATGACGCCGTCACGCAGGGGCCGAACCGCCTGGATGTTGTGCGGCGTCCGGCCGAGCATCTCTTTTGCTTCGCGGCCGACCGCGAGGACCTTCTTGTTCCCGCGCGTGTCGCGCTGGACGGCCACGACCGAGGGCTCACACGAGACGATGCCCTTCCCGCGGACGTAGATGAGCGTCGTCGCCGTACCGAGATCGATGGCGAGGTCGTTCGAAAAGAGACCGTTGACCCAATCGAACAGCATGCGGCGACGGGAACCGAAGGGAGGATCGCGCGCGCGCGATCAGCCCCGCGAGATCTTGCCTTCCTTGTGCTCGAAGTGCTTCCGGCAGACCGGGCAGAACTTCTTGATCGCGAACTTCTCGGTCATCGTGCGCTTGTTCTTTGTCGTGTGGTAGTTCGCACGATTGCAGTTGGCACACGTGAGCTTGATGACGTCGCGCATTCTCGTATTTCTCTCTTCACGAGGCCCAGCGGGCCGAAAACCGGAGTCGGGACCATAGTCCACTAGCGCCGCGCGTCAAGCACAGCTGTGGCTCGGGGCACGCAACCCGTGCTGCCGGTCCAGCTGCACAGCACGGCGCTGGAGCAGCACGGCGCTAGGGCAGCACGGCGCTAGGGCAGCACAGCGCGAGAGCCGACTGACTGGCTAGTCGTCGCCCCAGTCGTCCTTGCCCGTGTCCCAGTCGTTCTTGTTGCGTCGGCCGCGCCCGCCGCCGCCGTCGTCGAAGCTTCGCTTCTTGCGCTCCTCGAACGACTTCTTGCCTGGGGGACCGCCGGGGCCACGACCACCGCCGCCGCCGCCACCGCCGCCACCGAAGTCGCCGGGGGGCGGGCCGCCGCGAGGAGGCCCACCGAAGCCGCCGCCGCCGCCGCCGCCACCGCCGAAGCCGCCCCCACCTCCGGCGAAGCCACCTTCACGCGGACCGCCGAAGCCACCCTCGCGCGGAGCGCCCGGCGGCCGCTCCCCCTTGTCGTGGGCGGGCAAGATCCGCAAGAGTCGCCCGCGGAGCTCCGCGCCACGAAGCACGTCCAACGCGGCGCGCGCAGCCTCCGCCGAGGGGAACTGGATGAAGCCGTAGCCGCGGTTCTTCCCTTCCCCGTCGGAGGGGAGGATGACACGTTGGATCGGTCCCGCGCCGGTCGCCGCGATCGAGGCTTCGACCTCGGCCGGCGTCGCGTCGTATGGGAGGTTGCCGACGTAGAGCTTCCGCTCCTTGTCGGCCTCGGCCGACGGACCGCCCCGCGGGCCGCCGGGACCACCCGGACCGCCTGGCCCTCCGCCTTCACGACGCGGAGGATCGGACTCGAACGGGCGCACAGAAATGGAGCGGCCGGCCTGGAAGCTTCCGTGCAGTGCCTCGCGCGCTGCGTTCGCCTCCTCGGACGTGGCCATCGTGACGAACCCGAAGCCACGCGGCCGACCCGTCGTGCGGTCGCGCGGAAGCGTGACCTCCGCGACGTTGCCACCTGTTGCTTCGAAGAGCTGTCTTAGAACTTCTTCGGTGAACGTGTCGGGGAGCCCTGCGACAAACAGCTTGCGAGAATCTTCAGCCATCGGAAAATGAGATGTTCGAAGCCGTGCCCTGCTTGCTCATGACGAGCATCAGGAAAACGGCACATGACGCACGCTTGAAGCTACCTTGAAGCACCGGGGCGTCAAGGCTCCCCAGTGTCGGCCGGATTTCGCGACGCGGAGAGAGGAGCGGCGTCGCCTTTTGCCTCGCTGTCGCTTCCTCCTTCCGACGCGGTCTGCTCGGGCTCTCCGGAGGGGTCGTCGTCCGACTTCGGCGCGGCCTTCTTTGTCGCCTCCTTCGTCGCCGGCTTGCCGGCTTGCCGGCGTCGCTTGCGTGGAGCCGCGTCCTTGTCGGTCGTCGTGCTCGTCTTGGCCGCGACCTTCTTCTTGGGCTGCTCCTCCGCTTCCTCCTCCTCGGTCGGCGGCTCGTACGGCTTCACCTCGGCCCAGCTCGCCGGCACGGGCTGCGACTTGGAGAACCGAACGAGCAGCATGCCGATCCCGAGCAGAAGGAAACACGCGAACTGGGCGGGCGTGAGGCCGAAGTGCCGCGGGTCCGACTCGCCCCCGATCAGCCGCCGGAACGACTCGAGCGCTTCGGCCGGGACCCCCGCCGGCACCGGATCGCCCGGCTCGATGCGGAAGAAGTCGAGGACGAACCGGACGGGCGCGTAGGCGATGCTCATCCACCCGGCGAAGAAGCCGAACGGGCGCGGCTTGGACTTCCACAGGAAGTGGAAGGCCACCGCCAGCGGGATCGTGAGGACCATCTCGATGAGGCCGAGATCGAAGCGGCCGAGCACCTGCGACGGGTCGCTGAGCAGGCCCCAGACGTCGGGGTTTCGAACGTCGGGGTGGCCGTATTGCACGCCGAGCCACGAGGTGGTCAGCCTCCCCGGGTGGTCGTGGACCGAGGCGCAGCCGGAGCGCCCGAACACCCACGCGAGCGGGAAGGCGCTGCAGACCGTGTCGGCGTAGCCGATGACGCTCTCGTTGAAGCGCCACTTGTAGATGAAGAGCCCGGCGATCGCGCCGAAGAAGCCGCCGTAGCTCGAGAGCCCGGCCCAGAGCTTCAGCAGGTAGAGCGGGTCCTCCGCGAGCTTCTCGGGCGTGTAGAAGACCGCGTCGAACACGTGCGCGCCGATGAAGCCGAACCCGACCACGTAGAAGATGAACGTATTCATCTTCTCGAGGTCGAGACCGCGCTGACGCGCACGACGGATCGCCACGACCGATCCCAGGTACACCCCCGTCGCGACGAGCAAGCCGAACGGCTTGATGCTGTCGAACGGCTTGGGGAACGGGAGCGGAATCTCGGGGATTTTGATATACGGGATCAGCGGGGCGCCCACGCGTGAGGAGTTAGCGCACACCCAGCCGGCGCGAAAGCGAGAAGCGGATGACCACCCCAACCCTCCGTGCGCTCTGTCTCCCCGGCTGCGGCTGCCGTGGCGCGTTCCAGTTCGGCGTCATGCGCCGGCTCTGGGAGCGAGGGGAACGCTTCGACGTCGTCGCCGGCGCCTCGAGCGGGGCGATCTGCGGGGCGGTCACCGTCGCGGGCCTCGCGCCGTCGGGCCCGGACATGTTCCGCTCCCTCGCCACGACCCCCATCGTCTCGACGCGCTACTTGAGGTCCGAGCGGAGCCCCTTCGGCATGCGCGCCATCGTCCGCGAGGCCCTCGCGCGGTTCGTCCCCGAGGACCGCATCGTGGGCTCGGAGAGCGAGCTGCTCGTCTCGACGACGCGCGCCGGGCAGCTGCTCAAGAGCATGTGGGCGCGCGCGCGCAGCCTGGCGACGCCACGCGGCGCGCAGCGCACGCCCGCCGCGCCGACCGGGGCGACCTACCCGTTCGAGGCGCCCAGCCCGGTCCACGCGATGGCCCTCGAGCACGGCGCGCTGGTCGTGCACTCGAGCCGGGACCGCGCGGACATGCACGATATCATCGTCGCCAGCTCGACGATCCCGGGGCTCTACGCCCGGCTCCCCGTGGTCGACGGCGAGGTGCACGTGGACGGCGGCGCGGCCGACAACACGCTCCTCCATGTCCTCCTCGCGCGCGGCATCACGGACATCACCGTGGTCACGCCCTACGGCGGAGGCGCCGTGTCGCCCACTTTGTTCGAGCGCGAGCGCCCGCCGCGCGTCCCGCCTCACGTCCGGCTGCGCCTCATCTACCCGCGCGCGCCCATCCGTCTCCGTCACTTCGACTTCGACCGTGACCGCCTGGAGGAGGCGCTCGAGATGGAGATGGTAGAAGAGGAGTACGACGCGAGGCGAGGTGCTGCATGACGATCCGGGTCGCGACAATCACCTGCTCGGACACGCGCACCGAGGCGAACGACGAGGGCGGCGCCATGCTCGGCGGCCTCCTCGCGGGCGCGGGCTTCGAGGTGGTGTCCCACCGCATCGTGCGCGAGGAGACGATCGGCTTGCGCACCGCCGCGGCCGACGTCCTCGCCCGGTCCGACGTCGACGCGCTGATCATGACGGGCGGGACCGGGCTCGCCCCACGCGACAACACGATCGAGGCGCTCCGGCCCCTGATAGACAAAGAGGTCGTCGGCTTCGGCGAGGCGTTCAGGCGGCTCTCGTGGGAGCAGGTCGGCGCCCGAGCCATCCTCTCGAACGCGCTGGCCGGCGTCGCGAAGGACAAGGTCGTCATCGCCCTGCCCGGTAGCCCGAAGGCGGTCTCGCTCGCCGTGGAGCAGCTCATCAGCCCCACGCTGGGGCACCTCGTCGCCCTCGTTCGGGGGCGCACGGCTCACCCGACACCATGACCAATTTGTCATTCGAAGAGGCGCGCGACCTCTGGCTCTCGCTCGGCTCGCCCGGCGCGGCCGAGCGCGTCTCGGTGTTCGAGGCGGACGGGCGCGTCCTCGCCGAAGACGTGGTCGCCCCCTTCCCCCTGCCGCCCTTCGACTACTCCGCGATGGACGGCTACGCCGTCTCGGCTTCCGGCGTGCCCGACTCGCTCGAGCTCGCCGTCGAGGGGACGAGCGCCGCGGGCGGCGAGCTCCCCGCCTTTCGACCAGGCACGGCGTGCAGGATCTTCACGGGTGCCCCGCTGCCCGACGGAGCTGACAGCGTTGTCATGCAGGAGAACGTGGAGGTGCTCGCCGGCGGCAAGGCCGTCCGCCTCGCGCACGCGCCTTCACCGGGGCAGAACGTCCGCCGGCGCGGGGAGGACCTGGCGGACGGGACGGTGGCCATCCACCGAGGCGCGCGGCTCGAGCCGGGCCCCCTCGCGCTCGCCGCCGCCCTCGAGAGGGCGACCTTGGTCTGCCACCGTCGCCCCGTCGTGACGGTGCTCTCGTCCGGGGACGAGCTCCGCAGCCCCGGCGATCCGCCTCGAGCCGGCTCGGTCATCGAGTCGAACGGTCTCTTCATCGCGGCGACCGGCCGGCGCGCGGGCGCGATCGTCCACCTCGCGCCGTTCGTCCGAGACGACCTGGAAGCGACGACGCGCGCCGTCGCGGGGGCGCTCCGCGTCTCCGATCTCGTCGTCACCGTCGGCGGGGTGAGCGTGGGCGATCGAGATCTCGTCCGGGCCGCCGTCGAGGCAGCGGGCGTGGAGGTCCTGTTCCACCGCATCGCGATCAAGCCGGGCCGCCCGGTCCTCGGCGGGCACCACCCCGGAGGCGCGCGGCTGCTCGGGCTGCCGGGCAACCCGGCATCGGCTTCCCTCACCTTCCTCCTCTTCGGTGTGCCGATGGTGCGGAAGCTCGCGGGCGAGGGCAGCCCGCTGCCCGCCACGTGCCGGGCGACCGTCGTCGGGAAGGCGAAGAGCGTGGAAGGGCGGACCGACTTCCTCCGCGGCCGCCTCGACTCGACCGCCGAGAGCGCGCCGAGGTTCGTGCTCGCGGCGAACCAAGCCTCCGGTGCCGTGACGTCGTTTGCCGGCGCCGACGCGCTGGCCGTCGTCCCCCCTGGACGTATCGCCGTCCAGGACGGGGATGTCCTCGATGTCATCCGGATCGCCGACATCGCTTGAGATGTGGGCCGCGGTGTCCTCGTCTTCGAAGGCGAGGTGCCGGCCGTGACGCTGTTCGAGCAAATCCGTGGCCGGCGCTGAGAAAGTGCGAAGCAGCGCGCCGTTCGTCGCGTAGCATCCCAAATTGGAGGACCCGCATGCCCTTCATTGATTTGAGCTGCGCCATTGGATCGCCCTTCGATGTCCGAAGGTTCACCGTCCGCGAGGCGATGTCGCAGAACTTCGTCATCGAGATCATCGCCCTCTCGAGGGACCCGAGCATCGATCTCGACACCGTCGCGAACAACGCGGCGTCCTTCAAGCTGAGCACCGGGCTCGCCAACGTCACCGGCGGCACCCGATCCTGGAGCGGCTACGTGCAGCGCGCGGAGCAGACGCGCGGCATGCTGACGTGGAGGGACGGCACGTCGGTCTATTCGACCTACTACCTCCGTATCGTGCCGCAGCTGTGGCTCCTCACCCAGCGCACGGGCAACCGCATCTTCCAGCACAAGTCGATCCCCGACATCATCGACATCCTCCTCGGGGAGTGGAACATCCCGATCAGCTGGAAGATCCAGCGCGGCCAGTACCCGAAGCTCGAGTACAAGGCGCAATACGGCGAGACGGACTTCAACTTCTTCAGCCGGCTCCTGGAGGAGGCGGGCATCAGCTACGTCCACCTCGACGCCGACGGCGAGATGGTGCTCACGCTGACCGACGCGCCCACCTCGAACGCGCTGCGGAGCGCGAGCCCCATCCGCTACTTCGACCAGCGCGCGGACGCGAACCAGGTCGAGTACGCGACCGCGCTGCGCCTCTACCACGACATCCGGCCCGGGGCGCTCTCGGTCGTCGACTACGACTTCCGGAACCCGAACAAGAAGCTCCTCGGCGAGGGCGACAAGTCCGCCGGGCCCGACGGCTTCTACGAGCAATACGAGTACAGGCCCGGCGCGTTCCTCATCGAGGGCAAGCCCGGCCAGACGCCGACGGCCGACGACAAGGGCGCCTATCGGTACGAGATGAAACACGGCCAGGAGCAGGCCAAGAAGTGGCTCATCGCCGATCGCACGGGGCGCCGCACGGTCGAGTTCGAGACGAGCGTCATCGACCTCGGCCCAGGCACCATCTTCAACATCGAGGAGCACCCGCACGAGAAGCTCGCGGAGGAGCTGATGGCCACGGGCTTCGAGATCACCGGCAACCACGACGGCGACTGGCAGATGAGCGTGAAGGCCGTCTTCAAGAACGACCCGTTCCGGCCCGCACGCGTCTCGCAGAAACCCCAGGTCCACGGCGTGCAGAGCGCCACGGTCGTCGGGCCCGCCGGTCAGGAGATCCACGTCGACGAGCTCGGCCGCGTGCGCGTCCAGTTCCCGTGGGATCGCGAGGGCAAGAACGACGATGACAGCTCCGTCTGGATTCGCGTGTCCCAGGGTTGGGCGGGCGTCCACTACGGGATGATCTGCATCCCGCGCATCGGGCAGGAGGTGCTCGTGGGCTTCCTGAACGGCGACCCGGACGATCCCATCATCGTGGGCCGCGCCTACAACGCCGTGAACCCGGTCCCCTACAAGCTGCCGGAGAACAAGACCGTCAGCGGGTGGAAGTCGCACTCTTCGCCGACGACCGGTGGGTACAACGAGCTCAAGATCGAGGACAAGGCTAACAAGGAGCTCATCTATCTGCAGGCCCAGAAGGACCTGCACAAGCTCGTCAAGCGCGACTGGACGGAGCGCATCGGCCGCCACCACCACCGCACCATCCTCGAGAACCAGCACCTCGTCGTGGTCAAGAACAAGACCGAGCTGATCAAGCAGAACGATCAGCTCCACGTGATGGGCGACCGGATGCAGAAGATCGACAAGAGCACGTCGCTCACGGTCGGCGTCGATCAGGACGAGAAGGTCGGGAGCAAACACGCCCTCGAGGCCGGCAAGGAGATCCACCTCAAGGCCGGCAACAAGGTCGTCATCGAGGCCGGTGCGCAGCTCACGATCAAGGGCGCGGGTGGCTTCGTCGCCATCCACCCCGGCGGCGTCGACATCGTCGGCACGCTGGTGCGCATCAACTCCGGCGGCTCCGCCGCGACGGGCTCGGGCGCGAAGCCGACCGAGCCGAAGGACGCCGAAGAGGCGTTCCCGAAGGATCACTCCGAGGACATCAAGGACTGACCGCCCGAGGAGACGTCATGCCGCCTGCCTCGCGAATCACCGACATGCACACCTGCCCGATGGTGAACCCGGGCCCCGTCCCCCACGTGGGCGGGCCAGACATCTCGGGCAGCCCCGACGTCATCGTGGGCTTTTTGCCGCAAGCTCGGATGGGCGACAGCCTCATCTGTGTCCCGGCGATCGACAGCATCCAGAAGGGGTCGCCCACGGTGCTCGTCAACGGCCGGCAGGCCGCCCGCATCGGCGACCCCACGGCGCACGGCGGCGTCCTCGTCGCGGGGTGCCCGACCGTCCTCATCGGCGAGTCGGGCCAGGGCGCCACGCTTCGTGGCGCCGCCAAGGACGGCACGCCCTTCTGCGAGGAGTGCGAGCGGCTCAAGAAGCTGAAGGAGCAGGCCGAGAAGGTCGCGCCCGCGAACGCGCCGCCGCCGGGGTCGGCGGACATCGTCTCCACCGAGGGCAAGTCCGTCTTCGAAGCCATCCGGCGCGCGGTCGACGACATGCTCCCGCAGGACAAGGAGGACCGCGAGCGGCTCCTCCGCACCATCAAGCCGCTCGCCAAGCAGCTCATCAAACAAGGCAAAGACGAGCAGACGGTCGCCAAGTGGGCGCTCGCGGCCCGGCAGGCCGTGCTCGACCGGTACGAGGCGAAGGACCACTGGGACCTGCTCGGCAAGGTCTACGAGCGAAACAAGGACAAGTTCGGCGGACCGTTCGGCCCCAGCGTCGAGTGGCTCGTCTCGGAGAAGGGCAAGACCGCGCGCGAGATCATCGACGCCGCCGCGGCGGGCGATCTCAAATCCAAGCTGGCGGAGCTCAAGCCGCAGCTCATCGATCGCGTCGCGGAGAAGCTGATCGAAAACGAAGACGTGCGCGGGCTCGTGGTCGCTGCCGCAAACGGCAAGCTCAAGGAGGGCCTGCTCGGGATCAAGGACAAGCTCATCGACAAGGTCGCCGGCGACTTGGTCGACAACGAGGAGGTGCGCGGCGTCCTCGTCGCCGCCGCCAAGGGCAACCTCGACGAGGCGAAGCAGCTCGCCATCGGAGGCGTCGCGAACAAGATCTTCGGCGACGATCCGATCAAGGGAGTCTTCACGGCCGCCGCAAACGGCGACTTCGAGAAGGCCAAGAGCGCGGCGCTCGGCGTCTTCGCCGACAAGATCTCCAACGAGCACCTGAAGAGCGTCGTCCTCGCCGCCGCAGAAGGGAATCTCCCGGAGAAGCTCGGCGAGATGAGCCAAGCCGCCGTCGACAAGGTCCTCGACGGCCTCATGGATGAGAAGACCGCGCAGTTCTTCAAGCCGCTCATCGACAAGCTCAAGGAAGAGGTCGCTTCCAAGGTCACCTCGGCGGTCGGAGGGCTCTGATGGCCGCGCTGATCGTGGAGGACTTCTTGAAGCGAGGCGTCCTCTCGGCGCTCGATCCGTCCACGGGCGAGCTCTCCGAGGCGCCCGCCGATGCGGATCGATCGCAGGCCAGCGGCGCGTACATGACGCTCGGGCGGCAGCTCGCGATCTTCTACGCGGACGCCGGCGATCTGGTCCTTCGCGTCGGCGACGAGATCGCTCGCCTCGACGGCGCGAAGGTGGAGATCAAAGGAGAAGGCCTGCGCACGCTCACCGTCGAGCACGGCGGCGAGCTCGTTCTCTCTCACCAGTACCCGAACCCGGTGAACCCGCCGATGGAGTACGACCCGACGCTGGCCGAAGAGGAGGACTTCGACCTCGGGCTCTTCGCGGCGAACATCGCGACCGAGGAGAAACGGCGCCGCTTCCAGCTCCGGAAGTGGGGCGCCTGATGCTCGCCATGGACGATCGGAGCCCGACCGACAAACGCGGCATCCTCCAGGTTCTCTGGGGCAAGCAGGCGTTTCGCAAGATCGTCCTCGCACCCGGCCAGGCGGTGACCCTCGGCCGGACCGACCGAGCGGACGTCATCATCGACGACCCGGAGATGAGCGCGCTCCACTTCCAGGTCTGGTTCGCCGGAGCGAGCGCCGTGGTGCGCGATCTCGAGAGCCACGGCGGCACGCTCATCAACGGCGCGATGATCCCGCGCGAACGGATCGGCCACGGCGGCTTCGTCGTGGCAGGAACGACCACGTTCCAGCTCTTCGTGGAGGAGTCCACCCCGCCGACCGACGAGCCGCCGAGCGCCGAGCGCATCGCGCTCGCGGGCGCCGTGGCCGAGAAGATCGGACCGGTGGGCCCCGACGCCCCGGGCGGTCAGCTCTATGGGGTGTTCGACGCCGCTCGCGACGACCGCGTCTTGCGGCTCTTGCAGGAGTCGGTCGACGAGCACCAGAACCTCTACGAAGGCGTGCCCGGCCGAGCCCTCGACCCCGTCGCGCCGTACCTCGTGCGTTTCGAGCCTGGCTCCTCGCTCCTCCACCGGCTCCTCGTCGGCGGGTGGGGCAACGCCTGGGGCACGTTCTACCGGAGCACCGAGCCGCTCAAGGAGATCCGCCGCCATTTCCGCCGATACCTCATCGTGCAGGACGAGGAGTCGCTCGAGCGGCTCTACTTCCGCTACTACGACCCGCGCGTGCTGCGGGAGTTCTTGCCCGTGGCGACGCGTCGCCAGCGAGGCGAGCTGCTCAACGTCTTCACGCGCGTGATCTTCGAAGGCCCCGCCGGCGAGGTGCTCGAGGTCGAGGGCGGCGCGACCGCTTCGGAGGACACGTCGGAGGAGGACCATGTTCCGAATTCGTAAGGAGCAGATGGACCACTTCCGCGCGAAGGGCCGGCGCGCTTACGTCGAGCGCCTCGTCGACTTCATTCGCGCCGAGCACGCCGAGCTCCTGCCGGCGGGCGCGGACGCGCCCGCGAAGATCACGTCGCTCGTCGAGAAGGCGGACGCGCTCGGGTTCACGCTCGAGCTCGACACGACGCAGCTCGTGCTCCTGCTTCTCCTCTTCGGCGAGGACGCCGACAAGAAGCTCCCCTGGTTCGGCGAGGTGCTGGGAGACCGCAACTACATGCCGATCGGCAAGGTGCGCAGGCTCGTCGAGCTCGCGCGCGAACACGGCGAAGCAGGCGTGGACAAGATCGACATCAGCGCTCCGGAGATTGTCATATGAGCGACGGATCAGGCGCCCCGACCTCGAACAACACGAGCTCCGCCGGGAACAAGACGTGTTGCCCCGCGCAGGTGAACAAGATCTGCCACGTCAAATCGCTGAAGGTGACCGTCCACCCGAAGCGGCGTGACGGCGCCCCCGACGCCAAGAACCCCATGGTGAAGGGGCAGATGGCTGCGGCGGCCGAGGGTCAGAAGTCGCTCGAGGCGACGCTCACCAACAACCGCATCGCCGCGCCAGCGGAGGACCTGGTCAAGAAGGAGCAGTTCCAGAAGGAAGTCAGCCAGGGCCTCGGCGCCGCGCGCCAGGCGACGCGCGACGCGTACGACCAGAGCCGCCAGGCCGCGCAGCAGGTCTACCAGACCCGCTCGGTCAAGGGCGTGCAGGGTCCGACCGGTCCCACGGCCGATCAGCGCACCGCGATGGGCAAGGCGCCGGGCGCGCAGATGCAGCTCGCCAAGGCGTGGCTGCAGAAAGCGTGGGACCGCGAGTGCTTCGAGCTGCTCCAGCGGTACGATCTCGTGATCGAGACCGTCGCAGGTTTCTATCCGGACACCGACGCAGCCTGGAAGGCGGGCAACCCGCGGACGGTCAGCACCGTCGACATCCGCGTCGAGGCGCAAGCCGAGGGCACGTGCCCGGTCAACACCCACCTCTACCTCTCGGCGCAGGCGAACAAAAACACCGGCGTCCAGTTCATCCGCTCGAGCCCGCCGCCGATCGGCTTCGGCGCGACGGACTACAAGCTGTCGCCCGCCGCCTGGAAGAAGGGAGTGGCCAAGTTCGAGCTCGTCGACATCATGGCCGCGACCATCGGGCAGGACACCAAGACGGCCTCGAACCCGCTCGTCGCCATCATCAAGGTCCTCTTCATGGGGCTCGAGGTGCTGAAGCCCCTGGACGTGGAGTTCGCCCTCCACACGTGCGGCAAGAAGGGCGTCGCGGATCTGCATCCCGCCCAGCTGAACGCGCTCGTCCGCATCTACCGGGAGACCAGCTTCGCGATCGGCGTGAAGATCCCCCCGTTCCGGAAGTTCGAGCGCTCGTCCGTCCGGACAGCGCCCGGCGGCACGCTCCTCAGCGAGGCCGAGGCGGTGACGAGCCGCAAGTTCCTCGAGATCAAGAAGGCCAACGTCGACAAGAAGACGACCAGCCACTTCGCGAGCCCGGGCACGACCACGGGCAGCGAAGAGGCGGCGTTCTCGATCTACTTCAAGCTCAACGACATCGAGATCAACCTCAGCGAGCTCTACGACAAGGTCAAGGACCCGTCGAAGCGCTCGGAGCTCGTCTACGACGAGAAGGATCAGAAGCAGGTCGACGCCGTCGTGCACGCCGGCAAGTGGACGGGGAGCACCGCGGGCTCGATGGGCCGCGCCGCGGGCTCGGGCCTGGTCCTGACCAAAGACGCGATGAAGGTCGGGATCGGCCTCGGCGATCTCCAGAGCTGGTCCGGCGTGGCGCTCGGCGCGCAGGCCGGCGTCGACATGTTCCGCCTCGGCCTGCTG
The DNA here is from genome assembly GCA_016794345.1 of Myxococcales bacterium. GTDB lineage: Bacteria > Myxococcota_A > Polyangia > Polyangiales > Polyangiaceae > Xiheicaenibacterium > Xiheicaenibacterium phototrophicum. The sequence goes on from JAEUKE010000117.1 coordinate 79,129, forward strand.
CGGACGTTCCAGTCCATCTACGCTGCCTGGAAGGCCGCCGACTTCATCAAGAACCTGCTCGCCGTCATGGAGCGGTTCCCGCAGTGTGGCTTCAAGATCGCCGTCGAGTGGAGCTTCCTCGAAGGATCGTTCGAGGCGAGCATTGCCAACGCCCAGGGCGGGAACTTCAAGGCCAAGTCGCCCATCTTGCAGGCGGCCGAGCAGCGGTTCATCCCGATCAGCTGGAAGGGCAAGGTCTCGGCTGGCTTCACGATCATCGCGGGCAAGCTCGAGGCGAGCTTCGGCATCCTCATCGACTTCTCCGTCGTGGGCCGCGCCGAGGCGCGCGTGGTCGGGCAGATCTCCGGCCTCATCGAGGCGAAGGGCCTCGAGGCGGAGTTCCAGCGCGGCGAAGACACGAAATGCAAGGCCAGCATCGGCGGCAAGCTCTCCGGGCGCCTCTTCGCCGTGGCCGCCGTCGAGAGCTGGGTCTACTCGACGAAAAAGGAGATCGGCATCGAGGCCGGCATCGCGGGCGAGGGCTACATCGAAGCCAAGTTCAAGGAGAACGCCCCGATGGAGGTCGAGAAGAACGTCAAGCTCTGGACCCTCCCGGTGCAGTGGTACTTCATCGCGGAGAACTCGCGGACCGGCGCGCGGGACGGCAAGGTGCACGTCCTCTTCGAGCAGCGCCCCATTTGGGAATTGAAGTAACCGCCCCCTCCGCTTCTACTCCGCTCGTGCACGACAAGCTCTTCGTCCAGTTCTACCTGCAGAACGTCACGGGTGAGGTGCGCGTCAACGGTATCCCTGTCCATTCGGTCCCCGAGGAGCTCGCCGCGACCGACCAGACCATCCCCGTGAACGGCTTCATCGTCGCCGGCATGAACGCGGTGGACCTCGTCCTCGACATGGAGGGCAGCCCGTCGGTGTGCACGCGCCGGCGCGAGAAGAAGGCGAACAAAGACGCCATGGCGATGATCCGCGTCCTCCGGTTCCCGAGCGACGGCGGTCCGGTGTTCGCGATGCCCATCCCCGCCAACATCGTGGCGTACCGCGAGTGGCTCGGCGAAAAGGACGAGTCGGAGGAGGCGCCGCGCGTCGTCTCCCTCGCGTTCGACGTCGGCGCAGGGTTCGGAGGCCCATGGGCCTGGCAGTCAGCGCCGAAGCTGAAGCTGGATACACAGACGATCGAGGAGGCTCGTGTGATCTGTGAGCACGTGCGCGCCGCGATCGTGAGCGGGAACACCTCGGAGCTGCTCCGGCTGGCGGAGATCCGCTTTCGCGAGGTAGGCGAGGCCTTCGGCGCGACGAGCGACGCGGAGGACATCGCGCAGCTCGAGCGCTGGATCCAGCAGTACGAGAAGGAGCCCGATCGGGTCCTGCCGATCGATCCCCTCGCCTTCGACTTCCGGCTCGTCGCCGACGACCGCATCCTCCAGCCGCTCAACAAGGACTGGTCCCACCCGGTCCGGATGAACCAGGCTGTCACCGATCAGGACGACAACCCCATGGGCGAGATGGAGCTGCCGTATTCTCTCCTGCTCGCCCGCGTCGGCGGCAAGCTCGCCATCGTTCGCTGACAGTCTCGTCAGCGAACGACGCGCGCGAGCGCGACGACCTTGAGCGCGGCGGCGTGTGACTCGTATTGGTCCGCCTGGAAATGCGCCTCCGCGAGGAGACGCACCCGCAGCTGGCGGAAGAGCGGGAGCTTCTGCGCCACGGCCCACGGGATGTAGGTGGGGACGCCGGTGCTGCCGCCCGAGAAATGCAGGAGACCACGCGCGTGGGGTGCCCCGAAGACCTCGCGCTTCTGGAGCGCGCGCTTCTCGAGGAGCACACGCTCGGTCTGCTCGTCGAGGAACGACGCCGCGACCGGGCGGTTCGCGTTCCGGAAGGCCTCGCGGACCCGCGCCGTCATGGCCGTCGCGACCTCCGCCGAGGCGAGGTCCGCGTTCTTGAAGAACGCCGAGGCGGACTCCACCGCGTTCTTGAGCGGCTCGTCGGTGTCGGTGAATGGGCGCGCCGACGTCACGGTGGCCTTCAGCGTCTCGATCTCGTCGAAGTCGAAGCGGACCTCGCCGCCCAGCAGCAAGAGCTGGGGCAAGAAGCGGCCGTCTTGCCGCAGCGACTCCAGGAGCGCCGCGTCGAGCGCGCTCTGTGCGCCGGTCGTCCCCTTCGAGAGCACGGCGAAGATCTCCCGCTGCTCCTCCAGCTGGGCGGGCTCGTCCGCGAGCTCGGGGTGATCGAGGTCCGGGTCGAACTTCACCAGGTCGATCTTGTCGAGGATCTTCTTCCACTCGGGCTTGCGCCGCACGCGCGGAAGGATGTCCGGCGAATACCAGATCACCTGGAGCACATCGCCCTCGAACGCGGGTCGCACGAGGCCGGGCTGGCCGAGGGCTCGCGGATCGGCAGCCGCGTTCGACGCGCTGACCAATCCGCCGAGCGCGGCCGCGCTGCCATGCGCGGGGACGACCGCAGGCGGCGCGACGGGCGCCGGCGCCGTCCAGGGCTCAGGCGCACGCGGCTCCTCGAACCGGGCCGAGGGCGCAGGTTGCCTCGACCAATCCTCGAGCGACGTGGCGACCGCGGCGAAGGCGACCGTGCCGACGGGTGAGGTGGGCATCGGCGGGCGCGCGCCCGGGACCAGCGGCGCTGGCGGCACAGGCGCGGAGGCGGCTCCGCTGCTCGGCGGTGAGACGCTGGGAGCCGCGCCCCCGAACGGAAGCCCGCCCGACGCGGGCCCTGCCGCGGGCAGCGCGCGAGTCGCCCCCGGAGGCGCGAACGGGAGGGCGCCCGTACGCGGGTCCGGCGCGAGCGAGGAGAACGGCAGCGCGACGGTCGCCTTCTTCACCTCGCGGGCGGGTCGAGCGGCGGAGGGCGGCGTCGCCCACTCGGTCGCCACCGGGGGAATGTCGGCAATCGTCTCGCGGCCAGTCACCTCCGGCGCGGCCGGCGCAGCGGCGGCGTGCTCGACCGTGCGCCAGCTCGGAGCCGGCCGCTCCGCCTCGACGGTCACGCGGTAGAGCTCGGCCTCGTGCTCGAGGGCGAAATGGCCGCGCCAAGTGATGAAGAGGAGACACCGCTCGGTGTCGATCCAGAGCGTGTCGGCGCGCATCATCGGTCGCTCCTGGCCCCCTCGGCGCTGGACGACCACGCGCGGGCGCACGCCCGGCAGCGTCACGTGCAGCTTGTCGAAGCGCGGATGGAGATGCTCGAGGAGGATCGCGGCGTCCTCCGGGATGCGATCGATCTGCTGGTCGGGCGGCGCGCAGTTGAAGTAGCCGAGGTCGAAGCCTTCCGGGATCGGCTCACCCGCCCAACCATGGGGTCCGAAGGTGTGAAACCCGAGCTTGTCGGCGCGCAGCTTCCACGTGGCGCAGATGGGGCCGAAGCCGGCGGGCTCGGGCAGCGCGGTGGTCTCGGACGCCTTGCCCGCAGGGACGAGGTTCGGGAGCGGCGCGCGGCCGTACGCGTCGCGGCTGGTTGCGCGCAGTCCGACGGGGTTCCAGCTCCCGGGGCCTCCGGCGGTCTTCTCGTAGAGGAGCGGGATGCGTTGGAAGCGGGGGCCTTGGTAGACAGTCCCGTCAGGACCGACGGCGCGGTCGCCGAGGACCTCGACGCGCTTGTCGATGGGCTCGATCGCGAGGCGGGCGACGACGTGCGTCGCCCCGCGGTCGTCGTTGGCGTACGCGTTGCCTGTGACGACGACGTCGCAGCGAGGCTTGGAGGGCACGACCTCGTTGGCCCAGAGGAGGCTGCGGCTGGGGTCGTCGTTGAGGAAGGTGTCCTCCTTGACGATGCCCTCCTGGGTCTTGGCGAGCTCGAGCTCCCCGGGCTCGAGGACAAACGTCGCTTTCGTCACCACCGTGACCAGGTGGGAACGTGGACGCGGCTGCCAGGCCAGGACCTCGTGCGGGAGCACGGTGCTCACGATCCGAGCAAGATAGCGCAGTTGCCTGTCGCTCGGGCGGGGATGGCGCCTTCTCCGCAGATCCGTGTCTCCGGACGCGGAGCCGCTCGGGCAGGGAGGGGGGTGGCTCTTCTCCTTCGCTACGTCTCGCCGGGCGCGTTGCCGCTCGGGCGGGAGGGGTTGGCCCTTCTCCTTCGCTACGTCTCGCCCGTCCCTCCGGCGCATAGGGCTCGGCGGCCTGCCACGGCCGCCGAGAGCCAAGCCCAGAGGGTATGGAGCTGCCTTCGGGACATACTCACTCCGCTTCGGAGAAGGGCCAACCCCTCCCGCCCTCGCTTTCGCGAACCAAGGAGAGCGGCCTGCCACGGCCGCCGAGAGCCAAGCCCGAAGGGTATGGAGCTGCCTTCGGGACATACTCACTCCGCTTCGGAGAAGGGCCAACCCCTCCCGCCCTCGCTTTCGCGAACCAAGGAGAGCGGCGTGCGGGACATACTCACTCCGCTTCGGAGAAGGCGCCCCCCTCCCTGCCCTCGCTCACGCAAACCAGTCCAACTCTCGCTTCCCTGACTCCCGTTCGCACGCGCGCGGTGATGCGAGTCAGAAGCGGCCGGCGCAGGCGCTCGTGCGCAGTTGCTCGCCCCGCAGGCGCGCGTAGGCTGTCTCCCCAACCCCGTTCGCGACGAACGCTGCGTAGCCTTCGACATCGAAGCGGTCGTGGTGCACGACAACGCGCCTGCCGAGGTAGACGGGGCCGAAGACCTGCGGGAGGTCGCCCGGAATCTGGAGGTGCGGGACAAGCTGGCTCTCGGTGCCTTCGGGGACCGGCGCCCAGAGGCGCGCGCCATCCAGCTCGATCGCGAGCCCGTCGCCTGATTCCTCGAATGCACCCGAGGGATCGGCGGCGACCATCACGTAGGAGCTGTCGTCCTCTGCGAGGAGCACGCGGCGCAGGCGTGTGGGGATCCAGGTCGCACTCTCGGCGATGGACAGGCTGGCTTCGTGGCAGACGGCGTCGCTGCCCGGTCCGTCGAGCCAGACGGTCAAGGAACCCACGACGTCACCGAGCGGCAGCGTGGGTAGATTGAGCTGCAGCGTCAAAGGGAGTGTGACGCCGTAGGCTGGGAGTCCGTCGATGGCCTCTTGGTAGGCGTGGGCAGGTTGACGCCAGACAATGCCGCCAAGGACGGTTCCGAGCGACCACCCGGCAATCGTCGCGATCTCGAGATCCACCGTCCGGCGCTCGATGGGCGTGGAAGGAAAGAGCACGGTCGCGACCGCGTCCGGCACGTGCGTGATTTCGACGGCGTCGAACGCGAGGAGTCGTTGGTTCTCGTCGCGCGCCGGGCCGACGACGGAAGACGACGGGGAGAACGAGCACCCGGTGTACCCGTCGACCTCGAACGGAGCAGGCTCGCTCTGCCAGCCGGAGCCACCGCCACAAGCGAGCCCGACCGCATAGGCGTCCGCACCCGGCAGAAGCGCCTGCCCGACCTCGACTCGAATGGCCGGGTTCGGATTGGTGGGTGGAAGGGCGGAGCCGATGTAGAACCGGACTTGAGCCACGTCTTCGGTGACCCGCACGGTCTCGAGCCGCCAAGGTCCCTCCACGTCCTGGGATTCCCAGAGGACGCTGACGTAGTCACCCGGGTGCGCCTCCACGTGCAGGCCGTCCCGGAGCGAGACCTCTCGCGTTCGAAGCTCGCCTGCTTCGGTATGAACGAGGACGTCGAGCGCCTCGCGGGTCTCACCACGCTGGCCGACGACGTGAACCAGGACGCGGGGCGCTCGAGGGCGGCGCGCCGGCGCTGCCTCCCTCACCTTGCGGGGTACGAACGACCTCGCTGTCGCAGGCGACGAGCGCGAGCAGGAGGAGCGACAGGCTCGGGAGGAGCGGACGCATGGTGAGATCAAAGCCGATGTGGATGGAGGCGCGTCGACGTTGCTGCTCAAAGTGGATCAACGGCCCGCTCGGGCGGGCAGGGGGGCGCCTCCCTGCCCGAGCGGCCTCCGCGTCCGGCGAGACGGAACGAAGGAGAAGGCGCCCCCCTGCCCGCCCGAGCGCCGGCTAAGATGCCCCGCCTCATGCAGATCGACGCCGCTCGCTTCTTCGCGTTGGTCGCGGCCATCACGGCTGCGTGCAGCGGCGCCGACCCGGACGCGCAGCACGGTCAGGCACCGCTCGAACCCGCGGCGAGCCTCGCGACGCCTCCGGGAAGCGACACACCACCGCGCTCCAACCCCGCGACCGATCCGGCGGTCGTCTGCGACCGGCGATGGGACGGGCCGAGCCCATGCGACGAGGTGCTCGTCGATCCCGCCCACCTCTGCTGGGACCTCGCGCGCGCTCTCTCGCCCGAAGACGGCGTTCGCGCGGCGGTGTGCCTCGAGCGCGAGGTCGGGGTGCACGGCCTCTGCGGCGGCCTTACGTATGACAGCGCCGTCTTGCTCTGCCTTCCGCCGGGTGTCGGAACGGAGAGCGACCTCGAGGCCTGCAGGCCGCTCGCCGCAAAGTGCTCCGCAGCGGTGGGCGATACGTGCGCCGGCTTCAGCGCCGCGCTGCTGCCTGATTTCCGTGCGAAGTTCGCAGAGATCCTCCGCAACACGGTGGCAATGCCCGCGACGACGCTGGCTGACGAGCGCGAGTGTCGCGAGACGCTGGCGACCGTGACGCAGTGGGCGGTCAGCCCGAAGTAGAAGCAGCACGGCGATGGCGGACATGAGCGCGACGCCACCGCGCGCCGCTCTCCTTCGACGGCCGCGCATTCGGCGCCGCTTGGTTCGCGTGAGCGAGGGCGGGAGGGGTTGGCCCTTCTCCGAAGCGCAGTGAGTATGTCCCGAAGGCAGCTCCATACCCTTCGGGCTTGGCTCTCGGCGGCCGTGGCAGGCCGCCGAGCCCTATGCGCCGGAGGGACCGGCGAGACGGAGCGAAGGAGAAGGGCCAACCCCACCCGCCCGAGCGGCAACGCGCCCGGCGAGACGGAGCGAAGGAGAAGAGCCAACCCCCTCCCCGCGCGAGCGCTCCCTATCGAGGCCCCGCCACCGAGGAGCGGCATGCCGCGCGCGCGAGGCGGTTCATGAGCCCGACACGCCTGCATTCTTCGCTCTTTCTGTAGCGCCGGCGCCGGTCATCCGATGGCACTCGAGTTGCCATCCGGGGGGTTCATGACCACCTCGACAGCTCGCACGCTTCCCTCCCTCGTTCGGCTCACACTCCTCGCCGCCGCGTTCGCGAACATGGCGCTCCTGCTCGCGGTGGGCTGCGGGGACGACGGCGGCGACTCCAGCTACGAGGACGATGACGGCGGCAGCGGCGCGTCCTCTCCGTCATCTGGCTCGGGCCCTTCGTGCGACCTCCAAGCAGACAAGTGGTACACCGACTGCGACTCGGGCTGCGGAGACGTGATGGTCTGCCAGTCGTTCTGCAGCGACTGCGAGTTTCGGTGCATGGTGCCCTGCGTCGACAGCTCGGACTGCGAGGCAGTCGGAGCGGGCTCGTGCGAAGAGAGCACCTACGGCAGCAACCGGTGCAGCGCGGCTCCGACCCAGTGCCCCGGCGACGGCGGCAGCGGGTCGTCATCGAGCGGCGGCGGCGCATGCGTCGAGGTCGGCGAGAGCTGCTCGATCAACGGCGACTGCTGCGACTTCGACTCCGGCAACGCGCTCTGTGTCACGTACGGCGACTATGGCGCCCTCTGCGGGGGCACCTGCAGCACGGCCGGCGACTGCGTGAGCGGGTGCTGCGTCGAAACGGATGGCCCGAGCTCGGTCTGCGCGCCGTCGGAGTTCTGCAGCGGCAACTGATCCACCCTTGTCGGCGACTCAGGGCCCAAAGAAACAATTCGAGAGGTGCAGCCCGCCGGGCACCTCCTCACACGTGGCGGAGCTCGTGCAATGTTGCGTGATCGCACCCCGAAGTGCTTCGTGACGGCGCGCACGGAGAGGACCGCTGCGGTCGGGCCGTTTGCCTCTCGTCGGGCGCGGCGCTGCATGAGCCCAACCGCCCAGCCCGCGAGACCGAGACCGGCCACGAGCACCGTGGCAAGCTCGCCCGCGGTGACCGCGAGCGCAGCGGTCACCGCGCCGATTGCGAGGAGCATCACGGTGAGGCGACCACCCCGGTCCCGCCGCCGTCGCGGATCGTCGCGGGTCTCGGGCGCATGCTGCAGGGCGAGGATCCACGGCCCGAGCGCCGCGCCAAGCACGGCAGCGCTCGCGACACCCCGAATGGGCAGGGGCGCGAGCCACCGGCCGGCCACGAACGCGAGGACGCCCGCTGCAGCGCCGAAGACGCTGACCACGAGGCCCCCGGCGAGGCGGCGCAGCGCGGGCGTACAGCCTGTCGATCGCAAGAGCGTGTCCAGCGCCCGGTCGGCTTCCTCGATGGGCGCGGCCGCCGCGCTGGTGGACAGGACGATCGGGAAGGCGAAGCCGGCCAACGCAAACGCCGCGACGTGGCTGGCGGCGCCCGCGGCGTTGGTCGCCGCGATCGCGGCGACCGCGCCGCCGGCAATGGCCAGGAGCGCGGCGCGCAACACCGTGACCGCCTCGACGCGAACGAGGCGAAGCGCGTGGGCCAGGGCGAGCGCGAACGGCGCCGGACCGAAGACCCACCGGCCACGGGGCGCGCTCCGCTCCGGCGCGCGCACCCAGGCACGATGCGCCCCGAGGACGAGGAGCGGAGCAACGGCCAGGGCCGCGACCACCGAGGGCCCGGTTGCGATCGCGAGGAGCGCGGCCGCGATCGAGGCGACCTCGATTCTCGTGCGGGAGGAGGACGCGAGCAACACGGATGCCCCCGCGCCGACGACCGCGACGCCGAGCGCTTGCAGCGGGCCGCCACCCGCTGCGAATACGATCGCAATGGGGAGCTGAGCCAGGAGAGCGAGCCCGAGGAAGGCGACGAACGACGCCGCGCGACCCGCCGGCAGCGCGCGCGCAAAGTCGGCGCGTCGGTCACGAAGCAGCACACCGACCACCGGCGCCGCGAGGGCCAGCCAGCCCACCCCGACGGCCAACCGCGCGGTCACCGAAGAGCCAGCCCAAGCGACGAGATCATGCGGGTCGACGCCGTTGGGTCCGAAGAGGATCGCCCCCGCGATTCCGAGCCCGATCCAGAGGGGAATCGCGCGCTCGAGCATCCGGGCGCCCCCGGAGCGACCCACCACGGTGAAGATCTGCGGTGCGTTCGACAGGGGCGTCATGGGCGGCCTCAACCAACCCGCCCCTCGCTTCATTCCTGAGGTCTCGCTCGGATGGGTCGCCCTGCTCGGACGCGGGCGCGCACGGGCGCCAGACGTTAAGCTCGACGCGTTGCTCCTCACGGCGACCATCACCACGTTTGCTCTTCTGGCGATCCTCGTGCTCCGCGCGCGCGTGCAGCGCGGCTGGCTGCAGCGAGCGGGCATCGCCGGCCTGGCGGTCGCGGCGCTGGGCGCGGGGTGCCACACCACGGTTCGAGGCTACGCGAACCTCGTCCCTCCGCCGCAGCCCGAGCCGCGCCGAGAGATCGCGCCGGGCATCGTCTACGAGCGACGCGTCGAGCCGGCCGTTCCCCGGGTGGAGCACTGGGCGCGCGTATCGATCGAGGACGTCGAGGTCGTGATCACCGAGGGCGACGACGAGGAGCTGCCGCTGGTGGGCCAGACCACGAGCGCGTTCGCCGAGCGCGAGGGTCTCACGCTGGCGATCAACGGGGGCTTCTTCGATCCCTGGGAAGCAGGCCTCCTCGATCCGTATCCCCAAGAAGGCGAGCGGGTCGCGCCGCTCGGCTTCGCCGCCAGCCGCGGCCACGTCTACGGCCGTGTGGCGCCCAACACTAGCACCCTCTACGTGAACGAGGACGGTTCTGTCTCCTTCGACGAGCCGGCCCAGGTCTGGGGCGCGCTCTCGGGCGGCTGCATGCTCGTCTCTCGCGGCCGGCGCGCCGACGCCAACGGCTGTCCGCTCCCGAAGCTCAACGACAAGAGGCAGCCGCGCACCGCCGTCGGCCTCACCGAGGACAGAAGGACGCTCATCTTCCTGGTGGTGGACGGCAGGCAGAGGCGCCGCTCCGCCGGCGCCACCCTCGATGAGCTCGCCGATCTCCTGGTCGCCGAGGGCGCGCACGAGGCAGTGAACTTCGACGGCGGCGGCTCGAGCGTGCTCGTGGCCCGCGGCGCGAGCGGCGGCGTCGAGGTGCTGAGCACGCCGATCTCGGGCGGCGTCCCGGGAAACGAGCGCGTCGTGGGCAGTCACCTCGGCGTGCGACCACGCTGATGGGGCGTCGTCGCTCGAAGGAAGTCCCGAAACGCTCGCAGCGGCGTCGGGAGGTATCGGCGACCCGGGTAATAGAGAAACGGCCCGGAGAAGCTCAGCCACCACGGCTGCAGCACCGGAGCCAGCGCGCCCCCGTCGAGGAAGGGACGCAACCACTCCTCGTAGAGGTAGATGACGCCACATCCCGCGACGGCCGCCTCCACGGCGAGGTCCGTGGCGCCGCCGAAGCCCGACACGAGCGGGCCCTTCGGCGTCACCTCGACCACCGCGCCGTTTCGCTCGAACTTCCACGGGCTCACCGGTCCATTCGAGAAACGCCACCCCAGACAATCGTGCTCGAGTAGCTCGCGCGGATGTACCGGCTTGCCGCGGCGAGCCAGGTAAGCGGGCGAGGCGGCCGCCGCGTAACGTTGGATACGCGGCCCGATCGGGACCGCCACCATGTCCCTCTCGAGCGACTCGCCGTAGCGGATGCCCGCGTCGAAGCCCTCCGCGACCACGTCGACGCGACGTTCGTCGGCGACCACCTCGACGGTGATCTCGGGATACTTCGCGAGGAACGGCGGCAAGATCTTCGGCAACACGAGCTTCGCGGCGACCGTCGGCACGTTCAGCTTCAGCCGGCCCGCCGGGCGGTCACGAAAGTCGTTCACCCCGTCGAGCGCGGCCCGTACCTCGCCGAGCGCCGGCGTGATCCGCTCGAGCAAGCGCGCGCCCGCGTCCGTCGGTGTGACGCTCCGCGTGGTGCGGTGGAGCAGGCGAACACCGAGCCGCGCCTCGAGCCGGCGCACCCCGTCGCTCATGCGCGAGGCGCTCGTGCCGGCTGCGTTGGCAGCGCTGCGGAAACCGCCTGCTCGGGCGACCATCAGGAACGCGGTCAGGTCTGCGAGGCCATCCATGGATTGTGCGAATATTCGCACAGCCCGTGCGGACTGCACCGGATTGTCGCGCATGGTGGGCTCCCTATGCTCGTGGCGAATCCACCCATCGAAGGACACCCATGGCAGACCTCCGCACGGACACGTACCAGCTCGGCTCCCTCACCGTTCGTCGCCTCGGCTATGGCGCCATGCAGCTCACCGGTCCGGGCGTGCTCGGCCCGCCAAAAGATCGGCGGGCGGCGATCTCCGTCGTCCGAGAGGCGGTCGAGCTGGGCGTCAACCACATCGATACCAGCGACATCTATGGACCTCACGTCGCGAACGAGATCATCCGCGAGGCCCTGCATCCGTATCGCGACGGCCTGGTCATCGCGACGAAGGTCGGCGCCGTACGAGGCAAAGCGGGCTCCTGGGACCCCGCGTTCCGCGCGGCCGATATCGAACGAGCCGTCCACGACAACCTCCGCAACCTCGGATTGGACTTGCTGGACGTCGTCAACTTCCGCGGGATGTTCAGCGCGCACGGCCCGGCAGCGGGACCGATCGAGGAGCCGCTCACGACGCTCGCCGAGCTCCAGCGCCGTGGCTTGATTCGCCATATCGGCCTGAGCAACGTCACGCCCTCGCAGGTCGCGGAGGGGCGCAAGCTCGTGGAGATCGTGTGCGTACAGAACCACTACAACCTGGCGCATCGGGCCGACGACGAGCTCATCGATCACCTCGCCGCGGCCCGCATCGCGTACGTTCCGTTTTTTCCGCTGGGGGGCTTCACACCATTGCAGTCGCGCGCGCTCTCCGCGGTGGCCTCGCGGCTCGGGGCGCCGCCGCTGCAGGTCGCGCTCGCCTGGCTCTTGCGGCGCTCGCCGAACATCCTGCTCATTCCTGGCACGTCTTCCTCGACACACCTGAGGCAGAACCTCGCGAGCGCTTCTCTCGCCTTGTCCGCCGAGGACGTGGAGGCGTTGAACTTGTGACGCAATCGCACGGTTGACGGCGGGGCCCCGGCCCCTACCATCGCGGCCCATGGCAAACCCCTTCGTTCATGTCGAGCTGTCCGCCGACGATGTCGCGGCAGCGAAGAAATTCTACAAGAGCGTGTTCGACTGGAAGCTGACCGACATGCCCGCGATGAATTGGACCGGCATCGACGTGGGCGGCGGCGTCGGCGGCGGAATGGGGCCGAAGCAGATGCCCGGGCAACCCACCACCTGGACGGCGTACGTGGGCGTGGACGACGTGAAGAAGACGCTCGCCAAAGCACAGAAGGCGGGTGCGCAGATCATCGTTCCGTACATGCCGGTCGGCGAAATGGGCGCGCTCGGCGTGTTCGTCGATCCCCAGGGAGCAACGCTGGGCGTCTGGCAGACGTTCGCCCCGCCGAAGCAGACTGCGCCCAAGAAGGCTGCCGCGAAGAAGGCTGCGGCGCCCAAGAAGGCTGCCGCGAAGAAGGCTGCGGCGCCCAAGAAGGCCGCGGCGCCCAAGAAGGCCGCGGGCAGGAAGAAGTAGTCGGCCCTGCGCGGCGCCGAGCGAGACCTCAGGAACGCGGGGGATACGGCCCCTGGAAGGCGACCACCTCGGCGGCGCGTGCCGCCGCGAACGCGATCGCGTCGGCCGCGGGCTTGCCTTCCCCGAGCCCGTGGGTCAGCCCCGCCGCGAACGTGTCGCCCGCGCCGTAGGTGTCGCCGCGGACCACGGCGGGAACGGCCGCGTACGAATGGCGGCCCCCCTCGCGATCCAAGAAATAACCTCCGGCCGCGCCCTGCGTGCGGACGACCAGCGCCGGCGCGCGCGGCAGGTCCCCCGGGGCGTAGCGCTCGGCCGAGTCGACGTCGCTGCCGACGAGGGCATCGATCGCGACGTCGGCCTCGCGGAGCAGCGGCAGCACACGCGACGTCGCGACGAGGACCTTCGCGCGGCGTGCCTGGCGCACCGCGGCCGCGTCCCCGCCGGTCACGTAGACGGCGTCACACGTCTCGAGGACGTCCCAGGGGAGCGCGTCGTCCCCGTGCGGGACCAGCCGATCTCCGAGCACGACGATCGTGCGCTCGCCGCGAGCGTCGATGAGCGTGAGCGCGCGGCGCTGCGGCTCGGCGCGGATCGCGGCTCGGACGTCGACGCCCCACCCCGCGAGCTCGGCGCGCGCTCTCTCTCCGAGCGTGTCGTCGCCGAGCGCGGTGAACAGCACACACTCCGCACCCCACCGCGCGAGCTGCACCGCGGCGACCGCACCGCCGCCGGCCGCGACGGCGAGCTCGGGCATCGCGTGCACGATCTCACCGGCCGCAGGCACGTGCGGAACCTTCGCGAGCTCGAGCCATTCGACATGTCCGACGACGGCGACGCGCATGCGGCCGTCATACCACGCGCGGTCGCGGGCTCCCCGCTCCCGGCGCCGCCGGTGACGGCTCCCCGGCGTGAAATGTGCCGGGCGACCCGACCGCCGAGCCGCGGCAGGGCGAGACCGCCGCTCTGCGCCCCGGCTTTCGCTACAATCGTCGCGTGAGCCCGCTTCGGATCGCCTCCCCGTGCACCGCATCCTGGGATGCGATGCGTCCGGTCGATGGCGGGCGATTCTGCGACCAATGCAGGCGCAAGGTGCACGACCTGACGCGGATGACCGCGCCGCGGGCGCACGCGTACGCGTTGCTGTTCGGCGGCTCGGGGCTCTGCGGAAGGCTGAACCTGGACGCGAGCGGCAACCCCGTCTTCCGCCCCGAGCCGGCCGCGAGAGGGCATACGCGCGCTGCGCTGCCGATGCTCGCGACCGCAGCGTCGCTCACCGCGTGCGCGAGGAGCGACGCAGAGGTCGCTGCGCCGAACGCCTGCGCTCCAGCCGCCACGATCACGATCGAGCCCGGGCGCGCGGCCCCACGAGCGGCGCCGACGGCGGCCGCCTCGTCGTCGGCAGGGCCGGTCGACTCGGACGGCGACGGGCTCGCCGACCCCGACGACGACTGCCCGCGCGATCCCGCGGCGTCGTCCGCCAGCGGCTGCCCCGAGCCGAGGCGCGTCATCGTCACGACCGCAGGCGACGTGGTCATCTTCATGCACCCGCGGTTCGCGCCCGGCCGCGCCGCTCTCGACGCGGATCAGCGCCCCTTCCTCGACGAGGTCGCGAAGGTCATCCAGGCCACACCACAGATCAGGCGTGTCGTCGTCGAGGGTCACACCGACGACCAGGAACGGAACGCCTCCGCGCTCAGCCTCGCGCGGGCGCAAGCGGTGATCGCGTACCTCGTGAAGCGCGGAGTCGCCCCGACGCGGCTCGAGGCGCAGGCCGCAGGCGCAGCCAGGCCGCTCGACGACAACACGCGCACCGAAGGTCGCGCCCGCAACCGCCGGGTGGAGTTTCGTATCGTCGAGCCATGACCCTCGTCGATGGCTCGGGCCGCTCTCCTGCGCGAGCGAGGCTCCCTCCCCGCCAGCGGCCCGCCGCGATCAGCGATCGTCTCGTCGCCTGTAGTCGCCCGTCCGGCCGCCGCTCTTCGTGAGGAGCCTGATCTCGCCGATCGTCAGCTCCCGATCGATCCCCTTCAGCATGTCGTAGATCGTCAGGCACGTCACCGAGACGGCGGTCAGGGCTTCCATCTCGACGCCGGTGCGGTCGTGGGCCTCCACCGCGGCGCTCACGGTGACGATGCCCGTCGCGACCTCCACGTCGATCAGGATCTCGACGCGGGTGAGCGCGATGGCATGGCAGAGCGGGATCAGCTCGCTCGTCCGCTTCGCGGCCATGACGCCGGCGACGCGCGCGGTCGCGAGGACCTCACCCTTGGGGGTGTCGTGTTTGGAGAGGCGCACCGCCGTCTCCCGGGACATGGTGACGATGCCCGTCGCGGTCGCCCTGCGGTGGGTGACGGCCTTGTCACCGACGTCCACCATGTGGATCTCACCGCTCTGCGTGAGGTGATTCGAGATCGCGTGCCCCGCGTGGGGACGCGCCGGCGACGGCGAGTCGAAGGGCGCGTCGAGCCCGACCCGATGGGGCGGCGCCGAGCGCGGTTCGGGCGAGCGCGGCTCCGCGAAGCGCGGTTCGGGCGAGCGCGGCTCCGCGAAGCGCGGTTCGGGCGAGCGCGGCGGCTCCGCGAAGCGATCGGGCGAGCGCGGCTCCGCGAAGCGCGGATCGGGTGAGCGCGGCGGCTCCGCGAAGCGCGGATCGGGCGAGCGCGGCGGCGGCGCCGAACGCCGCTGGGGCGCCGGTCGACCCTGGCTCGAGATCGGGTCCGGCCCCCGATCGCGGGAAGGCGGCGGGCGCGAGTCCAGGTCCGCCCAGCGCCCTCGCTGGAAGATCGGCGGCAGCTCGTCCGCCTCCTGGTCGGCCAGGCGCGGTGCTGGCGGCTCCGAGAGACCCTTGCCGAGCGCCTTCAAGATCAGGTCGGCGGCGGCGTCGAGACGGCCCGGGTCGTTGTGCGCGATCGAGCGGCGCATGACGTGCACCAGGGCATACCGATCGAGTGACCGGAGCTTCGCCCACTGGGATGGGCTGACCGCGCGCCGCGGCCCGAGGGCATGGTTCAGCTGCTCGGGCGGGCTCAGCGGATCGGGGTCCGGCACCGGCTTGATGCGCGTCGGCGGAGGCATCGCGTTGCGGATGGCACGCTGCACGTCCTCCGACTCCACCACTTCCTTGGCGCCTTCTCGGGCGAGCGCCACGCGAGACGCGCGGTTGAGGGCTTGGTAGGCCTCGATCGAGAGGCGCATCCCGGCGCGGTCGAGCGCGCGGCGCGCCGCGAGCGGAAGGAGCGACAGCTCGTCGCCGATGTCCTCGAAGGGGTAGACCACCCCTTCCAACCGTTCGTCCATGCGACGATCGGTACCATGTTTCCGGCGACTCGGTGGCGCCCAGGAATCGGCGTCACGACCAGGCAGGGCTCGGGCGCGGCGGGTCAGCCGCCCGCGACCGGCGGGATGAGGGCCACCTCGTCGCCGGGCGAGACGACGTCGTCGTCCCTCGCGTAGGTGCCGTTCACCGCGAGCCGCACGGAAGGCCTGTGCGGCTCGAGCGCGGGGAACCGGGCGATCAAGGTCGGCCACAGATCTCCCACGGCGCAGCGGCCCGGGATCTCGAGCTCGATCTCCGGCGCGCCGACGATGTCCCGGACGGCCGCGAAGGCGAGCACCCGGACGGGCCGGGCGGTCTCCGGGCCTGCGCGGCTCCCTGTACGATCAACCATGCCCTCGTCAAGCTACCAGACCACCCGGCGCGTCGCTCCTTGCTTCGAGGACACAACGGTCTAGCGCGCCGATGGGCGTTCTCTATATTCGGTCCTCGGTTGCTCCATGGGCGACGAAGACGTCTTCCAACCAGGCACGGTGCTGGCCGGGCGTTACCAAGTTCGACGTGAGCTCGGGCGCGGTGGCATGGGCATGGTGTACCTGTGCCGCGACCTCGTCCTCGACGAGCGCGTCGCGCTGAAGCTCTTCGGCCGCCCGGGCGAGGCGACGCGGCCGGAGGACGCGTGGTGGTTCCAGGAAGAGGCGCGCGCGCTCGCGGGCCTCAACCACCCGACCATCGTGCGCGCGCGCGACTTCGGCGCGCTGGCCGACGGCACGCCTTACCTCGTGATGGACGCGGCGCCGGGCCGCTCGCTCCACGAGTGGATCTACCTCGCCCAGCACGACGGCCTCCTGCCGTGGCCGGTCATCTGGTCGTGCACCGATCAGATCCTCGCCGGGCTCGCGCACGGCCACGCGCGCGGCGTCATCCACGGAGATCTGAAGCCGTCGAACGTGCTCCTCGACATCCCGCCGGACTCGGACGACGAGTGCCGCGCGTACATCCTCGACCTCGGCCTCGCGTGGCTCATCCAGGACCGCATCGACCACCGCCTCGACGGCTCCACCGAGGCGGAGCCCACCGTCCGGTACGGAGCCGGCACGCCCGGGTGGATGGCGCCCGAGCAGATCCGCTACGCCACGCCGCACATCGGACCGGCCACGGACCTCTACGCGCTCGGCTGCATCCTCTTCGCGCTCCTCTCCAACAAGGAGCCGTACACGGGTGCCAACGAGGAGCTGCTGCAGCAGCACCGCAACGCGCCGATCCCCGATCCCGGCATCCCCCCCGGCGCGCCGCCCCAGGTCGGGGAGTTCTGCAAGCGACTCATGGCGAAGCGGCCGTGGCATCGCTTCGCGTACGCGGCCGACGCGCGCCGGGCATGGCGCGCCTTCAAGCCCGAGGCGTCGACGTCCGCGACGAGCACCCCGCTCCCCCGCACCTCGGGTGCGCGCAAAGCTCAGCGCTCCTCACGCAACGCCATCACGCTGCCCGATCCGTTCGCCCAAGGCGAGACGCCCAGGCCGCCGCCGGCCGCGGGTTTGCTCGCGCTGCGCCCGAGCCCGTTCGTCGCCCGGCAGGAGACACGCACGCGCCTGCTCACCATCGCACACGAGGTAGCGGACGTGTTCGCGGACCGCGCGAAGAACCCGGCATCGCGCCGGCTGGTCCTCCTGAGCGGCGAGGCAGGCGTCGGCAAGAGCCGCCTCGCGGACTGGCTCTGTGAAGAGGTGCACGAACGCGGGCTGCTCACGCCGCTCCGCGCGCGCTACCGGAAGATCGCCGCGCCGCTCGACGGCGTCGTCGGCGCCGTCACACAATATTACCGGCTCGAGCGCGCCGACCGTGACGTGGTCGAGAAGGTGCTGATGAACCTCTGGGGCGTGAGCCCCGACGACGACGACGGCACGACCTGGGTCGCGGCGACCGCCGAGTGGCTCCGCCCCGAAGGCCCGGGCGCCAAGGTAGGCCCGAGCGGCAAGCGCTTCGCGCTCGATCACCCGGAGCTCCGCTGGCTCGTCATGCGCCGCACCCTCGAGCGCATCAGCGCCGATCGCCCCATCCTTTTGTGGATGGACGATCTGCACTACGCGCCGCCCGGCACCTACGAGAACGTGACGCGCCTCCTGCGCGAGAGCGATCGCCTGAGCGTGTTCGTCGTGGCGACCGTGCGGAACGAGGCGGTCGACGCGGAGCCGCAGAACGCCGAGCGCCTCGCGGCGATGATGGCCGCGGTCTCCGGCGAGCGCTTCGAGCTCGCGC
The DNA here is from genome assembly GCA_016794345.1 of Myxococcales bacterium. Lineage (GTDB taxonomy): Bacteria > Myxococcota_A > Polyangia > Polyangiales > Polyangiaceae > Xiheicaenibacterium > Xiheicaenibacterium phototrophicum. The sequence goes on from JAEUKE010000117.1 coordinate 97,199, forward strand.
CGCTCGACATCAACGAGACACACGAGCTCCTGAAAGAGACGCTCCCGCTCGACGAGTCTGCGGTCACCGAGGCCGCGGCCCGCAGCAAAGGCAACCCGCTCTTCGCGCTGCAGCTCCTGCACGCCTGGGCCATGGGCGGCCACCTCGAGCTGCGCGACGGCCGCTACTGCGTCCCCAAGGCCTCGCTCGCCACCCGCGCGAGCACGACGGCGGACCTCTGGGAGGAGCGGCTCGCGGCCGTTCCGGACGAGTTCCGCCGCGCCGCGCTCGCGGCCGCCGCGCTCGGCGGCGATATCCGCCGCGACGTGCTGCGCGCCCAATACGAGCTGCTCGGCATCGACGCGGCGCGCGCGGTCGCCGTCCTCAAACACGCGCAGATCCTCCTCGGGTCGGGCGGCGAGCGGCTCCGCTGGCCGCACGCGCTCTTGCAGGAGCACCTGCTCACCCAGCTCTTCTCCAGGCCGGACGCGCCGCAGATCTTCCACGCCGCAGCCGACGCGCTCGGCCATCATCCCGCCGCGCACACGCGACGCGTCGTCCGTCACCGCGTGGTGAACCTCATCCGCGCGACCGATCTCGCCGCCGCCGCGGACCTTTTGCACGGCTTCATCGCGATGAACTGGGGTCGCTCGCGCGAGGCCGCGGCCACGCTCCGCGATCTCGCGTTGCTCGACGGCCGCCTGGAGGGTCGCCACGCGGCCGTGCAGCACCTCTGGCGCGGCGAGGCCCTCCGCCACGCGGGCCGCCTGGAGGACGCTCGTCGAGAAGGCGAGGCCGCCCGGCAGATGTTCCAGGAGCTCGGCGACCGCTCGAGCGAAGCGACCTGCTTGCGCCTCCTCGGCCACATCGCCTCGGATCAGGCGGCGCCCGCGCTCGGCCGCCGCCTCGTCACGCGCGGCCTGGCGATGTTCCAGGAGCTCGGCGACGATCACGGCGCGGCGCAGTGCGAGGTCACGCTCGGCGAGATCGACTTCTTGCTCGGCGATCACCTCCGCGGCCGCCAGGTCGCCGCGAGCGCCGCCGAGCGCTTCGCGCGTGTGGGCGACCGGCTCGGCTACGCCCAGGCGCTCATCGTCCAGGTGTTCATCGAGCAGGCGGGCGGCGGCGGGCCTTCGGTGCGGCCCATGTTGCTCACCGCGCGCCGTGAGTTCGAGGCCATCGGCTATCGCCTCGGCATGGCCCAGTGCGACGTCACGCTCGCCCACACCGATCACCGCGAAGGCTTCTGGGATCGCGCGCGCGAGACCGCGCTCGTGGCGCGCCAGGCCTTCCGCGATCTGGCGACCCCGCGCGGGGAGGCCGGGAGCGAGCGGCTCCTGTCGATGATCGCGATCGACAAAGAGGAGCCCGACATCGCGGAGGAGCACGCGAAGTCGGCGGCCTCGCTCTTCGATCGGCTCGCCGATCCGTGGGGCCAGGTCGAGTCGAAGCTCCTGCTCGCCCAGGTCGCGCTCGCCCGCGGCGACGCCGAGAACGCGCGCGACTCGATCATCGCCTGCGAAGCGGTGGCGCTCGTGGAGGCGGAGCCCAAGCAGCACCGCCACCTCACCAAGGCCTGGCTCGCATACCACGAGGGTCGCTTCCACGAGGCCGCGCGCGAGCTGGACGCCGCGCGCGCCGCGTACAAGGACCCGAACCGCACCGCCGATCACACGCCCATGCTCCTCGAGCGCTTCGCCTCGATGGCCTGGCCGAAGCCGGCCGGTCCGCGGATCGAGGCGTGGAGGAGCGCGCTGCTCGGCAAGAGCAAGGTCGAGGTGAACCAGAGCGCGGGGTGGCCTCGTTAAGACATGAGCACCCCGCAAAAGCTGGCGAGCTTCGAGATCCTCAGGCGGCTCGGCGCGGGGGGAATGGCCGAGGTGTTCCTCGGCAAGAAGGAGGGAGCGGAGGGGACGTTCAAGCTCCTCGTCCTCAAGCGCATCCACCCGGCGCACGCGTCCTCTCGTCGCTTCCGCGCGATGTTCGTCGAGGAGGCGCACCTCGCGACGCGGCTCAACCACCCGAACATCGTCCAGGTCTACGAGTTCATCGAGGACCAGGACGGCCTGCTCCTCGCGATGGAGTACGTGGAGGGCTACGACGCGGGCAAGCTCATGAGCGCGGCGCGCCAGAAGGGCACGCGCATCCCGCCCTGGGTGGCGGCGTACATCGTGTCGGAGGCAGCGAAGGGGCTGCACTACGCCCACGAGCGGCGTGACGAGGGCGGCGCCCCGCTCGCCATCGTGCACCGCGACGTGTCGCCGCAGAACATCCTCCTGTCCGTCGAGGGCGCGGTGAAGATCGCCGACTTCGGCATCGCGAGCGCAAACCTCTTCCGCGAGGAGCCGGGCACCCTGAAGGGCAAGTTCGGCTACATGTCGCCCGAGCAGGCGCGCGGCGAGCGCGTCGATCGGCGGAGCGACATCTACGGCCTCGGCGTGGTGCTCTACGAGCTGCTCGCGCTGCGCTCCCCCTACGCGGCCAAGGGAGATCCGACGCAGAAGCCCGTCGACGAAGATCTTCTCGAGGCGGTGCGGGAGGGGGCGTTCGAGCCTCCGAGCGCACACGTCGCCGACATCCCGCCCGAGCTCGAGTCCATCGTGCTACGCGCGATGAGCCGCTCGAAAGACGACCGCTTCCAGACGGCCCGCGACATGTCCGGCGCGATCGGGCGCGCGCTCATCGCCAAGCAGGAGCTCGTCGACGCGTCCAGCGTCGAGGCCTCCCTGACGCTGCTCGTGGGCCGCGGCTCGATCCTTCCGTCCGCGCCGCCGCCGAGCGAGGCGGCCCAGCAGACGCTCGCCGCCATCCCGCAGAAGCGCGGCGGGAGCATCGCAGTCGGCCGCGACGACGGTCGGAAGGAGCGGCGCCCGCGCGAGGTGCGACACGTCGCGGTGCTCGGGATGAAGCTCGAGGGCCTCGAAGATCTCGAGTCGGCGCTCGGCGCCGGCTACAAACGCGCGTGTGACGAGCTGCTCTCCACGCTCGATCACATCGCGTACAAACGCGGCGCCCGGTGGGTCTGGCCCGAGTCGGGGCTCGCGCCGTTCGTCACGTGTATCGGCGGCCTCATGGGCAACCCGTCACGCGCCGCGTTCGACGCCGCGTCGCTCGCGGTGGACGTGCACGAGGCGCTCGCCGGCGCCAGCGTCGATCTGCCGCGGCGCGTGAGCGCCGCGATCGGCATCGTGCGCGGCATCGCGACCGGCGAGCGCGACGAGCAGGGCCACCTCGTCGAGCACGAGCTCCAGGATCCGGTGACCTACCTCGCCGAGCACCTCGGCAAACAAGCGCCCGTCGGCAAGACCTGGGTCGCGGGGGGCCTCTACCGCCTCGTCCGGCGCGACTTCCGCTGGGGAGACGCGCCCTCGCTCTCGCTCGACGACGCCGAGGCGCGCGGCGCGCCCCGCACCATGCGCGTCTACGCGCTCATCCGGCCGCTCACCCGCGAGGAGCGCGCGGTGGAGATGGCCCTCGCGCCGAACGACCTGGTCGGCCGCGACGCCGAGAAGGCCGATCTGCACGCCGCGTATCACCGCGCCGTCACGCCGCCCAAGCCCCACCTCGACGGGCCCGACAGCGCAGGCGCGCGGACGTCGTCGGTGCCCCCGCGCTCGCTCGTCGCCTCGGCCCGGGGGCAGCTCGTGGCGCGGGTGGTGATGGGCGAGATGGGCATCGGGAAGACCGCCCTCGTCGCGACCTTCCTCTCGGAGCTCCCCCGCGACACCCGCGTGCTGTCGACGGAGTGCTCGCCCGTGAAGAGCGAGATCCCGATGGCCACCCTTTGCGACCTCCTGCGCGAGGCCACCGGCGTCGGCATCGATCACTCCTTCGAGGAGGCGACCGCGGTGTTCCGCGGCTTGATCGGCCAGGTGTCGCACAAGAGCGCGTCGACGGAGCGGCTCGTCTCGCGCCTCGCGGAGATCGCCACCGGCAAGCAGCTCGCCGGCGCCGACGAAGAGGGGATCGGCTACCGCCGCGAGCTCCTGCTCCTCGCCCTGCGTGTGCTGCTCGGCGCGCTCGCCTTCGAGCAACCGCTGGTCATCTTCATCGACGGGCTCGGCTGGGCGGACCGCGCGAGCCTCGAGGTCTTCAAAGATCTCCTCTCCCGCGAGGAGCAGCTGCCGATCCTCGTCGTCCTCGTCACGCGCCCGGAGGAGCGCGTGATGCAGTTCGTCGAGAGCTTCGTCCGCATCGAGCTGCGCGGGCTCGGCGCCGAGGAGCAGCTCCGCCTGGTCGAGGCGCGCCTCGGCGTGCGCGAGGGCGTCGCGGGCGTCTGCGCCGAGATCCTCCCGCGCGTCGCCGGCAATCCCTTCTTCTTGCTCGAGATGGTCGACGCGCTGCTCGAGCGCGGCACCATCGAGATCACCGAGCGCCCCGACGGGACCCACGAGCTGAAGCGAAACGAGCGCTCGCCGGCCGATCGCGCCGAGGCCCTCCCCTCCACGCTCGAGCAGCTGATCGGCGATCGCATCCGCGAGCTCCCCACGGCCGAGCACGACGTCGTGGACTGGCTCGCCGTCGCGGGCGGCCCGCTGCTCGAGACCGACATCCTCGCCCTCACCCGCCTCGACGACGACGAGGCGATGATGCGCCTCTGCGCGCGCGGGCTGTGTGATCGCAAACAAGGTGTCATCGACTTCCGTCACCCGCTCGCCCGCGACGTAGCGTACCTCGCGCTCGACGGCGGCGCGCGGACCCGGATGCACCGCCTCCTCGGCGAGCACCTGGTGACGACACCGCTCGCCAAGGGCCTGTCGGCGGCCATCGTCGCGCGCCACCTCGCCCGCGGAGACGCCCCGCTCGAGGCCGCGGATCTGTACCTCGAGGCGGCGGGCGCGGCGCGCACCGCGCACCAAGCGCAGCTGGCGCAGCGTTATTACCTGCGCGCGCTCTCGCTCCTCCCCTCGACGGACGCGCGGCGGATGGTCGCACACGACTCGCTCGAGGCCATCTACCGGTACCTCGGCAGGCGGCGAGAGCGACGCCTCCACCTCACCGCGATGCGCAAGCTCGCGCGGGAGTCGCGCAAGGCCCGTTGGGTCACCACGGCCCTGCTCCGGACGGCGCGGCTCGAGCTCGACGAAGGTGTGCTCGCGCGTGGCCTCCCCATCGCCGAGCGGGCGGCCGAGCTCGCGCGGATGGCCGGCGCCCACGCGCTGGAGGTGGAGGCCCTGACGATCCTGTCCGAGATCCTGCGCGACCTCGGCGACACACAAGGCGCTATCGCGGCCTGCGATCGGGCCCTCGCGGTGACGGAGGCCGGCCACCTCTTGCCGCGCGCGCGCGCCGAGGTCCTCCGCGCGAAGGGCGTGCTCCTGCGCTACGTGGGCCGGGTGGACGAGGCGGTGATCTCGTACGTCGAGGCGCTCGCCGTGTTCCGCGCGGTGGGCGCGCGGCGGGCGGAGGCCCGCGTCATGACGGCGCTCGCCTTCGCCATGTTCGTGAGCGAGCGCTTCGAGGACGTGATCGCCCTCGGCCTCGAGTCGGTGAAGATCGATCTCAGCATGGGCGGGCGCTTCCAGATCGCCAAGACGATGTCCAACGTCGGCCAGGCGTACGCGCGCCTCGGCGATCGGGCGCGCGGGCTGTCGTTCCTCCGACGAGCGCGTGAGGCCCACGAGCGCTACGCCGACCAGGACTCGCGCGCGGACACGTTGCTCTGCACGGCGGGGATCCTGCTCGAGGCGGGCGACGTGGACGCGGCGCACACCCTGGTCGGGGACGCTGGCGCGCTCGTCGCCGTGACGGGCAGCGTCTACGACCTCGTCCACGAGCGGATCATCCGCGCCTGCCTGGCGCGGATCGCCGGCGACGCCGCGGGCGCGATCGCCTTCGCGGCGGAGGCCAGGCAGACGGCGGAGGCGCAGGCGCTGATGAGCTTCCACATCTACGCGACGGCCGTCGAGGCCGCCGCGCGCATCGACGCCGGGGAGCTCCACACCGGGACGCTGCTGGCCCGCACCGCCCTCGGCGCGATCGAGAGCTGCGGCGGCTCGGAGTACGGCGTCGAGGTGAGGGCGCTCTGCTGTGAGGCCATCCGCCGAGGCGCGCCCGGGTCCGCGCTCGACGCCTACCAGCGCGCCGCCGCGCACGTGACGAAGGTCGCGTCGTACATCCGCGATCCTTCGCTCAAGCACTCGTTCCTCGGTCGGGCGATGGTGGCGCGGATCCTGTCCGAGTCACGTCCGCCCAGCGAGAGCTCGGGCGAGGTGGCTTCCTCGTGAGCGGGATCGCGCTCATCCTGTCGGGCGGCGGCGCCCGTGGCGCCTACGAGGTCGGCGTCCTCTCGTACGCGCTCGATCACCTGCACCACCTGCGGAGACGGCAGGTCCAGTTCGACTACGTGCTCGGCACGAGCGTCGGGGCGATCAACGGCTGCTTCCTGACCGCACACGCGGAGGAGCCCGTCTACGGGATCCGCAGGCTGGCGAACCTCTGGTCCGATATCCGGGTCGACGAGGTCCTGGGCTTCGGCCTGCCGCAGGTCGCGTCGTTGCCGCGCCTGCTCATGGGAGGCGGCGCGAGCGCCGTCGGCCTGTTCGACGTCTCCCCCATGGCGCGGCTCGTCGAGCGCGAGATCGACTGGCGCGCGATCACCAGCGCGCTCCGGCAGCGGAAGCTCCGCGCGCTCTCCGTCTCGGCGACCGAGGTCGGCACCGGCAAGACCGTGCTCTTCATGCAGACCGCGCCCGGCGTGAAGCTGCCAAGCGTCGCCCCGCCTCGAACCGTGATACGGCACGCGCGCGTGGGTCCGATCCACGCCCTGGCCTCCGCCGCGATCCCGATCCTGTTTCCGCCGGTGCGCCTCGGCCACCACCTCTACATGGATGGGGGCATCCGCCAGAACACACCCATCTCACCGGCGCTCCGGCTCGGCGCTTCACACATCCTCGTCATCGGGCTGTCGCGTGAGATCGGCGGGCTGCCCAAGGGCGCGGCCGAAGAGCGCTCACCGAACGTCGCCTTCGTCCTCGGCAAGGTCCTCAATGCCTTCTTGCTCGACCACGTGACGAGCGACTTCGAGGTGCTCGATCGGGTCAACGGGCTCATCGATCTGGGCACGGAGACGTTTGGCCCGGACTTCCTCGACAAGCTCAACGCGGCCGCGACGAACACGGGCGCGGCGGGGTTCAAGCGCGTGAAGACCCTCGTCGTTCGGCCGAGCGAGGATCTCGGGCGGCTCGCCGCCGACCACGTGCGGAGCTCGAAGCTGCGCGCCGGCTCCAGCCTCCGCCGCCTGCTCGCGTTGCTCGACGTCGGGCAGGCCACCGAGGCGGATCTCGCGAGCTATCTCCTCTTCGACGGCGCCTACGCGCGGCGCCTGGTCGAGCTCGGCCGCCTCGACGCCGAGAAGCAGCGCGACGAGATCCAGGCCTTCTTCGAGGACGCCGAGCGCCAGGCCGCCCTCTCCTCGACCCCGAAATGAGGCACCCCCCTCACGAGGGTGAGGGGGGCCGGGGGGGTGAATCCACGAGGATGACGTCGCCGCTTGCGACGACGTCACCAGTCTCGGCTCGACGTCACTTCTTCTTCTTGTCACCCTTCTTCTTGGCCGCGACCTTCTTCGTCTTCTCGCCGTCGTCGCCCTTCTTGTCGGAGCCGAGCGCGATCTCGACGCGGTCGCTCCGCACCTTGACCAGGTACGCGGGCGGCTCGCCCTTGAAGCGCACGTTGATCTCGGTCGCCTCCTCGCGCGGGATCACGTCGAGCGACGAGATGCGCTTGTCCTTGCGAACGAGCGCGGTGCTCGTGGAGAGCGACTTGCGGCCGGGGACGAGGATGTTGAAGCCGCCCTCGACCTCGGACGCGGAGAACCCGGACACCGGGCCGTCCATTCGGACCTTGAGCACGCGCGGCTTCTCGACCTCGCCGTTGCCCCACTCGCGGACGAGGTCCTTCTTCGTCGCCTTGCTCTCGTCGGCGTCCTCCTCCTCCTCGCCCATGGCAGGAGCCTGCGCGGCGCTGGAGGCGGGGGCGGGCGGGATGACCTGCTCGGTGGTGGAGAGCGGCGTCGGACCAAACAGCGGCACGTCGCCCATCGCCGGGGCGCCGGGCACGGGCGGCATGTCCGTGGCGGGCTGCGTCGCTCGGACGTCGGCGGCGGTCACCGGGGCGGCGGGCTCGGACTTGCCGCTCATGGCCCTGCTGATCCCGAACACCCCGACCACGACCGCGAGGCCAGCGGCCGCGCCGATGGCCAGGCCGCGCCTGCTCTTCTGCACCGTGGGCTCGCTCGGCGGCGCGGTCTCGTCTTCCGACTCCTGGCGGACGAGCCGCTTGCCTTCGCTCGTCAGCGCTCCGCTCGGCGGGGGCGCGGTCACGCGTCGAGGCGCGTTCGCCTTCTTCGCTTCCGCGCGCTCGTGGCGCCGCTTCTCGAGGCCACCGCGGAGGTTGGCGAACAGGTCGCGGGCGCCCGCCCCCATCCGGGAGAGCGCCGGCACGACGGCGGAGGCCGCCGCGCTCGTGACCTTGGCGGCCTTCTCGCTGGCTGCGCGCAGCTTCTTGCCGGGTAGCCCGAGATCGACGGCTTCGTCATCGTCCGACGCGTCGGCGGCGGCGGCTTCGTTCGACTCGTCGGCGTCGGGGTCAGCCTTCACCTGCTTGCTCTTGGGCGCTTCCTCTTCGCGCTGCGCCTTGGCCTTCGGCTTCTCGGCCGGGGGCTTCATCGATGCGGCGGCCTTCGTCGCCGGGGCGACCTCCTCCTCGGGCTCGGCGGCCTCCTGGGCCTCCTCCTTGGCGGTCGGCGCGGCCGCGGCGGCAGCCGCAGCGATCGCGTCGAAGCGGAGGGAGACGACGAGCTGCGGGACGCTCGTGCTCGGATCGATCTCCACGCGCACTGCGTCCACGAAGCCTTCGCGGCGGCTCGCGTTGTCGACGTCCTCGACGTCGACGTGGCGGCCGAGCTTCAAGAACTCCAGGCTCGAGCCCACGCGGAGCTCCGAGGAGGTGGCCTCCTTGACGCGCGCCTTCATGGGCGAGGCCAAGCCCTCGATGTGGAGCTTCACGCGGGTGCCTCGCATCGTCTTCGCCGCCGGCTCCTCCTGCTGTGGAGCGGGAGCCTCCGGGGCGTCGATGTCGATGAGCTGCTTGAGCGCGGAGACCGTCTCCTCGTCGAGCTCGACGAACCGGACGGCGAACTCACCTCCGCGCGCCTGCTCGGTGGTCCAGAGGACGTCGCCGAGCGCGACGATCTCGCCGTCGATCCCGTCGAACCGACACACGAGCTTCTCGCCGACGGCCGGGAGGTAGGCCGTGCGCAGCCGCATGCCTTCGTGCGACAGATCGACGCTCTCGGCTTCGAAGCCGCCGTCCGATCCACCGACCGCGACCATCGCCTCGAAGTGGACCCTCTGCCCGGCCGGCGACCTGCGGTCCTTCTTCGTCCCTGCTTCGGCTCCTCGAACGCTGCGACCGGTCATACCCGCGAATCTCCTTCCCTCGGGGCACTACGTGACAGGGCTCACGTTGGCCAACTTCGCGGCGGGTTTGCTACGCTGGCCTCACATGAGCGACGAAGCCGGCTCGGGTGAGTCTGGCCCGAGCGATACACCCCGCGACGTCCTCCTCGTCGGCGGGCCGACTTCCTCCGGCGCCGGCGCGGAGGTGCTGCGGTTCCGTGAGGGCCGCGTGGAGACGGGCGAGCTCCACCCGATCCGCGAAGGACAGCCCATCCTCGGGGAGCTGGTCCAGCTCAAGACACGCCCCGAGCACGAGCGGATCTTCGAGGTGGAGGTCCTCGCCGAAGGCCCCAAGGCCGCCGCCCCGCCGCCGCGGAAGGGGCCTGCCAAGGTCTGCTCCGACGCGTACCGCAGCGGGTGGGACGCGATCTTCGGCGCGCCCGCGCGAGACGAGCCGAACTGATCCTCACGGCATCGTCAGGTCGACCATGCCCATCATCCCGGCGTCGGCGTGGTCCAGGATGTGGCAGTGGAACATCCACATCCCAGGGCGCGCGTCGTAGCGAACCGCGAAGCGCAAGGTGCCTCGCTCGGGCACGTCCGCCGTGTCGCGCCACTCGACCGGCTGGACGAAGGCGCCGGACTCGTCGAGCGGCTGGAAGAAGAAGCCATGCAGATGGAACGGGTGTGCCCAGTCCATCTCGTTGTGGACGGTCCACACCTGCGTCTCCCCGACCTCCGCCACGAACGGCTCGGCCTGAGCAAACGGGACGTCGTTGATGCCGAGCTCGAGCGTGCCGTCCGGCGCTTCGCCTTGCGTGAGGCGCACGTCGACCGTGGTGGCCCCCGTGAGATCGAGCGGCTCGACACCCCCGCCGAGGACGGGCAACGCGTCGACCTCCGCCCGGTCGCCTTCGATCGCCACGTCCACGAGGCTCGCGGGATCGCGGAACTCGATCGATCCGTAGCCGCGGTCGTACGGGACCCAGGTGAGCGTGGTCACCTCGCCGGGTGCGCCGTTCGGCGTGACGACGACGTCCGTGCGCGAGCCCGGCAACACGAGCAGCTGATCGGTCGCGACGGGCTCCGCGTAGAGCCCCGTCTCGCCGCCGATCCGCTCGAACGAGTGGCCCGGGAGCGTGAGCAGGAAATAGCGGCTGCGCGCCGCGTTCACGATCCGCCAGCGCTGGCGGAGCCCGTTTCGCGCGCGCAACGTCGGCCGCACCTTGCCGTTGACGAGCATCGCCCCACCTTCGCGCCCGAAGAGCGTCCCCAGATCGCCGCCCTGATCCTGGGGCAAGATCGCGCCCGTCGCTTCGTCGATCGCCATGTCGCTCAGGACCATGACGACTTCGTCACCTAGCCCTTCGGGCTCCGGCGTGGCCGGGTCGACGAGGAGGGCGCCGTACAGGCCGTAGCCGAGCTGCGCCGCGCTGTTCTCGTGCGGGTGGTACCAGAAGAGCCCCGGGTCGGGGACGACGAACTCGTAGTCGAAGCGGCCGCCCGGCTCGACCGGGTCCTGCGTGTGCGGGGGCGAGCCGTCCATCGCGTTGGGGAGCCGCACGCCGTGCCAGTGCACGCTCGTCGGCTCGGGGAGCGAGTTCACGAAGTGCACCACGAGCCGATCGCCGGCCTTCAGCCGGAGGAGCGGCCCCGGGAGGCTGCCGCCGTACGTCCACACCGGCGTCTTCCGGCCGGGCAGGACCTCGATCTCGATCACCTTCGCCTCGAGCGTCACCTCGAGCACGGCCTCGTCGGGGCTCTCGTCGGGGAGCGTGGCGAGCGCGAGCGCGTCCGCGAAGCCGTCGGGCTGGCGCGGGGACGGGGCCTGAGCCTCCTCTTCGCACGAAGCGCTGGCGAGGAGCAGCGCGGCGAGCGCGAGACCGCGCGACGCAGCGCGCACGAAACCTTGAAGCACGGCGTGACTATAGCGCTCGGGCCCACCGCCCGCACGCGTCGGCTCGACACCCGACGCGTCGCGGGCTACGTCGCACGCGCTCGAGATGACGCAGGGTCACTTCGGCAACCTCCTCCCCCACGACGGCCGCACGATCGTGCGGCCGCGCGACGTCGCTGCCGCGGTGCTCGCCGACTCGCGCCTCGTCCACGCCTCGGGGAGCGCAGGCTCCGCGCCCGCGTTCGTCGCGCGCGAGCTGATCCGCGGAGGCAACAAGGTGCTCTGGGTCGCGCCGGACTCCGACGCGGCCCTGCGCGCCGTCGCGGACCTCACCTTCGTGCTCGAGCGCTCGCAGCTCCCAGGCAAGGTGGTGCTCTATCCGGCCGCGGAGACGAGCCCGTACGCGGACGTGAACCCCGACCGCCGCGCCGCGCAGCTGAGGCTCTCGGCCCTCGCTCACCTCGCGTGCGGTTGGCCCCTCGCCGGGCTCGTCGTGGCAGCCCCTGCGCTCGTGCGCCGCGTCGTCCCACCGGACGCGATCGACTCGTTTGGTGAGGTCGTGCGCGTCGACCAGGATCTGGATCGCGACGCGTTCGCTCGCCGGCTCGTCGAGGCCGGCTACGTACGGGCCGCGCTCGTCGAGGACCCGGCCACGTTTGCGGTGCGCGGAGCGCTCGTCGACGTCTGGCCGCCTTCGTCCGAAAGGCCCGTGCGCATCGAGCTGCTCGGGGACGCCGTGCTCGGGCTCAAGACGTTCGACCCCGAGTCGCAGCGCACGCTCACCACCGTCTCCGAGGTCTACGTCGGGCTCGCGCGTGAAGCGCCGCTGACGCCCCAGACCGTGTCGCGGGCGCGCGAGATGGTCCGCGCCCTCTGCGACGCCCGCGACATGCCGAGCGGCAAGGCCCGCGCGCTGGTGGAGGACGTCTCGTCGGGGCGCTCGTTCTTCGGCGCCGACGCCTTCTTGCCCGCGTTCCTCGAGCTGGAGCCGCTCTCCACCTACCTGCCCGAGGACATGATCGTGCTCCTCGAAGATCCGCCGCTCGTGACGCGCTCCGTTCGCGACGAGCTCGAGCGCGCGTCTCACGACGCCGCGCTGCACGAGAGCGGGCCGCGCTTTCCGCTCGAGTCGTTCTACGTCACCGAAGAAGACGCCGCGCTCGCCCTCGGCAAGCGCAGGACCGTCTGCCTGCACCGCACGGCCGCGCTCGGCGGGGTCGCCGAGGCGACCGGGCTCGAGGCCTTCGAGTGCGTGCCGACGGAGGCCCCCACGCTCTCGGCCCACGACCAGGCCGATCTCGAGCGCGCCATGCGGTCGAACCGGCACGACAAGGGCAAGGCGCAGGCGCTCGATCCGCTCGTCTCCCGCGTCGCCGCGTGGATGGAAGAAGGGCTCGGGGTCCAGATCGTCGCCCGCACCGCGACCCAGGTGGAGCGCATCACGACGCTGCTCGGGCACCGCGGCATCCCGGTCCGTGTCGAGCTCGGCGAACGAACGCCCGATGCGCAGCCGCACGCGTCCGCCGATCCCGAGCCGGGCGAGGTCGTCGCCGCGGCGGGCTCGCTCTCGCGCGGCGTCGTGTTGCCCGCCGAACGCGTGGTCCTCGTCACCGAGGAGGAGATCTTCGGCGCGCGGACGACGCGCGGGTCGCGGGCGCGGGGCAAGACCGCCTCGAGCGCGAGCAAGGCCAAGGCCTTCGTCGACGACCTGCGGAGCCTCTCGGTCGGCGACTTCGTCGTGCACGAGGACCACGGCGTGGGCCGGTACCTCGGCCTGGTCCACCGCGAGGTCGATCACACCCGGATCGATCTCTGCGCGATCGAATACGCCGGCGGCGACAAGCTCTACCTGCCCGTCTATCGCCTGAACCAGCTGCAGAAGTTCGCAGGTGGAGAGGGCGCGCCGAAGCTCGACCGGCTCGGCGGCCAGACGTTCGCCAAGACGAAGGCGCGCGCCCAGCGCGAGGTGCGGAAGATGGCGGACGAGCTCCTGCGGCTCTACGCCGAGCGCCGCCGCGCCACCCGCGAGCCGCTCGGCCCCGCCGACGACGAATACCGCGCGTTCGAGGCCACCTTCCCCTTCGAGGAGACCCCCGACCAAGCCCGCGCCATCGCCGACGTCGAAGGCGACCTCGAGAAGCCCTCGCCGATGGATCGGCTCGTCTGCGGCGACGTCGGCTTCGGCAAGACCGAGGTCGCCATCCGCGCGGCCTTCCGCGTTGCCTCTTCGGGCAGGCAGGTCGCCGTCCTCTGCCCGACCACCGTCCTGGCCCAGCAGCACTACCTCTCGTTCGTCGCGCGGATGCAGAGCTACCCCGTCACGGTGGCCGCGCTCTCGAGGTTCCAGTCGAAGGCCGAACAAGACGACGTGACGAGGCGCGCGAAGGCCGGCCTGTGCGACGTCGTCGTCGGCACGCACCGCCTCCTCTCGAAGGACGTGCATTTCAAGAAGCTCGGCCTGCTCGTCGTCGACGAGGAGCAGCGCTTCGGGGTGACACACAAGGAGCGCATCAAGCAGCTCCGCGCCAACGTCGACGTCCTCACCCTGTCCGCGACCCCCATCCCACGGACGCTGCAGATGGCCATCACCGGCCTTCGTGACATGTCCGTCATCACGACGCCTCCCGTGGATCGCCGCGCCATCCGCACGCTCGTCACCCGTCCCGACCCGTCCATCCTGCGGGAGGCCGTCACGCGGGAGCTCGACCGTGGCGGCCAGGTCTTCTACGTCTACAACCGCGTCGAGGGCCTCTACGAGCGCGCCGCGCGCCTGGCCGAGCTCTGCCCGGGCGCGCGCATCGCGGTCGCGCACGGACAGATGGGCGAGGCCGCGCTCGAGCGCACCATGATCGACTTCGTGGAGGGCCGCTTCGACGTCCTCTGCGCCACCGCGATCATCGAGAGCGGGCTGGACATCCCGCGAGCGAACACGATCATCATCGACCGCGCGGACATGTTCGGGCTGTCGCAGCTCTACCAGCTCCGCGGCAGGGTCGGCCGCTCTCGCGAGCGCGCGTATTGTTACCTGGTGGTTCCGCCCCAGAGCGAGCTCTCCGACGAGGCCCGCGCGCGCATCGAGGCGCTCGAGCGGCACACCGAGCTCGGCGCGGGCTTCCAGATCGCCTCGCTCGATCTCGAGCTCCGGGGCGCCGGGGACCTGCTCGGCGCCGAGCAGAGCGGCACCGTGGCGTCCGTCGGGTTCGAGCTCTTCTGCCGCATGCTCGACGAGGCGGTCCACGAGCTCTCGGGCGAGCCCGTGCGCCACGAGATCGACCCCGAGCTGAGCGTCGACGAAGAGGCCCTGTTGCCGGAGGACTACGTCGAGGACGTCGGCGTCCGGCTCTCGCTCTACAAACGGCTCGCCTCTGCGTCTGGCGAGGGAGAGATCGACGAGATCGCGATCGAGATGGAGGACCGCTTCGGGCCTCCGCCGGAGGCCGCGCGCCGGCTCGTCCGCCTGATGCGGCTGAAGACCGAGCTCCGCGCGATCCGCGCGCTCGGCTGCGAGGCGACGAAGAAGAGCGCCACGCTGCACCTGTCGGAGGACACGCCCATCGATCCGGAGAAGGTCCTCGCGCTCGTGCACAAGAAGCGATCGCCCTGGAAGCTCTCGCCGGACATGCGGATCACCCGTCGCATCGAGGAGGGTGATCCGGTCAAGGGCGGGCTCGACGCCGCCGACCTGGTCCTCTCCGAGCTCGCGCGTTGTCTCAAGCAGGCGGTTTGACGCGCAACCGATGCGCGCGCGCAACAGACGCGCGCGCAACGCGGCGATCTTTGCGCGGTACGTTGCGAAGCGTCGCTCGAAGGCGTCGCCTGTTTTGGCGTCACCGACGTGAAACCTCCTTGCTCGACCGACAGCACGGGTTAGCCTTCGAGACCGAGCGGGCGAGGGCGCCCGGCCTTGGGCTCCTTCCTCGAGAGGTTCTGCATTTGAGCTCGTTCCTCCCTGCCTCGCTCCTCCACGGCTTGCTCGCGATGGCCGCGCTCGCCTCCTCCGGCTGCATGGGCATGATCGCCGCCGAGCCCGAGACCCCCGAGACGCTCGGACCTCGGCCCGTCGGCGTGACGACGATGCGAGTCGAAGACGACGCGCGCGACCGAAAGCTCACGGTGGAGGTGTGGTACCCGGCAGCCGAGCGCAGCGCTGCCGAGCCCACCGTCTACAGCGTCGAGGCGATCGGCACGACCGTGGCGCGGCTCAAGTCGGCCGCCGGCACCCACCGCGACGCTGCACCCTCTCGAGAGGAGGGCCCTCGTCCTGTCGTCTTGCTGAGCCACGGCGCGGGCTCCACGCGCTACGGCAACGCGTCGCTGGCCGAGGTTCTCGCCAGCCACGGGTACATCGTCGCCGCGCCCGATCACGTCGGCCACACGATGAGCAGCCACGTCTTCGGGATCGACAACACGGAGCGCGCGCAGAGCGCGTTCGATCGCCCGATCGATCTGTCTCGTGTGCTCGACGCCCTCGAGGAGCGCTCGCGTGGGAGCAAGTTCGTCCTCAAGGGGCTCGTCGACACGAACCGCGTCGCCGTCGCCGGCCACTCCTTCGGCGGCGCGGCGGCCCTCGGCATGATCGGCGCGCGCTTCGACGCCGACCGTCAGGCTCGCGAGTGCAAGAAGAACGACGCGGACCGTCGCTGCGCCGCCGTCCCCGTTTTCGGCCCCGGCCAATACCGGTACCGCGACCCGCGCATCGGCGCGGCGCTCCTCATCACGCCGGCCGGCTTCGATCTCTATCGCGCGGACGGCATCGCCGAGGTGGACGCGCCCGCGCTCGTCGTCGGGGCGGAGCGCGACACGACGACCCCGTACCTCGAGTACTCGAAGCCCATCTACGAGTCGCTGAAGGCCCCTCATTACCTCCTGGATCTGGAGCAGGCCGGGCACCTGACCGCGACGGACGTCTGCGAGATCGTCGACTCCGTCGGCTTCCCCGCCAAGATGGGCGGCGACCCGCGCGCGGAGGATGGGTGTGGCGGGCGCTACCTGTCCCACAAGGCCGCGCTCGACCGCGTGGCCAGCGCGGCGCTACCCTTCCTCGACTTGCACCTCAATCACCGCGTCGCCGCCGAGAAGGAGCTCGCCCTCGCGCTGGGCCTGCCGACTGCCGAGCCGGTCCGTGTGGCTTCGGCGCAGCCCGCGAGACCGCTCGCGCTCTCGCTCGACGCGCCGCAGGCCTCGACCGACGCCACACGAACGCGCGCCAAGACGGGGCTCGAGCTCGAGGCCAAGCGGCGGCTCTCCCCCGCTCCGGTCGAGGAGCGCCGGTAGGCCCGCATGCGACGACAAGGGGGGGCAGCGCTCGCCTTCGCGCTGCTCGCGTCGTCTTGCTCGCCGGAGAGCGAAGCGCTCGGGAGCCCGGCACCGAGCACCGACGCCTCGATGTCCGCGCCGAGCGCGGCCCCACCGAGCGCGGCCGTCGTGGCGGCGCCGAGCGCGTCAGCGTCACCGGCGGATCCACGCCCGAGGTCCAAGCGCGGCCTGTGGATCTGGGAGTTCGGCAAGCGCGCGCCAAGCGCGGAGCGGGCCGCGGAGCTCGCGGCGTCCTGGAACGTCGGCCGCGTCTTCATCAAAGGCGGCAACGGCAACGAGCAGCGACGCTGGGCGGCCAACGCCGCCTCGGCGAACCTCGAGCCGTTTTTCTCTCGTGGGATCGAGGTCTGGATCTTCGGCTACTTCTACGCGCCCGATGTGGCCGATGCGGACGGGCGCACGTGGGGCTCGCTGGAGGACCAGGTCGAGGCGACCCTGCGCACGGTCACCGACCGAGTCTCGGGCTTCGTCGTCGACGCGGAGCAAGAGTTCAAGGACCGACCGAAGGAAGCCGAGCGGCTCTGCAAGCTCCTGCGGGCGCGGCTCGGCAAGCGGTCGCTCGCCTACACGACGTACGGCTGGATCCGCCCCAATCGCGACTTCCCTTACGCCACGTTCGACAGACACTGCGGCGACGCGTTCCTCCCGCAGGTCTATTACGCGTTCGGGTGGCCTGGAGGGCTCGAGGCCAGCCTCGATCGAATGGAGCGCGACATCGCCGACCTCGGCCTCACCGCACCCGTCTGGCCCATCCAGAGCAACGAGCGTGATCCGAGCGTCGCGGACCTCCAACGATTCTTCGATCGCGCCGGCCCCAACGCGAGCATCTTTCATTTCTTTCCCGAAGCCTCCGCGCAAACCGCGCGCCTCGCGCAAATTCGCTTCTGAGCCCTTCCTTCTCGAGTCTGTGGAGGACTCGGGCCGACCTTGCTAGAGTCGCGCGCGCCATGGCCACGGACGACAAGGACACGCAGGACGAGACCGACCGCACCTCGAAGCCGGAGGATGGCGAGCAGGCTGACGCCGAAGGCACCGAAGAGTCGTCGAGCGACAAAGACGCGGACGACGCGAAGGCCGACGCGACGAAAGCCGATGCGAACAAAGCCGATGCGGCGGAGGCCGAGGAGAGCTCATCCGACGAAGGCGCCTCCGAGCCCGAGGAGAAGGCGGCGTCCGAGGGCGATGCGGCTCCGGAGCGCATGCGGCGCTCCCGTGCGCGGGGCGCCAAGCCCATCAGCCCGCCTCCTCCCGCGGCTTCGCTGGGTCGGAGCGTTGTGCTCTTCGTCGCGGTGTTCGTGACTCTCGCGGCCGGCTTCGCGTTCCTCTCGAGCAGCGACCCGTTCAGCGAGCGCAACGCGCCGCGCTGGCGCAAAGGCCAGAAGGTCCAGCTGAACATCACGCTCGATCCCCGCGACGACCTGAACCTCTCGTGCGCCTCGAAGTCGGTGGTCGAGGGCAAACGGTGTGAGTTCGAGGCAAAGAACCAGAAGTACTCCGGCGAGATGGACGACAAGCAGATGCTCCGCCCGTACACCACGACGGACGGCGTCCAGTTCCTGGCGGCTGGCCTGTGGACTCAGCCGGATCTCGAGAAGGGCAAGCGCCCCCGCGATCGCTTCACGGTCGCCTGCACCTTCACCGTGGACGGGAGCGTCAGCTCCCCCGCCGTGCGGTGGAACCCGGCGGGAGCCTGGAACGAAAAGAACCAGAACTGGTTCGCCGGCAGCGTGAGCGACTGTAAGGTCCAGGCGGAGTAGTCCGAGCGTCCGCTCGGCGACGCACATCGATCTCCGCGCGAAAGGCCCCTCGAGCCTCTTACGCAGAGGAAGTTCGTGGCCGATATACTAGCATACGCCCATGACCGACGGCGCGGCTGAGGACGGCACCGAGGCCGCATTGCGCGCCGAGATCGAGCGGCTCTCCCGCGAGCGACTGGATCTGCTGCGCGAGGTCGATCGCGTCGTGTCATTGGGCGACTTCGTCCTCCGCTGCTCGACGATCGCGGATCCGCTCGACGTCGTCGGGCGCGCGGTCGGGCTCCTCAAGGATCTGCTGGGGGTGCCGTTGGTCCGGGCCGTCGGACTGGTCGACGACTCCATCGATCCCTCCGCCTTCGCCGCCGCGCCTTCAAAGCGCACGCTCGTCCTGTTGCCCCAGCCCCTGGCGACGTGGCTGGCGGACGCGCCCACAGCCGCGCTCGTGCACGCAGGAGAGCCCTCGGACGCGCCGGACATCATCCCGCTCCTGCGCGGGGTCTTCCCCGAGAGAAACACGACCTGGGAGCACGCCTCGGTCACGGTGATCCCGCTGCGACCCCACCCGGGGCGCCCCGTGGGAGCCATCGTCGCGGTCGGAGAGGCCGGGGCCGGCCCCACCGACGCGGACGCGACGCTCCTCGTCCTGGCGACGAACCACATCGGCCGCGCGCTGCAGAACGCGCTCCTCGTGTCGGACCTGAGGTCGCGCAGCGAGGAGCTCGCGGAGAGCACGCGGCGATACCGGGAGAACCTGGAGGACCTGCAGCGGACCCAGCGGGAGCTCCTGCAGGCGCGCAAGCTCGAGGCCATCGGCCGACTCGCCGGCGGCATCGCACACGACTTCAACAACCTGCTCACGGTCATCCGCAACCACGCCGAGTTCCTGAAGGAGGGCAAGGAGCGCGATCAGGAGGACCTCGATGACATCGCCGCCATCGCCGAGGCGGCCGATCGCGCGACGCGGATCACACGCCAGCTCCTCGCCTTCGGGCGACGGAACGACGCCCGCCCGGAGCTCCTCGACCTGAACCGAATGACGACGGAGTTCACGAAGCTGATCAGCCGCCTCGTCGGCGAGCACGTGACGATCGAGCTGCGACTCGAGCCCAGCCTGAGGCCCGTACGCGCGGACCGAGCGCAGCTCGAGCAGGTCCTCCTGAACCTGCTGACCAACGCCCGCGACGCCATGCCTGACGGTGGTGTCATCGTCGTTCGGACACGTCCCACGACGGAGGCGGAGCTCGCCGCCGTCGGCCTCCCTGCGAACCCCGCCCGGTTCCTCGCGCTCGTCGTCTCCGACAGCGGCCGCGGAATGGACGACGCGACGAGGGCCCACCTGTTCGAGCCATTTTTCACCACGAAGGAGCCTGGACAAGGGACGGGGCTCGGCCTCGCCACCGTCTACGGCATCGTCGACGGTCACGGCGGGAAGATCCAGGTGACCAGCGAGCCCGAGCGCGGCACGTCGTTCACGATCTTCCTGCCGACCTCGCGGAGCTCGTCGGTGGAGGTCGAGGCCGTGCGCGGGCCCACCGCGGATCGCGCGGCGGGGCTGGGCGCCACGATCCTCCTCGTGGAAGACGATCCCGCGCTCCGCAGCGTCGCCTTCCGGACGCTCAGCTCGCGCGGCTACCGCGTCCTGCAGGCGCGCGACGGGGCCGAGGGGATGGAGATCGCCAAGAAACACACCGACACGATCGACGTCGTCGTGACCGACGTCGTGATGCCGCGCCTCTCAGGCCCCAAGCTCGTCGCACAGCTACGCGCCCTTCGTCCCACCCTGAAGGTCGTCTACGTGTCCGGCTACACGTTCGACATGCTCGACCCGCGCACGCTCGAGGACGGCACGTTCCTGACGAAGCCGTTCACGGCGGCGGACCTCGCCGCCGCCGTGAAGGAAGCCGTCGCGCAAGCGAAGGGCGCCTGATGCGCAGGCGCTCCCCCTCACCCGAGGTGAGGGGGGCACCGAAAGCTCACGCGCGCTCGAGGACCACGGCGATCCCCTGCCCGCCGCCGATGCAGGCGGCGCCGATCGCGAGGCGCTTCTGCGTCCGCTTGAGCGTGTAGACCAGGTTCGTCGTGATGCGCGCGCCCGACGCGCCGAGCGGGTGGCCGAGCGCGATCGCGCCGCCGTTCACGTTCACCTTCTCCTCGGGGAGCCCGAGCTCCTTCTGCACGGCGAGGAACTGCGGCGCGAAGGCCTCGTTGATGTCGAACAGGTCGATCTCGTCCTGCTTGAGCCCGGTGCGCTCGAGCGCGATGCGGATCGCGGGAGCCGGACCGATCCCCATGATCGACGGGTCGACGCCCGCCACGCCCCACCCGACGAGCTTCGCCAGCGGCGCGAGGCCCTTCGCCTTCGCCCAGTCCGCTCCGCAGACGAGCAGCGCCGCGGCGCCGTCGCAGATGCCCGAGGCGTTGCCGGCCGTGACCACCCCGTCCTTGCGGAACACGGGCGGGAGCTTGGCGAGCCCTTCGGCGGTCGTCTCGGGGCGCGGGTGCTCGTCGCGCGCGACGGTGATCTCCTTGCGCCCCGCCTTGACGGTGACCGGAAAGACCTCGTCGGCGAACGCACCTGCCTCGAACGCAGCGGCCCAGCGCTTCTGCGAGCGCAGCGCGAAGGCGTCCGCGTGCTCGCGGGTGATGCCGTACTTGTCCGCGAGGTTCTCCGCCGTCATGCCCATGGGCGTCTTGCAGAAGCTGTCGGTCAGCGCCTCCCAGAGCGTATCGACGAGCACGGGGGGCTTGCCGAACCTCGCGCCGCCGTCGCGCAGACCGAAGAAGGCGTGCGGAGCCTGCGACATGTTCTCGCTGCCGGCGGCCAGCACACACGACGCTTCACCCAGCAGGATCTGCTCGGCCGCGGTGACGACGGCCTGGAAGCCCGAGCCGCAGAGGCGGTTCAGCGTGAGAGCCGGCTTCTCGATCGGTACCCCCGCCTTGAGCCCGACGTGCCGCGCCCCGTAGATGGCGTCGGGGCTCGTCTGCTGGACGTTGCCGAGGACAACCTGATCGATGTCCGCAGCCTGCACGCCGGCCTGCTCGATCGTCGCCTTGGCGGCGAGGACGGCGAGGTCCGTCGCGCTGATGTCCTTGAACGAGCCGGAGAGCGCCCCGAACGGGGTCCGCTTGGCCGCGACGATCCAGATTTCCTTCGAGAGCTTCGTCATGGCCGTCTCCTACTGCGGCCGCGCCGAACCCTGAAGTGGTTTCCGCACGAGGCCGAGGTAAGCTCGGCTCGTGCCCGAGCTACCCGACATCGCGGCCTATCTGTCGGCGATCGAGGAGCGGGCCGGCGGCGCCACCTTGACGCGTGTCCGGCTCGCGAGCCCGTTCGTGCTGCGCACGGCCATCCCCCCGATCCGCGAGGCGGAGGGCAAGCGGCTCCTCCGGCTCGAGCGCCTCGGGAAGCGCATCATCCTCTGCCTCGAAGGCGACCTCTTCCTGGTCATCCACCTCATGGTCGCCGGTCGCTTCCGCTGGCTCGAGGCAGGCGCCAAGATCCCCGGCAAGCTCGGGCTGCTCGCGCTCGACTTCGAGACGGGCTCCTTGATCCTGACCGAGGCGAGCACGAAGAAGCGCGCGTCGCTCCACCTCGTGGCCGGGCGGGCCCAGCTCGCCGACTTCGATCGCGGCGGGCTCGAGCTGTCCGGCTCCACGCTCGAGACGTTCCGCGCGGCCATGACCCGCGAGCGCCACACGCTCAAGCGCGCCCTCACCGACCCGACCATCCTGAGCGGCGTCGGCAACGCGTATTCGGACGAGATCCTGCACGCGGCTAGGCTCTCGCCCATGAAGATGACGAGCTCGTTATCCGACGAGGAGTGGGCGCGCCTCTACGACACGACGCTCTCGGTGCTCGAGACGTGGACGGCGCGGCTGCGCGCCGAGGCCGGCTCGAAGTTCCCCGAGAACGTGACCGCCTTCCGCGCAGAGATGGCCGTCCACGGGCGTTACGGTAAGCCGTGCCCCCGCTGCGGCGCGCCGGTCCAGCGCATCACGTACGCCGACAACGAGACGAACTACTGCCCGACCTGCCAGACGGGCGGAAAGCTCCTCGCGGATCGGTCGCTCTCCCGCCTCCTCGGCGCGGACTGGCCGAAGACCCTGGAGGAGCTGGAGGAGAAGCGGCCGGCGGCGAAGCTCAAGCCGAACCCCGAGCGGAGCACCCGGACCCCGAAAAAAGCGCCGAGGAAGAGCCAATGAATTCGCGGACGACGCCGCGTGGTGCCGGACGGTCTCTTAAGGTGGTCTGGTTCGAGCCGAAGACCGGAGCGTGGGGCAAAACGAGCCAATCGTTCTAGCCGCGCACGCGCAGATCAACCTGCGCGCCGTCGAGCTTCTGGGAGATCCGCTGGCCGGCCAGGCCAGACGTCTCCTCGAGCCCGCGGTCACGGCGGCGATCGAGGCCACGCCTCGGATGGGCTGGGTGCCCGTCCGTGTGCTCCAGAAGCTCATCCACGCCGTTCGCGACGCGGCCGGCATGCAGGGCCTGTATCGCGTGTGCGAAGGGACGATGTTGCGCACGTTCGAGCAGCCGCTCTTCCGGCCGTTGATCGAAGCAGCGACGACGATCCACCTGCTCGAGCCCGTCGCCGTGCTCCGCCTCGCGTGCGCGACCTACCCGCTCCTCTACCGGAACAACGGCACGCTGAGGCTCGGCGAGCGGACACACGACTCGGTGGAGCTCTTGCTCGTCGGCGGCGCCCCCTCGCTCGTCTCCGATGAGGTCTTCCTCCACGCCTTCGGCCTCGGGCTGCAGTCGATCCACCGGCTCTCCCGCCCCGCCGCGACGGTGCAGGCGATCGTGCGGGACCGAGAAGCGGGCCTCGTGCGCTTCGTCTGCTCGGACGGCGACCAGGTAGCGCTCCCTCAGGGCCTCGAGGCCCGGTACACCCCGACGACGACCGGCCCCGCTCCCGAGCGAACCTGCGCCCAGAGCTCCGCCCCCCGGACGGGCACCCCGAGCGCCACGTAGCAGCCTCGCTGGCCGCCGACGATCGCGACCTGCCCCGTCCGCGTGTCCTGAGCCAGGATCCGGAACGAGCCCTCGGTCCGGTCCACCAGGAACAGATCGACCTCGGCCACGCCCAGCCCACCATGCGCGATGATCGTCACGCACTCGGCCGGGGCGAGCGGCAGCGGGAGGACGGCGCGGGCGCCCTCCTCCAAGGTCGCGCTCCGAACCGGCTCGGCCTCGAGCCCGCGTGCCTCCGAAAGCGCGGTGTGCTCGAGCGCGCGGGCCGTCACCTTGGGCGGGCTCTTCTCCTCGAAGGCCTGCGTCGGGCGATCGAGGTTTCGTCGCAGGACCTCCTCCGCGTTCGGATCGACGGCGACGATCTCCTTGGGCGGGGGGAGCGGGGCGTCCGGCGGCTCGAGGATGATCGCCCGAGGCGGGGGCGCGCGCGGCGCCCCGAGCTCGGGCCGGTAGGGTGCTTCGGAGCTGCAGGCGACGAGCAACACCGTCGAGACCGAACGGAGAGCCGCATCGCGAGCGCGCACGTGGCTCGATACCGCGGCCGGGCGCGTCGGACAACCGACAGTTCCAGGTCGAGGCCTGGCCTCTTGGCACCGCGGTCAGGGCGTGTCACGCCGCCTCCATGACCAGCGGGGAGGCGCAGATCCTCACGCACGGGTACTGCTTCGACGGGCTCGTGAGCGCCGCGCTCGCGACGCACCTCGTCCGGCAGCTGCATCGCGAGGTCACTCGATTCGGGTACCGCTCGTGCGGCTACGGCCCGCGGCTCAAGCAGATCCCGCAGGCCTGGCTCGGAGGCGCGGTGAACGTGCTCTGCGACTTCCGCTACGTCGAGAGCCCAAGGCTCTCGTATTACTTCGATCACCACGCCACGGCGTTTGCGTCGCGGGGCGAGGAGACCGCCGCGCGCGAGCGCGTGGCGAGGAGCAAGGGCGCGCGCCACCTCGTCTTCGACCCGACCTATGGCAGCTGCGCGAAGCTCATGGCCGACACGATGCGGGAGACCTTCGGCGTCGACATGCGGCACCTGACGGATCTCGTGGCATGGGCCGACAAGGTCGACGCTGCGCGCTTCGACGATCCGGAGGAGGCGTTTTTCGCCAGGGCTCCCGCGCTCGTCCTGGCGGACGTGGCCGAGCACCACGGGAGCAGCGCGTACGTGGGCCAGCTCGCGCCTCGGCTCCTCGCTCACCCGCTCGAGGCGCTCGCCGCCTCGGAGGACGTGCGGGCGCTGGCGTCACCCATCGCGGAGGAGAAGGCGCGTTACCTCGCGCTCGTCCGGCAGGCGGGCAAGCGTTTCGGAGACGTGGTGCTGGTCGACCTCGCCGAGTCCGGCGCGCGTCCCGCCGGGAAGTTCGCGACCTACGTCGCGTTCCCGGACTGCACGTATTCGGTCGCCCTCCTGCGGACGCAAGACCAGCTCAAGGTGGGCGTCGGCTACAACCCCTGGTCGGGCAAGCCGCGCCGGCACGACGTCGCCGCGCTCTGCAAGCGCGAGGGCGGCGGGGGCCACGCCGTCGTCGGCGCGGCCACGTTTGCGTTCGCCGACATCGATCGCGCCCGCCAGGCCGCGCATCGCATCGTCGAGCAGCTCGGCAGGTAGCCTCTCAAACCTGGACGAGCTCGGTCGTCCGGTCGCGCAGCCAGGCCAGGAAGCGGTCGGCGTCCTGCCGCTTGTGCCAGATCATCCCTTGCGGAAACGGCCGCAGCGCGACCGGAGGCTCGAACAGGTGCAGGCCCAGCGAGTCGGCGACGGCGCGCGCGCTGCGCAGGCTGCAGGTCAACACCAGATCGCTCCCGGCGACCAGCTGGGCGGCGGGCAGGAACGTGGGCGAGACGTAGGCGACGCGGCGCGACAGGCCCCGCTTCTTCAGCGCGTGGTCCACGGCGCCGCGCACGCGGCCGCCAGGCGAGACCAGCGCGTGCTGGAGGGCCGCGAAGCGAGCCGCGGTGATCTTCCCCTTGAGGATGGGGTGGCCGCGCCGCACGACGCAAATGAACGGCTCCTCCACGAGAAGCCGCACCGCGAGCCCGCGACCGGTCACGAGCTTGGAGATGGCCAGGTCGATCTCGCCGCGCGCGAGCTGCTCGAGCGACTCCGGCGCGAACGGGAGGAACTCCAGGTCGACGAGCGGCGCCTCGCGCGCGAGCGCGCGGTGGAGCGCGGGGCCGACGATGGTGTGCCCGAAGTCGGTCGCGGCGATCCGGACCGACCGCTCTTCCCTCGAGGGATCGAGCGCCTCGGGCCGGGCGGCGGCCGTCGCCAGCCAGGACGTCCCTTCTCGGAGCGCGGGCGCGATCTGCTTCGCCCGCGGGGTCAGCGTCATTCGACGGCCGCTGCGCACGAGGAGCGGATCGCCGAGCAGGTCACGTGCTCGAGCGAGGGCGTGGCTCATCGCGCTCTCCGAGAGCCCCATGCTGCGCGCGGCGGCGCCCACGCTCCCCGCGGTGAGAAGCGCGTCGAGGGAGACGAGGAGGTTGGCGTCGACGCCGGCGAGCGGGCTCTTCTCCACGGCGCTCAGCGTACCTGCACACGCTGCAGGATACGAGCTGCAATACTTGCAGTGGCCGCCGGTCACAGCCGACACACTCTCTCGGCCAGGAGAGACACATGACCAAAGCGACGCTGATCACGATGGTGCTGGCTTCGACCCTGGCGACGGCTTGCGGCGACGACGACGCGGGGACGGGCGGCGGGACGACGACGAGCACGACGAGCACGACCTCGAGCACGACCTCCGGCGCCACGACCACCTCGGGCGGCCAGGGGGGCGGCGGCGGAGCGGGCGGCGGTGAGCTCCAGGTGGAGGTCCTGAAGAGCTTCGACGCCGCGCAGTTCCAGCTCCCGGAGGGCATCGTCGTGCGCGGAAGCGACCTCTTCCTGGGCTTCGCCTTCACCTCCGCCGTCGAGCGGTTCGAGCTCGACGGCAGCGGCGAGACCCCGTTCTCCACGCTGCCGGTGCCCGCGAACAGCAGCGGGTTCATGACCGGCCTGACGGTCGATCCTGCGGGCGACGTCTACGCGGCGCTCGTCTCCTTCACGGGGGACCCGGTGCCAGGCGTCTACCGCGTGCCGGCGGCAGGCGGCGCGCCGGTGCTCTTCGCCTCCCATCCCTCGATGGTGTTTCCGAACGGCTTCGCCTGGGACGACGCGGGCACGCTCTTCGTGACGGACTCGGCGACCGGCACCATCCTCTCGATCGACTCGAACGGCGCCGCGACGCCGTGGCTCGCCGATCCGATCCTCGCAGGTGATCCGACGGCGTGTGGGGGCCAAGCCGACGATCTCGTCGTCGGCGCCAACGGCGTCGTCTGGACGGGCGACGCGCTCCTCGTCGCGAACAGCGACAAGGGGCTCGTCGCTCGCATCCCGATCGAGGCGGACGGCTCCGCCGGGGCGGTCGAGACCTTGGCGGGCCCGGACTGCGCGAAGCTCGCGGGCATCGACGGGATCACCCAGGACGAAGACGGCGCGCTCGTCGCTGCCATCAACCGCGCGGACCGGCTCGTCCGCATCGACGAAGGCGGCGCGGTGACGACGCTCCTCGAGGGCGCGCCGCTGGACTTCCCGGCGAGCGTCACGTTTGCGGGCAGCGGCGACGAGCGCGCGCTCTACGTGACCAGCTTCGCGCTCACGCGGGCGCTCGCCGGCGAGCCGGCGAGCCCCGCGCTCTTGCGCGTCCGCTTCTGACCGTGTGCTGAAGAAGGGGGCGTCAGGGCGCGGGATGACGCCCTCGCTGCCCTTTCACCCCCGACCCCCCTCACCTCGTGAGGGGGGATTAGGGGGGTGAAAGGGCGGGCATGATGGGTCCAGAACGGAGGGCGGAGACTTTTTCAGCACCCGGCTAGAGCGCGCCGGCTTCGTCGCTCCCCGCGTCCTTCTTGTCCTTGCCGTGCTCGTCGTCGAACTCGATCCCCTTCTTCACCTGAACGATGGCGTCCTTCACGAGCTGCTTGGCCTTCACGCGATGCCCGCCTTTGTCGCTCGTCGCCTTCTCGAGCTGCGTCTGCGCCGTCTCGAGCGCCGCGAGGGCGGCCTGCATGTGCGGCTGATCGCCCTCCGGCGCCGCGGGCTTGGCGTTCGCCAGGTTGTCGTTCGTGCCCACGACGAGGGCGAGAGCGCCGGCGAGCGTGAGGGTGGAAGCCTTCCAAAGCCAATGAGCTTGCATGAGTCGTCTCCTTTTCGCGGATGACACCGCGGGGAGGCCTCATGGCAAATCGGGTGCCCGCGTCAGGAAGGCGATTCCTTCGCGGTTTCCGAGGGTGCGGGCTGCGCACCTGCGGAGCGCCAGCCGCAGGGCTGCTCCACAGGGCTGGTCGCTCCGCCGCGCCGAGCGCTCAGTCCTTGCAGGTGACGAGCTGCTTGCGCATGCCGCCCGGGACGGGCTGCGTGAACGTCTCCGGCAGGAGCGGAGGATTCCACTTCGCTTCCTTGTACTCGAACACGACGTCGTCCCGCGTCTCCGAGACCCTGAAGCGGATCTTCTTCGGGTACTCGGCCTCGCAAGCCGGTCCGCTCGGCGGGACGGGCTCATCCATCCCGTCCTCGTCAACCCGGGCGGGCGCCGTCTTCGTGGGCTCGTGACCGGAGAGGTCCGCGAGGTAGAGGTCTTCGCCGCCCTGCGCGACCCGCACGTGCGAGACGCGGACGCGCTGCTTCTGCCAGGGCTTGTGGAAGTCGTCCGGGTGGACCTGCAGGTGGATCTCCTCGGACGCTTCGTTCTTCGAGGGGATGGTCAGCTTGTAGTGGTCGCCGTCCCAGGCGATCTGCGGGGCGGCGCGGTCGTGCACGAGCACGGGCGCCTCCCCGCGGAGGAGCGACACGAGGGCGTGCCCCGGGACGGGGACCTGCGTGAACCGGGCGAGGTTGCACGCCGTGGCCGGGCCGTAGAAGAAGGTCTTCTGCTCGAGATCGGCGAGCTTGAAGTCCTTGCCGTCCGACGTGAGCGTGAAGATCGTCGCGCCGAACGGGCTCACCACGTCGAAGCGGACCGCTTGCGGGTTGATGGCGAAGAGGAAGACGTCCCCCTTCACGCGGCCCTTCTTGGTCACGAGGTCGACCTTCGCCTCGCCCTGCACGCCGACCGAACAGGCGTAGCCGGCGTGCATGCGGGCGAGGGCGTCATCCGCGGTTGGAAACAGCGAATCGGGTGTCTGCGTGCAGCCGGCGAGCGCGAGGCAGAGCGCCAGTCCGACCGGTTGTTTCCCACGGAGCGTCATGGTCAGGACGCGCGGAGCGCTTCGAGCAGGTCGACGTCGGGGATGGCGATCGGGAGGCGCGCACGAATGACGGCCACGTCATTCTCCTCGCAGAGCCGGGCGAAGCCAGCCGCGTCCGTGAGGGCGACCGGCGCGACGCCCTCCGCCGCCGCTTCTTCGCGCGCGCCGGAGAGGATCTGACCGGTGGTGATGATCCAGCCCATCGTCGCCGGACCGTAGTGGTGCAGCGAGCCGCGGAGCTCGGTCACGCGCTCGCGCCCGACCTCGCGCCCTTCGCGACGGATCACGATGGCCACCTTGACGCGGCGCTCGGGGTCGTTGCCGTCGAACGGGCTCTTCATCGAGGCCGAGAAGTGGGCCTCGCCGCCCGAAGAGCCAGCCCGGCGGACCTGGCGGATCTGCGTGAGGCCGACGCGCTCGAGCGCGAGCATCGCGAGCTCGACCAGGGCGTGCCCCGGCAGCTCGGCGATCTTCTTGGCGAAGGCACGCCGCGCCGCGTCGCGGTAACGCTCCACTGCGGCGAGCGCCTCGTTCTCCAGCGAGGCGAGATCGTTCGAGAGCAGCCAGTCGGTGAGACCGACGCGACCGCCCGCGAACCGGAACCGCGGTCGTCCGCCGAGGGCGAGCCGGCGCTGGTTGTCGGCGCGGACCGCCGCGGCCACCATCGACTGCGCGAACTGGACGTCCCCCGCGAGCTTCCCCTTGCGGAGCGCCGTCTCGGCGATCTGCCGCAGCGACACAGGACCGAGCCCGCGGTCGAAGCCGCCGAGGATCTGGTGGACCGCGTCCGCGAAGTCGCGGCCGCCCAGATCGTCGATCGGGGGCGCACCTTCGGCGAGCGCATCGACCTGTCGGCTGGGCTCGCGGTCACGGTCGCGATCGCGATCGCGGTCGCGATCACGATCACGCTCGCGGCGGGGCTGCTGGCCCGCGGCATCCACCGGGGTCGCGGTGTAACCCGGGAGCACGGCGTCGCCAGCGGCGCCACGACCGCGGCGCCGGCGACGACGGCGACGACGGCCTTCCCCGCCCTCGCCGTCGCGCGCTTCCTCGCCACCGCCGAGGATCGGCTGATCGTCGTCCTCTTCCTCGTCGAAGACCTCGGCCGCGCTCGCGACCAGCTCCGCTCGCATGCGATCTTCGGGCTCGATGTTCGCGTCTTCCTCGTCGAACCGAGCGCGCGGCGCGGGGGCCGGCGCGGGAGCCGCGGGCGCGCGGGCGGCATGCCGCGGCGGCGGCGAGGGACGCGCCTCCTTGGGCGGGCCGAGCAGCGGCTCGTCATCCGGATCCACCTCGGCCTCGACCTCGGCGGCCTCGACCTCGGCCTCGGCTTCTGGCTCCTCGCCCGCCGCCTCGACCTCCACGTCCTCGGCCTCGACCTCGGCCTCGACCTCCGCTCCCTTCGCCTTCTTCGCTTTCTTTCCGGCGAGGCCGTCGCGAATGGTCTTCGCGTCCCACTCGCGGAGGGCGAAGACGCCGGGCTTGACCCGGACGAGCGGGTTGTCCGCGGAGTCTTTCTTCATGAGCGCGGCGAGGCGCGCCCCCATCGTGACCTCGGGGCTCTTGCCCACGTGGCTGAGGAGGTTTCGTTCGATGGCGTAGTCGGTGATCTCTTTATAATGAAGCGGGCGGCCCACGAGGCGAAGCACCTCGGCCGCGGCATCCGTGAAAGTCATGTTCTTGTCTCGTGAGCGCCGATTCCGCGTCCACTCGGACGACGAACGGCGCTGGTCAAACGACGTTGCGTGAGGGGGGCCCCCTCGTTTCCTTGAGTCGGCACGGCCGACCCTGCCCAGTCGAAGTCACCGGGAAGCAAGCCTCGCTCCCACACAGTGACTGGTTACGCCTACCGCTCGACGCGGACCCCGTCAAGCGAGAGCGTCGAAAGGCCGCCGGCCGATCACATTGCCGTGCGCTGGCTCCGCGCCGCCTGATACGCTTGCGGGCAAGAGATGGAGCCCGAGTCGATGGTCGGCCGGACCGTGGTCGGCCGATTTCGCGTCGAACGGATCATCGGGCGCGGCGGCATGGCCAGCGTCTATGCCGCCGTGGACGAGCGCTCCGGGCAGGAGGTCGCGCTGAAGCTCCTCAAGCGCGAGCTGACCCGCGACCCCACCGTCCTTCGACGCTTCGAGCGAGAGGCCAAGGCGGCCTCCCATCTCGTCCATCCGAACATCATCCGCGTCTTCGAGTCCGGGATCCAGGACGAGGACGCCTTCATCGCCATGGAGCTCGCGAGCGGCAAGGACCTCCTGAAGGCCCTGTCGCAGGAGCGGCCCATGCGACAAGCGCGGGCCGCGCTCATCCTGGCCCAGGTCTGCTCGGCGCTCGACGTCGCGCACGGCAAGGGCATCGTCCACCGCGATCTCAAGCCGGAGAACATCGTGCTCGTCGCCGACCCAGACGAGCCGGGCGGCGAGCGAGCCAAGGTCCTGGATTTCGGCATCGCCAAGATCCTCGACGTCTCGAAGCCGGGCAACGCGAGCGACGCGACCGATCCGCCCTCGTACGTCACGAAGACGGCGCTCACGCGCGTCGGGACGATCGTCGGCACCCCCGCGTACATGTCTCCCGAGCAGTGCCGAGGCGGAGATCTGGACGGCCGCAGCGACATCTACACCTGCGGCGTGCTGCTCTACCAGCTCGTCACCGGCGAGCTGCCGTTCACGGGGGAGACGCCGCTGCACACGGCCATGCGCCACATCCACGCGCAGCCGCGACCACCACACGAGCTGCGGCGTGACATCAACGCGGGCCTCGAGCGCATCATCCTGAAGGCGCTCGCCAAGTGGCCCGGCGAGCGCCACCAGACCGCCCAGCAGCTCCGGGAGGAGCTTGCAGCGGCCATCCCCGATCTTCCGGACCGAGGCGAGGTCGTGCTTCCCCGCGACTACCTGCAGCGTGTCACCGCCGCGGCCGCGGCGCCTGCCGCCGCGGCGAAGCCCGCGGCGCCGCCGGTGGAGAGCGCGACGGACCCGAGCCCCGACTCCGAGCCCGTGCAGCCGACGCGCATGCTCGTCGGCGGGCCGCTGGGCCGCACCCCGCTCCGCGCCGTGCGACTCGGCGGCCCCGCATCGTCCCCGCCATCGAAGCCTCCGGCCGACCCGCCTCCGAGCACGCCCACCCCCACGGCGGACGACGACGACGAGCCGCGCACGTTCCTCATGAGCGGCCCGAGCCCGTCGGCCTGGGCGGACACGAGCGGCAGCCCCGCCGACGCCAAGTCGAAGGCGGAGGGGGTCGCCAGCAAGCTCCAGCCCCCCCGGACGGAAGCACGCGTCGAGGCGCCTCGCTCCGGCGCGCCGTCGACATCTGCCGGTCCCGCCTCACCCAAGCCGAGCGCGCGGCCCCCGAGCGGAGAGGCCAAGGCGAACAGTCCGCTCGCGCACGCGAAGACGGCGCCCTCCGGCGGGCCGCTCGCGCCCGGGCCGATACCGCGCGCGCCCGCGCGGCCCGAGCGCGGCCCGAGACCGCCGACCGTGCCGCTGCGCGCCGGCGCGGTCTCGCCTTCCGCTCGCCCGATCGCCCCGACGACCGCGAGCCCGCCCGCGGACAAGCCCGCGCAGTCGGTGACGATGGAGACGGGCCTGACCCCCACGGCGCTCACCCACGTCCCGAGCTCGAACGATCCTCCGACACGAAAGAAGGCAGAGGGCGCCGAGACACAGGCGAGCCGCGCGGGGCCTGCGCCAGCTTCGTCGCTGCCGCAGACCGATCCGCTCGGCCAGACGTCGGCGGCCGCAGGGCAGCCGCCCTCGCTGAGGCGACAGATCCTCTCGTCCCGCCCTCCGCCGGCGCCGCCTGCCCCCGAACGAGGTCCGGCGGTGGACGACGACGAGGTGTCGACCGGCGTGCGCGACGTCCCGCCGGAGAAGCGCGGCGCGAACCAGACCCTCGTGATGGAGGAGCCGGCCAAGGGCGCGCCCGCCTCGCAACAAGCGCCACGCGCGCACGCGATGGCGGTGGGCCCCACCCTGCTCGCGAACCAGGCCGCGCCGACCGGGCCCGAGATCGAGGCCGAGGCGCTGCGCGCGCTCAAGGCGACGACGCGCATGGCGATCGACGACCCGACCACGAGCGCCGGCGCGGCGCGGGCCGGGACGCTCCGCATGAGCCAGCAGCAGGCGGAGCAGCGCTACAGCGCGCCTCCGCCGAGCGTGCAGGTGAACCCGGCTTACGCCGGCGCCGCGGCGCAACCGCCGCCCTCGACCCGCGTGCCGAACCTGGCTCCGCTCACGGGACACTCGGGCTGGAACGAGGCCACCGTCTCGCGCCGCCGCCTCGAGACCAGCCCGCCGGCGCCACGAGGTGGGCTCGTCGGCGAGCTCGCCTCGTTGCCGGGCACGACCGGCTTCTTGATCGGGATCGGCCTGGGGCTCGGCATCGCCGCCGGCGTCGTGATCGCGTTGCTCGTGATGCGCTGAGAGCAGGGGCGAGCGCGCCGCGCGCGCTCGCCCGCCGCGCGGCTCAAGCGCTCGGAGCGAGGACCCGCGTGACCTCTTCGCCGAAGCTCTGCACGGCCGCGTCGAGCGAGGCCACGTCCGGGCCGCCGGCCTGGGCCATGTCCGGCCGACCGCCGCCCGACCCGCCGATCTTCTTCGCCACCTCGCGCACCAGGTCACCGGCGCGCAGGCGGCTCGTCGCGGCCTTGCTCACCATCACGCAGAGCTGCGCCTTGTCGCCCGCGGCCGCGCCGATCATGACAGCGCTGTTCTCGCCGAGCTTGTCGCGAAGCTTCTCCGCGAGCTCGCGGAGCGCGGCCGGCTGCGTGCCGTCCGGCGCGCGGAGCGCGAGCACCTTCACGCCCTCGACGTCGCGCGCGCCGGCGAGCATGCCGTCGATCCCGCCGCCCGAGCCACCCTCGAGCACCTTTCGCTCGAGCTCGGCGACCTTCTTCTCGAGCTCCCTCTCGTGGGCGAGGAGCTTCTGGATCTTGTCCGCGAGATCGCCGCCCGACTTCATGACCTGCTTCGCGCGGAGCACCTCGCGCTCGGTCTCACGGACCTGCCGGAGCGCGTTTTCTCCGGTGGCCGCGAAGATGCGGCGGACCCCCGCGGCGACGCTGGCGTCGCTCTCGATCTTGAAGAGCCCGATGTCGCCCAGCGCGCGCGCGTGTGTGCCGCCGCAGAGCTCGACCGAGTCCTTCGTCATCGTGAGCACGCGCACCACGTCCCCGTATTTCTCCTCGAAGATGGCCACGGCGCCGCGCTTCTTGGCCTCGTCGATCGGCAGGACCTCCGTCATGACGGGCTCGTTCGTGAGGACCTTCTTGTTCACGAGATCCTCGATGCGCTCGATCTCCTCGCGGGTCAGCGCCTTGTTGTGTGCGAAATCGAAGCGCAACATGTCGGGCCCGACGCGCGAGCCCTTCTGCAGCGCGTGCGAGCCGAGGACGACCTTCAGCGCCCAGTGCAAGAGGTGCGTCGCCGAGTGGTTGCGCCGAGTCGCGCTGCGCAGCTCGTGGTCGACCTCGAGGCGGACGCCCTCCCCCTTGGACAGCGAGCCCTCGCGCAGCGTCGCGTGGTGCAGGACGAGGCCGGCGAGCGGCCGCTGCGTGTCCGTCACCTCGAGGCGCGCGCCTGCGTTGGTCCGGATGGCTCCCTTGTCGCCGACCTGGCCGCCGCTCTCCGAGTAAAACGGTGTCTTGCGCACGACTATCTCGACCTCCGCGCCGGCGTCGGCGCGGTCCACGAGGACGCGCTTCACCCGCTCCCCTTCTCTGGTCAAAAGGACGATGGCGAGCACCTCGCTCTCGCCGTCTTCTCGCTCGTAGCCGGTGAACGTCACGTCCCCGACCTCGCCCTTCACGACGTGGTAGATGGGGTCGAGCGCCGCATCGGCGTTGATCGGCCCCTCCGCCCCTTCGCCCTTGGTGAGCTTGGTCGCGGACTCGATGTCGAGCTCGAAGTTGCTCTCGCGAGCGATGACCTCGGTCAGATCGAGGGGGAAGCCGTAGGTCGTGTAGAGGTCAGCGGCGACCTCCGGCAAAAGCACGCGCGAGCCTTGCGAGCGGAGCTCACCGAAGCGCTCGTCGAGGAGCTTCAGCCCGCGGCGGAGCGTGATGCGGAAGCGCACCTCCTCGTCCTCCGCGACGCGCGCGATGAGCTCGCGGCGCTCGGCCAGCTCCGGGTAGGTGTCGCCCATGAGGTCCACGACCTTGAGCGCGACCTCGTGCAAGAACGGCCGCTCGATGCCGAGGCGCTCGCCGTGGCGGATCGCCCTGCGCATGACGCGCCGGAGGATGTACTCGCGGTGCGCCTTGTCGGGCATGATGCCCTCGGCGATGAGGAACGCGGTCGTCCGCGCGTGGTCGGCGATGACACGCATGGAGACGTCGTCGTCCGACGTGGACGCGCGGTAGCTCTTCTTGGCGACACGCGCGGCCTCCTCCACCAGCGTTCGCAAGAGGTCCGTGTCGTAGTTCGACGTCACGCCCTGCACCGCACAGGCGATGCGCTCGAGGCCCATCCCCGTGTCGATGCCGGTGGCCGGCAGTGGAGCGAGAGCCCCGCCCTTCTCGGCGCGGTCGAACTGCATGAAGACGTTGTTCCAGATCTCGGTCCAGCCGAGGCCGTCGATGCGCGGCTCTTCGCCGAAGCGGCCGACGTCCGGGTCGTTGCCGTGGAAAAAGTGGATCTCGGAGCAAGGCCCACACGGTCCGGTGTCGCCCATCGACCAGAAGTTGTCCTCCTTGCCGAGGCGCAGGATGCGGTCGTCCCCGAAGCCGGTGACCTTGCGCCAGATCTCGGCGGCCTCGTCGTCGGCGGGGAGGCCCTCCTCCCCCTTGAAGACGGTCACGACCAGCCGCTCGCGCGGAAGATCGAGCACCTTCGTCAGGTACTCCCAGGCGTAGGCGATCGCCTCCTCCTTGAAGTAGTCGCCGAAGCTGAAGTTGCCGAGCATCTCGAAGAACGTGTGGTGCCGGGCGGTGACGCCGACGTTCTCGAGGTCGTTGTGTTTGCCGCTGATCCGGATGCACTTCTGGCTGGAGGCTGCGCGCGTGTACGCGCGCTTGTCTTTGCCGGTGAAGACGTCCTTGAACTGGACCATCCCGGCGTTGACGAACATCAGCGTCGGGTCGTTCTGCGGCACGAGCGGCGCGCTCGGCACCTCCGCGTGACCCCGCTCGACGAAGAAGTCGAGGAAGCTTCGGCGAATGGACTTGGCGAGCTTGTCGGAGAGCATGGCTTTGCCGCTCCCATAGCACGCCTCTCCCCTGTTCTCTCCCCCTCCGCAAGGCGGAGGGGGACGGGGGGAGGAAACGGCGGGAAAGACGGCTCAGAACACGAGCAGCCGACGGCCTCGGCTCAGCGTCACTTCGCGGCTTCTTCCATCGCCTTCGAGGACCCGGAGAGCGCGCTCTGGACGGCGGCCGTGACCGCGTCGGCCTGCAGCTGCGACAGCTCCTTGTCCCCCTTGACGGCCCGCGCGTCGAGCAGCGCCTTGGCGTTGCCCTTCACGCTGGCCTTCAGGCTCTGCTCGGGGATCTTGCGGATGACGAACTCGACCCGCGCCTGGAAGCCCACGTCGCTCCCGGCCTTCTCCTTCTGGAGCTGGACGAGCCGTCCGTCGAGCGCGATGGTCGGCAGCTTCATCGCCTTCGCCTTCTCCACCGCGTCGTTGTCGCTCGTGGCGACCTGGACCCCAGGGATCTTCGCGAGCTCCGCCTTGGCCGCCGCCTGGAAGTGGCTCGAGACCTTGGCGTTGCCCGTCTTGTTCTCGAGCTTGCCGAGGGCGACGATCACCTTCGCCTTGCCTCGGAGCGCGCCGATCGCGCGATCGATCGACTTCTTGACGCCGTCGTCTTTCTCCGCGCCCTTCGCGCGCTCGAGCGCCGCGAGGGCTCGGCTGTCCCCGATCGCGCCGAGCGCGGTCGCGGCGGCCGAGCGGACCGCGGCGCTCTCGTCGGTCAGCGCCTTCGAGATGACGTCGATGCTCCCCGTGTCCTTCTTCTTGCCGAGCGCGAGCGCAGCGGCCACCCGCACGCGGAAGTCCGTCGCCGTCGCGAGGTCCTTCCGGAGCGTCACAACGTCTTGCGCGGCCGAGCTCGGCGCGGCGATCGCGACGACCATCACCAGCAGCAGGAGCTGGGCGACACGCCGCCAACCGGTCCGGCAGACCGACGACACGAGCTGGATGGGAGCGGAGTGGAGCCACATGGCGTCACCTCGGGTGCGAGCTGGCGACGTCTAGGGGAAGCAAAAAGCGGGCTGACGAACGGCGCGTGGTGAAGACACGATCCACGCGTTGTGGGGACCGGACAACAGGCTCGACGATTGTCCAGGGGATCGGCTCGATCGCCAACCAGCAAAAGGGGACACTCGATCAAATAGGTGCGAGCTTATGGGAGCTACACGTCCTTCGCGCGCATGCACGCTGGAAAGATCCGACGACGCGGGTGCGCGGTGGAGCGATCAGCGACCGAACGTCACCTCGGTCTGACCTGAGGGCACGATGACGTAGAGGCTCCCACCCGCGGCGCCGGCGTCGAAGTACCAACCCGCGGACGCGTCTCGCAATGCCTCGAGCGACGCGAGCGACGGGGCCGACGCGCCCCCGACCACGACCGAGCTCGGCGCGGCGTCGCCCCAGCCGAAGACCTCCACGACCGAGCCTTCACGGAAGACGTCGCCCGCGGTGATCCGCACCGTCACGCTCCCCGCCGCGGTCACCTGCCCGACCCGCGTGCCGTCGTAGAGCGAGATCTCGGCGTCGGGCCCGGCGGCGAGACGAAGCCACAGCGGCCCCACGCGCTCGGCGAACGAGTCGACGAGATCGGGCTCTGCGGTCGTCGGAGACAACGTGTCGATCGTGTCGCGCAGCAGAGGGAGCGGCGTGCCTGCCTTCAGGTAGAGCGGGAGCTTGCCGAGCGGCGCGTCGACGACGACCGTGGTCGGCCCCTCCACGCGCGCGCCGTCCCAGTACCCGATCCAGGTACCGGGCGGGAAGACCACGGTGCGCGACGTCGCGCCCGGCTCCGTCACCGGCGCGACGAGGAGCGCGTCGCCGAGGAAATACTGATCGCTCGGGTGAACGCCCAGCTCCGGCAGCTGCAAGCCGAAGGGCCGCTGGAGCGGTCGCCCGCTGCTCGCGATGTCGCGCGCGAGCGACCACAGATAGGGGAAGAGGCGCAGGTGCAGCCGCGTGTAGATCCGGTAGGAATCGAGCAGCGCCTGATCGCCGAGCTCCCACGCGACGTCGTTCGTGCTCGTGCCGATCTGCATCGCGCTCGAGAGCGCCGTCTGTTCGAACCAGCGGCGGAAGGTCTCCGCGTCGGGGGGAGCGTGGCGGTAACCGCCCGTGTCGGCGCCGTAGAAAGGAAAGCCGGACGGCCCGAGCGTGAGGCCGGCGATCATCGAGGCGTGGAGCCCGCCGACGGCGCGGAACGTCTCGCCGTCTTCGGTCACGAGGTCGCCGTGCTTCCACATCCTGGCGTCGAGATCGCCAGGCCAGATGATCGGCCCGTGCACCTGCGAGCCCCACTTGCCGGCGCGGCACAAGAGCAGGCCACCTTCCTCGGGGAGGAGCTCCGCGTACGTCGCGTGGTACGCGAGCGTGTAGCCGCGGTGCATGGTGCGCTCGTCCGAGCCGTCCGCGAAGAGGAACACGTTCCGCGCTCCGATGATGTCCGGCACGACGTCCTCCGCGTAGTCGAGCTTGAAGCCCTCGACGCCGAGCGCGACGTACCCTCCGAGGCCCTGTTGCCACCAGGCCTTTGCTGACGGATTTGTCAGATCGATGATCCGACCCCAGCCGTTGAGGTTCAAGCCGCTCTGGAGCGGCCAGTACCCGCCCTCGGCTGCCTGGGCTCGGAGGGCCGCGGTCGACGGGTCCTTCTCGTCCAGGTAGGGCGCTTGCCAGAGCCCGAAGCGGAAGCCGAGCGCGTGGGCCTTGTCGATCATCGCCGCCGGCTCGGGGAACCGAGCGGCCTCGAAGTCGAAGGTCTGCACGCCGGTCGCGTAAGGCCGATCGACCCAGACGCCCGTTGTCGCGAGATCGAGCGCGCGGATCGTGTCGAGATCCGCCTCGACCTGCGCCTGGTCGTCGTTTTCGTCGCGCCACACGAGCGGCCCCAGCGCCCAGGGCGCGGGCAGCCGGGGGTAGCCGGTCACGTCGTAGTAGAGCTTCGTGATGTCGAGCGGGTGCGCCGCCCCGAAGAGGTGGAAGGTGAGCCCTTCGGCTGCTTGCTCCCCCAGCCCGAAGAGCGCGCGCACCCGCGTGGGCTCGGCGCTGGCGACGTCGAACACACCGGCGCGGCTCGTCTCGAGGAAGATCCCCCAGCCTCGGGTGCCGATGAGCAGCGGGACGGGGACGTGCGCTTCGTTGTAGCCGCTCTCGAGGCTCGCGGCCTCGAGCTGCATCGCGCGGAGCTTGCCGCGCTGGTTCACGTCGTCGAAGTGCTCACCGAGACCGTAGAACGCCTCGTCCTCCGAGACGCGCGCGCCCACGCCCAGGTAGACCACGCCCGCGGGCTCGAGCGGGACGATCGAGGCGCGGAACCGACCGTCCGCTTCGGCGCTGACGTCGAGCCGGCTCTTCTGCCCGCCCTTGTGGGTGAGCTCGACCGCGAACCGGGTGGCCTCCTCTTCGAGGACACGAGCGGCGACGGCCGGCCGCATCGTGTGCTCGGGGATCGTCGGGTTCGTCGGCTCGGCGAGGAGGAGCCACGGGTCGTAGCTCGCGGTGGGGCTGACGCTCGTCGTCGTGCCGAGCACGAGGTCGTCGCCCTCGAGCGAGACGAGGGCCTCGCCGTCGCGGGAGAGGGTCAACGACACGCCGGCGGAGTCGAACCGGGCCACGTAGCCGGCGCGCGCCAGGGTCACGACTCGAGGAGCGGGCGAGACGACCTCGTCGGAGCAAGACGCGGAGAACGAGAGGACAAAGACGAGCAGTCGGCGGCGCACACCGAGAGGGTATCAGCGCCGCGAGCGCGGGCGGACCGCGGTTTCGATCGCGCTTCGGAGCTCCACCGGGCCGAAGGGCTTCGGCAAGAACGCGACCCCCGGGACGGACTCGGCTTCGGCCATCCCGGTCGCGTCGTATCCGCTCGTGAGCACCACGGGCAGGCTCGACCGGAACTGCCGGATGCGAGCCAAGGTTTCGCGGCCGCCCAGGCCGGGCATCGTGAGGTCGAGCAGCACACAGGCCGGGTCGAGGCCGCCCTGGATCAAGGTCAGCGCCTGGATGCCCGAGGAGGCCACCTCGACCTCGAAGCCGGCGCGCTCGAGGATCCGTCGGGCCGCTCGCTGGATGGGGATCTCGTCGTCGACGACGAGCACACAACCGGGATGAGCCGCGACCGCCGGCTCCGACGTGATCGCGCGCCGCTCCGGAGCGATCGGGAAATACAGCCGCACGACGGTGCGACGACCGCGCTCGCTCTCCACGGTGATGGCGCCGCCGTGGCTCTGGACGGCCCCGAGCGCCGCCGACAGGCCCAGCCCGCGCCCGACCTTCCGCGTGCTGAAGAACGGCTCGAAGATGCGGGGCAACACGGCCGGGTCGATCCCGGGCCCGCTGTCGGCGACCTCGAGGTAAGCGTGGGGGCCCGGCCGGGCGCTCGCCGGCGCGCGCCCCGCCCGGAGCTCCGCCTCGCCGAGGTCGGCCACGCCGCTGCTCACGACGATCGCGCCCTCGCGAACGCCCAGCGCCTCCGAGGCGTTGCGGACGACGTCGATCAGCGCCTGCTGGATCTGCTGAACCTGGACCTCCACCCGGCTCGGGCTCGAGGCCGGCCTGAGCACGATCTCGTGCTCGTTTGCGATGGCGCGGCGGAGGAGCGACCGCGATGACTCGAGGATCTCCTCCAGCGTCGTGTTGTCCGTGACGATGCGACCTTCGCCGGAGAACGCGAGGAGCTGGCGGCACAGCTCGGCCGCGTCGCGGGCCGCCGCCTCCGCGTCCTCCAGGGCGGCGCGCGCCTCCGCCCCGGGCATCGTGCTCGCCGCGTGCGCGACGTTCGCGAGGATGCCGACGAGGAGGTTGTTGAAATCGTGCGCGACGGTGCTGGCCATCTCGGCCAGGCTCGCGGTGCGCTGCCGCTCGCGCAGGTCCGCCTCGAGCCGCGCGCGCTCGACGTTCCCGCTCAGGTTGAGCACGTGTCCGATGAGGAGCTCGTCCTGCTCCGACTCGAGCAGGGAGGAGGCGACCTCGACGGGCACGGTCGAGCCGTCTGGCCGCGTGTGGACGGTCTCGAACACGGCCGAGCGGTCTCTCCGGATCGTCGCGAGGAACCGCTCGCAGCCGTCCAGCGTCGCGTTGGGATCGACCTCGACGATCGTCAGCTCGGCGAGCTCCTCGGCGGTTCGACCGAAATGCCGGCAGGCCGCGGCGTTCGCGTAGACGAAGCGGAACCCCTCGGACGGTCGAACGGCGTACATCGGCACACGCGCGTGTGCGACGAGCTCTTCGAAGAACTTGGAGCACAATCGTGTCGTGGCCGTCGCGCCAATCTACGCGGTCGCCGGCCCGGTGCCCAGCCGCCGCTTCGCTGCGCTCAGTACAGGATGCCCAGGTACAGCCGGAGGATCTGGGGGATGTCGAGCCCCCGGTCTTCCGGCGCGAGCCTCGCCTCTTCCCCTGGGAGGTAACCGAGGCCCGGGAGCGGAACGAGCACGCCGTACTGCAGCTTCGCGAAGAAGCCGGTCATCTTGTCGTCGTCGACGCTGAAGGTCCCGCCCTGCGCCTGATAGTAGAGGCTTCCGTCGATCTCGAAGCCGAGGTCCTCTGCGTTGCCGGGCGTCTGGACGAACTCGCTCGCGCGGCTCCAAACGAACGAGGCGCCGCCGCCGAAGCGCTGCCCGCTCGGGGACTTGAGGAAGTCGTATTCGACGCTCGGGCGGAAGTAATACGCCGACTGGATGCGCTGGAGGATGTTCCGCCAGAGGATGAGGTCGATGCGGTAGTCGGGGTGGAAGCGGAAGGTGGAGAAGGTTCGGTCGCGCGTGAGCTGGGCGTCGAGGCCCCCGAGCGGCGCCCGCGAAGCGTCGAGCCCGCCGAAGCCGGCGATGCCCTCGACGTCGTCGTCGCCCGTTGCGAAGCCGGTCGCGAACCCGATCCGCAGGCGGTCTTCGACGGCGCGCCAGTCGGCCTCGAGAGCGAAGCCGAACTGCCGCAGATCCCAGCCGTCGTCGTCCGCGTTGTCGCTGTTCGGGTTCGAGTAGTTGTTGCCGCCTTGCGTGTCGGTGTTCTCGATGCCGCCCCAGACCATCGACGCCTCGAGCTCCACGCGCAGCGTGCCCCAGAGCAGCTGCCCCCAGACGTCGGGCTGGACCGACTCGAGGCCGCGGCGCACGAGCGTGGGGCTCAGCTCTCGCGGCGTGTCGCCGAGGGCGTAACGGGAGTCGAAGGTCTGCTTGCGGTAGACGCCGTAGAAGCCGCCGTTGAGGACCACGTCGCCGCGAGAGAGCGCGAGCTTGGCGCGATCGGGGTTGACCTGCCGGTACACGCGGATGCCCCATTGATCGAGGTCGTCGCTCTGCATCACGTCGTAGCGCTGCCCCTGCTGCTGCGACTGACCACACTCCTGCGAGCCCTCGCAGGCGAGGAAGAGCGCGTTCGTCGCGCCCTCGTTGCCGAAGTCCCACATGAGCGAGCCATAGAGGTCGAACTGCGGCAGACCCGCGGTGAACATGAGCCGGTCGACGACGGTGCCGTAGT
Organism: Myxococcales bacterium; assembly: GCA_016794345.1. Taxonomy (GTDB): domain Bacteria; phylum Myxococcota_A; class Polyangia; order Polyangiales; family Polyangiaceae; genus Xiheicaenibacterium; species Xiheicaenibacterium phototrophicum. The sequence continues at coordinate 139,406 of JAEUKE010000117.1, forward strand.
CGTCGTCGATCCCGTTGCTCGAGTTCTCCACCATGCCGAGGCCCCAATGGCTGTCCTGACGGCCGAAGCGCAAGGTCCCGATGGGCGATTTGTACTCGCCGTAGGCGCGCTTCACGACGATGGAGTCCACGATGCTGTTCTCGCCGGCGGAGGGCGCCCATTGCGTCGCGGCGAAGCCGCCGATGGGGACGTAGCCGCCGCGCGTCTTGACCGCGTAGCCGCCCCCGGCCTTCGGCAGGTTCGAGTAAAACTCGGGCGTCGAGCCGAGGACGAGGTTGTCGAAGAGGTCGACGAGGGCGACGACGCGCAGGTTGTCGCTGATGACCAGCTCCGGCATCACACGGAAGCGGGTGTTCGCGCCCGCCTGCAGGTTCGACTCACACGGCTCCGGGTTGAGCGGGTCACCGCCGCACAGGTTCGTCACGCGGCGGACGGGGTTGCCCGCGGCGTCGAGCGTGACGGAGTCGTCGTCGTCGACCGGCTGCGGCCAGAGCGAGGCCCGCGGGTCGTCCGCGCGGCCGAGGGCGAAGTGGCTGAAGAGCTCCGAGCGGACCCGGTAGTAGCCGTGCAGCTCGAGCGCCGGCTTGGCGGCCTTGAACCACTCGTCCGCCATGACGTCTGTCTCGGCGGCCGGCTTCGAGCCGTCCGTCGAGCCTGCGCCTGACGGAGCTGTCTCTCTCTGCTGGGCGAAGGCGGAGCCTTGCGCCGCGAAGAGCGCGGCGCCAATCGCGAGCGCCGCGGCATGCTGGTTTCGGGCCCTCAGCATCGCGCGCCTAGAACAAGATCCCCATGTACCAGCGCAGCATCTGCGCCGTGTCGATCTCGACGGGGTTGCCGGCGTCCGCGAACTCCTGCTCTTCACCCGGCAGGTAGCCGAGGCCGCCGAGCGGGAACATCACGCCGTATTCGACCTGGGTGAAGAAGCCGCCCATCTTGTCGGGGTCGTCGTTCAGCGCGCCGTCCTTCGCCTGGTAGTAGAGCTTGAAGTTCAGCTCCAGGCCGAGGTCGGCGGAGTTGCCGGGCGTCTGCACCGGCTGGCTCGCGCGGCTCCAGATGAGCGTCGCGCCGCCGCCGATGCGCTGGCCGTTCGGCTCGCGGTTGAAGTCGTACTCCACGCTGGGCCGGACGTAGTAGGCGCCTTGCACGCGCTGCAGGATGTTGCGCCAGAGGATGAGATCGATGCGGTAGTCGGGGTGGAAGCGGAACGTGGAGAACGTCCGGTTGCTGGTGAGCTGCGCGTCGAAGCCCTCCGCCGGGGGGGCGAGGCCCTCGACGTCGTCGTCGCCGGTGGCGTAGCCGAAGCCCGCGTTGATGCGGAGCTTGTCCTCGAAGGCGCGGAACTCCGCCTGGGTCGCGATGCCGAACTGGCGGATGTTCCAGCCGTTGTCGTCCGGGTCGCCGTTCGGGTTGGCGTAGTTGTTCTGGCCCTGGACGTTCGTGTTCTCGATGCCGCCCCAGACGAGCACGGCCTCGGCCTCGATCCGCAGCTTGTTCCAGAGGAACTGGAACCAGAAGTCCGGGATGACCGCCTGGGCGCCGCGGCGGACCAGCGGGTTCGCCTCTCCCTCGCCTCCGGGGACCCCGCCGAGCGGGACGTTCGCGTCGAGCGACTGCTGGCGGTAGACCGCGTAGACGCCGCCGTTCGCCACGACGCCGCCTTCGGCCAGCTCCTTGCGCGCGAGCTCGGGCGCGCGGCGGCGGGCGATGACGAGGCCCCACTGGTTCACGTCATCGCTCTGGATGAGGTCGTACGGCTGCCCCTGCTGCTGTCCGATGATGGCGCTGGTCGCGCCTTCGTTCGCGAAATCCCACAGGCCCGCGAAGTAGAGGTCGATCGACTTGATGCCGGTGACGAACATCAGGCGGTCCGCGGTGGACTGCCAGTCGGAGTCGTAGCCGTCCCCGGCGTTGACGAACATGCCGAGGCCCCAGTGGCTCGGCATGCGGCCGAAGCGGAGCATGCCGATGGGCGTCATGTACTCGCCCCACACGCGCTTGACCGCGATGGAGTCGGTGAAGCTGTTCTGGCCGGCCTGCGGCACCCACTGCGTGCTGGAGAACGCGCCGACGGGCGTGTACCCGCCGCGCTGGCGGACGTTGTAGCCGCCCGAGGCCCCCGGCTCGTTCGCGTACCCCTCCGGCGTGGACCCGAGCACGACGTTGTCGAGCAGGTCGATCTGCGCGAGGACGCGGACGTTGTCCGAGATGTGCAGCTCCGGCGCCAGCCGGAAGCGCATGTTCGCGCCCGCCTGGACGTTGTTGTCGCAAGGGAGGTTCTCCCCGGGCTCGCCGCAGATCTGGACGACGTTCCGGTTGCTCGCCGAGTCGGTGAAATCGTTGTCGGCCGGCTGAGGCCAGAGGACGCTGGCCGTCACGTCCTTGCGGCCGAGCGCGAAGTGGCTGAGGTACTCCGCGCGCACTCGGTAGTAGCCGTGGATCTCGAAGACCGGACGGGCGCCCATCCACCAGTCTTCGGCGAAGACGTAGGTGTCGTTCTCGGTCGAGTCGCCCTTTGGCGTGGGCTTCTTCTGGGCGGCCGCCGTCGCAGCGGGCTTCTTCGCCTCCGTCTGGGCCGGCTTGGGCGCGGGCGGCTTGGGCTCCGGCTCCTCTTCTTCTTCTTCTTCCTGGACCGCCGGCGGCAAGAGCGGCGGCTCGTCCCCGGGCTGAGGCTCCGCTGCCGGCGGATTGCCCTGACCGCCCTGGCCCTTCTGCCCCGGCTGTTCGGGCTGCGGCGCCGGTTGAGCCGCGCCCTCGTCCGCGACAGCGAGGACGACGAGCACTGCGCCTACCGCGGAGAGCAGAGAGGTGACTTTCATGGGACGCGTTTCGCGGCCGGTACGTCTCACGAGCCGGGCCCCGAATCAAGGAGCTTGGCCAGGAGGGCCGCGGAGGCGGTCGGACGGGTGGTGAGGTAGGCAGGGGGAACGGCGCGCAACGAGGTTAAGGAAGAAACGCGCGGGGCCGCTTCTCCTTGTCGAGCGAGACGCTGCAAATGCGGAGCATCTTCGGCTAGGCTCGGCGACCATGGCTCTCTTCGGTCACGAGCACAGTTCCGTCAGTGCTTGGGCCGGCAAGGCTACCCCTTCCCTGGTGAACAATCGATGAAAGCTGCCGGCCCGGTTTCGTGCACCCGCATCGGGGCGCTCGCGCTGTCCTCTGCCGTCGTCCTCCTCCTTCCGGGCACGGGCTGGGCCCAGGAAGCCCAACAAGGGGAGTTCTCGGCCCAGCGGCTCGAGGCCGCGCCCGGGCCGAACAACATCGTCTCGGTCGAGCGCGTGCGGATGAGCCAGCCGCTCGGCTGGAGCGTCGGCATGCTCTTCAACTACACCCGCGACCCCTTCGTGGTCGTGAGCTGCATCGCCGAGACCAACTGCGACGAGCCGAACGCGACGAACGTGGAGGACGTCCCCATCGTCCAGAACATGTTCTGGTGGGATCTGATGGCGAGCTTCAACCCCGTCGATTTCGTCCAGCTCGGGCTGACCATCCCCCTCGCCTACGTCACCGGATCGGGGATCAACACCGACACGGGCGTCCCCATCGCCGGCGCGACCGACGGCTTCGGCCTGGGCGATCCGCGCCTCGAGGGCAAGATCCGCTTCTTCGGAGACTCGAAGAGCCTCGTCGCGCTCGGAGGCGCGGTCGACATCGCCGCGGGCCTCGGCCACATCACCGCGGAGGACAAATTCATCGGCAACGACTCGCCCGTCACCATCGGTTGGCGAGGCATCGCGGACTTCTACTACGAGGGCTTCTTCGCCGCGGTGAACCTCCGCGGCATCTACCGCGGGGAGAGCACGCTCGGCACGACGACGGTGGGCCCCGTGGAGTTCCGCTACAGCGCGGGCGCCGGCTACGAGATCACGCCGATCATCCACGTCATGGCGGAGGGCTTCGGCTCGACCCAGTTCTCCGGCACCAAGGGCACGAACACGCTCGAGATTGACGGAAACGTCAGGATCATCCCGCTCGGCTCCGGGCTCGCGATCAACGTCGGCGGCGGCGCGGGCATCGTGGAGGGCGTGGGCGTCCCGCTCGCCCGTGCGATGGTCGGCCTCACCTTCTCGATGGAGGCGGGCGATCAGGACGCGGACGGCATCAACGACAACGACGACACCTGCCCGGCCAAGCCCGAGGACAAGGACCAGTTCGAGGATGAAGACGGCTGCCCCGAGGACGACAACGACAAGGACGGCGTCGTCGATACCAAGGACAAGTGCCCGCTCAAGGCCGAGGTGATCAACGGCTTCAAGGACGACGACGGCTGCCCCGACGAGGTGAAGGACTCGGACAAGGACGGCATCCCCGACGGCAGCGACAAGTGCCCCGACCAGGCCGGCGCCGTGCGCACGCAGGAGTTCTACGGCTGCGCCGACACCGACAGCGACGGCGTCGCCGATCCGAAGGACAAGTGCCCGAACGCCGCCGAGGATACGGACGGGTTCGAGGACACCGACGGCTGCCCCGATCCGGACAACGACAACGACGGCGTCCCCGACGAGTCCGACGAGTGCGGCGAAGAGCCGGAGATCAAGAACGGCTTCAAGGACGAAGATGGCTGCCCCGACTCGGTCCCTGACGCCGACAAGGACGGCATCCCGGACAACGTCGACAAGTGCCCGACCCGGGCGGAGACCTTCAACGGCCGCGATGACGAAGACGGCTGCCCCGAAGCAGGCCCCTCCCTCGTCGACATCAAGGAGGAGGAGATCCGGATCCTCCAGCGCGTCGAGTTCGAGACGAGCAGCGACAAGATCAAGGGCGCGACGAGCTTCGCCGTGCTCGACGCCGTCATCGGTGCGCTGAAGGCGAACCCGCAGATCTTCCTCGTCGAGGTCGCGGGGCACACCGACAACTCGGGCGACGCCAAGCTCAACAAGGACCTGAGCCAGAAGCGCGCGGACGCGGTGCGCAAGTACATGATCGACAAGGGCGTCGCCGAGTCGCGTCTCCGCGCGACCGGCTACGGCCAGGAGAAGCCGATCAGCGACAACAATACGGCGGCCGGAAAGCAGAAGAACCGGCGCGTCGAGTTCAACATCCTCCACTCCACGACGAAGAAGCCGCCGGCTCAGCCCGCGCCCGCGCCGGCTCAGCCCGCGCCCGCGCAGCCTGCCCCGCCGCCGGCCCCGAACCCCTGAGCGCGAGGCCTGATTGGGAACGGCCCCTCGGGCGTGGCGCTCTGCGCCACGCCCGAAACCGCAGGGCTTTGCAGTTGTGAAACGCCGAGGTCTCAAACTCGCGATCTCACACCGCCGTTTCGCGCGAAATCGGGCAAGTTGGACGAGGCATGGATCTGGCTAGCGTCTCGAACTGAGGCATGTCCAAGTCGCCGGTGCCCTCGTTCAGCGTCGACCCCGAACCGGATGATTTCGGCTCGGGCACGCACCAGGTCCGGCAGGTGTGCGTCGATTGCGGTGCCGCCTCGCCGACCGGGAACGGGGACGACACGCTGATCAGCGTGAAGTACGGCTGGCGCCTCTCCCGCACGCCCGACGGGGCCGGCGGCCACGTCTTCGAGTGGCACTGCCGCGCCTGCTGGCTGAAGGCCAAACAAGCCCGCTCCGGCTGAACTCACGCGCCCGGCCGGCTTGCGTTGCCCTCCGTGACGCTGCGATGCTGACCTGGTCGAGAACTTCGGCCGGGGGCGGACGTCATAAGCGCCGGTCACACATCGCGAAACGGGAGCAACGACATGGCCGTGATGCGTCGTGCCTTGGTGCAGTCCGCCCCGAGCTGGCTCTTTTTGCTGCTCGCCGCCTTCTTCGTCCTCTCCGGGTGCCGAACCGAGCCGCCCAAGAAGCTCCCCGCGAAGACCCACACCACCACCGAGCTCCGCGCGGTCCGTCGAGGCGTGACGGTCACCCACGCCGGAGAAACCGCGCGTGCCCCGTACGCGCGCGAGCGGCTCGGAGAGGGCGCCGAGATCGACGTCGCCGAGGGCGGCCTGGCCTGGCTCCGCCGGGACGGGGGCGCGACCCTCCTCGTCCGCGGGCCGGCCAAGCTGTCGGTCGAGGCCGACGGCCTCAAGCTCGCGAGCGGCCGCGCGTTCGCGGAGACGCCGCCCGGCGTGACCGAGACGCTGACGACGAGCCAGGGCGCGCTCGTCCTCTCGGCAGTCCGCGCCAGCGTGGACGCGTCGGCCGGCGCGACGAGCACCTATGTCCTCGAAGGCGAGGTGCGCGCCGGCGCGAAGGCGGCGCGGGCGGGCGAGCTGCTCGAGTCTTCCGGCGAACGCGTCGAGGTCCGCTCCGCCGTGGCCTGGGAGGACTGGACGGGCGGCCTCGCCACGACGGACCCGACGAGCGAGCCGCCCCCCTTCGGCGTGGGCACCGTCGGCGCGCGCCGCCCCGGCGCGACCGGCACCCCCCACGCGGCGCTCGCGATCCAGCGGCTCGACGTGAGGGTCCGCATCGAGGGAGATCTCGCCATCACCGAGGTGGACGAGACGTTCTTCAACCCGCTCTCGGAGACCGTGGAAGGCGTCTACCACCTCCGTATCCCGGAGGGTGCGCTCCTGGAGCGCTTCGGCGTCGATCGTGACGGAGGTGTCGTCTTCGGGTACGTGAAAGAGAAGGCGCAAGCCCAGGCGCAGTACCAGGCGCACGTGTACGCCGGCTCCCAGGAGGACCCGGCGCTCCTCGCCTGGCGCGCGCCCGGCGTGTACGAGGCGCGGCTCTACCCGATCGGCCCCGGCGCGACGCGCCGGGTGGTCGTCCGCTATACGGAGTGGCTCTCTCGCTCGGGCGACAAAGGCGAGCGTCGTCTCTACGTCTACCCCATGGCGGCGGAGGGCGCGGACCGCTCCGCACCGCACATCGAGGATCTCTCGATCTCGATCGACGTCGCCAAGGCCGGCGCCAAGGCGGTGCGCTCGGGCATGCAGGCCTCGCGCCTCGGCGACGTGCTCCTCGTCGAGGACCACGACGTCGTGCCGCGCGCGGACCTCGCGATCGAGCTCTTCGACGACGGCGCGCCTAGCCCGAAGGCGGTGCGCGCCAAACACCGACCCGACGTCGTCGCGCTCGGGCCGGCGGAGCAAGCCGATCTCCGGCGCAGCGGCGCCGGAGAGGCGGACTACGTCCTCGTCCCCGTCCGCGCGAGCGACGTCCCCGCGCGCGACGAGGGGCTTGACCTCGTCATCGTCGTCGATACGTCGGCGGCGACCGACAAGGGCATGCTCCGGCTGGCCCGCGCGGCGACCCGCGCGCTCTTGACTCACCTCGGACCGAAGGACCGCGCCGTCGTGTTCTCCGGCGACGATCGGCTCGAGCCGACCGTGGCCGCGCGCGGCGAGCTCGGGCCGGTGGACGAGACGCTGCGGGCGGACGTGCTCGGCGCGCTCGCCCACACCGCACCGGGCGGCGCGACGGACCTCGGGAGCATCCTGGCCGAGGCGGCGAGCAAGCTCGGCGACAAACGAGCCGGCGCCGTCATCTACCTCGGGGACGGCGCGCCGACGGTGGGGGAGAGCGACCTCGCCGCGATCCGCGAGCGGCTCAGGAAGGTCGCGCGGCCGACGCGGCTCTTCGCTCTCGGGATCGGCGACGGAGCCAACATGGCGCTTCTGTCAGGCTTGGCGACGGGCAGCTACGCGGCCCGGGTCGGCGACGACCGCGGCGCGGCCCGCGCGGCGATCCGCATCCTCGAGCTGGCCGAGCGCTCGGCGCTCCTCGGGAGCTCGATCGACCTGGGGCCCAACGTGGAGCGGATGTACCCGCGGGACCTCGGCGCGATCGTCGAAGGTGAGACGACGCTCGTCGTCGGCCGGATCAAGGGCGACTCCCCCAAGGAGGCCGTGTTGACCACGCCGGTCGGTGCGCGCTCGCTCCCGCTGCAGATCGTCGAGATCGACGACAGCGGCGACCTCCGCCGGCGCTGGGCCGGCGGCCGCCTCATGGAGATGCTCGACGAAGGCGCCGGGCACGCCGCGCTCGTCGATCTCGGTGTCCGCCAGGGCATCATCACGCCGGTGACGTCGATCTACGTCCCGACCACCAGCGAAATGACCCCTGAGCAGCGCGCGCAGTCCCGCGCCGAGTCCAAGAAGCGCGCGTCTCTTCGCGCCCTCGAAGACTCGCGCGTGCGCGAGGCCAAGCAGGAGGAGCAGCGCAACGTTCGCGACACAGACGACGCCGAGGAGGACAAGGACGAAGGCATCCTCGACGGGCTCTTCAAGAAGAAGTCCGACAGCGCCACGGGGAGCGCCGACAACAAAGAAGGTGGAACGGGGACCCGTGCGAAGGGCGAAAAGACGGCGCCCAACGCGGAGACGCTCGAGGCTCCCGTGGCGGCCGCGACGGCGACGGCCGCCGCTGCGCCCTCGGCGCAGGCGCCGGATGCCGTCTCGGCGCGCGGGAACAACTGGCGTGACGAGCCCGAGCCGAGCCCGGCGCTCGAGCCCGCCGACAAGTCGCTGTCTCCCGCAGAGAACCGGCCTGCTCCGCCAGCCAGGCTCGCCGATCCGGCGAAGCCTGTCGCAGTCGGACCGTCCGGCGGCCTCGCCGGGACGGGCGCGGGCGGCGGAGGCAAGGGCGATGAAGGCAAGATGGGCGTCCCCCCGGCCAGCCCGTCGGCGGTCGTCCCCAGCGGCGAAGCGGAGAAGCCGCCCCATGCTGGGATGTACGCCCAGGGGACGCTCTCGGCGGACGAGACGGGCGAGTCGTTCGCCCCGCCGATCAACGGGAAAGATTCGAACCGCGTCGTCATCACGATCGACAACCCCGGTCGGCTCCTGCGCCCGTGTGGCCCCGGCGCGGACCTGCCCTTCGAGGAGCGCCGCGGCCTGTGGCGCGAGCGACTCGCGGCGACGGGCGGCGCGCCGAGCGCGGTCGTGAACGTCTACCGGGCCGCGCTCGCCTCGTGTGAGGCGCCCACGGTCCGCGAGCGCCGTGCGCTCCTGCTGCTGTCGCTCGACGTCATCCCGAACGTCGCCCAACAGGTCGCCTTCTATCGTCTGCTCGCCAAGGATCTCGGCGCCGCGGACATCGTCTACCGCGGCATCCTCGCGAGGGTCACCACCCCCGCGCAGGTGCGCGAGCTGAACCAGGCGCTCGGCCTCTCGATCGTCGACTCGGCCACGCTCGAGAAGACCCTGAAGGAAGCGAAGTCGCCCGCCGATCGCGAGGCGAAGCTCCGCGCCCTCGCCGGCGCCTACCCGAGCGATCTCAGCCTCGCGCTGCGCCTCCTCGACGCGGTCGAGGACACCGGCGACGACCGCGCCGCCAGGGAAGAGGCGCGGCTCCTGCGCGCGCGGCCCGACGCCGACGCGACGGTCCGCACCGCCGTCGGCGAGCTCTATCTCCGGCTCGCGGCGCGCGGGTCCGATCCCGCGCAGAAGGCGATCGACGAGCGCGAGGCCAAGCGCACGTTCGGCGAGCTCGTGGAGTTCTCCCCCGACGACCCGGTCGCGCGCCGGCGCCTCGGCGATCTCTACCGCGCGCACGGCTACCACGCCGAGGCGACGCGCCAGTACGAGACGCTCGCGCGCCTGGTCCCCGACGACCCGACCGTCCCCATCCTCCTCGCGGCCGCGGCGAACGGGCTCGGCAAGCTGGAGGAGGCGCTCCGCTGGACCGAAAAGGGCGGCCAGGCCGGCGCTCCCGACGCGACCCAAGGGCCACACGCGACGGCGCGCGCCTACACCGCGCTTTTCCTCGCGTGGGGCAGGCAGGACGCGCGCGCGGCGGGGAAGGCCGACGAAGTGAAGGCGCTCGCAGCGCGGCTCGATCGCCTGCTCGCCGGCACGGGGCTCGACAAGCGCGAAGGCCAGGTCCGCGTGCTCCTCACGTGGGCGCACCCGGAGCTGCACCCCACGCTCTGGCACGACGGCCTCGGGAGCCTGATGCCGGCGGCCGAGGGCGACGCCACGCTCGGCATCGCGCAAGCGATGATCCCCGACCGCGCGGGCCGCATCGAGGTGCGCATCGAGCCCTCGGAGCTCGAACGAACCGCTCGTCTCGGACAGAAGGCTTTCCTCACCGTCGTCACCGGGGAAGGAAAAGAGTCCGAGGTCATCGAGCGCGTCGAGGTCTCGTTCACGCGCGGCGGCCCGCCGACCCGGGTGTTCCGAGTCCAGGGCGGCAAGGTCGAGCCCGTCGCGGCCGACGCGGCAGGAGGTGCGGAATGAGCGCGGAAGGCGAGAGCGTGGGCGAGGCGGGCAACGCGGCGAGCCCGACCGGCGCCGGTCCGGTGTCGGGCGTCACGGCGCCGCGCGCGACGCGCGACTACGACATCGGCACCGGCAAGCGGCCGACGTTGCTCATCGCCCTGATCGTCGCGTTCCTCGTGCTCGGCATGGTCGCGATCCTCCTGACCCCGAAGGCGGCCCGACCGGTCGAGGCGGAGCTCGTCGCGACCATCGCCGATCTGTCTCCCGTCCACGCCGGCGTCACGGCCGCCGGCGAGACGGTGCGGGAGCTCCGGCGATTGGCTGACGGAGATGTCATCGAAACGGACGCCGACGGCCGGGCGAGGCTTCGACTCGACACGGGCGCCACGGTCGTCCTCGACGGCAGCACGAAGCTCTCGGTCACGATGGGCGGCGTCCGGGTCGAGCGCGGCCGCGTGTTTCTGCAAGGCTCCGCGGCGCCGACGACGCTCGATCTCGGCGAAGGCGCGAGCGTTCGGATGGTCGGCGGCGCCGCCGGCGTCGAGCGGCGCGACAAGACGAAGGTCTATGTCGCGAACGGCGAGCTGGTCGCCAGGGCCGGCGAGAAGGAGTCGACGGTTCGCGTGGGCGAGACCGTCACGTTCGAAGGCGGCGCCGCAGCGGTCGGGCCCGAGCGGGGCTACGACGACTGGACCGGCGGCCTCGCCGCCCCGTGGGGCGCGACCGGTGTCCCGCGCCGGGCGGTCGGCGAGCTCTGGGGGCGCTCTCGCGCAGGCGACGCCGGCTCTCCCCTCACCATCCGCAAACACGAGGTCGACGCGACGATCCGCGGTGAGCTGGCCGAGACGCGTGTCCGCACGACCTTCTTCAACGCCGGCCAGGCCGCCGTCACCGGCGACTTCCGCATCGCTCTGCCGCCGAGCGCCATCGTCTCCGGCTTCGCCGTCGTCCGAGGGGACGCGCGCCGAGAAGGTCACATCGCGCTCGCCAAGCGCGGCGAGGAGCGCGGCCAGCTCGACGGCGGGCAGAGCGACGTCCTCGAGTGGGCCGGGGAAGGCTGGGCGCGCGGGTCCATCCCGCAGATCGCCCCCGGGCTCACCGTCTCCGTCGAGATCTCTTACACGGAGTGGCTCCCCGTCGTCCCGAAGCCGAAGTCTCACGTGGTGCAGTATCGCTACCCGCTCGCGGGCGAGGGCGAGGCGCTGCCGATCGGCGAGCTCTTCGTCCGCGTCGACGCGGGCCCCGCGGGCGCGACGCGCCTCGCCGCCGGGATGGGGGCGCGGAGCGACGGCTCGGTCGTGGAGCTCCGCAAGAGCGACTTCGTCGCGTCCGCGGACTTCGTCGTCGACGCGGAGATCCCCGCCGAGCTGCCCCGCGCGCGTGCCTACGTCGCCCTCGGCGCGAACGAAGACGATGACAGCACCGTACTTATCCGAACCGAGGCGCCGCGCCTGGACGGGGTCGAGTCCGGCGTCACGTTGGCCATCGTCCTCGACGCCTCCTCGAGCATGGATCCGGCCCTGTTCGCAGCGAGCCGCGCCTTCGTGGAGTCGCTCGTCCGGGGGCTCGGCCCGAAGGACCGCGCCGTGGTGCTGGCGAGCGACACGGCGGCCTCTCCCGTCGGGCCGTCGGCGGTCGGCCCGGTGGACGCGGCCCGCAAGGCGGAGATCCTCGCGGCGCTCGGCACCGTGACGCTCGGCGGCGCGACCGATCTCGGGCGCGCCCTCGAGGCCGGCGCCGACGCCCTGCCCGCCGACGCCCCCTCGGGCATGGTCGTCTACGTAGGCGACGGGTTCCCGTCGGTCGGCGACCGCACCGCCGAAGCGATGCGCGCGCGCCTCGCGCGTCGTCCGCGAGGCGTCCCGCGGCTGGGCGCCGTGCTCGTCGGCCCCGAATCGAACCGCGGCGCGCTCGCGGCGCTCGTGAGCGGATCCGGCCCCGTCCTCGAGATCGGCGACAGCGAGAGCGCGGCCGAGGCCGCCGTCGGCCTGCTCGAGCGTGCGCTGGTCCCCACCGTGACGGGGGTCGAGCTCGATCTCGGGCCGGGCGTGATCCGCGCCTACCCTCGCGGAGACATCGCCGCGACCCAAGGCAGCACCGTGACCGTCGTCGGCAAGCTCGCCGGTGCGGTTCCGAGGGACGTGACCTTCGTCTACCGGAGCGGCACCGAGAAGCGCGGGGAGATCGTGCCGCTGACGGTCCGCCAGGCCGCGACGACCGCCGACGTCCACCGGCGCTGGGCCGACGCCCGCGCGCGTTCGATGGCGCTCGCAGGTCGCGGGCGCGAGGCCGTGACCGAGGCGGCGCTGAAGGCGGGGCTGCTCACCCCGTGGACGGCCTGGACCACGGAGGCGAGCGCGGAGTACGTCCCCACCTTCCTCAGCCAGCGTGTCCTCGATCTCACGCTCCACGGCTACGCAGGGCTCTCCGCCGCGATCCAGTCGGTGCGGGCGCCGAACGGAACGATGGCGTCGGACGCGGAGGCCCTCTTCGGGACGCAGGAAGACTCGCTGGACGCCGCCGTCACGCAGTCGAGCATCGAGACGCTCGAGGGCGCGATGGGGCAGCTCCGCGCGTGCCGTGACGCACGCGCCGCGCTCCGCCCCGACCTGCCCGGCGCGCTCGAGGTCGTGTTCGAGGTGGACGGCGACGGCCACGCGAAGGGCGTGACCGTGAACGGCGCGGGTGACGAGCCGCTCGCCCGCTGCGTGACGACCGTGGTCGAGAGCCTGAGCTACCCGCGCGCCGGCGAGACGCTCACCGCGAAGGTGCGCCACACCCTCGTCTGGCCCCCTCCCCCCGCCCTCCGCGGAAAGAAGTGCTCGCCGACGAGCTCGCTGCCGGTCGCGCAGCGCCGCGGCGTGTGGGTGGAGCGCATCCGCACCTCCGGCGCGCTGCCGACGTTCGCCGAGGCGCGCGCGACCTGCGAGCTCGCGACCTGGACCGCCAAGCGAACGTTGCTCGAGCTCGCGATCTCCGGACAGCGAGGGCTCTGGATCCTCGATCTCGCCGACGGCGTCGAGCGCGAGGGGGATCTCGAAGCGGCGGCGCTGCTCCGAAAGGAAGCGCTCGCGCGCGCCACCGTCGCGGAGATGAGGTTGGTTCGACTGCGCCTGATGCGCCGCGAGATCCTCCCGCGTGCCAAGCTCGACGAGCGCTACGCGAAGGCGGCGGACGACAAGGAGCGGCTCGCGGTGGTGCGGAGCTTCCTGGTCTTCGCCCCCCACAGCTCCCTCCTCCGCGCGCGCCTCGTCGCGCTCCTCGCCGCCCTCGGAGAGAAGGAGGCGCTCGCCGACGAGGTCCGCCGATTGCGCGTGGATCCCCTGGCGGACGCGCCGCTCCTCGCCGACGCCGCGCACGCCCTCCGGCTCGTGGGCCTCGACGCCGAGTCGCGGCGCACGTTCGGAGAGATCGCCGAGCGCGCCACCAACGACCCGTGGTCGCTCGCGCTCCTCGGAGATCGCCTCCGTAACGAAGGGTTCTACGAGGACGCAGCGGCGGCTTACACGTCGCTCCTCGATCTCGTCCCCGGGGACGGCTCCTCGGAGCTGCGGATGGCGCTGGCCGACGCAGGCGCTGGCCGCGTCGATCTCGCGCTCCGGAGCCTCGGCCGGGTCGCGCGAACCGGCGGACGAACCGGCGAGTCCGATCTCGCGACCTTGGCGGAGCGGTCCGCGTTTTTCCTCGCACACACCGCTCGCTCGAAGGAGGGGCTCTCCGAGGCCGAGCGGGCAGCGCTCGCGCACACGACCGCGGAGCTGCCCCCGTTGCCGCCGGGGCAGGTCTTCTTCGTGACCTGGGCCGCTGGCGACAGGAACACGCCGGGCGTCAGCATCGAGCGCGGCAAGCGCAAGCCTGCCGGGGCGGAGAAAGCCGCAGCCCTGCAGGCGTCGCCCGCCGAGGCGGTCGCAGCGCGGATCGGCCTCGCCTCGCTCGTCGCGGCCCCCGGCGGCGCCCCCGAGGTCACGCTCGTCTTCAGCCGCCAGCGGGCGGTCCCGCCCGGCGAAGCCGCGGGCAAGGCCCAGGTCGTGACGCTCGTGAATGACAAGCTCGTCATGACGGAAGTGGATCTACCGCGCCTGCCCGAGGAGCCCGTCACTCTGGCCTGGACGGGAACGGGGTTCGAGCCGGCGAAGTAGCGGCCTCTCGTTCGGTCCCCTCGAGGCAGCACCTGCCTTGGTACCATCTCGAGCCTCATGGCATCGGGGTACTCGCTCGATCGAGCCATACGTCGCGCACGTGCGGGCGCCGTCCTGCGCGTCCCGGCCGGCGAGTTTCGCTGGTCGGTCGCACCGAGCGAGCCGATCACCATCCTCGGCGCGGGCCCCCGGGCGACGCGCCTCACGGTGAGCGCACGCATCGCGACGAGCGAGAAGCTCACGCTCCAGGATCTCACGATCGTCGCCGACGAGACGGCCATCGAGGTTGCAGGCGGCGACCTCACCCTCTCCGGCGTCACTGTCGAGTCCATCGGCTCGGCGCTGTTCGTTCACGGTGGGGGCGCGGCCTCGGTCAGGCGAGCGACGATGAAGGTCAGGAAACGCGCGGCGGTACCTCGTCTACACCCGGCCCACGCGCCGACGGCTCACCGGGGAGCCGTTCGACGAGGACTCGGTGTATCGCGACCACCCGGCGCTCGCGCGCTTCGAATGACGGGCCTGTTCCCCCGCTACGCGATGGGCCACGGCCTGTCGCGCAGCCCCGCCTGCCAGTTGTCGTGCCGGCCGTCCCAGTGGCCGATCTCGAGCTGCCCGACGTCGACGTCGTCGAGCGTGGCCACGTTGATGCTCACGAAGGCTCCGCCGAGCTCCGGCACGTCGCCGCGGCCGAAGCAGTGCACGCCGCACTTCGGGCAGAAGTACCGCGTCCCGTTCGGGCTCATCGAATAGGTCGCGAGCGCGCGCTCCTCGGTGAGGAGGCGGAACGCAGCGGGCTTCAGGTTCGTATTGGTCGAGCCGATCTTCGTGCAGACGCTGCAGTTGCAGCGCGTCGCCTTCCCGCCGAGGTCCAGGTCGGCCTCGTACCGGACGGCCCCGCAGTGACAGCTTCCGTGGTGGGTCTTGGTCATGCCCCCAGACTGCCAGGGCGGAATGTCAGCCCTGTGTCAGGTTTCTCGAGCGCCCGGAGGATGTCCGACTCGAGCTCCGCCAGCGCGCCCGCGCCGACGCCCGGTGGCGCGAACATCGACAGGCAGAGCTGGCCGCGGAAGCCGTACGCCACCAGGATCGGCACCGGAAACGAGCTGACGAGCGGCCCCACGATGCGAACCGACTCGAGGTCGTCCGCAAACGCCCGCACGCCCTCGTCGATGCGACCGACGTTCGTGACGAGGAGGCCACGCTCGAGCGGCGTCTCGACGAGCGCCGGCGCCAGGAGCCCCACGAGAGATCGGGACAGCGCGTGCGGCAGGCCCGCGCCGAGCAGCATCGGTCCGAGGACGAACGCAGGCCCGGCCAGCAAATCGCGCTCGCGCGACGTGAGCGCCGACACGGCCTTGGCGGCGGTCGCGAGATCGGTCGCCGCTCGCCGCGGCACGACCACCGAGAGCACCCCGGAGGTGTTGGCAGCGACGAGCCCGCGCTCGCGGCGGTAGCGGCGCAGGTCCATCGTGTAGAGCACGTTCACCTGCTCGCCGTCCGAGCGCTCCGCGGAGACCCGCGCGAGGGCCGCGACGAGCAGGTCGTTGATCGAGACGCCGCTGCCGAGGCGCGCCCGGATGGTCGCGAGATCACGCGCGTCGATCGTCACGTGCCGGCTCGCCGGGACGTCCCGGCCGTCCCTCGGGAGGTCCCGCTGCCGCTTGGCGGCCGCTCGCTGCTCGAGAGGACGCTTGAGCGAACGCAGGAGCGCGAGCGGCATCGCCAACCAATGGTGAGGCCCGAGGCCATCCAGGGTGCGCCAGATGTCGCGCCGAGAATCCACGGGGGCAGCGGGCTCGATCCCGTAGAGCCGCGCGCCGAACACGTGCCCGACGGCGGAGAACCCCGCGCCATCGACCGCGAGGTGCAAGACCGTGAGGATCAGCCGCGTCCGGCTCGGCCCGCGTCGGATCGCCACGAGCCGGATCTGACGCTCGCGCGTCGCGTCGATCGGCCGGTGCGCCCACCTCTCGGTCTCCACCTCTACGTCGCAGTCGTCGACGACCGTGAGCGACGTGGAGATCGGCTCGTCGACCCACACCCAGCGGTCTCGCCAGAAGCCCGGCTCGTACCGGTGACCGAGCACCGGGAAGTCGGCGATCGTAGCCTCGAGGGCGCGCTCGAGCTCCACCTTCGAGAACCCCCGCCGCACGTCGAGCACCGCGGAGATCGCGAGGTTGCCGTACCTCTCCATGATCCCGTAGAGCCCCACGTCGGAGAGCTCCGCGGCCGGCGCCGGAGGCGCGCTCAACCGCCCGCCTCCGGGGCGAGCTTGCGCGCCAGGTTCGCACGCGCGGCGGCCTCGAAGCGCGCGCGCCCCCACGGAGAGAGGAAGATGGACCGCTTCGCCAGCAGGCCCTCGAAGAACCGCCTGCGCCCGACCGCGAAGAGCTCCGCCGGCACAGACCAGTACTCGCGCGCGATGCCGCGATCGTAGGCCGCGAACGCCTCGACGGGCGCGGCCAGGATGGCCATGTCGCAGTCGCAGAAGAGCGCCGCGTCGCGGTCGACGTCCGCCTCCTCGAGCGCGCCGTGCCGCGCCGTGAGCAAGACGAGCTCCTTCACCCGCGCGACGTCGATGTTCTCCCCCGCGAGGTGGTCCGAGATCGCGCGCTCGGCGACCTCGGCGCTCCGCGCCTCGTTGTCCTTCGCGCCCGGCTCGTAGACGACGTCATGGAAGACGAGCGCGAGGAACACCTCGTTCGGGCGCTCCCACCCGACCTCGCGCGCGACCTCGCCGAAGCGCTCGAGGACCTCGTCGAGGTGAGCGTTGTCGTGGTAGCTGCGCGCCGGCGCGCCGTACGCCGCCCGGATCTGCGCGCAGAGCGCCTCCGGCATCGCGAGCCCACCGGGCGCATACGCGGCGAGAGACCGGTGCTCGGGAGGGCGGGTCATTCGAGAGCCATCGTACACGCGCGCGGTGGGCCGCAGAATCGGGGGAAACGCCTGAGCCCACCGGCGACGCCGCTCTCACTCGTAAGGGTTGTCCCTGAGCTCGATGGCAGGAGGCGGCGGCCCCAGCTTGCCGGTCGGAGCGGGCCTGGCAGACGGCTGCGCGCTCGCGGACGCGACGGGTCTCTCCGACGCCGACGCGCTCGGGGCTGGGGGCGGAGGGGTGACGAGGTCGACGGCGGAGCCCGAAGGCCGTTTGGCCGTGGCGCTCGCGGGCGGTTGTGCCGGCGAGCTCACGAACCGCACGAGCAGCGCGACGCCGCCCACGACGGCGACGCCAGCCGCTCCGAGGAGCGCGACGAGCTTGAGCGCGCCGCGACCACGGTCCACCGGAGGCTGCACGGTCCCGATCGATCCGACGCTCGTCGCCGGGGTCGCGTCCGCTGGCGCCACCGGAGGCGGCTTCGGCCATGCGTCACCCGAGCGCACCGTGAGAAACTTCTGCAGATCTCGTTGCCGCGCCAGAAGCACGCCGCCCGCGAGATCGTCCACGGTCGCCGCGACGTCGGCCGGTGTCGCAAGCGAGCGCGCGGCCACGGCCCACGACTCGAGCTCGTTGGCGAACGCCTCCGCGGTCGGGAAACGCTCCGCCGGATCGCGAGCGAGCGCGCGAAGGATGATGGCGTCGAGCTCGGGCGGCACCTCCGCGAGCCGGGAAGAGGGTGGATCGACGTGCGCCGCCGTGGCGAGCTGGAGGTTCGAGAGCGTGTCGAGCCCGTTGTAGAGCGGCTCACCGGTGATGAGCTCCCAGAGCACGATGCCGAGCGAGAAGATGTCGGCGCGCCGATCGAGCGGCCTGCACTCCGCTTGCTCGGGCGACATGTAGCGGACCTTGCCCTTGAGCTCGCCGCGCTCGGTCTGAACGGCGCGAAGCATCGCGTGCGCGATCCCGAAATCCGTGACGCGGACGGACCCGTTCGCGGCGACGAGGATGTTGTGAGGGCTCACGTCGCGGTGGACGACGCAGAGCGGGCGGCCGTCGAGGTCGCGCGTCTCGTGCGCGGCGTGGAGGCCGCGGGCCGCCTCGATGGCGATGCGAACGGCGACGAGGAGCGGGACTCGCGTGCGGACCTTGCGCGCCGCCTTGGCGAGGACCGACAGCGAAACGCCGTCGACGTACTCCATGACGAGCATGTGCTCGTTGTTCTCCTCGTAGACATCGAGCACCTGGACGACGTTGGGGTGGTGGACGAGGGAGGCGATGCGAGCTTCTTCATGGAACGAGAGCACGAGGTCGCGGTCCGCCATGATCTGCTGGTGCATCCGCTTGATGGCGACGAGCCGCTCGAAGCCGGCCGCGCCGCGAAGGCGCCCCACGTAGACGCTCCCCATGCCGCCGGCGGCCAGCTCGAGGAGGAGGACGTAACGACCAGGTTGATCGCCCGAGCGAACGCTCGACGGTGTCTGGGTGCCCGCGCCCTCCGGCGTGGACATCAGAAGGTCCCCTCGACACCCAGACCGAGAGGACCGACCCGCAACCCGATGCTGCCGGTCGACTGCGGCTGACCGGCTCCCTTGGCACCGAAGGTCCAGTCGACGCCGAAGGCGCCGACGAGCGCGGTCGCGACGGCGAGGACCGTCGTCGTACCCACGAGCACGTTCGTGCGCGCTTGTCGGAACCGCCCGTCGTCGAGCCCATCGCGGGTGGGCTTTGCGTCGAACTCGGCGCGGGCGTTCTCCGTGTCGACGCCGCTCCAGATGAGGAGGCTCGTCGACAGCACCGACAGGCCGACACCGCCGAAGAAATACCCCGGGTGGATCGGGCGCTCCCACGATCCGTCGTCCTTCTCGGCTGGCGGCGCCGGCGCCGGAGCCTTGGGCGCTTCGAGCCTCACCGATGCGACCGCCCCGGCAGCGACCTCGACGCGTCTGTCGACCATCGTGTCGCCGTACTTGGCTTCGACGAGGTGGCGCCCCGGGTCGACCCATCGGTCCCCCGCGCGCGCCGGCGCGCCGTTCACCCGAAGATCGCTGCCGCCGGCGTCGACCTCGATCCGCAGCCTGCCGAGCTTGGGCGCGAGCCGGGCGAGGCGTCGCTCGGCGACGACGCGTGCAGGCCCCTCGCTGAAGTCGGCGAACAGCCGCGTGCTCGCCTCGGCCGCGAGCGACAGCTCACCAGCTTGCTCGTACGCGTCCATGGCGTTCAAGAGCGCGTCCGGATGAGGCGCGATGCTGTAGGCCTCCTCGAAGATCTCGGCTGCCCTCCGGAACTCCTTCAGCTTAAACAGGCGGGTTGCCTCGCGGAAACGCTTGGCCGCGAGAGCCTTGTCCTGCGGGCTGGGCTCGACCGCCCTCGCCGTGCTGGCGACGACGAGCGGCGCCAGGGCCACGAGCGCAGCCAGCGCGAAGACCTGCAGGTACCGGATCAGGGAGAAGGCCATCTCGATCGCCTTCCCCAGGGTACCGCGGCTAGGGGCAGTCTGGATCTCCGACGCAGTCGGGGCAGGTGCACTTTTCGATGGGCGCGTAGCAGAACTGGTCCGGGGGCGGGCAGCTCGCGCACCACGGCGTGTTGACGCAGTCTGCGCACTCGCACGGCTCCTTCGGCGCGCACATCCCGTCGACGCTGCACGTCGTGCAGCTCGGGCTCCCGGCGCAGTCCGGGCACTCGCACCCTTCGCCCGCCATCTCGCACGTTCCGTCGGGCATTCCCCCTGCGCAGAGCGCGACCACGCCCTGACACTGCGGGTGGTCCCAGCAGTCGTCACAGTGGCACCCTTCGATGTACGAGTCGCAGATCGCATCCTCGAAGCACGCGTCGGGGGGACAGACCGAGCTGGCGAAGCAGTCCGGACAGGTGCACGAGTCCTTGTCGTCGCAGTAGTCGTTCGTCTCGCACTGGTCGGGGTTGCAGAGCGCCGTCGATTCGCAGTCCTCGCAGGTGCACGGCTCCGTCCCCGAGCAGATCCCGTTGGGCGTCCCACCGATGCAATCCGAGCCGCCCTCGCCCGTCGCGGAGCTCGAGACCTGAGAAGACGCGGTCGATGACTGCTGCATTCCGCCGCTGCCCGCACCGCCCCCGCCGGCGAGGAGGCTCTCCGCCCCGTCGAAGGTGAAGCAACCCCAGAGCACCAGCGTGCACGCGAGGGCGCCAGAGAGGGCGCGTCGAGCCATCGATGTCATCCTATCCTGGAACGAACGCGACGCGGAATCGAGCAGGGCGCGCCCGCCCTCGTGGTAACAGCCGGGCCATGCGCGCCCTCGACCTCGGCTCGATCCCGCTCCTCGTTTGCCTCGCCGCTTGTCAGCCCGCGCCCATCACGCAGTCGCCTCCCGCTGCACCCGCCACCACCTCGAAGCCCGCGCCGAAGTCGGCGCCCACGCTCGGCTCGCCCGTCGGTCAGCCTCGGACCCTCGAGGCCGAGACTCCCGTCTCGCTCCCGAACGGCGGCAAGACCACCGCGCCGGCGGGCTGGAAGATGACCGAGCTCGCCGGCGGCTTCGAGGCGATCGACCCCGAGGGCGACATGCGCATCGTCGTGCTCGTCGTCCCCGCGAGCGACGCGAAGGCCGCCAAGACCAAGCTCCTCGAGGCCGTGGGCGCGAAGGAGCCGACCTCGTTTGCAGACGAGATGACCACGACGGACGAGGGCGGCTGGGACGAGATCTACGAGGTCGTGCACCGCCCGGAGAAGCCGGAGGACAAGGTCTTCATCGTCAACACGCGGCGGAAAGGCGACAAGACCGTCAGCACGGTCATCGAAGGGAAGCCCGGCGCGTTCAGCCGCCGCGGCGCCCACATGCGTCAGATCGTGTTCGGGCTGACGATGCCCGGCGTCGAAGAGGAGGACCTCTCGAAGGCCACGCCGGTCGCGCTCGACGGCGACGCCAAGGCCACGTTCGAGCAGGCGATCGACGAGATGAAGGAGCTCACGGGGGCGCCCGCCGTGGCGGTAGCCGTCGTCCGCGACGGCCAGGTCGTGTTCACCCGCGCCGTCGGGACGCGACGAGCCGGACGAGACGAGCCCGTCGACGTCCACACGCCCTTCTTGATCGGGTCGGTCACCAAGAGCCTCTCCACCCTCCTCGTCGCCCGCCTGGTGGACCAGAACAAGCTGAGCTGGGACACGAAGGTGAAGGAGCTCCTCCCGACGTTCCGGACCGGAGATCCTGCGATCACCGACCGGCTCACGATCGCCGACACGTTCTGCGCGTGCACCGGGATGCCCCGCCAGGACATGGAGCTCGTGTTCGAATACGCAAAGAAGCCGCCGTCCTCCATCTTCCAGGCGTTCGAACAGCAGAAGCCGACCACCGCCTTCGGCGAGACCTTCCAGTACAACAACCAGCTGACGACGCTCGGGGGCTTCCTCGCGGCGCGGGTGGTCGCGAAGGGCGAGGTCGGCAAGGCGTTCTCGGCCGCGATGAAGAAGGAGGTCTTCGACCCGATGGGCTTGAAGGACACCACGCTCGACTTCGCCGCCGCGCGGAAGACCGCCGCCTACCCCCACGCGCAGTCTCTCCTGGTCGAGGGACGAAAGCCGAGCACCCTGCCCTTCGACATCGAGTCTTTCGTCCTTCCTTATGCGCCCGCTGGCGGCGTGTTCTCGTCCGCGGCGGACATGGCGCGCTACGCCCTGGTGGAGCTCGCTGGCGGCGTGACCCCGGAGGGCAACCGCGTCGTCTCCGAGGCGAACCTGTACGAGCGACGGAAGCCGAGGACGAAGGCGTCGGCGAAGGGGTATTACGGGCTCGGGCTGGGCTCGGGCGTGCGCAAGGGCCTCGCGGTCGTCTCCCACGACGGCGGGACGTTCGGCTCCTCGTCGCGCCTCTTCCTGATCCCCGAGCGCAACATCGGCCTGGTCGTCCTGACCAACGGCGGCGGCACCAAGCTGCTCGACGGCGTCACGAGCCGCTTCCTCGAGATCGTGTTCGGCGAGAAGCCGCGCGCGAAGAAGGTCCTCGAGCGCGAGCTCGCGGAGGAGCAGCGGATGCTCGAGAAGATTCGAAAGACCGACCTCGGGGCCGTGCCGGAGGAGGTCGGCGACCGCCTGGTCGGCAAGTACGAAAACGGCCAGCTGGGTGCCCTGACAGTCAGCCGAGCGAAGGACAAGAGCCTCGTCCTCGACGCCGGCGAGTGGAAGAGTCGACTGGGCTACAAGAAAGACGGCGCGGTCGAGACGCTCACCTTCATCGATCCGCCGGTCGGGGGGCTCCCGTTCCGGCTCGAGGGCGGCGACCTGGTCGTGGAGCACGATCAGCACGCCTACCGCTTCGTGAAGAAGCGCTGAGCTCGCCTGCTCAGTTCACCTCGGGGCTCACGCCACCTTGAGGCTCTTCCTTGTCGCGGCTCCCGGCGCGCAGGTCCGCGTGCGCCTCCAGGAAGGCGTCGATCTTGCCGGCGAGCACGCGGCGCGTGTCGCCGTCTGCGTGGCCGGTGACCCGGTCGCGCACGCCGTGCGAGTGCCAGAGGTCGTACGTCCGGATCGGCGCGACGTCCTCCAGCCGGACGAGCGACTTCGGCTCCTCGTCCTTCGCGAGGACCTCGACGCGAGCGAGGAACGCCTCGCCCCGGCGCTGGCCCTTGTCGGGTGGCGCGGTGACGAGGCGGTGACCGCCGGCCTCGCCGCGGAGGTAACCGTACGCGTAGGCGCCCGCCACGTTCACCTGGTGCACGCCGTCGGCGCTCGTCGCGACCTCGACGTCGTAGCCCCGATCACGCGCCCAGCCGGCGTACATCTGCGCGAGCTCCGTGGCCCACGCCGCCGCGCCCTCCTGCGCGCCGGCCGGCGTCAAGACGACGCGCGCGTCGCCCTGGTCGCGCTCGTCGAACCCGACGATCTCGCGCTCCGCCCGGCGCATGCGGCGCACGAGGCG
Organism: Myxococcales bacterium; assembly: GCA_016794345.1. Taxonomy (GTDB): domain Bacteria; phylum Myxococcota_A; class Polyangia; order Polyangiales; family Polyangiaceae; genus Xiheicaenibacterium; species Xiheicaenibacterium phototrophicum. Next base: position 162,425 of record JAEUKE010000117.1, read on the forward strand.
GGCGTAGGCGTCCGTCAGCTCGCGCGCGACCGAGTCGTCCGCCTCCAGGAAGGAGGCCTCGGCCAGCTCGCGGACGGCGTCGAGCTCGCCGCGCAAGATCTCCAGGCGGCGGATCTCCACGCTCAGCCGGTGGCGGCGCACGAGCATGCCGCTCCGGCCGAAGGCGTCCTCCCAGAACGCCGGCGACGCCTCGCGCGCCTCGAGCGTCGCGAGCTCGCGGCGCATGCCGTCGATGTCGGCCACGCGCTCGAGCACGAGCAACCCCTGGTAGAGCGCGCCGACGCCGCTGCGCACGTCGGCCAGAGAGAGGCTCACGGTTCCCCCCTCCCCATCGCTCACGCGAGCGCGTCGCTCGAGGTTGTCGAGACGGCGCGACGCCTCCGTCGGCTCGAAGGTGAGCGCGACGGAGCGCCCCGAGCGTGCGACGCGGAGGAGCTGGAAGCGGCGATCGGCGCCGCCGAGCAGAGCCCGCGCGAGCGGCACCACGAGCAGCTCCTCGATCGCGCGCTTGAGCGGTCGCGCGCCGTATTTGGTGTCGGTTCCCTCGTCGAGCATGAGGTCGATGACGCCGTCGTCGACCTCGAGGAGCAGGTCGCGCTCGACCAGTCCCTCGCGCTTGTAGATCTTGCCGAGCTCGCGCCGGGCGATGCGGCGGAGGTCCTCCCGCTTCAGCGGCCGCATGAAGAGGACGCGATCGATGCGGTTCAAGAACTCCGGGCGGTAGTGCTGCTCGAGCGCGCGGCGGACCTCGCGCTCGATCCGCTCGGGGCTCGCCTTCGCCTCGCCCGCGAAGCCGATCGAGTGCTCGAGCGCGCTCATGTCCGCGCCGACGTTGGAGGTCAAAAGGAGCAGCGTGTGCTGGAAGCCCACCGCTTCGCCGTAGGCGTCCGTCAGGCGGCCGTCGTCGAACACCTGCAGGAAGAGGTCGGCGATGTTCGGGTGCCCCTTCTCGAACTCGTCGAGCAAGATGACACCAAACGGGCTCTTGCGGACGAAGTCGGTCAGCTGGCCCGTCGTCCCCTTCCGCGGATCTCCGATGAGCTTCTCGAACGAGTGGTAGTCCTTGTATTCGCTCAGATCGACGCGGAAGATCCGCTCGCGGCTCCCGAAGAGGAACTCGGCGGTGGCCTTCGCGAGCTCCGTCTTGCCGACCCCGGTGGGCCCCACCAGCAAGATGACGCCGATCGGCCTGTCCGGGTTCGAGAGCCCGGTCTTGTAGAGCGCGAGGACGTCGCAGATGGCCGCCACCGCGTCGTCCTGACCGAGAACGCGCTCGCTCAGGAACGAGCTCATCTCGTCGTACGTGACGGAGACACGCGGCGACACGACGTGCATCGGCAAGCCGGTCTGCTTGGCGAACATCTCCTCGATGGCGCCGTCGTCCACCGGCAAGCCACGCGGCGCGCTCGCCGAGCCGCGCCGGAACAGCGCCGCCTTGCGCAACAGCTCCACACCTTTGCCCGGGAAGCTCTGCGTCGGGAGGAACTTCCGCGCGAGCGCGTAGACGCGCTCGATCGCCGCGCGTTCGAACACGACCTCGGGCCCGAGCTCCTGTGCGACCCGCGTCAGGACCTCCTTCGTCTCCTCCTCTTCGGTCGGTGCGAGGGTGATGGTCGCGAAATCCCGCTCCAGGAAGGGGTACTCACGACAGAGCTTGTCCCAGCGCCCCGGGCTCATCTCGCCGAAGATCACGAGGCGCTCGGCTTCGATCCCCGGGCGGAGCAGATCGTAGACGCCGCGCGGGTTCGTGTCGTACGAACCGGCCACGGTGATGTTCCAGAGGTCGCTGACGTAGACGAGCCGATCCGGCCGCGCCGACTTGAGGAGCGAGGCGATCTTCTCCTCCTGCATGCCGGTGTACCGCGTGCCGGCGACCAGCCCCGTCGTCGCGATCTCCCACACCGACGCGCCTCGGAGCGCCGGCACCGCTCCCTGGGCCACACGCGCGACGAGCTTCCGGACAACCGCGGTCTTGCCCACGCCGGGCGGACCGAGCAAGACGGCGCTCTTGCGCCCGGCGAGCGCGCACGCGAGCGCGTCGACCTCGGCGTCACGCCCGTACGTCTGCGCTGCCCCGTGCGGCTCCGCCGTAAGGTTCTGGCCCTCGCGCTCGAGGACGTCGATCTTCTGCCAATCGTCGCTGCTCAAGTACCGGCGACAACTCTACAGGAGAGGCGTCAGTCCTTCTCGGTCTTCGTGAAGACCTTTCCCGGGTACTTGCGCTCGTAGTGCGCGATGAGCGCGTGACCGATGGTCTCGATCGTCCCCGCTGCGATGACGCCGCGGATCGCGGGGCCGACCACCGGGACGAGCTTGATCGCTTCGGCGGCGATGTACTTCAGCCCGGTGCCCATCGCGGCGAACGTCCCGCCGGCCGCTGCCGTCGCGGGAGCGCTGGGGGAGTCGCCGTAGATCCCGCCGATCACCCCGACCATGTGGGTCTCGAGCGCGGCCAGGAGCGGCGCCGTCGAGACCGGAATGGGGAACGCGGCGAAGATCGCGCCGCCGGCTGCGTAGCGGTGGACCCAACGTTGGGCCTCCTCTCGGCAGGTGACCATCCGCTGATTTGTAGCACGACGATCGCGGGCGAGCCGTCGAGCGCGGGCCGCACGCAGGCGCCGGGTCGGCCGATCGTTCGGTGCCTCTTGCGCCCGGCCTCGCCCCTGCGACAAGATCCGCGCCCCCATGCGCTTCCTCACCGCCTCCTCCCTCGTCCTCGGCCTCGCGATCGGTTGCAGCAGCGAGGTCGACACCGTCGACGGGACGGGCGGCAGCGGGGGCAGCACGACGGTCGGCGGCACCACCACGGTCACCACGGGCAGCGTATCGACCTCGGTCGGCACCACGACCGTCAGCACGACCTCCAGCGTGTCGTCGAGCTCGACAGGCGGGGGCAACAACTGCGAGCAAGGCTGCGCGCACATCCTCGAGTGCACCGGCTTCGACGCCTGCGCGATGGGCGTCGACTGCCAGAACCCGATGTTCGACTGCCCCATGAGCTGCATCAACGACGCCTCGTGTGCGGACATCATCGCGTCCACAGGCGGCACACCTCCCCCTGCCCTCCAGGCTTGCCTGAGCGCCTGCCAAGGCGGGCAGGGCGGCGGCGGCCAGGGAGGCGGCGCGCCCAACGATTGTCAGGGCTGCGTCTTCCAGAACGACTGCGTCAACCCGTGCTTCAACGACCAGGATTGCATCCAGGGCTGGGGCCAGTGCGCGCAGGGCTGCACCGACCCGGCTTGTTTCGCCGCTTGTGACGCCATGTTCCCCCAGACCGCGCCCATCTTCGACCAGATTTACGACTGCGCGTGCATGGGCTGCTCGTCCGAGTGCGAGACGACGATGGACCCGTGCAACGCCGGGGCCGGCGGCGGTCCCTGAGCGCTCACGTCAGGCGCGGGCGGCCTCTTTTGCCTCCGTCATCGGCTTCTCGGCCATGAACCAGGCAAACCAAACGCTGTCGTCGATGAGCACACCGCGGAGCTCGAGCCCGGGCACGAGCGTCACGATGAACACGCCTTGATCGTAGACCTCCACCGTGGGGGGCTGGAGCGGGGCGGCGGATTGGGTGGCGCGAGGATGGAGGTTCTGCATCGTGACCCCTCGTGAGGGCGGGCATGCGCCTCTCCAGCATCAAGGGTCATGCCAGCTCCGAGCCCAGCACGAAGTCGACCTCGAACATCTCGTAGTGGGCGCGCATCATGCCGAGCGCCTCGTAGGTCGCCTGCGCCGGTGTGTTCTTGCGCTCGACGTAGAGGCGAACGCCACACACCCCATTGTCCGCCTTGGCCATCTCGAGCGCGCGCTGGTAGAGGGCGCGGTAGACGCCCCGCCTGCGCGCTGGCGGCACGACGTACACGCTCTGGATCCACCAGAAGGTGCCGTCCCGCCAATCGCTCCACTCGTAGGTCACCATGAGCTGACCGACGACCTCGCCGGCCTCGTCTACTGCGACCAGATAGAAGCCCTTGGCGGGATCGCGCAGCACGGCCAAAACGCCACGCTCGAGCCGCGCTGCGTCGAGGACCTTCTGCTCCGTCTCCCAAGCCAAGGCCTGGTTGCCCGCGACGATCGACGCAGCGTGGCGCAGCAAAGCAGGCGAGACGGTTGTGGGTTTGCTACCCTCGGTCATCGGTTCGTGACTCCGGATCCTCGCGCTTACAACCCTCCGAGCCCGGACGCACCTCCTTCTGCGCCGAAGGCGGAGGGGGATCGTCTGCAGCTCGAGCCCTACTCGGGCCCGCGGAGCCACCACGCGTCGCGCGCGTTCGCCGAGATGGTGGCGCGGCGGCAGGCGGCGAAGCAGCGCAAAAAGAAGATCACGCTCCTCCTCGTCGGGGTCGTGCTAGGAGGGCTGGTGGCGGCCGTCGCCCTGCGCCTCCTGGCTGGCGCGCTCGGCCTCTGACCCGAGAAGCAGCCCTTCCGCTCGCGACCAACCATGCGATTCGAGCTCACCGAGGAACAGTCTCTCGTCCAGTCCACCGCGCGCGAGTTCGCCAAGCGCGCCGTCGAGCCCAAGGCGGCCGAGCTCGACCGGAGCGGCCGCTGGCCGGCGGAGATCGTCACCGAGATGGCTGAGCTCGGTTTCTTGGGGATGGCCATCCCCGCCGAGCATGGCGGCGCGGGGCTCGACCACGTGAGCTACGCCATCGTCGTCGAAGAGATGAGCCGCGCCTGCGCGTCCACGGGCGTCATCATGAGCGTGAACAACTCGCTCTTCTGCGACCCGCTCGAGAAGTTCGGGACGCCGGAGCAGAAGGAGCGCGTGCTCGCGCCCACCGCCTCGGGGCAGATGCTCGGCGCGTTCGGCCTGACGGAGCCGGCTTCGGGCTCCGACGCCCGCATGATGAAGACCGTCGCCGACGCCCAGGGCGACGGCGGCTTCATCCTCAACGGCGCGAAGAACTGGATCACGTGCGGTCCCCACGCCGAGCACATCATCGTCTTCGCCATCTCCACGCAGGACGCGGTGAAGCCGAAGCACACCGCCATGCTCGTGCGCCGCGGGACGCCCGGCTTCAGCGTGGCCGCGCCGGACCACAAGCTCGGCATCCACGCCGCCCACTCGGCGACGATCTTCTTCGAGAACGTGCGCGTCGCGAAGGAGGACATCCTCGGGGAGGTCGGCGCGGGCTTCAAGGTCGCGATGAGCACGCTCGACGGCGGACGCATCGGCATCGCCGCGCAGGCAATCGGCATCGCGCAGGCCGCCTTCGAGAAGTCGGTCGCCTACTCCAAGGAGCGCCACTCGTTCGGAGCGCCGATCTGCGATCACCAGGCCATCCAGTTCATGCTCGCCGACATGGCGACCGAGATCGAGGCCGCGCGCCTCCTCGTGCTGCGTGCCGCGCGCATGAAGGACCTCGGCCAGAAGCACACCGCCGAGAGCTCCATGGCGAAGCTCTTCGCCTCGGAGATGGCGACGCGGGTCACCCACAAGGCCATCCAGATCCACGGCGGCTACGGCTACTCGGTCGAGTACCCCATCGAGCGCCACTACCGCGACGCCCGCATCACCGAGATCTACGAAGGCACGAGCGAGATCCAGCGCATCGTCGTCGCGAACGCCTTGTTCCGTTGAAGCTGGTGGGCCCGTTCCGGGCGAAGGACCTGCGGAGCAACGGAAGCCTCACGCAAAGGAAGCGCTCGCGAACCGTCGCCGCCGCTCGCCGGCTCGAATAAGGCTGGTGCGCCATGTGCGAGCTCTTGGCTGTCGCCTCTCTCTACCCCACGACGGTGCGGCTCTCCCTCGACGAGCTCGCGCGACATGGTGGCGAGACCGGACCGCACGTCGATGGCTGGGGCATCGCCCTCGCTGACGAGCGGGACGTCTTCGTGCATCGAGCCCCGGAGCCCGCGGCGCAGAGCCGCTGGCTCCGCTTCCTCGGCGACGCGCACCCTCGCTCCGCGCTGACCCTGGTGCACATCCGCAAGGCCACCGTGGGGGACCGGCGGCTCTGCAACACGCAGCCATTCGTGCGCGAGCTGGGCGGGCGCATGCACGTCTTCGCTCACAACGGCACCTTGAAGGGCCTCGATTCCGATGGGCGGTTCGTGACGCGACGCTTTCGCCCCGTCGGCGAGACGGACTCGGAGCAGGCCTTCTGCGCCCTCCTGGATCGCCTCGCGCCGCTCTACGAGCAGGCCGACTCACCCGCGCTCGACGACCGGCTCGCCTGCATCGCCGGCTTCGCGCGCGAGCTTGCCGGACTGGGCCCGGCCAACTTCCTCTACGGCGACGGGGACATGATCGTCGCGCACGCGCACCGCCGGACCCAGCCCGATGGCACCATCCGCGCACCCGGCCTCCACCTCCTGTGTCGCACCTGCGCCGCAGCCGAAGACGGCATGTCCCTCTCCGGCGTCGAGCTCGCTCCCGAGGGTCGCCAGAACGTCGCGCTCGTCTCGAGCGTCCCGCTCTCCGCCGAGCCGTGGGAAGCGCTCGCGGAGGGGGAGATCGCCGTGCTTCGCGAAGGCCGCGTCGAGCGCCGCTTCGTGGCGTGAGCGGTGCAGCCGCACCACCACGTGAAGCGGCGCGGCCGCACCGGTCCGGCGATCGCCGCGTGCCGTGCAGCATGAGGCCGGCGCCTCTCAGAGCCCGACACACATCGGCGCAAGAGAATGCGTCGCGAGGCTCTCCTGCCAGCGCGCCCGGCTGATCTGAAAATCGTTCATCGCCAACTTCGGCGACTGCTCCATTGCGGCCCCGGCGCCAGCCAGATTCTCCGGCGCCCATTTGTCCAATATCGCGATCATTTTCGGGTCATTGCAGTTGTTGCTCATTTCCCCGTTGAGCTTGGCCGAAATGACCAGCGCGTTCTCCGCCGAGTTCGGACCGCAGTCACAGCCGTTCTCGTCTACCCGCGGAATCATGTGGTGAACCTGCGGCTTGCACTCCCAGGGTGCGTTGGCCGAGTTGTTCAGCACCCCGCCGCAGCTCGCCGTCTCGAGCGCGATCATCGCGGGGTCGTTCCCCGTCTTCAGGTCGGTGTACCAGGTATTGGCGTTGCTCGGCCCACCGAAACGAGCCTTGTTCCAGTTGCGGATCCGCTCGATCTGCGAAACGTAGACGGTCCCGTTGTGCGAGAAGGTCAGAGTGCTGAACTCGCGACCATACGCAGGAGGAAGATACACCACGGTAGCGAATTGGGGGTTGATAGGGTTAACCAACTTGGCATAGCTGCCGTCGATGGTCAGCGCCTTGTTCGGCCCGTTGGGCTCCCGCTTGCAACAGCTCTCCCGAACGTCGGGCTCCTTGTCCAGAACAGCCTGAATCGCGTCGTCCGGCAGACCGTTTCCGTTGTCGTCCACCGAGCACCGCGCCTGCGTGGGCGAGATCAGCTGCGAGGCATAGGGAGCCGCCTGATTGGGGTAGCCATACTTCTTCCAGTTCGAGCAGGCTTCCTCGAAGGTCTTGACGTAGAGCTTGGACTTCCAGTTCCTGCGCTGGCTGAAGCTGAGCCCACCGCTCGCGCAGTTGGCCACGTTCGGATAGACGTCACACTCCGTGACCTCGGTGTTCCACCTCGCGCAGGCGGGGCCCGCGGCCCTGGCTGAAGCGGGCAGGATCGCCAGCGCGACCGTTACGGCAAAGACCGATGTCTTCTTGATCATGGGGCACCTTTCTATTGAGACGGCCGCCAGGCACGCCTGGCTGTCCCTCCGGCGTCATCGAGACGCCTGGTTCACCGAGAAGTACGACAAGCCACGAGGCGCCCGCATGAGCAGACCATGAGCTTCGGCGGCGCAGCAAACGAGCGGGGGCTCAGTCCGCGCAGCTGCCCCCTGCTCCCGGCGTGACGAACCGCGTCGACTCGTCGCCCTGCCATGCGCGCCCCACGCCTTCGTGACTCAGGCGGACACCGAAGACGCTGCCGCGCCAGACCACCGTTCCCACGAGCTCACAATGGTCGAGCTCCGCGGCGCAATGTGCGCCCATGAGGCTGATCCACGAGCTCTGGCGGAGGAGCCCCGGGGCGCCGCGCGCGAGCCGATCGAGATCGCGCGCGAAGGACGAGTCCGGACATCCTTCGGCATCTTTCGCGAGCCTCAGCTCGGCATCGTTCGCCTGAATGGCGAGCGCGAAGCGCTTCCAGACGCACTCCGGCTCGCCCCCCGCAGGATCGTCGACGCAGTCGGGGAGGATGGGGTTCGGAGGAGGAGGTGCGGCCGCTCCCGCCGCGACGTCCGGCGCAGGGCGCTCGGGCTCCGCAACCGTCGCGGGAGGAGGCACCACGACAACCGCCGCCGAAGACCGAGGCGCCGAAGGCGCGCTCGCCACCGGCTTCGACGCTCGGTCACACCCCGCGCCACCCATCCCGGCCAAGCCTCCGAGGACCGCGACGCCGAGAGCCCGGCGCCTCCCCCTCGTCAGCGCGCCGACCATGATCACCTTCGGCGACGCCGCAGCACGAAGAGCGCCGCGAGCGCGAAGACGAAGCCCTCGCGGCCAACTGGCTCGCCTCCGATGCGGCAGCCGCAGCCATCGTCTTCCTTCTCGGGCTCATCGCCGTCTGGAGGCGCGCCGCCGGCGCCGCTCGCCGCGCCGCCTGCGCCGCCCGCGCCACCTTCGCCGCCGACCGGGGGCAGTGTGCTGTCGACGACGAGCGTTCGCGTGAACGTGGCCGTCATCAGCCCGTCGTCGTCGGTGCGAACGAGCGGCGTCGTGTCGTGTACGGTCACGGTGATCGCGTGAGCGCCGTCGCCGAGACCGAGCGCCGTCGGATCCAGGGTGAGCTCGGCCGTGACGGCCCCGTCGACGGGCACGCCGTCGACAGACCAGGCGAAGCCGAGCTCCTCGAGCGCGGGCACGACCGCCGTGACGAGCGACGGCCCCTTCGCGGGGATCGCTGCACCCTCGGCTGGCGTCACGTCGTCCACCAGGTAACGCAGCTCCGAGAACCCGAGCACGACCGCCTCCGAGCAAACGGGGCAGAAGTCGAACCCGAGCTCGCGCATGCGGCATTTCGGCGAGGGCCGAAAGACGCCCGTGCTGAGATAACGTGCGCCTTCGTAGGCGCCGACCGGATCGTAGTCGCTCGTCGCAGCGGCGAGCGGCGTCGGGATGGGCGTCCCTGGCGGGACCCAGGCGTTCCATTTCAATGGATCGAGGTTCTCGAGCAGCGCCACGTTGGGCTCCGGATCACCGGGCGGGAACCCCGGGTAGGGGGTCTCGTATTCGTCGGCGAGACCGGCGAACGAATGCCCCATCTCGTGCTCGAGGATGCGCAGCGAGTCGGGGTGGGTGGACGTGACCGCCACCGGGCCGCCCGAGCCCCCGTATTTCGGGGCGTTCACGATACAGATCGCGAGGTCGCGCTCGGGGAAGCGTTCGTTCACCTCCACGAAGACGCCGCCCGTGTCGACCCCGATGAGGTAGTCGATGCCCTGGTAGCCGTACGTGGCGTCGAAGGCCGTGTCGACCGTCGTCCCGGTCGATGGGTCGTCCGCGCCGGTCTCGGCCGAGGGCACGTAGAGCGCCCAGACGTTGAAGACCGGGGCGTAGCTCGCGTACGTGCTGGCGGACTGCAAATCGGCGGCGACAGCCGCCGCGTCCGCGTAGAACTTGTCGCGCTCGGCGGCGGTGTACCCGTCCCCGACGACCACGAAGTCCACCCGACCGCCCGTCGGGCCGGTCTCGAGGAGCGCCTGACAATCGCCCGCCGCAGGCGGGCACTCGGCGCGCGCAAGAGAGCCCACGAGCGAGAGCGCGGCCGCGGCCGCGAAGCACAGCCTCCGCCTCATGGCCACGTCACCATGACGGCTTTGTCATCGACGGAGACGATCTCCAGGTGCTCGCCGTCCGCCGGCTGCGGCGCGCGCACCGTGAAGGCGAAGGTCGGGAGCGGCACGTGCGCGGCGGGCCCCGCCGGGCCCGGGGGGACGTGTGCCTCGGTCCGCGCCGCGATGTCGCCCTCGTCGAGCGACTCGCCGGCGGCGCCGACCAGACGATAACGATGGGTGACGCGCCCCTTGCCGTTGAACCGCGCGGAAGCGCCGAGGCGCTCGCGCGGCACGCGCTGAGCGGAGAGGACACGCAGGCTCCCTCCCCCTTGCTCGAGCACGAGCACGGCCACGTCACGCGTGCTCGGCGCGGGGTCGACGTTCGCAGCGCCGGGTGGCATCACCGCTTCCGGCGCGGGTGGCACCGGTGACACGCGGCGCGCCTCCCCGTCCTCGGCGGGCGCGCAGGCCAAGAGGAGCGCCGAAGCGGCGGCGAGGAGTCGAGCCGTCACGGCGACGGGCCGTCCGTGAGCGGCGGGACGACGGGCAAGCAGCTCGGAAGCGGGCTCGCGACGAGGTAAGCCGCGGCCGCCTGCTTCAGCGCAGGCACGTCGGTCACCTTCGCGAAGTCGAGCCCGTCGACGAAGATCTTCGTGTGCTCCGCGAGGGCCGCGCCGCAGCTCTTCGCCTTCTCGGTGAGGAGCGTCTGCTTCGCGTCGACGACGCTCTTCCACGCGGAGTCCGGGCCCGATCGCACCGAAGCCTCGAGCGGCTCCTTCTCGAACTCGGGGTTCTTCTGCCGGAGCTCGGCCACCTTCACGACGCCGTCGACCGTCATGAGGTCGAGCATGTCGATATCGTAGAGGACCTTCGCCTCCGCGCTCGACGGCTTGGGGAACCTGCGGTCGCAGAACTTCGACATGAAGCGCCGCGACAGATAGCTCCAGTTGAAGCCACACGGCCCCATGTGCTCGCGCACGGCCTCCGAGGCCGTCTCGGTGAACGTCTCGGACTTGCCGATCTCGGAGAGCACGGCCTTCGTGAGGTCGGCGCCCTGCTCGCCGTGTGTGCAGAACTTCTCCTTCGGCTCGCCCTTGCCGTCCTCCTTCGTCGCGTCGTGGAGGAGCGCGGCCGCCTGGACGACGTGCACGTTTGCGCCCGCGGCCTCCGCGAAGGGCGGCGCGTAGTGGTAGAGCCGGCGCGAGTGGAGGTGGTTCGGCCCGCCGCGCTCCACGTGTTTCAACAGGGCGGCGTAGATCCTCTCACGCTCCTTGGGCGTGAGCTTCTCGCCCGGCGGCGCCGGACGCAGCGCGACGTAGCCGAGGGCGACCAGCAAGCCGCCCATCACCAGCGCGATCGCGCGCCGCGTGCGACGACTGAGCAGGGCTCGGGCCACGGCCGCGAGGACAGGGAGCGCGAGCTTGCGCATCATCCCGCGAATCTATCACGCCTTCGATTCCGCGGCCGTCAGGGCGCGACGAAGATACACGAGGACATGAACGGCACGGTGCTGCCCGTGCAGTTGCCGAGCACGTCCGTGTAGCCGGCCGGCGGCGCCCAGGTCTTGTCCGCGTCGCGGTTGAGCGCGACGTAGACCGTGTCGTCTTCGAAGGTGACCTTGTAGACCCAGAACCAATCCTCGAGCACGACGTTCTCACGTGTCCCGCGTCGGAGGGCCTTGTGCGCCTCCCGCGCCTTGCCCGCCTTCTGCGCGCTCTCGAGGGATGTCTGCTCGTCCGCCGAGAGCCCCGTGAAGCGCTGCATTTTGCGGTTGTCGGGGTCGGCCTCGCCGAAGGTCCCGATGTCGTCGCCCTGGTAGAGCATCGGGATGTTGCCGGGTGAGGTGAACAGGTAGGTCTGCGCGAGGCGCAGGCGACCGTGGTCGCCCCCGGCCTCGGTGAGCGCGCGCCACTGGTCGTGGTTGCCGAAGAAGTTCCCCATCACCGCGCCCGGATACCCCGCCTGCTGGCCGAAGAACGTGGGCTGGGGGCTGAGGTAGGCGGTGTCGTTGTAGAGCGAGAAGTTCGCCAGATCGCGGATGCTCTTGGAGAACGAGAGGAGCGCGCCCTTGGCGTGGTTGTAATACTCCTCGTCGACCTGGCCCTGAACCATGTCGGCGCGGACGTGGTAGCGGGCCCAGCCGCCGAGCGACTCGCCCACCATGTAGAAGACCGTGGCCTCCTCCGAGAGGTCGTGGTTCTCCACCGTGGTCTCGATGCGCTCGACGACCGCGGTCTTCAGCGCGCGAACGAAGCCGTCATCCATGTGCTTGAGCGCGTCCGCCCGGAAGCCGTCGAAGTTGAACTCCTGGACCATCCAGACCGCGTGCTCGACCACCGCGTCGATGGCCGCGGGGTGACCGCCGTAGTCGAAGTCCGGCATGTCGGTCGTGAACCAGCAGTCCACGCGGTGCGCGTCCCAGTTGCCGTCGCAGGGGTTGTACCCGAAGAACCAGTCCGGGTGCTGCGCGTAGAGCGCCGCCTCTTTCTGGACGTGGTTGGCCACGAAATCGGGGATGACGCGGATACCGCGCGCGTGTGCCTTGTTGACGAGCTCGTGCAGCTCTTCTGCCGTACCGAAGGCGGTCTCGATGGGGTTCGGGTAGCCGAGCGTGTTCTCGTCGGTGTAGCCGGTGACGATGGGGTGGTAGGAGTGGTAGCTTGAGAAGCGGCGGTTGTCGCCGAGCTGCACCGCCGGCTGCGACTCGTGGGAGTTCAACAGCGGGGAGCTGATCCAGAGGGCGTTTGTGCCCATGCTCTCGAAGTAGCCGTCTTCGATCTTGTCGATGATCCCGCGGAAGTCGCCGCCCTGCCATTGACTGCGGACGTCCGTCACCTGCGCGAGGCTACCCTGCCCGTTGTCGATGTCGTTCGAGGGGTCGCCGTTTCGGAACCGATCCGTCATGACCTGGTAGAGGATCGCGTCCTTCCAGCCGAAGTCCGCATAGCGGATCCCCTCTCCGATCCACATCGGGACGAAGAGCGGCTGGATGCGCGCCCCGTTCTGATCGCGCAGCCGGAAGACGTAGCTGTACTTCGAGGCCTCGAGGGTGGGCGACGTGATGGCGAAGCTCTGCGTCGCCGCATCGAACGAAGCGGACAGGTCCACCGAGGCGCCGTTCAGCTTCACCTCGCTCGCGGCGAGATCGAGATCGACGGCGCCCGTGTACTCCACGACGAGCGCATAGGAAGACTTTGTCGTGATGGTGCAGAACTGGAAGTCGCCCACGGTCTTGTCGGGCGTGCAGGCGGGGATGCAGGTGCCGTCGTCGGGGTTGCAGAGCCCGCCAGCCTCACAGACGACGCCGGCGCAGCTGTCGGCGACGCAGGTCTCGGCGGTCTTGTCGTAGACGTAGCCGGCCTCGCAGTCGCAGCGACGCTCCGCCTCGTTGCAGGTCCCCGGGCCGCAGACCGCGGTCTCGCAGAAGCCACCGGGCAACGCGTCGTAGATCTGCCCGTCTTTCACCCAGAACTCGCGCAGCGTCGTCGTGTAGTTCTGCTCGCCGTTGTTGTCCCAGGTGTCGGCGCCGTCGTTGAAGACGAACTCGATCGTCCCAGTGCCCTCTTCGTGCTCGTAGACGAACCAGCTGCCGACCTCCGGGGCCATCGGCACGCCGGGGAGATCCGTCCACGCGCCGCCGACCTTGAAGTGCATGTGGGGCGCCTGCCAGCTCGTGAAGTAGTGCGCCTTGAAGCCTTGTTCGGTCGTCGGACCTCCGCCCTCCACGCCGGGGGGCGGGCCACCTCCGCCGTCGCCGCAGGCGAGGCCGAGGACGAGGGTTCCAATCGCGAAGACGACGACGAAGATGCGGCTCATGCGGTCCCTCCGAGCAGCAGGGTCACGCGTAACTCAAGAAGGAGTCACTTAGCACGCGAAGCGGCACGGTAGAAGGGTGCCCGCGCCGTACGGGGGTCCTTCAGGGCGACGGAATCGCCAGGGCCGCGCCCCCGGTCGGCAACGCGTCGTAGAAGGCCTGCCCGCTCGCGGGCCCCACGGCGAGGGTCGCCCCCGACCGGGCCAGAACGACGTGTTTGCCCACCACGGGCGGGTCGGCGGCGAGCGCGAAGGCGACGAGCTCGGGCAGATCGTCGCTGACGGCGCAGCCACACGCGGCCACCTCCTCCGGCAGCTTGTTCTTCAGGAGGGGCGCGCGCGCCGCCGGCTCCGCGCCGGCGAGCCTCTCGAAGAAATCGGAGGCTTGAGGACACCGGCCGAGCGCGCGCTTCAGCTCGACCGCCAGCGCGCCGGCGCGCTGCATCGAGTCCAGCGAGGCGAAGCCCTTCTCGAGCGCCTTCGGCACGCCCTCGCGGCGACCTTCGGGCGGCGACGCGAGGACGTAGAGGGCCGTCCCCTCGCCGAGCCCGCGCAGGAACGCGGCGACCTGCGTCGAATCCAGCTTCGGGGCGTCGAGCGCGAGCGCCACGCCTTCGAGCGGCTTCATGCCCGACTCGCGGAGCATCTGCTTGCGTCGCTCCACGAGGGCGGCCGCCTCCTCCGCCTTCACCTCCTTGCCGTCCACCAGGAAGGCAGCGCCGCTCACCGCCACGACCATCCCGCCGTCGGGCACACGCGCGCCTCGTTCCGCGCGCGGCAGGGTGAGCCCCTCGGGGACCGGGACGCGGGAGACCTCGACGTCGATCGGCGCGAGGCGCTCGCGCACCGCCTCGGACTTCGCACACGCCTTGGCGCTTGCGCTGCCGCTCGGCCCGACCGGCGCCGGGTCCTTGCCGTCACCGCAGCCGGTCGCGAGGAGGCACAGAAGGAGGAGCCGGTGCATCGAGGGCGGAATCCTACGAGAAACAGAGCCTTTCTTTCCACGACAGCAGCATGTATCGGTGCCCGCAGCATGGCCTCTCGCCTGACCTGCTTCGCCCTCCTCCTCGCCGCGTGTGGCGCGTCCCAGACCGAGCCGGTGCCCGCGACGGACAGCGGCCCGACGTCGGACGGGGACAAGCCGTCTTCCGGGATCGCGGTCGAAGCGGAGATCGGCGCCATGAACGAGGGCGCGGTGCTCGACACCTTCCGCAAGTCCCAGAGCGCGCTGATGGGCTGCTTCCAGAAGGGCGCGGGGCGCGTGCGGTTCCTCGGCGGCAAGGTGCGCTTCCACCTCCGGATCGATCAGTCGGGCAAAGCCAAGTCGGCCCACCTGATGCAGTCCACGCTCGGCGATCGCGAGACGGAGAGCTGCATGCTCGGCGTCTTGCGCGGCCAGGGCTGGCCTTCGCCCCAGGGCGGCAAGGAAGGCATCGCCGAGACCGAGTTCGACTTCGAGCCCGCGACCGACGTGCGCGCGCCCATCGAGTGGGATCCCGCCGACGCCGGGAAGAACGTGGCGAAGGCCAAGGCCGCGCTCGAGCAGTGCCGGCGCGACGCCAACGCGGGCCCCATCACCGCCACGCTCTACGTCGACACCGACGGCTCCGTCCTGTCGGTAGGCGTGTCGGGGGAGAACGCCGCGACGGAAGAGGCAGCGAGCTGCGTCGTCAGCGCGCTCTCGGCGGTGAAGCTGAGCTCACCCGGCTCGTACCCGGCCAAGCTGACGCTCGGGCGCTGACGTCTGGGCTAAGAACTTCGTTTCCACGGGACTGCGGAAGTCAGCGCGCCAGCGCCTCCGCAAACGACGCGAGGTTCTGCATCCCGTCGCAGAACGCCGCGTACCGGAGCTTCGATCTCACCTCGGGCCCGAGCGCGCGGCCCCCGACCGCCAGCGCGCCGCCGACCCGACGAGCAGCGGCCTCGACGCCGTTGACCGCCTCGACGAGCGCGCCTTCCTCCTCGAAGTGGCCCACCGTCAGCCACACGAGCTTCGGCTTCATCTCGCGGATCGCCGCCTCGATCGTGTGAGGGGGGAGCGACGCGCCGAGCGACCGCGCGTCCAGCCCTTGGTGGCAGAGCGTCGCCTCCGCCATCAACGTGGGGAGCGTGTAGGGGTCGCCGCTCAGCGTGCCCCCGACCGCGCGCGGGGCACGCCTGCCGGGGCGTGGAGCCAGACGCGCGAGATCGGCCAGGGCGCGCCCGATCAGCTCACACGCGCGACGCTCTTCGTAGATCTCGACGGACCCGCCAGCCCACCCCTCGCCGAGATCGGCCAAGGCCGGCGCGATGAAACAATCGCAGATTTCGCCGACCGAGACCCCCGAGGCGAAGAGGGACGACAGGAGCTCGGTCACCGCGTGTGCGTCCCCTCCGACGAGCAGGCGCATGAGCCGCCCGCGGAGCTGAGGGTCGCTCGGCGTCCGGCCGAGGGGCAAGAGGCCGAGCTCCTCGGGGGCGACGACACGATGCCCGTGTGCTCTCGCAAACGACACGACGGCCGACGTGTGGATGCGGCGGTGGCCCCCCGCCGTGCGCTCGACCGAGAGGTGGCCGGCGTCACACCATCGCTTGAGCGAGGACTCGCTGACGCCGAGCGCGCGGGCCACGGAGGCCGGGGAGTGCCCGCCGCGAGCCCCCCTGCTGGACGTTTTGGTCGATTCCTCGCGCACCATGCCCACCTGACAATATCAATTTGCGGGAACCTGTCACGAGCGCTACGACTAGAAAGAACGTTTTGAACGTTTCTGAAGAGGACACCATGTGGTCTCGTTCCCGAGAAGTCTTGTCGCTCGCCGCCGGGGTAGCGGGTCACGAGCTCGCCCGCTCGATGCGCGCGAAGCTGACGTGGTCGACCGAGCAGCTCGCCAAGGTGGATGTCGCGGCGCGGGTCGCGCAGGCGACGCTCCTGGCCGAGAGCCTCGGGCGGCTCAAGGGCGCCTTCATGAAGGCCGGCCAGCTGCTCTCGATCGACGCGAGCGACATCCTGCCGCCCGAGGCGCAGCGGGTGCTCGCCTCGCTACAGGGAGAGGCGGAGCCGGTTCCATTCTCGGAGGTGCGCGCGGTGCTCTCCGAAGACCTGGGAGAGGACAAGGTGGCGATGCTCGAGGCTCTCGAGGAACGCGCCGCCGCCTGCGCGAGCATCGGCCAGGTCCATCGAGCCGTGGTCCACGGCATCCCGGTCGCGCTGAAGGTCCAGCACCGAGGGATCCGCGAGACGATCGACGCCGACCTGGAGCTCGTCCACAAGGTCGCGAAGGGCTGGCTCTCGGTCAGCCGGCGACCGATCGATCTCCGGGCGACCTTCGAGGAGCTCTCGCGGATCCTCCACCTCGAGGCCGACTACGAGCGCGAGCGGATCTTCCTGGAGCGGTTCGGCGAGCTGCTCGGAGAGGACCCTCGCTTCGTCGTCCCGCAGTCCTTCCCGATGCTCAGCTCGAGCCGCGTGCTCACGATGACCTGGGAGGACGGCGTCACGCTCGGGGCGTGGGCGAGGCGATCGCCCCCACGCGAGGAGAGGCAGCGCCTCGCGACCTCCCTCCTGGACCTCTACTGCAAGGAGTTCTTCGAGTGGGGCCTCGTGCAGACCGATCCGAACTTCGGCAACTTCCTGATCCGCGACGGTGCGCGGGAGATCGTCCTCCTCGATTTCGGCGCGACCATCGTCTACGACCCGGCCTTCCGCGGTCGCTACGTCGAGCTCCTCCGGGCGATGTCGGGCGGAAGCGAGGCGGAGATGGTCGCAGCCGGGATCGCCAACGGGCTGCTCGACGCGCGGGAGGACGCCGACACCCGGTCGCTCTTCGCGTCGATGATGCGCGTCTCGCTCGAGCCGTTTCAGGCCGCACGCCAGCCGTTTTCGTTCGCAGACGCGGACTACGCCGCACGCTCCCGCGACGTCGTGCTCCACTTCACCGAGCGGCTGCGGTTCTCGCCGCCGCCGCGCGATCTCCTGTTCTTGCACCGCAAGCTCGGAGGCCTGTTCCAGCTCCTGAAGCGGCTGGACGTCACGCTCGATCTATCGCCGTACTGGGAGAAGATGGTCGTCGGCGGTCGTCAGCTGGGCGCGAGCAGCTCGGCCGCGGCGAGCCCGCTCGTGAACGCGTCCTCCACCCGGTCGCCCAGACAGTAGTCACCCGCGAGCACGAGACGCCGCTCGAGCACGTCGATGGCCGGGCTGCCCGCGGGCTTCGTCGTCCGGGCGAAGCGCCAGCGATGGGCCACCGCGGTGACCACGCGCTTCGCGCCCACGATCTCGAGCAACGGCGGAACGAGCTGCGTCGCGACCTCGTCTTGCGAGCGCTCGAGGTGGCGCGCGCTGAACCCTGGGTCGGCGTGCCCGACCCAACGCTGGCGCGGTACGCCGTCGTTCTGGCGACAGAGCCACGAGAAGGGCGCGGCGCTCCGCACGGTCCAGGGTGGCTCCGCCGAGCCCTCGACCTCTGCCATCAGAGCCCAACAGGGGGCCACCTCGACCGCCAAGAGCCGCTCGGGGACAGGCAGGTCCGAGGCGACGAGGAGGTCACGCGCTTGCGGCGCCGGGATCGCGACGACGACGCGCGACGCCGGGAGCCGCTCCCCTCCCTCGAGCTCGACCTGCCACGTCCGCCCGTCCCGCTCGAGCTTCGTCACCCGCGCGCCGAGTCGGATCTCCAGCCCGAGCGACAGGGCCTGCGGCACGGCGCGCATCGTCGGCGTCCCCGCCCACCGGGCCTCGCCGTTCGGCGCACGCTCCTTGACGAAGGGCGCGACCACCCCGCGCGCGGCGAGCTCTTCGACGACGCACGCGAGCTCGGGCGACCGAGCGGTGAAGTACTGCGCGCCGTGATCGAAGGTCGCGCCGTCGTCCATGCGCCGCGTCGACATTCGCCCTCCCACGGCGCGGCCCTTGTCCAGCAACGTGACCCGCTCGCCGCGCGACGAGAGCGCCCGCGCGCAGGTGAGCCCGGCCATGCCGGCTCCGATGACGACGACTCCTTGCGGAGGCGTCGTCAGCACGCGCTCATGACGAGCAGCGTCAGGATGCCGAGGAACGCGATGAACGCGAAGAAGACGAGGACGAGCTTACCCAGGTAGGGGCGGAGGAACTTCCACGCGTACTCCCTCAAGAGGCGCCAAACCAGCTTGAGGATTTCTCGGATCGGGCGGTTCATCGGGGCTCCTTCGTCGCTCGGTCAAACGTAGCAACGCTCTCGCGTTTGGCGAGCCCAGAAAAACGGGCGACAGGCGGGGGCTTTCGCGACGGGGCTCAGCGGAGGACGCTGCGCGCGATGACGACACGCTGGATCTCGCTCGTGCCCTCGTAGATCCGCGTGACGCGCACGTCGCGGTAGTGCCGTTCGACCGGGAACTCCTTCACGAAGCCGTAGCCGCCGTGCACCTGGAGGCAGCGGTCGACGACGCGGCCGGCCGCCTCGCTCGCGTAGACCTTGGCCATCGCGGCCTCCTTGCTGAACGGCTGCCCCGACTCCTTCAGCCACGCAGCGCGCAGCGTGAGAAGGCGCGCCGCGTCGAGCTCGGTCTTGGAGTCGGCGAGGGGCCACTGGATCCCCTGGAACGCGGAGATGGGCTGGCCGAACTGCTTGCGGTCCTTCGCGTAGGCCACCGCCTCGTCCAGCGCGGCGCCAGCGATCCCGAGCGCCTGCGACGCGATGCCGATGCGGCCGCCGTCGAGCGCCATCATGGCGATCTTGAAGCCCCCGTTGAGCTGGCCGAGCAGCGCCGAGGCGGGGACGCGCACGCCCTCGAACGTCAGCGAGACGGTGTCCGAGGCGCGAAGCCCCATCTTGTCTTCCTTCTTGCCGACCTTGAGCCCGGGCGTGCCGCCCTCGACCAGGAAGCAGCTGATCGCCTTGGTGCCCGCGGCCACGTCGCCCGTGCGCGCCCACACCACGAAGACGCCCGCGTGCGACCCGCTCGTGATCCACTGCTTCTGTCCGTCGATGACCCAGCTGTCACCATCTTGCCGAGCCGTCGTGCGCATCCCTCCGGGGTCGCTGCCTGCCTCCGGCTCGGAGAGCGCAAACGAGCCAGCCACGTATTCGCCTGACGTGAGCCGGGGCACGTAGCGGCTGCGCTGCTCCTCGGTCCCGAACTTCGCGATGACCTCACCCACCATGTTCGTCACGGCCATGGTCACGGCGGTGGACGCGCAGCCCCGCGCCACCTCCATCATGGCGAGCGAATACGCCACCACACCCGCCTCCGCGCCACCAAGCGAGACGGGGAGGTTCACCCCCATGAGGCCGAGCTTCGCGAGCTCCGCGAGGATCTCCTTCGGAAACCGCTCCGAACGGTCGAGCTCGGCCGCCACCGGGAGGATGGCGCGGTCGACGAACTCCCGCGTGGTCTTCTGGATGAGCGACTGCGTCTCGGTGAGCTCGAGCTCCATCGTTGCCCCTCGATTCGCACGCGTCGCCCCCGCGAGCAAGCGCCTTCGCGCGCTTCCGAAACGAGCTATAAGAGCCCTACCGTGGGCCTCGGGCGTCGCGCCGCGTTTTTTTCCATCGTCCTCGCCGGCGCGGGCGCGTGCTCGACCGCGCGCGAGCCGGGGACCGAGGCCCACGTCGCGCCCGCCGACACCGGAGCCGCACCACGGGCGGCAGCGGCGAGCGCGTCTGCGCCGTCATCCTTGCCCCCGCTGGCGTCCGCCGCGCCGGCCGCTTCGGCGAGCGCTTCGGCCACGCCCGCCGCGGAGCAAGGCCCTCCGGGCGACCGCATCTACGCCAAAGCACGTTTCGTCTGGATCCAGCCCGCTCCCCGGGGGAGCCGCGGGTGGATCGGCTATCTGACCCTGGGCGGCTCGGTCAGGCTCAAGAACGGCAGCGCCACGGAGGCCAAGACCATCGGTCCCGGCTGCGAGGCCTGGTACGCCGTGGAGCCCGCCGGGTACGTCTGCCTCGGCCCGGAGACGACGCTCGACCCGAACGACCCCACCTTCGTCGCGCTGAAGACCCACAAGGGCAACACCGACGATCCCTTCCCCTATCGGTACGGGGAATCGCTCGGCACGCCGCGTTACGAGAAGGCGCCGGATGCGGCGGCGCAACGCGAGCGCGAGTGGGATCTGGAGCAACACCTGGCGGAGCTCTCGACGTTGGGCGTCGACACCACACCCGCCAACCGCCCGCTGCCGGATCTGCCGACGTTCACCCCGCTCGTTCGCGAGGCCCGCTCGAGCGTCGCGCGCGGCTCGACGGTCGCTTGGAGCGCCGAATACGACGCGTTCGGCCGGACGTGGCTCTACACGAGCGACCACGCCCTCGTCCCGAAGGACCGCGTGGTCCCCTACCCCAAGCGGACGTTCCAGGGCGTCCACCTCGACGAACACGTCACGCTGCCGCTGGCGTTCTTCCGCAAGAAGGACCGCCCCCAGTACCGGCGCGACGGAGACGCGTTCGTCGCGACGGACAAGTCGTTCGCGCGGCTCTCGTACGTCATGCTCACCGGGGTCGAGCAGAAGAGCGGCGCCGACGTCTTCCTCGAGACGAAGGAGGCCGGCGTCTGGGTGAAGGCGGAGGACGCCGCGGTCGCGTCGGCCCGCGGACCGGTGCCCTACCGGGACAGCGAGAGGTCCGAGCGCCGCACCTGGATCGACGTGTCGGTGCTCGGCGGCACGCTCGTCGCGTACGAAGGCGAGAGGCCGGTGTTCGCGACGCTCATCTCACCCGGTCGCGGCGGGATCCCCTTCCCGGGCCGCGATCCGATCTCCACCGCGTCGACCCCGACCGGCGGCTTCCGCGTGGACGGCAAGTTCCGAACGGCGACGATGGTGTCGAGCACCGACTCGAGCATCGTCCACTCGGAGGTGCAGTTCGTGCAGAACTTCCACGGCCCCCACGCCCTGCACGGCGCCTACTGGCACGACGCGTGGGGGGAGCCGAAGAGCGGCGGCTGCGTCAACCTCTCGCCCGCCGACTCGAAGTGGCTCTTCGACTGGACGGAGCCCAGGCTTCCTGTCGACTGGCACGGCGTCCGCTCGGTGGAGGAGCTCGGCCCGCCTACTCGCGTGATGGTGCGCCCCTGACCGGCTTCGCCCCTTCGCGGAGCGCGGGCTTGCCCTCGACCGCGTGGTCGAACCGTCGCGTCGTCGGGTAGGCCAGATCGACATCGGGCAGCTTCGCGAAGGCGTCGAGGATCGCCTCCCACATCTGGCTGCCCGACACGCGCCGATTCCGGGGACGGCAGAGGTAGCGCATGGTCAACCGAACGCCCTCCGGCGCGGTGTCGACCCAGACGACGGGGGTGATGCGCGAGTACTGGATGCCGAGGAACTCGCTCGGCTGGGCGAAGTCGGCGTCTTCGATCTTCTCGGCTCTCTCCGCCAGCACGCCCTCGAGCACGGTCTTGGCCGCGCGCCAGTCGCTCTCGAACGTCACGGTGACCGCGATCTCGTTCCAGATGAACGGGAAGCCATGGTCGTAGCCGGCGATCGAATGTTTGAAGACCCAACCATTGGGGATCTGGATCACCCGGCCGGTGCTCTGATCGGCGTTCACCCAGTTGCCGATCTCGAGCAGCGCGAAGCTGAGCGGTCGAACGTCGACCACGTCCCCCGCGTGATCGCCGATCTGGATGCGATCCCCGACGCGGAACGGCCGGCTCATGACCACGTAGACCCAGCCCGCGAGGTTCTCGAGCGGATCCTGCAGGGCGACCGCGATGCCGGCGGTGAGGAGGCCCAGCCAGGTCCCGATCCCCTCGGCTCCCTTGAACCACACGCGCACGAGGATGACGCCGCCGGTGAGCATCAAGAACACGCGCGCGGCGCGGCTCACCCGAAAGCGCGTGAGCGGCTCCTCGAAGCGGCTGCCGGCGATGCGCGCGACGAGCCGGCGGAGCGTGAAGTAGCCGCCGAGCACGAGCACGGTGGCGAGCGCCTTCTTCACGAGGTCGGCCGAGACCCCGAGCGCGTCGCCGATCACCGCGGAGATCCAGTCCATCCGGTCTTCGTTTTATCCCAAGACCCGGTGGACGAGCGCGGCCAAGCGATTCGTTCCCTCACGGAAGACGTCCGGAGGCGAGATGAGGCTGAGGACCAGCGTTCCTCCGTCGTGGAGGTCGAAGAAGTAGCCGGGCTGGACCAGGACGCCGTGCTCGAGCGCGAGGCGCAGCACCCAAGTTTCCTCCTCGAGCACCCGCGGCACCTGCACGAGCGCCGTCCACCCGCCGTGGGACGCGGGGCGCCGCAGGACGGGAGTCCGCTCGACAATCTCGTCGAGCGTCGCGAGGTTCTCGTCGACGCGCCCGCGCAGCTCCGCCTGGATCGCCGGGCGCGCCGCGAAGATGGCTGGCAGCGCGGCCTGGACCGGTGTCGACACAGATAGATACGTGTCGGCGATCACCTCGAGCCGCTCGAGCGCCGCGCCCACCGCCGGATCCGGCCCACAGACGACAGTCCAGCCGAGCTTGAGCTGGGGCGAGCAGCAGGACTTCGAGAGCCCGCCGAGGACCAGCGTGAGCGCCGCGCGCGGGCCGACGAAGCTCGCGCGGAGCCCCGCCGGGATCGGCGCGCGGACGAAGTCGAGGAAGACCTCGTCCGAGACGACGGCGAGGCCGCGTGCGGCGGCGATCTCGTCGATGTGCGCCGCGTCGTCCTCGCGGACGAGCGTGCCGGTCGGGTTGTTCGGGTGCACGACGACGATGGCCCGCGTCGTCGGGCCGATCCTGCGCTCGAGCTCGGCCACGTCCACCCGGAACCCCTCCTCGGGCAGGAGCGGGTACGGCGCCGCGCGGACGCCCTCGAGGCGCGCGAGGTAGTCGAACAGCGGATAGGAGGGCGTGGGGACGAGCACCTCGTCGCCGGGATCGGCGAGGAGCTTGAAGCACCAGGCATACGCCTCCGACGTGCTCGCCGAGATGGCGATGCGCGCGCTCGTGACGTCGTAGCCGTCCACGCGATAAAGGCTCGCGATCGCCTCGCGCGCGGAGGGCAGCCCGAGGGCGGCTGGCTCGTATCGCGCGCCGGCGTCGTCGGCAAGGAGCGGCACGAGCTTCGCGGGCTGGGCGAGCCCCACAACCGTAGGGTTCGTCTCGGTCAGATCGAGGACCGGACCGCGCGCGCGCGCTTCGGCGAACGCGCGGGACACAACCCCCGGCTCGAGGTGCCAGTCGGTGCGCCTCGAAAAGGCCGGTGACCCGAGCGAATTTGCCCTGCTCCTCTCGTCCACGCGATCCGCTCCTGTCCAGCGAGTAGACTGACCCCTGCCGGGACAGCGCCGGCACCATACCGCCGCGTGGAAACCACGACCACCGAACAGCCGCCGCCGCCGAGTGAGGCTCCGCCCGGACCGCTGGCCGATCAGCCACCGCTGATCCGGCGTGGGCTCATCGGCCTCGCGGTCGTGCTCTCGGCCTTTGGCCTGGTCGGCGCCGCGCTCTCGCCGTACCTCCTGGTCAAGCACCCGCTCGCGCTCGTGGCGCTCTCCCCCGATGGGCGGCACCTGCTCCTCGTCGCGTCGCAGGTCGATCTGCTGTCGCTGCTGCTCGTCTCGGTTCCTCGACGCGCGCTCGCCTTGCTCGCGACCTTCGGTGTCGGGGGGGTCTACGGGTACCGCTTCCTGCGCTGGGCCGAGGGGAGGCTCCCCCGGCTCGCGCGAGCCGCGATGTGGCTGAGCCGCGTCGTGCAGCGGGCCGGCCCGCTCCTCATCCTGATCTTCCCGCTGCACTCGCTCACCGCCCTCGGCGCGGCCTCGGGCATGCGGTTCCGATCGTTCTTGATGGTCGTGGTTCCGGCGCAGATCCCGTTCGTCGTCGTGCACTACTACTTTGGCGGAGCGATCTCGGGGCTCACGGAGAGGCTCGTCGCCTTCCTCTCCGCCCACCTCGCCGAGAGCACGCTCGTCTGCACGGCCCTGGTCGCGCTCCAGCAGATCGTGAGCCGCTGGCGTCGCTACCGGCTCGCGGCGCGCGCGCGCTGACGCGGCCGCCGCCTCCGAGCCCAAGCCGCGAGCGGGACGAGCATCGCAAACGCGCCGCCCGACGACGATGACGAAACCGTCATACAGTTGCAGCCGCCGTCGGCGCGAAAGGGCCCCGTCGCGAGCGCGTCGACGCCGATCGGCAGGACCATCTCGTCGCCGATCTGCTGCCCGTCGTAGAGCACCCGCACGCGCATCTTCGTGCCGCCGGTCGCGTACGGCGCGGACAGGGCGAACGAAAACGTGCCGTGCCGGCTCTTCACCAGGGGCCTTGCGTAGAGGCCGCCCTCCACCTCGACGCGGAGCAGACTGCCGTCGAGCCCGCTCGCGACGCTCCCGTCCGCGCGCCGGAGCTGCACCAGCCCTTCGACCAGCCAGCTCGGGTCGGGGCGAGCGCTCGCGGCGCCGAGCACCCAGTAGCTCTGCGCGAGGTCGGGCGGCTCGCTCGACGGCTGCTCTTCCGCGAGGACCTGCAGCGCGTGACGCAGGTCGACGGCGCCGGCGCCCATCAAGACCCCCGAGCCCGTCTTGCCCTCGGGCTTGCGGGCGGATGCCTGCAGCACGTCGGTGACGAGGGCCTGCGTGAGGCTCGGGTCCTGCTCGAACAAGACGGCCACGGCGCCGGCCACGACGGGCGCGCTCATCGAGGTGCCGACGGCCAGCGCGTAGTGATCGCCCACCACGTAACACTTCGTGTCGTCGGGGCAGCTCGGCCCGTCGAACATCCCGCCGGAGTGAGTTCGAGGATCGGCCTCCTCCGACATGGCCGAAGCGACGAACGCGCCCGGCGCAACGATCTCCGGCTTCATGACGCCGAGCGGCGTCGGCCCGCCGGCGCTGAAGTAGCAGAGGCTGTCGTCTTCGATCTCGCCGTCGTCGTCGGGCCCGAACGCGCTGATCGCGATGAGCGGCGAGCCCACCGGCACCCATTGGTGGCGGTTGAGCGTGCAGCCCACGCCGAGCAGCCGCGGATGGCTGGCCGGGGTGTTGATCGTGCCGGAGCGCTTGCCCGAGCGGAAATACGCGCCGTTCTCCGCCGCGTCGCCGGAGGCGGTGATCCACATCTGAACGTCGCCGTGGCCTTCGAGCAGCACGGCGAACTCGCCGCCCTCTTCCCACGAGCCCGACCAGACCGCGACGGCGCCGTTCGAGTCCTCCGTGATCGAGGAGCGCCCTGGCTCGTCGTTCACGACCGCGCCGGTCGTGCCCTCGCCGTCGTCGTAGCCCTCGTCGTCGCCCGGCGGCACGGGGGTGATCCAGGTACCGTCGGGCGCCTCGAGCCCGACCGAGACGACGTCCGCCTCGCCATAGTGGATCCAGATGAACACATCGCCGTTGGAGGCGCCGGGGACGACGATCGGCGCGCGAACCGGCCCGTGCTCCGTGACGCGCACCTCGGTGTAGATGCCCGCCGCAGTCTCGTCCCCGAGGTCGTAGAGCCCGCCGCTGTTGCCCGAGGCGACGACGATCGCCCGGCCGGGCTGGTTGTCGCCGACCAACGCCGCGAGGCCCGCCTCGAGCGGCGAGGTCCCGTCGTGAGGCCCGAAGTCGCCGCCGAGGCTCAGATTGACGACCGCCGGCATGTTCTCTTCCGACGCGCGGTCGAAGATGAACCGGGTGCCGCGGAGCACGAGGTCGTCCTCGAAGCCTCCGCCCGGGCTCGGCGAGACGACGACGAGCGAAGCGTCCGGCGCCACGCCGGCGAACTTCGTGCCTTCGCCTGCGAGCGAACGCCCGTTGCCTGCCGCGATCCCGGCCACGTGGGTGCCGTGCCCGGCGAAGTCCTTCACGTCGTCGGGGATCGCGCGCTGGTTGGACAACATCGCGTCGATGTCCTCCGCCGAATACACGGCGCACGGGGCCTGCGCGAGGTCGGTGCATCCGTAGGCGGCCTCGAGCTCCGGGTGGGTGCCCTGCGGATCGCCCCACGTGAGGAGCCACTTGATGCGCGTCCGTCCGTCTTCGGTGCGGAACGCAGGGTGTGTGACGTCGATACCGGTGTCCACGACGCCGACCACCACACCCGCGCCGAGGCCGGTCCCCTCGGGCATGGCGGCGCGGTAGTCCTCGGTGCCGAGCCACTTCGCGACGCGGTCGAGCTGCGGCCGCACGCCGGGCCCGGCGAAGAGCGGCAGCGAAGGGTGCTCGGACGCAAATGTCTCGAGCGCGAGCGGCGAGAGGCGAGCCGCGCCGACGCCCGGGGCGACCTCACGTAGGCCCAACGTCTCCGCGGAGACGCCGTCGGGGAGCCGGACGGTGATCGGGATCCTGCCGGACCTGTCCGCCATCGGGTGCGGGCGGACGAACGGCTCGACACGCCGAACGAGGCGGACCGCTGCCGGCTCCGCCGAGGCGACTGAAGGCACGAAGAACAAAGCGAGGAGCGCCGCGCGCCCGACCGAGGACCGCATCGAGGCGAAGCGTAGCAAGTTCCGCAGGGTCAGGGCCTGGGGAACCGAGCCCGAGGCCCCGAGGCCTCAGACCGGGGAGACGAGGTGCTTCTTCTTCGGGCGAGGCTCGGACTTGTCCTCGTAGGCGGCGAAGCGGCGGACGATCTCCTCGCGGAGCTGGGCCGGCTGCACGACGTGGTCGACGACGAGCTCGCTCGCCACGCGAACGAGGTCGATGTCCTCCCGGTATTCGGCCCGGAGCCGCTCGACCAGCCCGTCGCGCTCGGCGCCCTCGGGCATCGCCTGGATCTTGTTGTAGTAGACCGCGTTCACGGCGGCGTTCGGGCCCATGACCGCGATCGACGCGCTCGGCAGCGCGAGGCAGGCGTCGGGCGCGAAGGCCGGCCCGCACATGGCGTAGAGCCCGGCGCCGTACGCCTTTCGCACGATGACGCTGAGCTTGGGCACCGTCGCCTCGCTCACCGCAGCGATCATCTTCGCGCCCGCGCGGATGATGCCTTGTTTCTCGACCACGGTGCCGATCATGAAGCCGGGCACATCCGCCAGGTAGAGCAGCGGGATGTTGAAGGCGTCGCAGAGCCAGATGAAGCGCGCGGCCTTGTCGGCCGAGTCCACGAAGAGCACGCCGCCTTTGTGTTTGGGCTGATTGGCGACGATGCCGACCACGCGGCCGTCGATCCGGCAGAGCCCGGTCACGATCTCCTTCGCCCAGCGCTTCTTGATCTCGAGGAAGCTGCCCGCGTCGACGATGGCGTCGACGACCGCCATGATGTCGAACGGCTTGTTCTCGTCCGCCGGGATCGCCTTGGCGATCTGCTCGGCCGGCGCCTTCGGGGCCTGGGCCTCCGCACGGGGCGCGCGCTCGGACTCGTTCTGCGGCATGAGGGCGAGGTATTTCTTCGCCCAGGAGATCGCCTCCTCCTCGCTCGAGGCCAGGACGTCGCCGCAGCCCGACTCGGAGCAGTGCATGCGCGCGCCGCCGAGCTCTTCCAGCGTGACCTTCTCGCCGATGACCATCTCGGCCATGCGGGGCGAGCCGAGGTACATGCTGGCGTTGCCGTCGACCATCACGACCACGTCGCAGAACGCGGGGATGTAAGCGCCGCCCGCGGCGCTCGGCCCGAAGAGCAGACAGAGCTGCGGCACCATGCCGCTCATCGAGACCTGGTTGTAGAAGATGCGACCCGCCCCGCGGCGGCCCGGGAACATGTCGATCTGATCGGTGATTCGCGCGCCGGCCGAGTCGACCAGGTAGAGCATCGGGCAGCGGAGCCGCATGCTCGTCTCCTGGATGCGCAAGATCTTCTCCACCGTGCGCGCGCCCCAGGAGCCCGCCTTCACGGTCGAGTCGTTCGCCATCACGCAGACGCGCCGTCCCCCGACCGTCGCCATGCCGGTCACGACGCCGTCGGCAGGCAGCTCCGGGTCGACCGCGTTGGCGAAGAGCGCGTCCTCCACGAACGAGCCCTCGTCGCAGAGCAAGCGAACCCGCTCGCGAGCGAACAGCTTCTTCTGCTCGCTGTTCTTCTCGTGGTACTTCGCCGCGCCGCCCTTTTCGATCTGCGCAGCGAGCTCTTCGAACTTCCGCTCAAGCGACATGGGCCCCGCACTACCACACTCCCCTCACCACGTGAGGGGGTTGCGAGGGTCAAAAGCGCCCAGGTCTGGAAAAGGCCCGCAGGTCTCGGCGGGAAGTCAGCCCAGGCGAGAGGCCGCGTCGGCCAGGCTGGCGACGAGGACCTCGATCTGCACCGAGTCGGTCACGACGACGAGGCCGGCGCCGACGTCGCGGGCGAGCGCGTCGAGCTCGCTGCCGCCGAAGTCGTAGATGTGCCGCGGCACGACGATCGCGTAGGGGCGGCGCTCCGCGGCCACGGTCGCGAGGGTCGCGACCGGGCTTTCCATCATCTGCGCGCCCGAGGCGTAGAGGGCCGCTTGCCGGGCCGTCTCCACGAGCGCTCCTTCGCCGCCTACCAGGATCACGAGGTTGGCCGTCTGGGCCAAGCGCGTGGGCATCCGAGAGCCTGCTACCACGGTGCCTACCCTAGCAGAACGGAAGGGATTGCCACGCGGATCTCATCGATCTTCACAAGCGACCGACCAAGCGCGACCACCCTTCGAGCAAGATGAGCGTCGCCATGCTCGCGGCGAGCGCCATCTCGAGGACGCGCCCCAGCGGCGTCGGCGCGTCCTCGTCGATCCGCCGCGCGAGCGGCAGGCCGAAGACGAAATACGTCGCGTATCCCAATGACCCGACAGTCAGCATTTTGTCCCGCTTCTCGTACGAGAACAGGTCGGCCATCAGGTCGGTCGCCATGAAGAAGGTCTCGGCGAACGCGATGGCGTACGCGAGCACGAGCACGACGGCCGCGCGCCCGAGGGCGCCGAGGCGCAGCGTCGTGACGATCTTGCGGTACGCCACCACGAGCACGGTGAAGTAGGTGACGAAGTAGGCCTGAGTCAGCGGATAGAGGAACGCGGGCACCACGCCGCCGGTCTTCCCGACGTGGATCGCCTCGAAGGTCCACTTGCTCGGGAACGCGTAGCGCATCCCCATCAGATCGAAGAAGTAGTGTGTCCCGAAGTAGGTGCCGAAGAAGACGAGCACCGCCGCGAAGAGGTTCAGCTTGACCCAATAGGGGACACCGGCGTCGAACGATCGTCCTCTCTTCGTGAGCAGCGGACCGACGACGGCCGGCGCGGCGGCGAAGAGCCCGTACGCGAGGTAGCCCCACTCGGTCCACCGTCGCATGGCGCCCGAGAGCACGAGGAAGACGACCGAGGCCATCCAGATCGGCGAGGTCGCGAGGAACCAACGCTCCCCCCACGCCTTGTCGGGCCGCTCGGAGAACCAGCCCATCATCGAAACCGAACGAGGCGCCTCGCCGCCGCCTCGAGCTCGCGACCGCTCCGGACGGAGATCGCTTCGGTGACGGCCGCCGCGAGCTCGGGCATCGCGCTGTCGCCCATCCCCCAGCTCGAGCGCGGCTCCGGACAGAGCCAGAGGACCCCGCGCGCGCGATCCCGCAGCCGGCGGACGACGTCGGCGCCGCTTCCCCGGAAGTTCGTCCTGCCGTCCCCCAGGACGACGACCGTCGTCCGCCTGTCGAGGCGCCGCGCGATGCGACGCTCGAGCTCGGCGAGAGACCTGGCGTAGTTCGAGACGCCGCCGATCGAGACCACGGCGCCGCTCGCGATGGCGGCCATCGCCTTGTCCCGGGTGGTGCCCTTGAACAGCTCGGTCGTCTCGGCCACCTCGGCGATGAACACGAACGAGCGCACGCGGTGGAACAGATCGCTTGCGCTCGCGACGAGCTCGAGGAAGAAGCCGGACGCCGCGCGGACGGAGTCCGAGACGTCGCAGACGACGACGAGCGAAGGTCGATCTCGCCTCCTCAGGCGCCGCGCGACCTCGATGGGAACGCCGCCCGTCCGCATGGCGCGGCGGACCGTGCGGCGAGGATCGAAGCGGCCCCTGCCGGCGCGCCGCTCGCGGACGCGCGCCGCGCCGCGCAGACGCGCCGCGAGCGTGCGCAGGGCCCGCTTGACCTCGGCGGCCTCCGCGTCGGACATCGCGGCGAACGGCGCGTCCATGCCGGAGCCGACGGGCGCGCCTTCGGCTTCCGAGACGCGCGCCTCGAGCGTGAGGCGGATGCGCGCTCGGAGCGCCTCGAGCTCTCCGCGGAGGGCGCGGGCGAGCGCCGCGGCGCGTTCGGCGCCGACTGCGTCGGACAGCGCGAGCTCGATGCGCGGCATCGCCGAGCCCGCGCGCGACACGCCGAGCTCTCGCGCCGCCTGCTCGGTGTAGTACCCAATAGATGACGATGACGTCATGCTTCTCGTCAGGCGCCGCAGCCCGGCGCCGCGGAGGAGCCACTCGATCTCGCCCGCGTGCCCCGACATCGAGGCGAGCACTTGCACCTCGCCCCCGCCGCGCTGCTGGCCGAGCGCGATCAAGAGCCGGCGGAGGGCGTCCAGCTCGGTCTCGTCGAACCCGCTGGCGGCCAGGCGGCCGAAGAGGTCGTTCGGGTGCCCCCCGGCGGCGAAGAAGTCGTCGAACGCGCGGTGCACGCGCGCCAGATCGTCGCGCCGCTTGACGATCGTCGCGGCGATCGCTGCGCGCAAGAGCGCGCGGTCGTCCCACCCGACCTCGAGGCAAGCGCGCGCAGCGTCGATCGCCGTCGAAGTCGATATCTCGACCCCGTGGCGCCGGATCACCCACAGAAGCTCGGAGAGGACGCGGAGCACGGCCTACCCTGCCGCGCTCAGGACGGCGCGCTCTCCTTCAGGAGCTTCGTGATGTGCTTCTCGAAGCTCTCGGCGGGCTGCGCCCCCACGAAGACCTCTCGGAAGACGCCTCGTTTGTCGACGATGAAAAACGTCGGGAGCGAACGGACGCCGTAGTCCGAGAAGGTCTCCGTGCTCGTCCCGGAGCAGACGGGGTACTTGATGCCGAGCTTCGTGACCGCCTTGAGCGCGGCCTCCTCCTCGTCGTCCGTCAGCCCCACCACCGTCAGGCCCTGCGCGCCGAAGCGCTGGTGCAGGTCGTTGAGGACCGGGGTCATGGCTCGGCACGCGCCGCACCACGACGCCCAGAACTCCACCACGGTCACGCGGCCGCGCAGCTTCTTGATGTCGGGAACGTCGCCTTGTGTGGGCTTTGTGCCCTTCCACGAGGCCGCGAAGGTCCCCACCTTGTCGAGGCGGAGCGCCTCCTCCTCGCCCGGGAACTCCACCAGCTTCACGGCAACGGTCAGCTCGTCCTTGCCTCGCCGGACGCGGACCTTCACGGTCGCGCCGGCGCCTCGCTCCGAGACGATGCGGACGACCTCGCCCGCGGTCGCGACGGCCTGACCATCGAGGCTCAACAGGACGTCGGCTCCCTTGAGGCCGGCAGCGGCTGCCGGCGAGCCGCGCATGACGCGCTTGGCGAGGACCCCACCCTCCGCCTTCGTGAGCTCGACGCCGAGCCAGGCCCGTCCCCTCGCCGGCTGCGCGCCGGCGTCGCGTGTGGCGACGACGAGAGCCCCGAGGGAAGCGACGGCCGCTGCGCGGAAGAGCGCGCGGCGAGGAAGAGGCGATCCGAGCGGCATCTGGACTACAGTAGCAGCTGCTCGCGTCGCTTCGATGTTCCTCGGTCGGCCCTTCCTCGTCCTGTCCCTCACCTCCCTCGCCTGGGCGGGCTGCCACGCAGGCGAGCCGACGCGCGACAGGCCCCGCGCGCCCGACCAGGAAGAGCAGGTGGAGGCGCCGCCCAAGCGGTGGCTCCCGTTCGAGCGCCTCGGCGAGCTGCGCCTCGTCGGCTCCGTCGACTCCGCGCACCCGGCCGGCGACTACTTCGGAGCCATCCGGGTCAACCGCGAGGCCGAGGCCTACGGCAACAAACGAAGAGACCCGCTCCCGCCTGGTGCCCGCGTCGTCGAGGCGCTCTCGGCCGAGGTCGCGGGCGCTGCCCAGCTCTATTACGTGATGGAGAAGCAGCCCGCCGGGTACTTTCCCGAGGGCGGGGATTGGGCCTATTTGGTCATCGGAAAAGAGGGAGAAATCCAGGTGGAGGGCAAGCTCACCCTCTGCGCCCGATGCCACGCGGAGGCCCCGCGCGAGCACCTCTTCGAGTCGTTCCGTTCGCTGCCACCGCCTTGAGCCGCCGGTGCGACCGGCTCCCGTCACCTTGCAATGTTTGCGAGGTCTGGGCCGCGGTCTGACAGCGATGCCTTACCCCTCGCTGGCGACCTCGTGAGGTTTTGCCAAAAAGAGGCGTCGAAGCCACCTCACCTGCCGCAGGCTGCCAGAATGGCACGCGTCCTGCTGAGGCGGGAGTGTCCTTCGCTTAGCTCTCTTCTGCTTCTCCTTCTCTTTCGTCACGTTCCTTCGCTTGGTTTAGCCGCTTCTTCTCAAGCTTCCGTTACGCGCTTTTCTTCCCCGTGACTTTCGCTTGGCTTGCGTTGTCAGGTTTCGAGCGAGAGCTTACGGTGACGTGATCCGACGGAGGGTCACACCATTCCGGGTGCGAGACCTGGGAGCGCGGTGTTCGGGCGAGCACCGCGCGTTGCCGTTTTGTCTCGAGCTTTGCTCGCACGTTGGCTTCCCGGTGGAAAAGAAGCGCGAGCGTTCGACACGGACCGCTTGACAGCGGAACCTGAGCCGCGCTAGACCGCCGGTCGGCTTGAGCGCCCATAGCTCAGCTGGATAGAGCACAGGCCTACGAAGCCTGGGGTCGGATGTTCGAATCATCCTGGGCGCGCCGGTGACGGAAGACGAAGCCTTCATGACCGAAGCGATCGCGGAAGCGACGCTCGCGGCGGAGGCAGGAGACGTCCCCGTCGGTGCGGTCGTCGTGGTCGACGGAGTGGTCGTCGGCCGCGGCCGGAACCGTCGCGAGGCGGCTCACGACCCCTGCGCGCACGCGGAGGTGGAGGCGCTGCGACAGGCGGCGGCGGCCCGGCAGAGCTGGCGGCTCATCGGCGCGACGGTCTACGCCACGCTCGAGCCCTGTCCCATGTGCGCAGGTGCGCTCGTCAACGCGCGAATCGGCAAGCTCGTCTACGGCTGCGCGGACCCCAAGGCGGGTGCCGTCGACACGCTCTTCACCATCGGGCGAGATCCGCGCCTCAACCATCGCTTCGAGGTCGCGTCGGGCGTCCTGCGCGACGCGTGCGCCGCGCTCCTCAAGTCGTTCTTCGCCGCGCGACGCGGAGCCGCACGACCATCCGAAGGCTGAGCCGGGCTCACGCGTCGCCGTGTCATCGCTCGCGCCGACGTGCTCGCGCGCGCCGGCTCCGCGCGCCGCGCTCACCTCACCGCGCAGCAATGGCGCTTGACGAACCCTCGACCGGAAAGTACCTCCCAGGAGCGAGGCTCGAGCCCATGACCTGCCGCTTCACCCTGGCCGTACACATCTTGGGGATGCTGGCGTGGTCGATGCGCGACCGAGGGGAGCCGGTCACGAGCGAAGAGCTCGCGAACAGCATCAACACGAACCCCGTCGTCGTTCGCCGGGTGCTCGGGGACCTGCGCCGCGCCGGGCTCGTCGACACGAAACGAGGGGTGGGTGGCGGCGTGACGCTCGCGCGCAGCGCGACGGCCATCACGCTACGTGACGCCTACGAGGCCATCGAAGAAGGCGAGGACCTCTTCGGCGGGTATCCGTCCGGTCCCAACCCTCGCTGCGTCGTCGGGCCGACCCTCGCCGGCTACCTGGAAGAGGTGTTCGGCCGCGCAGAAGAGTCGCTGAAGAAGAGCCTCGGGCGGGTCACCGTCGATTCGATGGTCAAAGAGATCGTCTCGCGGGTCCGAGTGGCGAAGGCCGCGAGCTGAACGCTGGGTTTGCGCGCGTTTCCCCCCGCCATTTGAGGGCGCACAAGTCGTATGCTGCGGCCCTCCATGCGGGCTTCGGCTTTCCTTCTCTGCGCAGCGCTCGTCGCTGTCGTATCCGGTTGCCAGGAGCGACCGCCGAAGGTCCCAGGCGAGACCGACGTCCTCATCGAGGAGATTCACATCGAGCCGGCCAGGCCGGACGAGCCGCTCGCGCTCTCTCACGGCGCGCTCTTCGAGCGGCTCGGCATGCGCCCCGGCACGTTCCTCATCACGCCGCGTACGTGGAGCCCCTTCCGCGAGGCCGAGGATCGGCGGCGAATCGAGGCGTTCTGGCAGCAGTTCGGCTACTTCGACGTCGAGGTCTCCGAGGCCCGGACGACGTTCGACCCCGACTCGGGAAAGGCCACCGTCACCTTCCAGGTCCGGGAGAACCAGCGCTACACGGTCGGCAGCGTCGAGATCCTCTCTGCTCCCGCGTCGGAGCAGGAGGCGCTCGCGGATCTCGTCACGGCCGAGAAGGGCTCGGAGAAGATCGACCTCGAGGGCTTCCGCAAGTCGCGCATCGACATGCAGGAGCACCTCAAGCGCGAGGGCTTCGGCCACGCGAACGTCTACTCGCGGTTCTGGGTCGACAAGAGCAATCGAACCGTCCACGTCCGCTACTTCGTCGACGCCGGGCCGGAGACGGTCATCGCCAGCCTGCGCGTGGAGGGCAACGCCCGCGTGCCCGCAGACGCGGTGATCGAGCGCAGCGGCCTCCGGGTGGGCGATCGTTACTCGGAAGATCTGCGCGACAGCGTCGTGCGAGACCTCCTCGACTCGGGCGCGTTCGCCGAGGCGTTCGTGCGCGTCGACACCGACACGAAGTTCATCGCGCCCGGCACCGCGCCGGACTCGGGCGGCGAGCTGCGCGACGAGCAGATCGACGACAGCGGCAACCTCGTTCCGCGAAAGCTCCCCGCGGGCGTCAACGTCACCGTCCATGTCGTCGAGGCGCCGCGCGTGAGCATCCGGCTCCGCGCCGGAGCCGAGATCGATCCCGCTCGGGCCGACACGTACCTCGGCAGCCGCTTCACGTTCCGCGACGTGCTCGGGCCGCTCGGTCACCTCGTCCTCGAAGGTGGCGTGGGCTACGGCTGGCTCTTCGGGACACCGTCGGACGATCCGTCGGGCGTGTACGGGGACGCGACGGTGCGGACGATCCACGCTGGCGCGCTCGGCCGCCTCGGGGACCTCCGCACGACGGCGCAGTACGAGGGCACGCTCTTCCCCAGCGCGTACCTGCACACGCTGCGGACCGGCCCTGGTGTCCGGACGACGATCGCGAAGGGCCTCTTCTTCGACACCGACCTGTTCGCCACCTGGTCGAAGGCGGAGGGCTTCGGCCCGTTCTCGGCCGGCGAGCGGGACGCGCTCGCGCTCCCCTCGCGCGAGGACGCCTACGGCCCCGAGCTCCGCGCGAGCATCACCTGGGACGATCGCGACGATCCGGTCGAGCCGATGCGCGGCGTGCTCCTCGCGCTCCGGTCGAGCCTCGCCCCCGGCGACCCGATCGGGACGCACCGCTACCTCGACCTCGCCCCGGACGCGCGCCTGTTCGTCCCCGTCGCGACGCCCTTGAGCCTCGGGCTGCGCGCCTCGGCCGACTGGGTCTTCCTCGAGGACGACGCGGGCATTCCGCTCGGCGCGCGCCTCTTCGGCGGCGGCGCGCACGGCTTCCGTGGCTACGGCAGACAGCTCTTTTCGCCCGCGATCCAGCGGTGCTTCCAGACGTATTGCGCGGACATCGCGGTGGGCGGAAAGAGCCTCGTGGAGACAAGCGTGGAGCTCCGCTTCTTGCCGCCGCGATCACCGGTCGGCGCCATCGCGTGGGGTGACTTCGGCGGCGTCTCGGGCGACGAGAACCCCTTCGCGGCGGGCGTCTGGCTCGCAGCCGGCCTCGGTGCGCGGCTCCGCCTCTGGTATTTGCCGCTCGCGGTGGACGCCGGCTATCGCATCCTCGCCGAGAGCGAGGTCCAGGGCATCGACGACGCGCCGATTCACGTATTCTTCCGATTGGGCGAGGCCTTCTGATGGCGAAGACGACGAAGAAGCCCGCGAAGCGCAGCTTTCCTCGAAGGATCGCGCGCGTGGTCGCCTTGTTGGTCCTCGTGCCGCTCGTCCTCGTCGCGCTCGTGGTCGGCTACCTGCACACCGGGTCGGGCAAGGAGCGCGTACGTGCCCTCGTCGAGGCGCGCATCACGGCCAAGATGAACGGCGGCGAGGTGAAGGTCGGCCGCCTCGACTACGCGCTCTTCGGCGAGCTCGTGTTGGGTGACGTGTCCATCGTCGACGCATCCGGGCGCAAGGCGCTCCTGCTCGACGAGCTGCGCGTGAAGCCGAAGTGGAGGGAGCTCGGCGGGAAAGGCCCCATCCCCCTCGAGTCTTTGCAGCTCAAAGGTCTCAAGGTCACGCTCGTGAAGGACGAGGCGGGGAGCAACAACTTCCGAGGCCTCTTCCAGCCCATCGAGCTGAAGAAGGGCGTTGCCATCGACTCGCTGGACGTGTCGAGCGTGGCGGTCGACGTCACCTCCCCCGACGGCACGAGGATCGCCGTCCACGACGTCGCCGTCCGCGGCGCGCTGCGCGCCCAGAGCGCCATCAAGACCTACGCGATCGATCTCCCCGAGATCGGCGTGAGCGTCGACATCGAGAAGCCGGCCGCCGGCCTCACGGCCTCCGTGAAGAACCTGCAGACCGGCGTGCGCGCCTCGATCGAGTCCGGCAAAGGCACCGTCCAGCTCCTGCCGCTCTCGACGGAGGTCGCCTTGCGGGTCGCCCCCCGCGGCATCGACCGCACGATCCCGGTGAAGCTCGCGGGGCTCTCGGCGACGATCGGCGACGAGCAGATCGGCGCCGACCTCGAGAAGCTCGCGCTCGGGCTCCTCACCCTCTCGGCGGTCGAGGTGCGCGCGCCCATGGCGGAGGGCAAGCTCGCCGGTGTCCCCGCCTCCGAGGTCCTGGGCCTGCGCGTCGTACACGACGAGGTCAACGCGCTGCTCGGCAAGGAGCTGCTCCTGACCGACGTCGACATCGACGCTCACCTCGGCGGGACGGCAGACGCGCCGACGCTGAAGGCGCACGTCGCGGCCGGCGACGCGACGATCGACGTCGACGCGACCGTGAAGGGCCCCGCGAGCGACCGACCGTCCTTCTCGATGACGACAAGGATCAAAGACGTCGACACGAGCGAGCTGCTCGGCTCGGCCGTCACGGCGCCCCCGGCCAAGCTGGAGGAGCTCGAGATAAAGGTCGACGGCGCCGGCAAGGACCTGGCGTCGCTCGACGCGAAGGTCCAGCTCAGCGGCAAGGCGGCGCGGGTCCGGGGGGTCGACATCGACACCGTGACGGCGGCCGCGTCGGTCGCGAAGGGGAACGTCGAGCTCGAGTCGCTCGACGTCCGCGCGATCGACCAGCACGTCGCGCTCTCGGGAACGGTGTCGCCCACCAGCAAAGACGTCGACATGACGCTCCACCTCGACGGCGACGTGGACGCCGCGCTGGCGCGCCTCGGCCCCGTCGGCGCTTTGCTCGCCACCAAGATCCCGAAGGGCGTCCTCACCCTCCCGAAGGACGACCTGACCGTGCACCTCCACGGCAAGCTCGACGGCGATCTCGCCGTCACCGCCAAGGCGAAGAGGCTCCGTGCGCTCGGCGCGACGCTCGGGCTCGACGTGGCCGCGAAGGTGCGCCGCGGCGACAAGGACAAAGGCGACAAACCTGTCATCTTGCAGGAGCTCGACGCCCACGTATCGCTCTCCGGCCTCTTGCTCTCCACGGTGCTCGGACTGCGCGGCAAGAAGCTCCCCAAGGGCTTCGACGCCTCGCTCGATCTGCGCGTCGACGCGTCGGGCACGCTCGAAGATCCGAAGGCTCGGGTGGTGCTCTCCGGACGCACGATCCGCAGACCGACCGGTGAGCCGGCCGCCGCGACCGCCGAGCTCCCCTTGCTCCGCTTCGGCGTCACCGCGGCGGTGACGAAGACGCTCGCCGACGTCGACCTCCAGGTGGCCGACGCCGCCCGGAAGGAGGACGTGATCCTGTCGGGGCACGCGAAGCTCCCGCTCTCGCTCGACGGCGAGAAGAAGGGCCTCGCCCCCGGCGGGCGGTTCCAGGTGGAGCTCGACATGCCCCGCCGCACCATCAGCTCGCTGGTCGCTTACACGCCGCTCACGCCCATCCCTGCCCTGTCGCCGCTCGCGGCGCTCGCGCCGATCCTCGAGAAGCCGAACGGCGCCATCGCGCTCCACGCGACGTTCGACGGAACGACCGCCGACCCGCGCGGCACAGTCGATTTCGACCTCGAGACCGCGCGCATCCTCGGGGAGAGCTCGAAACAACACGTGCACGTCGCGGCGAAGCTGGACAAGGACCCTGGCGCAGGCACGAAGGCGGCGGCGCACGTCACCGTCGCGCTCGACGACGAGCCGCCCGCGGTCCGCCTCGACGCCGACGCGCGGTTCCCCGTGTCCCCCCTCCTGGGCGGCGCGGCCCGCATGACCTACGACGCGCACCTCGCGGTCGGGCCCCTGAAGCTGGCGGAGCTGCCCGACATCCCTCGGCTCGCTCGGCTCCGCGCGCTCGGCGGATCGCTCGGCGTGGAGCTCCGCGCGAAGGGAAGCCGGCAGGACATCGACGCGAGCCTCTCGATCACGGCGGCCGGCATC
Source organism: Myxococcales bacterium (assembly GCA_016794345.1). GTDB lineage: Bacteria > Myxococcota_A > Polyangia > Polyangiales > Polyangiaceae > Xiheicaenibacterium > Xiheicaenibacterium phototrophicum. The sequence continues at coordinate 201,314 of JAEUKE010000117.1, forward strand.
TCGCCCGGCGGCAAGGGCCCGTTCGACGTCGGCGTGGCCGTCGCGGTCGGCCCCGAGAAGACGACGCTCGCGGCGGACGCCAAGCTCGACGGCTCCGCGCTGGTGAAGCTCGGCGGGGACGTGGGGCTCCCCGGTAAGGGGCTCTTCGCTCGGCTGCGCGAGAATGGGTTCGAGCCCACATTCGACCTCGCGCTCGAGGTCCCCGAGCGCCCGCTCTCCTCGCTCGCCAAGCTCCGGCCGGCGCTCGCGAGCGCGCCCGGATCGCTGAGCGGAAAGATCTCGGTCACCGGCAAGCCAAGCGACCCGCGCGCATCCGGCGGGCTCTCGCTCCTCGGCGTGGAGATGGCCGACGGTTCACGACGAGGAGCGGCGCTCCACCTCACGCTCGACGAGGCGAAGGCGGGCGTCACCGTGGCGCTCGGCGCGACGGGCAACACCCTGGGCGCACCCTCACTGGGCCAGATCGACGTGCACACCGATCGTGCCTCGCTCTTCGCATACCGATACGGCGACCCACTCCCGGTCGAGGCGGTCTTCGCGGTTCGGCAGGCGCCCCTCGCGGCCCTCGTCCCCGCGTTCGTGGCGAAGGACGCGAAGAACGCGTTCGCCGGCAGCCTCGACTGGGACATGAAGGGGCGGGTCGTGCTCGAGAAGGAGGACAAGGGCGCGGCGATCCACGACGCGGAGCTGACCGGCAAGCTCGAGATCACCAAGGGACGCCTGCTCATCCCGGGGACCGCGCGCAAATACGAAGACGTGAGCCTCCGCTTGCTCGCGGAGAAGGGCCGCGTTCGGCTCGCGGGCCTCGAGGCGCACGAGCGTGACAAGGAGGTCGCCGACCGGTCCCTCAAGATCGACGGCGAGGTCATCCTCGATCAGCTGAAGCCGACGAAGGTGGACCTCCACCTCGCCGCGAGCCGATGGCTCCTCTTCGGGACCAAGACGATCGGCCTCCCCGATGCGCCGCGCGGGAGCCTCGACCTCGACGCGCGCGCATCGATGGTCCTCGACCGGCCGGTGAAGACGGCCGCGGTCGACGTGAAGAAGCTCGTCGTCTCCTTCCCGGACCGCTTCGAGAAGGCGCACCAGCCGGAGGACGTGCACGTCGGAGATCTCTTCTTCGTCGGCAAAGGGCCGGCCATCGGCAAGCTCCCCGTCCCCGAGAAGAAGGAGGAGAAACAAGCGGCTCCGCCCTCCGAGCCCGCCGACGCGGCGCCGCCTCCGCCCGAGTCGGGCCTCGACGCCGAGATCCGCATCGCGAAGGGCGCGAAGCTCCTGCAGTCGCCCATCGAGCTGCACCCGTCCGGCACCATCACCCTCAAGATCCGCCCCGAGGGCCGGACGATCCGCGGCAAGCTCGACATGGCGGGCGGCGAGCTCTCGCTCGGCGGCAAGATGCACCCGCTCACGCGTGGCACGCTCACCTTCGACGACAAGCGCCCCGCGGGCTGGATCGATCTCTGGTTCACGCGGGAGCTCCCCCCGTGGACGCTCCGGAACGTGTCGCGGGCGAGCGGTGGCAAGGACATCGAGATCCACATGTTCGGCCCGCTCGTGGATCGGCGGACCGTCCTCGCCGGCGCGGGGCCGGGCGCCCTCTTCGATCTCCTGAGCCTCCACAACGTCGGCCGCGAGCGCTTCGTGACCGACGCCGACCTTCCCGAATCGGACACGGTCGAGTTCCCGCAGCATCAGGGCTTGCTCACCTTGAGCTTCCTCTCGGTGAACCTCCCCCACCTCCTGTTCCTCGACCGCGTCGCCGCCTACAGCGACAAGCTCGACGAGCCGAAGGCGTACGGGCAGCTCGACCACTACGAAGGCGATCGTTACTTCGCGGACGGGCACGGCCGGATCCGCGCCGCGCGGCGACCACCCGACGTCGGCCGGAGCGAGGCCGAGGTCGAGGCGCTCTACCTCTTCGAGAACACCCCGCAGCTGCTCTTCGGGATCGGCGGCGCGGCGGGGAGCCGCGGCGGCGGCGGGCCGGGCGTCGTGCTCGAGTGGTCGAGCGAGCGCTGAGACTACCGGTCGCGGCCGTATTGGACTAAACCGGCTGCACCGTGCCCATCACCCCCGCCGACCTCAACCACCTCCCGCTCTTCCGCCCGCTGACGGAGGCGCAGCTCAAGGAGCTGCTCGCCGCGTTCGTCCCGCGGAAGGTCAAGCGAGGCAGCACGCTGTTCCGCGAGGGAGAGGTTCCGAGCAAATTCCAGCTCCTGGCGGACGGCGAGATCGAGCTCACCGAGGCGCGCGAGCCAAAGGTCATCGTCAGGCCCATCGCTCCCATCGGCGAGCTCGGCGCGCTCACGGGCGTGCCGCGCAACACGACCGCCGTCGCCACGAAGGACTCGGAGCTGCTCGAGGTGGATCGCGACGCGCTGATGAAGCTCTTCTCGCGCTCGGCCGATCTCGCGTTCCTCTTCTACAAGGGCCTGCTCGACGTGGTGAGCGACAAGGTGCGGCGTGACAAGCTCCGCCTCGACGAGATGCGGGACAACCTCATCCGCACGCAGAAGGCCATGAAGGAGCTGCGAGACGTGGTCCTCTCGGCCGACGAGACGCCGATCTCCCAGCCCGTCTGCGACAAGCTGGACGAGCTCATCGAGCACAACCGCCGCAGCCACTACCGGGTCTCGCCGCTCGAGAGCCACCCCGCCGCCGTTCGCTTCAACGGCGGCACCGTGGTCCCGGTGGTGGAGCTGTCGGAGGGCTTCCTGAAGCTCGCGGCCACGAAGGAGCTCAAGACGGGCGCCGAGGCGACGATGGTGCTCGCCCTGCCGAAGGGCGAGATCCCGGTGAGCGGCAAGGTCGAGCGCGCCGGGTCCGACGGCGTGCTCCTCCGCCTCGACCTGCTCATCGACGAGTACAAGCAGGCGATGGTCGGCTACATGACCGAGCTGCAGATGCTCGACTTCGTCGTCTGATCGGGCACGCCCCTCATAGGACGCGGAGCTTGCCGCGCGTCCCGAGCTCGCGCTTCGACCCTTCCATCTCCGGGGTCTTCACCGGCGCGGCCTCCGGCTGGGGCGCGAGCGGCTCCGACCAAGTCGCCCAGTCCTCCGGCAGCGGGCCCGGCAGCGTCGGCTGCGCCGTCCGCTCCAGGAGCTGGAAGTCGTGCCGCGCTTCGAGCTCGAGCGGCAGGCGCTTCGCCGGACCGCCGGCCTTGAACCAGGCCCGGGCGGCGTTGACGTTCTTGATGAGCACCCAGTGCTGGGGGTCCACCTTCGCCGCGGTGCTGAACGCCTCCATCATGGCCTCGTAGTCGCTTCGGGCCTTGGCGATGCACGCGAGGTAGTTGTAGCCGATGCCCGGGCACGGATAGCCGAGCTCGAGCGCCCGCCGGACGTGGTGCTCCGCACCCTTCAGGTCACCCTCGCGATACAGGGCGCCCGCGAGGTCCATGTGCGCGGCGTGGTAGTCGCCGAGCCGCGCGAGGACGTCCCGGTACTCGTCGCTCGTCGGCGGCGGGCTCGACCGAAGACCGCTGTTCTTCGCGAACCACTCGTTCATGACAGCCGTGTCTTCGTCCGTGGCGTCGAAGGGCATCTTCAGCTCCTGGAAGGTGCCCTCGAAGTAGGCCTCTCGATCGACCCACCCGGCCTTCTCGGCGTCCTCGAAGTCTCGCGTCCCGGGGTAGATGGAAAGGCAGGAGAAGATGTACTCGTGGGGCTTCGCGCGCTCGAGGAAGGCCAAGGTCTCGCGGAAGGTGTCGGCCGTCTCTCCGCGGTTGCCGAGCATCATGTAGTACCGGACCTTGATGCCGACCTTCTTCGCGAGCTCGGTGCTGGCGAGGATCTCGGCCACGGTGATCTTCTTGTCGATGGCGTCGAGGATGCGCTGCGAGCCGGTCTCCACACCCAGGCTGAGCCGCTGGCACCCGGCCAGGCGCATCTCGGTGAGCAGCTCCTCGTTCAAGAGGTCCACGCGTGTGTCGCAGCTCCAGAAGAAGCTCAGCTTGCGCTCGCGGATCTTCCGGCAGAGCTCGAGGACGCGCTTTTTGTTCGTGGTGAACGTGTCGTCTTTGATCTGGATCATCCGGACCGGCAGCTTGGCGAGCGCGTGCTCCATCGCGTCGAGGACGTAGTCGATGGACTGCGCGCGGAACCCCCTGCCCCAGGAGGTCTCGGCGCCGCAGAAGGTGCACGCCCACGGGCAGCCCCGGGACGTCATGAGGATGTGGGTGGCGAAGTGGTCCTGCGGCGAGGCGAGCCGATCCAGATCGTCGATGTTCTTCCGCGGGGGGCCCTTCTTGATGACAGAACCGTCGCGATACACCGTCCCCGCGATCCCGCTCGCGCGCTCGCCTTTCGCCAGGCGGTCGCAGAGCTCGAGGAACGTGTCGTCGCTCTCGCCGAGGCTCACCGTGTCGATGTCGGGGTGGTGGCGGAGGAGCTCGGGGCCGAGCGGCGTGGCGTGTGGCCCGCCCACGACCACGTGCGCCCTCGGGTGCGCTCGTTTGATGGCCCGGGCCACGAGCGCCACGCCGCGCCGGTTCGCGGTCCAGCAAGACATCCCGAACAGGTCTGCGTCGAGCCCGCGGACGACCTCCTCCACCTTCGTCCAGGGGAACGAGGACAGGTTGAGCACCTTGACCTGATGCCCCGCGCGCCGGGCCTGGGCTCCGAGCGACAAGAGCCCGTAGGGGATCTGGTAGAAATCCGCGTCGAGGTCACCTGGCCGGTAACCCTCCGGCGGTCCCTCGCTGGCAGGCGCCTCGGCCTCGCCGGGGCCGGCGATCTTCCACGGGGGCGGATAGAGGAGCGCGATGCGCATGCACCGCGATCGTAGCCCGAGAAGCGCTAAAGTTCCGCCGCGTGACCGACAAATCGATCTGGGCACACGAGGACGGGCTCACCTTCCTGAACCACGGGTCGTTCGGCGCGACACCTCGCCCCGTGCTCGAGCACCAGGCGTCGTTGCGCGCGGAGATGGAGCGGGACCCGATCCGGTTCCTGGTGGACGAGCTCGAGCAGAGGCTCGACACGGTGCGGGCCTTCGTCGCGCCGCGGCTGGGTGCCCCCGCCGAGGGGCTGGCGTTCGTTCCCAACCCGACGTTCGCCGTGAACTCGGTGCTGGCCTCGATAGCGCTCTCGCCAGGCGACGAGATCGTGTTCACGAGCCACGGCTACAACGCCTGCAACAACGCCGTTCGGCGCAGGGCCGAGCAGAGCGGCGCCGTGCCGGTGTGTGTCGAGCTCCCCTTCCCGGTCGCGAGCGCCTCGGCGGTCACGGAGCGACTGGTCTCGGCCTTCACCGAGCGGACGCGATTGCTCCTCGTCGACCACGTCACCAGCCCGACGGGGCTCGTGCTCCCGATCGAAGATATCGTCCGTGAAGCCCACGCGCGCGGCATCGACGTGCTGATCGACGGAGCACACGCTCCCGGCATGTTGCCGCTCTCGATCGAGCGCCTCGGTGTCGCGTGGTACACGGGTGCGTTCCACAAATGGCTCTGCGCCCCGAAGGGAGCGAGCTTCCTCTACACCCGCGAGGACAAACGCGGAGCGACGAGGCCGATCGTGACGAGCCACGGCGCCAACACCACGCGAACCGACCGGTCCCGCTACCTGGTGGAGTTCGACTGGACAGGCACGCACGATCCCACGGCGCTGCTCTCGGTTCCGGCGGCGATCGAAGCCGTCGAGGCCCTACATCCGGACGGCATCGCTGGCGTCATGCGCGACAACCGCGAGCTCGCGCTTCGGGGCCGCGATCTCCTGGCGGAGCGACTCGAGCGCGAGCCTCCGTGCCCCGACGATATGGTCGGCTCGCTCGCGGCGCTCTCGCTGCCGGCAGGGCCTGCGGACCCGCTGCGCCTGGCGCTCCGGCGTCGGCATCGAATCCAGGTGCCCGTCTTCGCGTTTCGCCAGGCCCCGGAGCGACTCGTCCGAGTCTCGGCCCAACGGTACAACGCCCTCGACGATTACGAGCACCTGGCGAGGGCGCTCGAGCTCGAGCTCGCCGCCGAGCTCGAGCTTGCTCTGCGCTAGCGGTCTTGCCGGGCGAGCTCGTCCGCGACCAGCGCGAGGGCGCGGGTGGCAGACCCGAGCTCGTCGGCCTTGAGCCGACCCAGCGCGCGACGAACGGCCGCCTCCGCGGTGCCCGCTTGCTGCGCATCGAGCTTTCGCCCCGCCGCAGTCAGCGTGAAGAGCTTGCGACGCGCGTCGCCGTTGTCGCGCTTCTGCTCCACCAGACCGCGCGACTCGAGACGGCGGAGCACGCCGGTCAGCGTGCTCGGGTGGACACACATCGCGCGCGCCAGCGTGCCCGCCGACGCGCCCGGAGCCCGGCCGAGGATCCGGATGACGAGGCGCTGGGGCCCGGTGACTCCGAGATCCGACTCCATGCGCTTCGATCGGCTCTGCAGCCCGTGTGCGAGCGACCAGAGCAGACGCATGAAGTCGAGAGTGTGCCCGAGCTGAAGCGGGGGTTCGGTTTCCATAATCTGCACATCGCGAGTCTACGGCCGCGACGTCGCGAACGGACAGTTCCTTGTGGCGGGTTACGGCGCGTCCGCTGCAACTCGTTTTCCCTGCTGAGCAACGCCCAGCCCTCGTCCAAGTCGGCGCAACCGCGCTTGGACAAGGCTGCGACACTTCGCCCTCGAACGACAATATAACGTTTCGCAACGTCATAAGACGTACTCAGCAGGGGCGCGCTACACTCCGCCGCGCCATCATGCCCGACTTCCAATACGAGCCCATCCTCAACCTCGGCTCCAGCCCCGACCCGGCCCCGCCGGCGTTCCGGCTGGTGACGACGGACCACGTCAGCACGTTCGAGGCGGTCGGCAAGACCTTCCTGCGCGTCGACCCCGCCGGCCTGACGCTGCTGACGCGGGAGGCCATGCGCGACATCGCGCACCTGCTCCGACCCAGCCACCTAGCCCAGCTCTCGAGCATCCTCCGGGATCCCGAGGCGAGCAAAAATGACAAATTTGTCGCGCTCGATCTGTTGAAGAACGCGTGCGTCGCCGCCGGCGGCGTCCTCCCGATGTGCCAGGACACCGGGACCGCCATCGTGAGCGGCTACAAGGGGCAACACGTCTACACGGGGGGCGGCGACGAGGAAGCCATCGCGAGGGGCGTCTACGACGCCTACGGAACGCTGAACCTGCGCTATTCGCAGCTCGCCCCGATGAGCATGTACGAGGAGAAGAACACGGGCACGAACCTCCCCGCTCAGATCGAGATCCAGGCGACCGACGGCGACGTCTACAAGCTCCTCTTCATGGCGAAAGGAGGCGGGAGCGCCAACAAGAGCTACCTCTTCCAGGAGACGAAGGCTCTGTTGAACCCGAAGAGCCTGCTCCGCTTCCTCGACGACAAGATCCGCTCGCTCGGCACCGCCGCATGCCCTCCGTACCACCTGGCCGTCGTCGTCGGCGGGACGAGCGCCGAATACGCCCTCAAGGTCGCCAAGCTCGCCTCGGCCCGCTACCTCGACACGCTGCCGCGGGAAGGAAACGCCGCGACCGGACGCGCGCTCCGCGACACGGGGCTCGAGGCCGAGGTGCTCGAGCTCACGCGCGCCGCCGGGATCGGCGCCCAGTTCGGGGGCAAGTACTTCTGCCACGACGTGCGCGTCATCCGTCTGCCGCGCCACGGCGCCTCGTGCCCGGTGGCCGTCGCCGTCTCGTGCTCGGCGGATCGACAGGCGCTCGCCAAGATCACACGCGACGGGATCTTCCTCGAAGACCTGGAGCGTGACCCCGCCAAGTACCTACCCGACGTCTCCGACGGCGATCTCGGAGGCGAGGTCGTCAGGCTCGATCTGGGACGCCCGATGGCCGAGCTGCGGGCCGAGCTCTCGCGTTACCCGATCAAGACACGCTTGTCATTGACCGGGACCTTGGTGGTGGCGCGCGACATCGCGCACGCCAAGATCAAGGAGCGCCTGGACCGCGGCGAAGGGATGCCCGGCTACCTGAAGGACCACCCGGTCTATTACGCCGGGCCCGCCAAGACACCCGAGGGCTACGCGTCCGGCTCGTTCGGCCCGACCACCGCCGGCCGGATGGACGCGTACGTCGACCTCTTCATGCAGAACGGCGGCAGCCACGTCATGCTCGCGAAGGGCAACCGCTCGCGTGCGGTCACCGAGGCATGCAAGAAACACGGCGGCTTCTACCTCGGCTCGGTCGGCGGTCCGGCGGCACGCCTCGCCAAGGACTGCATCAAGAAGGTGGAGGTGCTCGAGTACCCGGAGCTCGGCATGGAGGCCGTCTGGAAGATCGAGGTCGTCGACTTCCCCGCCTTCATCGTCGTCGACGACAAGGGCAACGACTTCTTCGAGGCGATCGCGACCTCGGGAAAGCTGCCGGTGGTCTCGTGACGATCGAGAAGATCATCGAGGGTTTCCTCCACTTCCGGCAGCACGTACGGCCGTCCCTCGCGCCGCTCTTCTCGCGGCTCGCGGACGGGCAATCGCCGGGGGTCCTGCTCTTCGCCTGCTCCGACAGCCGCGTCGTGCCGAACAGGATCGCGTCGAGCGACCCCGGCGACGTCTTCGAGGTGCGCACGGTCGGCAACCTCGTCGCCCCCGCCACCGCCACCGGGCTCTCGGTCGGCGATCTGTCGGAGGCGGCCGCCGTCGAATACGCGGTCGGCGTGCTCGGCGTCCGGGACGTGATCGTGATGGGGCACTCCCGATGCGGCGCCATGAAAGCGGCGCTCGGGAGCGCCGACGCGCTCGCGACCGCGCCCAACCTGGCGAGCTGGCTCTCTCACGCCGCCCCGGCCCGTGGAAAGCTACGGGACGTCGTCTTCGATCCCGGGCTCTCGGACGTGGACAGGCTCTCGCAGGCGAACGTCCTCGCACAGCTCGACCACGTCGCGACGTACCCGGCGGTGACGAGCGCGGTCTCCCGCGGGGAGCTCGACCTCCACGGCGCCTGGCTCGACGTCGCTACCGGAGATCTCTACCTGCACGACGCGGCCCTGCGCTCGTTCGTCTTGCTCGACGAGCTCGAGGGCAAGAGGCGCCTCGACGCCTTCGCCGCCGCGCGCGCGGACGGCGGCTGATCAGTTGGAGACGACGACGACCCCGCGCTCGTAGCGGACGCGCAGCCCCTGCGCCTCCGCGATGAGCTCGAGCGCTTCGAAGGGCTCCACGTCCTTGAGCGACACGGTCACCTCGTGCGCGGAGGGCGCGTCGAGGACGATGTCGAATCGGCCGGCGTCGGAGAGGAGCCGCGCGACGTCGTCGAAAGGCGCGCGCCTCAGCTCGACGTCCACGCGACGCCGTCTCGGCGGCCGACGCCTCGCCGTCTCCTCCGAGCGGGCGCCGATCCGTCTCGTCTCCCATCGGTCCGAGACCGGCTCGGCCGCGAGCGGCTGGGGCTCGTCGAGCGAACGGCCCTCGGCCGTGCCCCGAGGGCCGCCGGCCCCCGGCCCCCCGGCGTCGAGCTCATCACACGCATGACACGCAGGCGCGACGTCCTGGCGCACGTGAGCCGACGCGCACGAGACGGCGCCGGCCGCGAACACCATCGCGAGACGTCTCGCTTGCACGAAGACATCGTAGCGCCTGCCGCCCCTCCGGCGAGCTATCATGATCGAGTCGGAGGTCCGCGATGAGCCGGATCGTGCTTCAGACTTGGAACTGCTTCGGGGCGGCGCAGACGGCGGGCGCGGTGCTGCGCTGGAAAGGCCCGCCCGATCCGCATCGGTTCGAGCACCCCACGCTCCGGCGCGTGCTCGAAGAGGCCGACATCGTCTGTCTCCAAGAGGTGTTCCTGTCGGACGTGGAGAGCTTCTTCGACAACCTCGTGCACTCGCACAAGCAGCGCGACACCAACGCCTCGACGTTCTGGCCGCCCACCTTCGGGGGCTCCGGGCTGGGTATCGCCTCGCGGTTTCCCATCCTCGACAAGCTCGTGCGTCCGTTCCGGAAGCCACACGTCGGTCCCGAGCGCTTTGCTCGAAAGGGGATGCTCCACGCACGCGTCCACGCGTCTCCCGCCGGCGCCGAGGGGTTCGAGGTCGACATCGTGACGACACACCTGCAAGCGGGCTACTCCGACGGTGCTCGCCGCGTTCGCGAGCGCCAGCTCGCCGAGATCCGTGAGCTCGTGGAGGAGGTCGGCTCGCCGACGCGCCCGTTCGTCGTCTGCGGCGATCTCAACATCGACGGCCTCCGCCCCGTCCGTGAGGCCGGGGAATACGCTGCCCTCACCCGCGCGCTGTCGGACTTCAACGATCTCGGGGCCGAGGACGACCACGCGACGTTCCATCCTCACCCCGAGCACAATCCCCTCGCCTACCGCTTCGAGCCGTCGGGCCCACGGCAGCGAATCGACTACGTCTTGTTCCGACCTCCGGCCGAGCGCCATATCTCGGTCGAAGCCTGCGAGCTCGTGCTCGACCGCCCGCTCGACGAGGGTCGGACCTTCGCGTCCGATCATTTCGGCCTGCGGGTCGTTCTCCGGGCCACTGGATCGAACGACGCTCAGGCCGAGCGATCCGGCCCCGCCGATCAGACCAACTCAATCCTGAGCGAAGTCAGCTGACAGTTCGCCGCGTTCGCAACCCGTCAGGCGCGCGCGAGCACGTGCACGTCGCACAGGTTGAGGCCGCTCGGACCTCGGCTCTCGAGCATCGTGCCCGCCGCCGCGTGAAGACGCCCCGTGTCGAAGGTCTTCAGGGCCGCCTCCCGATCACGGCCGCGGAAGGAGTCCTTCGTCACGACCGCGCCCGCGCCGCCGCTCGCCCCGTCCACACCGTCCGAGGCGCCGCAGAGCAACGCGACCCCCTCGGGCAGCCGAGGCGCTGCGAGAGCCGCGAGGTGACAGGAGCGGCCACCACGCCCGGCGTCGGAGGGGACCTTCACGGACGGCTCGGCCGCACGAACCAGCGCTTGCCCCGGGTTCAGGCTCGAGGCGAGGCCCACGTACGCGCTCGAGAGCGACTCCACCCCGGCGTCGCTCGGAGGCAGATCGAAGGTCGTCATGCCCTCCGCCTCGAGCTCCTCTCGAACTTGCGCCACGAAGTCGTCCGGGCGGGCGACGACGCGGTGCTCGAGCGCCCGAGCCCGTGGCTCCGTCGGCTTGAGCGTCTCGACGAGCGGCGCCGAGAGGCCGAGCCGCGCGAGCACCGCGCGGGCGTCTTCCACCGTGGAGGGGTCGGCGACGGTCGGCCCCGAGCCGATGTCGTGCGCGCCCCCGACCAGCACGTCGCTCGCGATCAACGTGAGTACGCGGCCCGTGCCCGACCGGGCGAGCGCGCCCCCTTTGACGCTAGAGAGGTGCCGGCGCACGACATTCACCTCGCGGATGGGCACGCCGGCGGCGAGCAGCTCCGCGACGATGGCGCGTTTCTGGTCGAGCGAGAGCCCCGTCGCCGGCGCGGCGAGGAGGGCCGAGGTGCCGCCCGACACCAGCGCGACCACGTCACCGCCCCGCGCAAGGAGCTCGTGCGCCGCGCGCGCCGCCGCCACGCTCCGCTCCGTCGGCAGGGGGTGGTCGGAGAAACACACCCGGGTCGACGGCGCGACCCAGCCGAGCGCGATTCCCTCGGGGACGACGAGCAGCGCCTCCTGATGGTGCCGCAACGCGCCCGCGAGCATGCTGGGCGCGGCCTTCCCCACGGCCAGGACCCGGCTCGCGTCCACGCCGTCCAGCGCTCGCCTGACCCGCCCCGCTAAATCGAAGCGGGACAGCGCTCGCCGAAAGCAGACACGGAGCAAACGGACGAGCTCGGCAGGCGACACGAGGAGGATGGTACCGCGTCAGACACTTCGTCGCGCGACCGTCTGGAGAGGCACACGCTTCGCGTCGTGACTGGCGTCGCGGCCCCACTGTCGATGTGGCCATTCGGGTTCGATTCCCGCGCGGAGCGCCCCTCTCCCTGCTGAAGGATCAGACGCAGGTTTACGAAACCCGCCTTCCAGGTTCGAGTCCTGGCGGGGAGGCCAACACGAATGACACTTCTGTATCTCTTGCGGTGATAGTTCAAAAGGAGAATCCGAGGTCGCCTTCCTCGAGATCCGGGTGCGAGCCCCGGTCACCGCTCCACCATGCCCGAGCGCCGCGCGCGCTCCCGCGGGGCACGCGATCTGGTGGTCGCGCCTGCCCGACGAGCAGGTCATGGCGAGTTCGATCCTCGCGCCCCGCACCCCGACCGCCGAGACGCCCCCCTGGTCGACGAATGACCACCCGGCCGTCCCCACACGACCGAAGGTCGAAGAACCACTTTCGCGTGACTGCTTCGTCACTATAATCCGCCGACGGGGTTGGTCCCCGAAGGAGGGCTCGTTGACGAGCTTTGCGATCGCTTCGGACGTCGTTCCCTCGACCGCCTCGGTAGCTGGTTTTCAGGGCGTAGACGCCCTCTCCGAGCCGTTCTGCTTCGACATCTACTTCGTCCTCACGGGCTCGGCGACGGTCGACATCGAAGGCGCTGTCTTCTCGGCAGCGACCCTGTCGATCTCCCGAGACGGTCCGCTGTCGCTCACGGCGCCGCACACCTACAGCGGAATCTTCAGCGAGATGGAGCTCGTCGCGGCCGTCCCGGGGAACGCGCTCTACCGCGCTCGGCTGGTCCCGCGCTTCTGGCTGCTCGGGCTCTCCCAACACAGCCGCATCTTCACGAAGCGCACCGTGCGAGACGTCATCACGGAGGTGCTCGGGGAGTACGGGCTGTCGGAGGGCGCGGACTTCGAGCTTCGCATTTCGGGTGGGCAGACCGAGGAGCACATCTGCCAATACAAGGAGTCGGACTTCGCGTTCCTCTCCCGGTGGATGGCTCGCGAGGGCTTCACCTACTTTTTCCTCCACGAGGGCGGCAAGGACAAGCTCGTCATCACCGACGAGCCGACCGGACACCCGAGTCTGCGGACGTCCCCCGTGCGCTATTTCCCCGGCGCCGGGAAAGACGGCTCGTACGAGCAAGCGTTCAGCGAGCTCACGTGTAACCTCGTCGCGCAGCCGGCGCGCGTGACGGTCCGGGACTACGACTACGCCAAGCCCACGAGCCCGCTCCGCTCGGCCGTGGACGTGAGCGCGTCGTCCGTCGGCGTGTACGACGACTACGGCGCGCGTGTCTTCACCGGCGGGGACGCCGAGCGCATCGCGCTCGTCCGCGCCAAGCGCCTCAAGTGCCGCGAGCGGACCTTCAGCGCGCGCGGCTCCGCGACGCACCTCTCGGCGGGCACCACCTTCGAGCTCGACCTCCACCCGCGCGCCGACTTCAACGTCGCCTACCTGGTGACGAGGATCACGCACCTCGGTCGCGAGCCTCACCTCGTCGCGGCGTGGGGCGACCTCTCGGACCTGCAAGGCCAGAGCCTCTCGGATACGAACGCCTACGAAATCGAGCTGGAGGCCGTCACCGCGGACGTCCCGTGGAAGGCGCTGGAGACCATCGCCTGGCCACACGTGGACTCGTTCGAGAACGCGATCGTCGACGGCCCGGCGGACAGCCAATACGCCCAGATCGACGATCAGGGCCGGTACGCCGTGAAGTTCCACTTCGACGAGGGGACCCTCAAGGACGGCAAGGCCTCGACTCGGGTCCGGATGATGCAGCCACACGGCGGGACGATCGAGGGCTTCCACTTCCCGCTCCGCAAGGGCACCGAGGTCATCTGCGCGTTCCTGGGCGGGGACGTCGACCGTCCGTTCATCCAGGCCGTCGCCCCCAACGCGGAGAAGCCCAGCCCGGTGGTCGCCGCGAACCGCTCGCAGAACATCCTCCAGACCGGCAGCGCGACCTACCTCACCATCGAGGACCAGGCCGGATCGGAGTTCATCAACGTCTTCACGCCGAAGGAGCGGTCCGGGCTCTACCTCGGCGTCGGTCGCGGCGAAGGCGGACGCGCGCTGACCTCGAACGCGGCGCCGGCGGTCCCGCCCGCCGGTCCTGGCGGGCTCAAGCTGGGACCGTTTTCGTTCGACCTGCGCACCGACACGGGACACGCCCAGCTCTACACCGGGCAGAGCCTCGACATCCACGCGCACGGGCAGCTCCAGCGAATCGCAGGGAGCGACGTGAACGTCACGATGTTCGGCGCGCTCGACCATGACGTGGTCGGCGAGGCGGACGAGTACTACCACCAGACGCTCGAGAAGTCGGTCGCGCTCAAGGTCACGGCTCGACACGACGACACACGGGACTTCACCGTGCACTTCGCCGCGCTCGAGAAATACGACGCCGTCTTCGACAAACACACGGTCGGCCCGGCGATCTTCACCTTCCTCACCGGCTGCGACCGCGAGATCACCGACGGCCTGACGGACTACCACTACTTCTCGAACCAGCAGCGGACGATCACGAACGGTTACAAGGTCGACCTCTCGCCGAAGAACGAGCTCATCGTCCACGGCGACATGATCCAGACGGTCACGGGCGGCAAGACCGAGCACGTGACGGAGAGCCTGGACATCGAGATCGGCGGCAACGTGAACATCGTCCACAACGCGCCGAACGTGAACACGCTCGCCGGCCCCGAGGTCGAAGAGAAGAAGGGCATGGTCATCGAGGCGTCGCTGCTCGGAAAGCTCGACGTCGTCAGCGGCACCCACAAAGAGGCCTGGTCGTTCTCGCACATCGAGGTCACGGCGGGCCTGCTCGGCAGCATCTTCTTCCCGCTCGTCTTCGAGACAGGCGTCTCGGCGAACATCAGCTACACGCACATCAAGGCCGAGCTCGTAGGGATGGACTTCTCGTTCGGCGCCGCGGCCATCGTGGTCGAAGGCCAAGCGACCGAGCTCGATCCTGGGCAGGTCCAGCTGGGGCTCTTCACGCTGACGACGAAGGGCTTCAAGCTGATGTGAGCGGAGCCCGATGAAGACCCTCAAGCCGCAGACCGTGTCGTTTCTGAATCGCCCCTTCGAGGTCGATCACAAGTTCTTCGTCGCGCTCACCGCCATCGCCTTCGTCCCCTTCGACACCCCCAAGAGCCTCCGGCACGAGGTCGCGCTCTGGAAGGCCGCAGGCGATCGCCTCGGCGAGGTGCCGTTCGACGCGGCGATGACGAAGACGCGAGCCGAGATCCTCGTCGCGGGCGACGCGTGTGCGGTCGGCCCCGACAAGATTCCCGGCACACCGGTGCGCCTCTCCCTGCTCCGCAACGGGAAGGTCCTCGTCGACAAACAGCTCTACGTCTTCGGCGATCGCAGGTGGGAGACGAGCGGCATGACCCAGCCCGAGCCCTTCTCGCGCATGCCCGTCTCGGCGGCGCGCGCCTTCGGCGGAGAAGGCCTTGTCGAGAACCCACACGGCCGCGGGCTCCGCCCCACGATCGAAGACGGGAAGAAGGTGCACCGGCTGCCCAACGTCGAGGCGCCCGATCGGCTCATCAAGAGCCCGAACGACAAGCCGGCCCCCGCGGGCTTCGGCCCGATCGACATGACCCACCCCGCGCGAATGAAACACGTGGGGACCTACGATCAGAAGTGGCTCTCGACGCGGTACCCGGGCCCCCCCGAGGACTTCCACTGGGAGCACCACAACGCCGCCCCGGAAGACCAGCGCATCCAGGGGTTCTTCGAAGGCAACGAACACGTCCGCATCGAGGGGATGAGCCCCCACGCGCGTGTGGTGGAGCTCTCGCTTCCGCCGCTCGTCGCCAAGTTCATCGTGCTCCGCAAGGGCCGAGAGGACACGCTGGATTTCGAGGAGCACACCGGCCGGCTCGACACGCTTTTTGCCTTCCCGACCGACGGCGCCATCGCGCTTCTGTTCCGGGCTGCTGTCCCCGTCACCGAGGACGACGCGGACGACGTCCACACGACCATGGTCGCGCTCGAAGAGGCCGGCGCGCCGAAGAGCCGCGAGCACTACCGCGAAGCCCTCCGAGCGCGCCTCGACCCCGAAAAAGGCGCCGAAGCGCTCCTCTCCGATCACGAGCTGCTCCCGCCCTGGCCCATCGAGGCGAAGAAGGCGCTGGAGGAGGCCTTCGGAGACGAGGCGAAGAACTACGAGCCGGAGGGGCTCTTGTTGCTCAACGCCGATCGCCGCGTCGATCGTCAGCTCGCGGAGATGCGGGCCAAGGTCGTCGCGGAAGGCGGCGACGCGACGGCGGTCGACAGCAAGATCGAAGAGGTGCAGAGGTCCCGCGCCGATCGCCCGCCCGACACTTTCGAGGCCCTGGGGCCTTACGTCGCGCGGAAGCTCTCCGAGGCCGAGAAGAGCAAGAAAGACGCAGAAGAGCGCCGCAAACAAGCAGAGGACGACGCGCGCGAGAAGCTGAAGAAGGTCGGCGTCGACTACGACAAGATGAAGGCCGAGAGCCGGCGCAAGACCGGCCCGCCCGACTGCTTCGCCGACAGGATGCTCGAGCGCATGCGCGAGACGGCGATCTTGATCAAGAACGCCGGAGGCAGCGCGACCACGCTCGAGGCGCAGCTCGCCGACAAGGAGTTCGAGCGGAGCCTGCGCGAGGTCGAGGCGCGCATGCTCACCGGGTATCGCTTCGGCGCGCACCTCTTCGATCCGATCGAGCCTGACGCGCTGGGCCCCGACCTCCGCGCCGAGAGGCGCAAGGCGCTCCAGGAAGCGTTGTCGAGAGGCACAAGCGTCGGCTCGCTCGACCTCACCGGCGCCGACCTCCGGGGTCTGGACCTGCGCGGAGCGAAGCTCTGCGGCGCGCTGCTCGAGCACGCCATCCTCGACGAGGTCGACCTGAGCGGCGCGGACCTCACCGGGGCCGTGCTCTCCCGCGCCAGCCTCGAGAAGACCGTGCTCGCGGGCGCCAAGCTGGACGACGCGAACCTGGGCGGCGCGCGCGCACACGGCGCCGTCTTCACGGGCGCCAGCCTCGACAAGGCGACCTTGATCCAGGCCGACCTCGCTGGCGCCAACCTGGACGACGCGACCCTCACGCAGACGATGGTCAACGACGCCGACCTCTCGGGGACCAGCCTCCGGAACCTGAAGGGCAAGGGCCTCCTCTTCAGCGGCACGAAGCTCTCGGGCGCCGTCATCGAGGGCGCCGATCTGCGAGACGCCGTCTTCATGACGTGCAACCTGGACGAGGCGTCCTTCGCAGGTGCGAAGCTCGCGAAGACCACGTTCGCGGAAGGGTCCGCGCGCGGCGCTTCGTTCGCGCACGCCGACCTCCGGAACACCCGCTTCGTCCTCGCGGTCGCGCTCGACGGCTCCGACTTCCGCGGCGCGACGCTCGGCCAGACTCTGTTCCGCGGCTGCAGCATGGTCGAGGCCGACCTGACGGAGGTGGACGCCTCGGGGTGTGACTTTTCCGACGCCGACCTCAGCCGCGCGAAGATGCGCAAGCTCGTGGGCAAGACGTCTCTCTTCGTGAAGACGAAGCTCCTCGGCGCGGACCTCCGCTCGGCCAACCTCATGAACGCCTGCCTGCAGAAGGCGCGCGTCGGCGGCGCCGATCTTCGCGGCGCCAACCTGTTCCGGTCGGACTTCGGCCGGACGGTCGGCGACGACCAGACCCGCTTCGGCGACGCTTACATCGCCGAGGTCCGCACCGTGCCCGACCCGTCGAAACGGAGGCTGTTCGGCTGATGGACAATTCCGAGATCATCGAGGCCGTCAAACACGGCGAGCCCCTCCTCAAGCCCTACCTCGCGGAGCGAGATCTCCGCGGGATCGACCTCGGAGGTGCCATCATCGAAGGCGCCAACCTCCGCGGCGCCGATCTCACGGCGGCCGTGCTGAAGGAGGCCGTGTTCATCAAGTGTGACCTCGTCGGCGCGAAGCTCGACGAGGCGGCCGTCCGGCACGCCACCTTCAACGAGTGCGATCTCAGCCGAGCATCCCTCGCGGGCGCGGACCTGACGCTCACGGTCTTCACGAGCTGCGTGCTCGAGGGGACCGTGCTGCGCGGCGCGCGCATTTACCAGACGACCTTCCTGGACGCCAAGGCGAAGGGCATCGACATCTCGCACACCAAGGCCGAGCGCGCGAACTTCATCAACTGCGTCCTCGCGGAGGCCAAGCTCGATCACTCCACCTTCGGCGCCTTGCAGATCGTGAAGGCTGACCTGCGCACCGCCTCCATCGCTGGCATCGCGATCGACAAGGCCGTCCTCATCGACATCGACTTCACCGGCAAGAGCTTCGCTGGGCTCCAGCTCATCAAGATGCAGCTGATGGACGCGGCCCTCGAGGGCTGCGACTTCACCGCCGCGACGCTCGACAACTCGAACTTCAAGGGCTCGAACCTCAACAAGGCCAAGCTCGACAAGGCGAGCGCGAAGCAGGTCCTCTTCGTCGAGGCGAAGCTGCACGAGGCTTCCTTCCGCGACGCGGATCTCACGCAGTGTGTGTTCAACGACAGCGAGCCGGTCCGCGCGGACTTCACGGGCGCCAAGCTCGGGATGAGCGCCTGGCATCGCGCCAAGTGCATCGGCACGTCGCTCAAGGACACCGACCTCACCTACGCCGACTTCACGGGGGCGGACCTCACCGCCGCCGACTTCCGCGGCGCAAAACAGGTCCGGGTCCACCTCCACGGGACCAAACAAGACGGCACGCAGTTCAGCTCGAAGGCCGGCACCATCGAGAACGACCCCGCGCTCGCCAAGGCCGAACGACACGAGAGCCGCCACTAGCCGCAGCGAAGAGAAGCCGATGTCCCTCCGCGTCAGCAACGATATCGTGATGGATTCCTCCCCGCCCGCCGCACAAGACGCCGCCGACGCGGCGCCGCTCCCGCGGGGGGGTGCCCGCGCGGCCGGCGTGGCGGGCGCTCGCGTCGCGTACGCGCGCGTGGTGGAGAGACGCGGCGTCACCGCGGACCGGGTCGAGGGCGCGCCGGTCGCGACGGCGTTCGAGATCGAGGCGGACGGCCAGCGGTACGGCGCCATCCGGGCCGTCTCTTGCCTGGTCGAGCCGGCGCCCGGCGACACCGTGCTCGCGTCGACCGACGGCGCAGCCGCCTGGCACGTCCTCTCGGTTCTGGAGCGCGGGCACCCCCGCGCGACGACGCTCTCGACCGACGGCGATCTCACAATCCACCTTCCGAGCGGCAAGCTCGACGTGGTCACCAAAGACGGCGCCGCGGTGACCAGCGGCGGCGCGGTCGAGGTGGTCTCGCCGCGCCTGGTCGCCCAGGCCGCCGAAGCCGACGTCCGGTTCGAGACGATCGAGGCGAGCGGACGAACGGCACAGGTCCTGTTCGAGGCGGTCAAGCTCTCGGTCGAAGGTGCCGAGCTCTTCGCGGACCGGGTCACCACCCGCGCGCGTCAAGCGCTGCGGATCCTCACCGAGCTCGATCAGCTCCGCGCCAAGTGCGTCGACTACGTCGCGAAGAAGAGCATGCGCATGCACGCCGAGAACACCGTCGTGACGGCCGAAGGCATCGCCAAGGTCGACGCGAAGAACATCCACCTGGGCTGACGACGAGGACACATGTTCGCCAACACACAGATGTTCGGGATCGATATCGGGTTCCCCGACGTGTGCCTCACGCCGCCCCTCATGGTCCCGATCCCGTACCCGAATTTCGCGCTCGGGCCCCTCGCCGTCCCCGCGGCTTACAACGTCTTCATGTTCTTCGCCCCGGCGCACAACATGTTCTCGACCACGGTCTGCAGCTTCGGCGACCTCCCAGGCGTGGTCGGCGTCACCACCGGGACGGTGATGATGACCGCTCGCCGCCTGACCGCCGCGTTCACGATCGTCGTCGGCGGCGCCCCGCTCACGCGAATGACGAGCTTCGGTCTGCAAAACAACTGGAACTGCCCTGGGCTCCGGCTCGTGCCGAGCCAGGTGACCGTGTTGGCCCTCAGCCCCTGAGACGAGCATGAGCACCTTCGAGCTTCGAGCCCCGTTCCTCCCGCCCGGCAGCCGCGCGGTCGCCTTCCTCGGCCGCGAGGCGATCTCGACGCCGTTTGCGTTCGACGTCTACGTGAACGCGCCGAACGGCGAGCTCTACGACACCGAGGACTGGCTCCAGTCCAAGGCAACGCTCGATCTCCTCCCGCCGAGCCGAGGGCGGAGCCCTGCCGCCGCGCCACACGTCTACCACGGCGTCATCTCCTACGTGGAGCTCGTCCGGAGCGTCTCGGGGAGCTCTGTCTTCTTGCTCCGCCTCGTGCCGCAGCTCCAGCTGCTCTCGCTCGGCACACACTCGCGCGTATTCACCAACGCCACCATCCAGGAGATCCTCGGCTCCGTCCTCACGGAGTACGGCCTCGAAGAAGGGACGGACTTCGAGTTCGCGGTCGCTGGCGGTCCCCCCGAGGCGCACGTCTGCCAGTACAAGGAGACCGATCTCGACTTCGTCCACCGCTGGCTGGAGCGCGAAGGCTGGGCGTATTTCTTCGATCACCGCGGTGGCACGGACAAGCTCGTCATCACCGACGCGAAGTCGTGGCCCTCGCTCCGGACGGAGGCCGTCCGGTACCGCCCTCAAGCACGCGAGGAGTCCTACGCCGCCGAGGCGTTTGCGCACTTCTCCGGCACGCGGCGGGCGCGTCCCGCCGGGGTCGTCCTGCGGGACTACGACTACCTGAAGCCCTCGCAGCCTCTGGAGGGCAAGGCGAACGTCGGCGATCGCGGCGGGCGCGTGGTGGCCTACGGCCAGCGCGCGTTCACGTCGGGTGAGATCGACCGGCTCGCGGCCGCTCGCGCGGAGCTCTTCAAGTCGGAGGCGAAGCGGTTCACCTCACGCGGCGCCGCGACCCACGTGCAGACGGGCTTCACGTTCGAGCTCTCGGAGCACCCGCTGCCGGATTGGAACACCGAGTACCTCATCCTCGAGGCCCGTCATTTCGGGCAAGAGTCGGTGCAGGTCGGGATCCCGGAGCTGGAGCTCGGCCACCGCGACACGTACCGCGTGGAGGTCGTCTCCTCTCGCGCGGATGTCCCGTTTCGTCCTCCCCTTCGGACCCCGTGGCCAACGGTGGACGGCTACCAGAACGCCATCGTGGATGGCGCAGGGTCGAGCCCCTACGCCCTCATCGACGACGACGGCCGCTACGCGGTGAAGTTCGTCTTCGACGAGGGCCGCGGCAAAGACGGCAAGGCTTCCACCTGGGTGCGCATGGCGCAGCCACACGGCGGAGGCGTCGAGGGTCACCATTTCCCGCTCCGCAAGGGCACGGAGGTGCTCTGCGCCTTCCTCGGCGGCGACCCTGACAGACCCGTCATCGTCGGCGCCGTCCCCAACGCGGAGAAGCCGAGCCTCGTGAAGGCCGCCAACGCCTCGCAGAACATCATCCAGACCGGGAGCGAGAGCTACCTGACGATCGAAGACCAGGCAGGCTCGGAGTTCATCAACCTCTTCTCGCCCAAGGAGCAGTCGGGGCTCTACCTCGGAGTCGGCCGAGGCGCGGGAGGCCGCTCGCTCACGAGCAACGCCGCCCCCGACGTCCCGCCCGAAGGCCCGGGCGGGCAGTCGCTCGGCCCTTTCAGCTTCGACCTCCGGACCGACAAGGGCCACGGCCAGCTCCACTCCGGCGGCGACTTCAACCTGAAGGTCGACGCGTCGATGCAGCGCATCGCCAAGGGCCACACGAACATCACGAACGAGCAGTCGCTCGACTACGACGTCATCGCCTCGGTCGACGAGGACTACCACGCGACGCTCACGTACGGCGTCGAGGGGAACACGACGATCAGGCTGAAACACGAGTACGACTTCCTCGTGCACCTCAGCGCGACGGACTTCTACCGCAACGAGATCGACGTGACGGTGAAGGGCCACACGAAGGAGGTCTACGAAGCGACGGTGGACTGCACCGTCAGCGGCGCGATGCGGAAGTCTCGCCACCTCAAGGGGTTCAACCAGGTGGTGGACGGCGACGCCACCGACACGATCACCGGAGGCGAGACCGTCACCATCGAAGGCACCGACTACCTCGAGGTGAGGGGCAACTTCACCGAGACCATCAACGGTCCCTACAACCACACCGTCGACGGCCACCGCAAGGTCCGCCAGTTCAAGACCCAGTTTCTGACCTACAACGATCTGAAGAACTACCAATGGGAGACCGGCGGGACGAGCGTCTTCCAGTCCACGAAGATCGACTTCACCTTCCCTCTCCACGTCGAGATCTGGAACGGGACACACGACGAGACGGTCCACGGCGTGAACCTCGCGGTGAGCGGCGCCCAGGTGGAGCTGGCGCTCATGAAGGTGTTCCTCGGCCAGAGCATCGATCTGGGCTTCGACGGGCTGGCAGCCAAGAACGCCTTCTTGGACTTCAAGAAGACGGCTGTCTCCGTGCACGTGCTGGCGAGCCAGCTCAAGACGGGAGCCGCGCGGCTCGCCAACCACCTGTTCCGGATCTTCGTCTGAAAAGAGGTCGATGTGGCACGCTACTCCTTCAGCTCCAGCGCGATCCCCTTCGAGACGAACGTCCTCGGCTTCGAGGTGGAGGGGCGCCTCTCGCAGCCCTTCCGGGCGGACGTCTACTTCACGTTGCAGGGGCTCGGTGAGCTCGACCTCGACGACCCGCTCCTCGCCAGCGCCACGCTGACGATCGACGAAACGGGCGGGGCGCCCGAGATCGTCGAAGGGATCCTGGGAGAGCTGGCGCTCCTCCGCCAAGGGGAGGGCATCGCCCTCTATCGCGCCACGATCAGGCCCAAGCTCTGGCAGCTCGGCTTCGTCCGCACGAGCCGCATCTTCACGAACCGCACGCTCGAGGAGATCGCCACCGACCTCTTCGCGGAGGTGGGGATGGACGCCTTCCGGTTCGAGGTGGCCAGCGTTCCGGTGGAGGAGCACGTCTGCCAATACGAAGAGAGCTCGCTCGACTTCTTCCACCGCTGGGCAGCGCGCCTCGGCTGGTACTATTTCTTCGATTTCAGCGACGGCTCGGGCTCGCTCGTGATCACGGACAACGCGGCGTCCCACCCGTCCGTCCTCACCGCCCCCGTCCCCTACCGCCCGGGCGACGGCACCGACACCTCGGCGGGCGCGCACTTCTACCGCGTGCGGAACCAGACGGCGCTCGCGCCGGCGAACGTGCGCGTGCGCGACTACGACTACGGTCGGCCCTCGGTCGCGCTCTCGAAGACCGAAGCCGCGTCCACGAGCGGCCTCGGCGAACGGTCCGACTACGGCGTGCGCGCCTTCGACGCCGGCATGGTCGCTCGAGTCGCGCGGGTCCGGGCGGAGGCGCTACGCGCAGGCGTAAACGTCGCGACCGTGGAGGGCTTCGCCCATCACGTCGCGCCGGGATACCGCGTCGAGATCTCCCAGCACCCACGCGGCGCGCTCAACGTCGCCCACCTGGTCGTCGCTTCCACACGCGTCGGACGAAGCCCCGGCGATCTCGGGGCGTGGGGCGCCCTGCTCCCACGGACCATCACGAGCACCCCACAGAGCTACCGGGTCGAGGCGAGGATCCAGCCAATCGACGTGCCGTTCCGCGCGGCCGAAGAGACCCCTTGGCCCCGCATCGACGGCTTCGAAAACGCCACGATCGACGGCCCCGGGCCCAGCCCCTACGCGCAGATCGACGACGACGGCCGTTATCTCGTGCTCTTCCACTTCGACGAAGGGGCACGGAAGGCGGGCAAGTCCTCGACCCGGGTGCGGATGCTCCAGCCCCACGGCGGCGGGACGGAGGGCTGGCACATGCCCCTCCGCAAAGGCACCGAGGTCGTCTGCGGGTTCCTCGACGGCGACCCTGACCGACCTGTCATCATCGGCGCCCTACCGAACGCGGTAACGCCGAGCAACGTCGCGTCGAGCAACGCGCCGCAGAACGTCCTCCGGACCGGGTCGGCCTCCTATCTCACGATCGACGACACCGCCGGCGCGGAGTGGGCGAACCTCTTCACGCCCCAGAAGAAGGCGGGGCTCTACCTCGGCCAAGGCCGCGCCGAAGGTGGTCGCGCGTACACCAGCAACGCCGCACCTCCCGTCCCGCCAGAGGGCCCGGGAGCCATGAAGCTCGGCCCCTTCAGCGCGGACCTGCGAACCGACGACGGCAGCGGCCGTGTGCACACCGGCGGCGACCTGAACGTGCACGCGTTCGGCAAGCTCCAGGAGATCGTGAAGGGCAAGACGAACCAGAGCTTCCTCTCGACGTACGACTTCGACAACGTCGGGCCCGCGGTGGAGGACTTCCACGACACGCAGTGGCACCACGTCGTCGGCTCGACGAAGATCGACCATTTCTCCGAGTACGATCTGAACGTCAGCCTCCTCACCAAGAAGGTCTACGAGAGCGACACCAACTACCGCGTGCAGATGGCCGCCGAGTACAAACACAAGGCGGGCATGAAGATCGAGGTGCAGGGGGACGTGACCGACTGCTTCTGCGCCGGCGCCGAGCGCATCGTGCGCGACCCGAGCAAGCTTGAGATCAAGGGCAACTACACGCGGACGATCACCGGCGGACAGACCTACGACGTGAAGGGGACGCGTACGGTCAAGGTGAAGGGCAACTACAACCTGACCGTGAACGGGAACTGGCTCGGGACGCTGAAGCCCGAGAACTTCGTGACGGACTCGACCGAGATCAAGGTGTGCCTCGGCCCGAACATCGGCCTCGTGAACGGCACGAAGGACGAGACGATGAACGGGCTCCACCTCGAGGTGTGGGCCGGCATGCACATGGAGCTGACGCTCGGCGTGAACAAGAAGGACAACCTGGCCCTCAACTTCGGCCTCACCGGCAAGTACGTGGGCCTGGTCGGCATCAACCTCACCGCCTGCCCGGTCCTCCTGGATCTCATCCCTGGAGGCGAGCTCGACAAGATCGTGGCCGAGGTCGACTTCACCTACGTGCGCATCAGCGTCGGCGGCGCGCTCATCAAGCCGAACGGCGTCACGTCGCAGTGAGCGCCGGCCCGCGGCGGCTCAGAACGACTTCAGGTGCGTGGCGTCGTTCGGAACCGCCGAAGCGGGGAGCGTGAGCCCCACGTACTTCACGAGGTCGCGCGGCGCTGCGCCGCTGCCGTCCGTCGCCCCGGTGAACATGTTGTAGAGCCACCCGCTCCCGGCGTCGCCCGCGTAGTCGATCGTGAAGGCGGTCACGCTCACCGACGACGGGGTCGCGCCGAGCTCGGAGAGCGCGATCTGCGCCTCCAGGAAGCCGGTCGCGACGAACGACGACTTGTTCTGCGTCCCCCAATCCGCCGTCCAGCCGGATGCGTCGCCGACCCGGTACTCTTTGTAGGTCGCGCCGACGATGCGCTCCTTGTAGTGGAAGGTCATCGCCTTGCCCGCGCCGAACTTGGCCTTTCCGTCGCTGGAGAGGGTGTTGCCCGAGGCGAGGGCGCCGTCGACCGAGAAGAGGAAATAGACGAACTTGTTACCGGCCGAGCCGGGCGCGATGTCCGGGCTGGAGAGCCCGACGAAGAGGTCGGTCTCGTCGTGCGTGACGTAGAGCTGGTTGCCGGCCGTGGACGTCGCGAACGCGTCGGACATGGGGAAGAAGTCGTTCACGCCGTCCATCACGACCGTGTGGCGGAACGCCGTGGAGAACCCGCTCGACTCGAACGCCTGCGCGACGCCGTTGCCCGCGGCGTCCGTCGCGCCGGTCGTCACGCGGACCTTGTAGGTGCTGAGGCTGGCGAGCGCGGCGTTCGGGGTGAGCGTGAAGGTCAGGTCGTCCTCCGTGACCGCGCCGCCGACGATCGGCACGCAGCTCAGGAAGTCGTCCTTCGAGAGCTGGATGGTGCCCGAGCAGCTCGCGTTGGCCGAAGCGGTCACCGACGCCGGGGCCATCGGCTCCGAGAACGTGACCGACACCTTGGACGATGACAGGACTGCGATTGTCCCGTCACCCGGCGTCACGTCGACCACCGTCGGCGGCGTGACGTCCCCGCCCCCCGAGCCGGATCCGCCCGCGCTGGTCGTCGTGCTGGTCGTCGAGCCGCCTTGCCCTCCCTCGCCGCCGCTGCTCGAGGTGGTCGTGGTGTTGCCCGCGCCACCGGCTCCGGCGCCCGACGTGGTCGCCGTCGTCGTGCCGCCGCCGCTCCCGCTC
This sequence comes from Myxococcales bacterium, assembly GCA_016794345.1. Taxonomy (GTDB): domain Bacteria; phylum Myxococcota_A; class Polyangia; order Polyangiales; family Polyangiaceae; genus Xiheicaenibacterium; species Xiheicaenibacterium phototrophicum. Next base: position 227,178 of record JAEUKE010000117.1, read on the forward strand.
CAGGTCCCCGTCGCGGCCGTGCCGCCGCCGCCGTCGTCGAGCGTCGTGCCGTCGGCACACGCGACCAGCCCGAGGGTAAGAGCGACCTTCATGACGCCGGGGTGTCGCACTGCCTGCCTCCTGTTTGCGAACGTACCATTGGCCCCGCGCTCGTGTCTCTAGACAGAGTCACGCAAGGCGGCGGATTTTGGGCGCC
>JAEUKE010000213.1 GCA_016794345.1 Myxococcales bacterium
CCGCTCCCGCCTTGTGGCGGCTTCGTCGACAGCTTCGACGGCGACACGCTCGACGAGACACGGTGGCTCGATGCGGTCGACTACCTGGAAGTGTCGGGGGGAGACGTCGCGCTCGACGGCTTCGGCTTCTTGATGGTGAAGGACGGCGACAACGACGTCGTGGACGGCTGCGCGGCTGTCGTCCGCGTGTCGGAGCCGACCCAGCCGCTGCGCGTCCGGTCGTTCGCCGGGAACCGGGGAGACGGGCTCGTCGTCACGCAAGAGCCGGGCTCGATGAGCTACTACTTCAGCTCGGTGCTGGGCGAAGAAGCGGACGAGGTCCCCGCGACGGACGTGGAGGCGTTCGGCCTCGCGTTCTTCGAGGGTGAAGCGCTGGCGATCTACCGCGACCCGTCGGGCTGGAACGTGCTCGCCCGCGCACCGGTGGACGTCGCCACGGGCTCTTTCGATCTGGGCCTGCAGGTGCTCGATACCGTCGAGGCGCCGCCCGTCCGCGTGGCGGACTACGGCCTCGCCGAGGTCACGGACGCAGACCTCGCGCTCGGGCGCTGACCTCTTCATCTCGTGCGCCGGCCGCGTCCGATTTACCCTGCTCCGATGCTCGTGAAATGGGCCGAGGGCGTCTGGACCGACACGCGGGAGGCGAAGTTCTTCGGCGTCGAGACCGGCACGCGCATGACCGTCGTCGCGCTCCGCGACGGCGGCTTGTTCGTACACTCCCCCGTTCCGCTCGACGAGGCGACCCGCCGTGAGGTCGACGGTCTAGGTGAGGTGCGAGCCGTCGTGGCGCCGAGCATCTTCCATCACCTGTCGGTGGGAGCGTGGATGGCGGCCTACCCCAAGGCCGTGTTCGCGGCGTGCCCTGGGCTCGAGTGGAAGCGAACAGACCTGTCCTTTTCCTGTGTCCTCGGGGACGAGCCTCACCCGATCTGGCGAGGGGAGCTCGAGCAGGTCTATTTCTCGGCGCGCCGCGAGAACGAGCTCGACTTCTTCCATGCCCCCACCAAGACCCTCATCGTGACCGACGCGCTCCTCAATCTGTCGACGCACCCGCGCGCCTCGACCCGGCTCGTCGCCGGGCTCATGGGGAACCGAGCCCCTGGCGTCGGCTGGGCCGAGCCGCTCATGATCCGGGACCGCCGGCTCGCCCGGCGGCAGGTCGATCGGATCCTTTCCTGGGATTTCGAGCAGATCATCCTCGCGCACGGCGACACGGTCTCCGAGCGAGGACCGGCAGTCGTCGAGCACGCCTACAAATGGCTCTGACCCCGCGCAATCGAGGACATCGGCTCCTCGATCCGCAAGCAGCGAGAGTAGCTCAGCGAGCGGCGGCCTTCTTCGCCGACGCGGCCTTCTTCGGCGCGGCCTTCTTCGCCGACGCGGCCTTCTTCGGCGCGGCCTTCTTCGACGCGGCCTTCTTCACCGCAGCGGCCTTCTTCTTGGCTGGCTTCGCCGCTCCGCTCCTGCTCGCTCGGTATTGCTCGAGGTACGCCTCGAGGGTCACCCGCTCGATGGCCTCGCCGACCACGTCGAGCGGCAGATCGTCGAGCGACTTGAACCGGACGCAGCTCTTGCCCATGTCGAGCTTCTTCCCGGCGTCGCGGTAGGCCTTCTCGAACCAGGCGCGCGTCTTCGGATCGCCGTAGACGGCCATCAGGTAGAGGGACATGTATCCCTTCTGTGACGCGAAGGCGGCCAGCATGAGCGGCCGCTCGTTGTACGTGTCCGAGAAGCGCGCCAGCGGCACGAAGTAGCTGGGCATCCCGAACTCGATGCCCTCCTCGAAGCCCGCGGGCAGATGGCCGAGGATGATGGCGCGGAGTGTCTCGAGCGCCTTGCGACGATCGGTCGGCAGGGCCTGGAGGTACGCAGCGACGGAGGTCGGCTTTGTCATCGAGCGCAGGCTACCCGTGCGCCCCGGTCGTTAGAAGACGGCCGCGCGGTGCTAAGGACCAGGCTCCCAGGTCCCGCCGACCGACTCACACGAGTCCTGCGCGTCTGCCACCATGGCGGCGTCGTAGACGAAGCCGATGCCCATGCCGTTGCAGTAGTTCATGGGCAGGCAAGCGCCGAGCGCGCCGGTCTCGGTGCAGTGGCCGGACTGCCAGGTGCCGCCGTCCTCACACAGCGGCTGGTAGGTCGCGGCATCCGCCTGCGAGTACTCGGCGCAGCCGAAGAGCCCGGTCGCCCAGAAGCAGCGAAACGCCGTCGGCTCACAGTGGGTCATCTCCCCGACCACGGCCGCTCCGCCCTCCCCCGTGCCCGCCCCGGTCGACGTGGAGCTCGTGGTCGAGCCCGTGCCGCTCGCCCCACCAGCACCGCCGCCGCCCGCACCGCTGGACGAGCCGTCATCCCCGCAACCCATGACCACACCAAGGGCCGCAAGCAGACAGCCCACGAAAGAACGGCAGCTTCCCATGATCGCTTTGGTAGCGCCCCGCTTCCGACGATGTCAACGACACCGTCATAGTTACGAACCGACCGTAAAGTTCAGCCGGCACCCGGTCCGCTCCGCCTTGCTCGCATCGCCTCGCGCACGTCTTTCTCTTCGGCCGGCGACAAGAGGCGGCTCAGCGCGGGAAAGATCGCAGACTCCTCGAGCTCGAGGTGAGCGCGCAGCGCTGCGTCGAGGGGCTCAGCGACTGAGGCGAGCTGCTCGCGCAGCTCCGCGAGGCGCTCAGGCTCGCGCGCGATGCGCTCGCAGAGCGAGACGAGGGCGGCGACCGACTGCTCGTGCTCCGTGTGCTCGCGCGCCATCTGCGCGAGGGCCACGTCGACCGCGGCGTCTCGCCCAGCGATCAGCGGCGCGAGCGTCTGCTCTTCATCGGCCACGTGGAGCGGCAACGCGAGGGCGAAGTAACGCCGAACCGCCTCGGCCGCCTCCACCACCTGCTCGGGATCGGACTCGATGCCCGAGGGGCCGGCGAGCTTGCAGGCGAGAGCGCCGAAAGATCGGATCCGCTCATGGCACTCCGAGAGCGCCGAGACGAGGTCGGCGGGGGCGCTCTTCTTGCCGATTCCGAGGAGCATGGGGCAGCCTAACCCGAGCGGGCGGGCCGCGCCCGTCAGCGCGGCTTGCCGCGGCGCGCGCCTTCGTCGACGACGTCGATCACGTCCGCGCGCGGATCGGGTCGGCGATCGGCGCCACGCGCCGGCTTCGCGGGGGCGGGCGAAGGACCGACTCGCTCCACTCGCTCCACCCGCGGCGCCTCGTCCTCCTCTTCCCGGGAGATTCGCGGGAGCGGAGCCCGCTTCGGCTTCGCTTCGGGGACGACAGGCTTCGGCGGCGGCAGCTCCTGCTCGGGCTCGGCCCGGCGCTTCACCGCCGGCTCTGCCGGGCGTGCCGCCAGCTCCGCTTTGATCTCGCGCAGCTCGCGGAGGACGCTTGTCACGTCTTGCGGGCGGTGGCTACGATCGTGCTCGAGGCACCGCATGATCAGATCCGAGAGGCGCGCAGGCGTCTTCGGGACGCGCTCCTTCACGGTGGGGTAGGAGCTGGCCTTGCTTGCGGGCTCGCCTGGATTGCCAGGCAACACGCCCGTGATCGCTTCGTAGAAGGTCGCGCCGATCGAGAAGACATCCGAGCGGTGGTCGGCGTTTCCGTCTCGTTGCTCGGGCGGCATGTAGCTGGGTGTGCCGCCGATCACCGTCTGCCCGGAGGAGCTGCGCGCCGAGACGACCTTCGCGAGCCCGAAGTCCATGATCTTCACGCCCGACTTCGCGACCATGAGGTTCGCCGGCTTGAGATCGCGATGGATGACGCTCTTGCCGTGTGCGTATTCGAGCGCGACGAGCGCCTTCTCCATGACGTCGAGCGCGTCGGGTAGGGGCAGCGGACCGTCTTCGTCGAGCACGCGGTCGAGCGTGCGGCCTTCGACGAGCTCCATCGCGATGAACTCGCGCCCGTCGAGCTCGCCGACGTCGTAGACGGTGACGATGCCGGCGTGGCTCAACGCGGCTGCGGCGCGCGCCTCGCGCTGGAAGAGGCGGTGCAAGGTGGAGCCGCGCTCTACGTCTTCCGGGAGAAACTTGAGCGCGACGAAGCGGCCGAGGCGGAGGTCCTTGGCGCGATGGACGACGCCCATCCCACCGCGACCGAGCTCTCCCATGAGCTCGAAGCGATCGTCGAGGCGCCCGCCGGAGCCGCCCGAGCCGGCCGAGCCGCGCTTGGCAGGTGAGTCCGCGGTGTCGAAGCGCACGGTCTCACCGGGCTCCTCCTTCTCGTGCGAGCGCGGCACCCGCAGCGTGGGCTCGTTTGCGATCGCCGATTTGACCACGCGCGTCGCGTCCGGTGCGTCGTCCGGGCCGCGCTCCCCGCGCGCGAGAGCGCGGGACCGGCGCTTCTCGTTGACGGCCTTCGCGCCGACGGCGTCGATCAGGCGCTCGGCGTCCGCGTCTGCTCCGGCCTCGGCGTAGAGCACGGCGGCCATCTCGGGCATCTTGAGGGCCTTCTCGTAGATGCCGGCGGCGCGCTTGAGCTCCCCGGCCTCGTCGAAGGCCCGCGCGGCGCGCTCGTGCTCGCCCGCCTTGGTCGCGAGCTCACCGGCGCGCTTCCACAGCTCCTTCTGCCGAACGGGCTCGCCCTTCTTCGCAAGCGCCGCGTTCTCCAGCATGGTGAGCGCGACGCCGAGCGAGTCGAGGTCCTCGACCTTGGCGAAGCACTCGGCGGCCTTCTCGTACTCCTCCAGATCCTGGAAAAGCCGTCCCGCTTTGAGGTGCTCCTTGGCGGCGCTGAAGCACTCGGCAGCCGCCATTCGGTCGCTCCGCGCGTCCGAGCGCTCGTAACACTGCGCCGCCTTCAGGTGCTCGCCCGTCTTGCGGTAGAGCGGCGCGGCGCGCGCCCACTCTTCGGCTTGCTCGTACTCCTCGGCGGCCTTCTTCTCCTCACCCAGGCGCTGGAGCACCGTCGCGGCGCGGCTGTGGGCGCCGGCTCGCTGGAAGATGCGCAGCGCCTCGTGGTGATTGCCGCGCTGCATCTGGATGTCGCCCGCGCGGCGGAGGTTGCCCTCGTCGAGCGCGGCCCGCATCTCCGCCTCGAGCTCGCGGTCCTCGCGCGTCGAGAGCCACACCCAGACCTTCCTCCCGATCACCAGCAAGACGACGAGGATCACCCCGGCGATCACGTATCGGACGACGTCGTTCCGGAGGATCTCCACGATCCAGGCAGGTTACCTCAACGAGATCTTTTCAGCAGCTTCCCCTTCAGCGCGGCGTACGCCTTCTCATCGACCGATTTGCCGCGCGCCCAGCGCTTCAGCTCGGGCGTGATGACGTCCTCCCAGCCGGGGGCGAGGCGCAGCGTGATGAAGTCCGCGTAGAGCGCCTCGAGCACGGAGAGGAGCTCCTCCGCGAGGCGCATGCGCTCGTAGAGCGCCTCGTATTTGTCGCTCTCCGCCTTCAGCTGGGCGGGGATCTTGAGGGACCCGACCGCGAGCTCCTCCGCCTTCATGACCCAGGCGAACTCGTGCTCGTCGAGGATGGCGTGCACGCGCGCTTGTTTCGGGAGCTTGCCTTGCTGGAGCGCCTGCTTGGCCTCCGGCGCGGCCGCCGGCATCGGACACTTGATGCGGGCCTCTTCGGTCTCCATCGTCAGGGTCAGGTGTGTCTCGAGCCAGAGCGAGACCACCCGACCGCCCGAGGTCTTCAGGTTCGTCTCGTAGATCTCGCTCTCGAACCAGAGCCAGAGCAGGAACTCCCGCCCGACGAAGCGGTTCATCTCGACGAGCTCGGCGACGTCCCTCATGTGGCACCTCGCTCGAACGCGAGCGACGTCGCCTCGAGGACGGAGAAGGCCTTCTGGTCGGCAGCGTTCATGCCGCGGCGGTCGGCCGCGGTGCCCGGGCTCTCCACGAGGAGCTGCGCGCGGAACGTCTTCTCGAAGAGCGCCTGGATGAGCTCATGGTTCTTCTTCGCGTGGCTGAAGAAGAGCGCGACCCCGGTCTGCAGGTTCCACACGAGATCGATGCTCTTCGTGGACGGGACGAGCTGTCGCCTGAGCTTCTTGACGACCATGGCCTTGAGGTCGGTCTTTGCCTTTCTGCCCAGCTTTTCGATGCCCTTCTTCTCGAGGAGCTTCTGCTCAGCCTCGCGCAGGTGCGCCTTGAGGAGCGGGCCCGGCACGACCCAACGATCGATCCGCAGGGCGAGCGCGACGTACTCGTTGAAGAAGACGCTCTCGTGATCCAGGTCGGTCGCGAAGGGATCCTCCACGCTCGTCCACCCGTGTTTCTCGACGACGTCCTCGTCGGGCAAGAGCGGCTGGAACGCCTGCGCGCGGATGCGCTTCAGGCTCCAGCCGGGAAGGTCTTCGGGGACGTCACCCCGGACATAGAACCTGGAGAAGGTGAGACTTCCGCGGAGCGCTCCCAAGGTGCGGCGGGGTTACGAGCGCGCGCGGCCGGAAGCAAGCTTTCCGGTGGCGAACGCTGCGCGCGCTTCACTCGATGCGCGAAGCTCGAGAGTCGCTCCTCAAGGACCGCAGCCGATCCGCTCGTCGTCGATCGCGAGGTCGTCGAACCAGCCCTCGTTCGGCACGCTCGGCGACTGGTAGTTGATCCAACCGACGATGACCGAGTCGAAGTTCGAGATGTTCGCGCCGTCGACGTTGTCGAAGGCGATATCCGTGACCTCCGTCCCGTCGTAGTAGAAGCGGAAGCTCTCGGTCGCGCCGTCGACCTGCCATTCGACGCAGTGCCAGGCGTCGTCGTATTGGAAGTCGTACGAGGAGCCGGCGCAGCAGGAGTCGTCCGGAACGTTGAACAGGAACTGGTGCGTGCCGTCGGGGGCCATCACCGTGTCCACCACGCGCGACTCGCTCCCGTTCGGCGACTCGGGGCGACCGAACGCGACGAACGTGTTGTGGATGTATTGGCCGTCGAGCGACACCGGCGTCTTCACCTTGTAGAAGATCCGCCCCCAATGGCTCGTCGCGAGCGCGCCGAGATCACCGAGCGAGTGCTCGATGCGGTACTGACCGTTGGTGCCGACCGCGCTCTTGAGCGACTGCGCGCCGCCGTGTTTGTCCTCCTTCGACAGGAGCGCTCGCGAGCCGCTCTGATCCCAGCCGGCCTTCTCCGTCCAGCCGGGAGGCACCTCGCCTGGATTGCCCGACTCGAAATCCTCGCAGAAGGCGTAGCTCTCGCAGCCGCCGCTGGTCATCCCGGTGCCGGTCGAAGCCGTGGCGCCCGTCGCCGTCGTGTTCGACCCGGTCACGCCGGTGGTCGGTGAGCCGCCCGTGGTGGTCGCGCCCGTCACGGAGGTGCTCCCGCCGGTGCCGCCCGAGCCGCCGGCGTCGCTGTCGGAGCATGCCGCCGTGGAGAGAGCGAGAGCGGAGAGGAGAAGGAGGGTGCGCATGGTCGACGATCCTTAAACGACGGCCCTCCGTCACGCGACACCGCCGATCCTCGGACCGGCCGCTTTTTCCGACCGCGAGAATATTCCAGCGACCATGAGTCGCCGGCGCTTGGGCTCATGAGCCGAGGCGCTTGTAGAAGACCACCGCGTCAACGGCTCTGGCCTGCGTCCGCCACCCCGATGTGCGCGCGTGCCTCGCCACGATCACGAGTCGGCCGGGGGTCGCTGGATGCTGGCGCACTCGTCATCCGAATCGGGGTGACGAGCGTCCTGCATCCGCGGTGCCAGGGCAGGCGCGAGCGACGAACCCTCTCGGTGCGTCACGAGCTTCGCGGCTCGACGGCGCTCGCCCAACCGCTGCCGCGACGCCGCCGCTGTGCTACCTGTTCGCCCGAATCACCGGCCAAGGCCGGAGAAGTGGAAGAAGGCTTACGATGGGTGATCTCGTAGGAACGGCGGTCGAAGGCACGCTCTACTTTGTCCCGCAGACGACGTTCGCGCGCGTGCGCGAGCTGAACGTCCCCAAGACGGAGCGCGCCGCCCTCTTCGCGGACCTGTGTCGCGTGAACGCGCTCTACATGATCGCCCGCGCCGGCTCCGGGCACATCGGGTCGAGCTTCTCAAGCTTGGATCTGCTCGCGTGGCTCCACCTCGAGGAGCTCCGGTTGCCGAAGGGTCCCCTCGCGGCGGAGTTCCCCGCCCGCACGGACGGGCCGCGCGACATCTTCTTCTCCTCGAAGGGCCACGACGCGCCTGCGCTCTACTCCATCCTCATCGGGCTCGGCCGCCTCGACGCGGATCTCGTCCACCGCCTGCGCCAGCTGCCCGGGTTGCCCGGTCACCCCGATGTCGGCACGCCGCACATCGTGACCAACACGGGGTCGCTCGGCATGGGCATCGCCAAGGCGAAGGGCATGATCTTCGCGAACCGGCTCGCCGGGCGCGAGGGCCGCGTCTTCGTGCTCACGGGCGACGGCGAGCTCCAGGAAGGGCAGAACTGGGAGTCGCTCGTCGGCGCGCGCAACCACAAGATGCACGAGCTGACCATCGTCGTGGACCACAACAAGCTCCAGAGCGACACCTTCGTCGCGCAGACGAGCGACCTCGGTGATCTGGTCGCGAAGTTCACGGCGTTCGGCTGCGCCGTGAAGCGCATCGACGGGCACGACATCGGCGCGTTCGCGGCCGCGCTCTCGGAGCTCTCCGCCGTGAAGGACCGCCCGCACCTCATCCTCGCAGACACGATCAAGGGACGCGGCGTCTCCTTCATGGAGCACACGTCGCTCGAGTCGGACGTCTCGTATTACCGGTTCCACTCGGGCGCCCCCGAGGCGAGCGCCTACACGAAGGCCGCGCAGGAGCTGATCGATCGAATCAACAAGCGGTTCGACGCGCTCGGCCAGAAGCGGCCCGAGCTCGAGACGGTGGAGCGGCCGGCAGCGCCGCCGTCGGCGGTGCCGCAGCGCCTGATCGGCGCGTACGCGCCCGCCCTCAAGTCCCTGATGGACGATCACCCGGCGGCGGTCGTCCTCGACGCCGACCTGATGGTCGACACGGGCCAGAAGCCCACGAAGGACGCGCACCCCACCCGCTTCATCGAGTGCGGCATCGCCGAGATGGACATGGTGAGCATGGCGGGCGGCCTGGCGCTCTCCGGCAACCTGCCGCTCTGTCACTCGTTCGCCTGTTTCCTGGCGACGCGACCGAACGAGCACATCTACAACAACGCGACCGAGCTCACGAAGGTCGTCTACATCGCCTCGCTAGCCGGCTTGCTCCCCGGCGGCCCCGGCCACTCGCACCAGAGCGTGCGCGACATCTCCGCGCTCGGCGGCACGCCCGGCCTGGTCATGTGTGAGCCGAGCTGCGAGGCCGAGGTGCCGATGCTCCTCCGCTGGTGCGCCGAGGCCACGAAGGACAGCGCGTACCTCCGGATCGTCAGCTGCCCCTACGTGGTGCCGTTCACGCTCCCCGCGGACTACCAGCCCACGCTCGGCCGCGGCGTCACCCTGCGCGAGGGCAAAGACGTAACGATCGTGTCTTACGGTATCGTCATGTTGAGCGAAGCCTACAACGCGGCGGAGCTGCTCGCGAAGAAGGGCATCCAAGCCGAGGTCGTGAACCTGCCCTGGCTCAACCAGGTGGACGGCGCGTGGCTCGCAAAGACCGTCGGCGGCAAGAAACACCTCTTCACCGTCGACAACCACTACACGCAGGGCGGCCAGGGCGACTTCGTCGCCGCCGCGCTGGCCACGCAGGGCTGGCCGGCCGGCCTCGGCTTCACCAAGCTCGGCGTGAACGAGATCCCGGTCTCGGGCGGCAACGCCGACGTGCTCCGGCACCACGGGCTCGACGCCGCCGGCATCGCGGCGTCGGTCGAGAAGGCGCTCGCCAAGTAGAGCGCAGCCGCCGCGAAGGCGCGGCGGCTCGGTCTACTTGCACTTGCCCTTGGAGTGGAGCTCCGCCATCTGGGTGGCCTGCTGCGGCGAGAAGCCATTCGGGCCACCCCAGCGCTTGAACCACGACGCCATGCGAGCCTTTCCTTGCGAGCACTTGCCGGCGAGGAGCTCGCACATGTACCGGAAGCTCTGCGCGTAACCTTCGTCGGCCGTCGTCGGGTCGAGCTTGTCGGCGCGGTCGAGGTCGGCGAGGCAACCCTTCGCGTCGCCTCCGTTGAACTTCTGGAACGCCCCTTCGCGCAGTTTGTACGCCTGCTTCTCGGCCTTGCGCGACACGACCCCGTCCTCGGGACCGTCGGCGCCGGCCGAGCTCGCCGTGCCCAGATCGCCTTCGCCAGCTGCCCCGGGCGCGCCAGCCAGAGGCGTCAGGCCGAGCTGCAACACGGCGCTGCACGTCGATCGTGAGCCCGCCTTGCTGCAGGCGTCCACGTCGCCGGCGCCGCGCAGCCGCCGCACCTGCTCCTTTCGCCCGACGCCTGCGCCCGCGCTCCCCAGAGAGGCCTCCGCTGCGCCGGCGGCCGACGCGAAGGCGTCCAGGCTGTACGCGCCGACGGTCATCGACCTCACGTAGTGCGTGGCGCCCTCGCAATCGCCCGTGAGCTTCCCTGGCGCCCCCGCGAGGTGCTGACCCACGGCCACGTAGTCGAGCTCGAGCGTCGAGCCGGCCTGGAGCTCGCCCTTCAGCGACGCCGCGCCGAGCGGGAGGCGCGCAAACAGGTCGGTGGCGCTGCCGATGGCGACCTTGTCACGTGTCGGCGTGGTGTCGACGAACTGGTATTTCCCCTTCGCGCTGCACGCGCTCAGCACCTTCAGCGTGCACCCGCGGTAGCTCACCACCACCACGCTCCGCTTGCTCACGGCTTCGAGATCGACCTTGGCCGTGCCGGGCCACTCGACGACGAGCGGGTTCAGCGGGTCCTTTGCGATCTTGCAGGTCGCGACCTGGTCGTCCGCCTCCTCGACGGTCGGCGCCTCGGCTGCGAGCGGCGCCGTCGCGCAACCAATCAGGGTCGTCAACGTGAGCAGAAGAGCGAGCGCTCGCATGCGTGCGCGCCTAACACATCGCGAGCACGACGACGACGCGGCGAAGCTGGGCGAAGTCGGGAAGACGGGTCGGCGGTCCGCGTAAGAACTCCGCGCCGCTCGAAATGCGGACGGAAGTTTCAGGTCTTACTTCGGATCGAAAGAGGAACATGATCGGCCAGGCGCGCTTCTTTGCCTTCGGGCTGTCGATGGTTGCGGCTGTCTTGGGTGCCGCCTGCGGTGGCTCCGAGAGCAGCGACGACGGGAGCGGGGGGTCGGACACGACCGGATCGGGAAAAAACACGACCAGCGGCGACGGCGGCTCGACCGACGGCGGTGGCGGCGCAGGCGGACAACTCCCCGACCCGACGCCGCTCAAGGATCTGCATCTGACGTCCACCCCGTCGGACGCGCCCGCGAACCTCGCGGGCTTTCAGGCAGAGTGGGATCAGATCGACGCGCAAGCGACGGCGCCGGGGCCGATGGTGCTCGGTGCCGCGGCAGCGGGCGAGACCCAGTCCGTCAGCGCGTCGGAGGACACGCTGACGACGCCATGGCGCGTGGCCTTGCTTCAGTCCGTCAGCGCACCGCTGGCCGCGCAGAGCATCGCGGGGGAGCTGACCTGGGTCATCAGCGCGGACCAGAGCGCGCCGGGCGCTGACTTCTTCACCCGCGTCTACCTGGCCGTGTGGACCGATTCAGTGCATTGCGTCCTGGCCGATTGGACCGAGCCGAGCGACACGCTCGACTGGGGTCTCGACGCCTCCGCGGTTCCCTCCGAGCCCGTCACGCTCGAGCCGTGCGACGTGCCTGAGGGCGCGCGGCTCGTCCTCGAGCTCGGCTATACGTCGAAGAACGAGAACGCCGTCTCGAGGAGCGGGACGCTCGACTACGGCGGCGAAGGGCGGGTCTTCACCTTCTCGCAAGACATCTTGTTCCGGTAGTCCGAACGAGCGCGACGCCGGCTCACACGGGCGAGCCCGCGCAGCCGGCGTCGTCGTGCACCGACGGAATCAGAGGCGCGGGCCGGCCGCGCGCACGGACTCGCTCGCCTGGTCGGCGTACTTCTTGAAGTTGTCGACGAACAGCGCCGCGAGCTTGCGCGCCGCGCCGTCGTACGCGGCCTTGTCGGCCCACGTGTTCTTCGGGATGAGGATCTCGCTCGGTACGCCGGAGCACTGCGTGGGCACCTGCACGCCGAAGATCGGGTCCTCGACCGTAGGCGCGCCGCGCAGCTCGCCGGAGTGGATCGCGTCGACGATGGCGCGGGTGTACTTGAGCTTCATGCGCGAGCCGATCCCGTAGCCGCCGCCCGACCAGCCCGTGTTGACGAGCCAGACCTGGGCGTTGTGTGTCTCCAGGTTCTTGGCGAGCAGCTCGGCGTATTTGGTCGGGTGCCACACGATGAACGGCTGGCCGAAACACGAGGAGAAGGTCGCCTGCGGCTCGGTCACGCCCACCTCGGTGCCGGCGACCTTGGCGGTGTACCCGCTGATGAAGTGGTACATCGCCTGCTCCTTCGTCAGCTTCGCCACCGGAGGCAACACGCCGAAGGCGTCGCACGTGAGGAAGAGGACGTTCTTCGGGTGGCCCGCGACGCAGGGGATCTTCGCGTTCGGGATGTACTCGATCGGGTAGCTGCACCGGGTGTTGTCCGTGATCGACGTGTTCTCGTAGTCGACCTTGCGTGACTGGGCGTCGTAGACGACGTTCTCGAGCACCGAGCCGAAGCGGATGGCGCGGAAGATGTCGGGCTCCTGCTCCTCCGACAGGTTGATCGCCTTCGCGTAGCAGCCGCCCTCGATGTTGAAGACGCCGTTCTTCGACCACACGTGCTCGTCGTCGCCGATGAGCTTGCGCTTCGGGTCAGCCGAGAGCGTCGTTTTGCCCGTGCCGGAGAGGCCGAAGAGGACGGAGACGTCACCGCTCTCGCCCTCGGTCGCCGAGCAGTGCATCGAGAGGATGCCCTTCTTCGGCATGAGGTAGTTCATGATCGTGAAGACGCCCTTCTTCATCTCGCCGGCGTACTCCGTGCCGAGGATGACGAACTCCTTCCGCTCGAAGCTGAGCGCGACGCTGGTGGTCGACGTCATGCCCGACGTGTAGCGGTTCGCGGGGAAGCGGCCCGCGTTGTAGATGACGTAGTCGGGATCGCCGAAGGTCTTCAACTCCTCCGCGGTCGGCCGGATGAGCATGTTCTGCATGAAGAGCGCGTGGTAAGCGCGCGCGCAGATGATCCGGATCTTGAGCCGGTGCTCCGGGTCCCAGCCGGCGAAGCCGTCGATGCAGTAGAGGAACTCGCGAGTGTTGAGGTAGTCGACCGCTCTCTCCCTGTTGGTCAGGAAGATGTGCTCGCTCATCTTGATGTTGACCGGGCCCCACCAGACGTCGCCCACGCTGTCGGCGTGCTCCATGATGCGCTTGTCTTTGGGGCTCCGACCGGTCTTCGCGCCCGAGAGGGCGACGAGCGCCCCGGTCGCCGTGATCGCGGTCCCTTTCTCCCGCTGCAGCGCCAGCTCGTAGAGCCGCGGGGGAGCGGGGTTCCTGAGAACCTCCGTGACCGTGATTCCGTGCTTCTCCAGGGAAATCGTCATCGGACCTAACTCCTTGGTGCCGGCCTCTGCAACGAGCGGGCCGGGAGTGTGGCGCGGACGCACTGGGGGAAAGGGCGCGTCTCGCAGGGCCACCCTGCCACGGGCGAGGGCGCGGCTCTAGCCCCGATGTAGGATATTGTGCTCCACAAACTTGTACCCGAGACGACACTTACGCCACGGTGCGACCCGACTCCCAACCACGACCAAAGAGGTGTCGCCGTGAAGCTGTCGTCGATCGCCCTCGCTCTCCCTCTGCTCCTTGCTCCGGCCCAGGCCTTCGCTGGCGAGATCCTCAGCGTGAAGACGTCGAGCGCCAACTTCCGCGAGAACCCGCACGAGGCGGCGAAGATCAAATTCAGCGCCGACAAGTTCTTCCCGGTCGAAGCGATCGAGCACAAGAAGGGCTGGGTCAAGGTCAAGGACTTCGAGGGAGACGTCGCCTGGGTCTCCGAGAAGATGCTCGGCAAGCAGGCCACGATCGTGGTCTCGACCGACCACGCCAACATCCGCGAGAACGCCTCCACCTCGAGCGACGTGGTCTTCAAGGTCGAGCGCGGCGAGGTCTTCAAGATCGAGTCTCGCAAAGGCGACTGGCTGCAGGTGCTCGACGCGCGCGGCGACGGCGGGTGGATCCGCGCCGACATGACGTGGGGCGATCCCGAGCGGCAGGCCAAGGAAGACGACAAGAAGGCCGAGAAGAAGGAAGAGCCCGCGAAGGGAATCGAGGCCGACAAGCCCAAGCCTCAGTCGGATAGCCCCGCGAAGGCGAAGGAGGCGGAGCCGACGAAGCCCGTGGTGGTCGAAGAGACAATCGAGGTGAAGCTCGCCAAGGCCGAGTACCTGCGCGCGCTCTGCGACAGCTACGTGCACTACGTGTGGGAGGGGACGATGACGCCGCCGAGCGATCTCGAGGTCCTCTGCCGTACGTTGCTCAAGGACATGAAACACACGAAGGCCGACAAGCCCAAGGCCGAGAAGGGCACGGCCGAGAAGCCCAAGGCGCAGAAGAGCGAGAAGCCGAAGCCGCAGAAGAAGGCCGACAAGCCGAAGCCTGCCGGCAAGCCCACCAAATAGGCCGGGCCCCGCCCGCTCCGCACGGCCCTCGAGTGCTGCTAGCCTCGGAGGGCCGTGCTGTTTTTCCTGACCTCGGACAAGTGGGCCCTCTGGGAGCGGCGCATCGGCTACTTCACGGCGCGCTGTCAGTCTTGCCACCAGGAGACCTGGCAGATCCTCTTCCACATGTGGCGCACAAAGGGCTCGCAGATCTCCCCGCCCACGCCCTGGAGCCCCATCCACGGACAGGCGTACCAGGTTCGCTGCAACGGCTGTGGCGTCCCCGCGATGGTGGGCCACCCGCAGACCTGGGTCCCGCACCAGGCCCCCGGCTTCGTGCACGAGCATCACCACCAGACGATGCCGGCGACGCCGATGTACACGACCGTGGCGATCCCCGTGATGCGGTGACCCACGGCTGGAACCACGCCGGCCGAACACTGTCGAACGTTGCATGACGGACGGGATCGACCGCGACGCCATCCTCGCGCGGCGTGTGCTCCTCGTCTCCGCCGCGGCCTCCGCGCTCGGCTGCTCCTTGCCGGGCCGAGGTCTTGCGGAGCGGATGGGGCGTGTCCCTTTGCCTTCGTGGGAGCTCCTGATCCAGGGTCAGCCGCCCTTCTCGGTCGACGCGCGCGTGCCGAGCCCGGACCGCGAGCAACTGCAAGAGCTCGGCGCGACCGTCGAGAAGGCCTACGAGGCGCTGCGCGCCGCACACGCGAGCCTCGAGGCGCTGTGGGGCCCCGCCCCCGACGAGCGCGCGCTGCGGGAGGTCGCGTCAGCCATCGAACACGTCGAATTGGACATCCAATCGGTGCGGTCGGCGTGTGGGGATCGGCTCTGGGCGAGGACATCGCAGGTGCTCCGCGCACGAGCACACGAGGCCTTCCTCCGTTCGCGCGTGAAGCTCCTCGAACGAGCGATCGTCACGCTCCCGAACGCAACCCAAACGTTGATGGCGGGCGTCTGCCTGAGCTGCTCGACACCGGGCTCCGTCGTCGTGCGAGACGTCGTTACCTTCACGGCGGACGAGAGCACGACCACGCAGGCCGTATCGGGGTTCAACCAGCGGCGAGATCCGGACGCGGGCTGCGGCTTCGAGGAGCCGGTGCGCATCATCGTGAACGGGCACGCCGATGCGATGGAGCGCGACCCGACGGGGCTCTCGAAGGCGCGAGCCGCTCATGTCCGAATCAAGCTCCTCGGCTGCGGCCTCGCCGAAGACGCCGTCGTGGTGCGCGCGCTGGGCGACTCGATCCCCATCGAGCCGCCCGGCGCCGCCATCAACCGGCGCGTCGATTTCGACGTGACCGGCAAGCCCCCCCTCCGCTGACCTCCGCTACTCGACGACCTCGCCGGTCTTCAGGTCGAGCTTCATTTCGCGCACGATCTCGGGCTCCGCGCAGAGGAGCTGGGGCTTGGAGCCCTTCACCTCCTTCTCGATGAGCGAGACGAGCTTCCGGCCCGTCGCCACGTCGGGGACGATCGCGCTGAAGAACTTCTGACCGCCGTCATTCGCCACGACGAACCGGGTCTTGTCGTATTCGGTGTGCCCTTTCAGCGCCTTGCGCGTGAGCGGGAAGTCGTAGTCGGCTGGCGTGACCTTGGTGAAGCCGTAGAGCACGACGAGGTTCGAAGGGCAGAGGGGCCCAGCCGCGCGCACGCGCTTCGCCGCGGGGTTCAGAATGACGGGTTTGTTTTCTTTCTGAGCGATCGCGACCTGATTCTTCTCGTCCGCGCTCTTGCGGGAACGAAGCAGCGTCGTGCCGCTGGTCACCCAGAGGGTGCCGTCTTGATCGACCGCGATGTCGTCGGGGCTCGTGGGGAGCGGCACGTCCGCCCAGGATTTTCCGTCGTATTTGATCAGGCGGGGAGGCTTGGTGGCGACCCACGCGCGCTTCTTCTCGTCGAAGCGGGTCTCGCTCTCCGTGATGGCGTAGAGCGCGCCGTTTGCGACGGCTGCGTTCGCGATCCGGGCGGGCGCTTCGGGCAGCGCCGAGATGTTCTTGCCGTCGAAGAACGAGACGCCGCCATGGATGATGTACGCCTCGTTGTCGCCCTTGCCCGGGACGACGAGGGCGGTGTTCTGGTTCTTTTCGTCCAGCTTCGAAGGCAGCTGGACGATCCGAGATTTCGTGCTCTTCGGGTCCCAGATCTCGGCGTGGCTACCTTCGGCGCAACCTCGCGTGCCGATGGAGATGAGCGTCCCGCCGCGCGTCGCGCCCAGCGCCTCGGGGATGATGTCGGTCCGGGGCAGCCACTCCGGCGGCTGTCCGCCCGCGATCATCGTACGCGCGCACTCCTTCTCGAGCGGCGCCGTGATCCGCGTGATCTTCGGGCCGCGGAGCGTCTTCACCTCCGGTTTGAACCAGGGGAACAGGGCAGGCGCCTCGAGCGCGACGACCGAGCCGTCGAGCAGAGCGATGCCGGTGAAGTTGGCGCCGTCGCGCGACGACGAGGGGCGCCAGCCAGCGTCCGCCGTGAGCGTGTAGTGCATCGCGATCGCCGTCCGCCCGGTGGTGCCGGTGACGGCCATGTCGACGCCACGCGGCCACTCCCCCGCCACGCCGATGATGAACGCCATGAAGCCCGGGAACGTCAGCTCCTTCTTCGGGACGAAACGTCCGCCTTCGACGATCCCCATCGGGATGCCCGTCATGTCCTCGAGCGGGTCCCGTCCGACGCCGAGGAGGGTCGGACCGAGGCGGAGCAGCCTGATGGGATAGGGCAGCTCGCTCACCGCCACGAGCTCCGACTGGATCTCGGCGGGGGCCGTCGCGGCCGCACCCGGCTGGGAGGAGGAGGCGCTCGCAGCCGCCCCGACCGAAGGTGCCGCGCCCGAGGCGGCCGGCTCCGCGGGGCCTGCGGGGCCCGCGGGGCCCGGCGCGCCGGACGAACAAGCAGCCGCGATCATCGCCGCATGCGCGACGAAACCCATGACGATTCTGTTTCTCATCGAATCACTCCGCTCGCGAGCTCCATGTCGTCTTCCAGCACTGCGTCCTCGTGCGCCGCCCCTTCGGGGTGAGCGACGCGTTGATACCCGATTCGCCAGGCGATGGGGTGGCCCGCGGCCTCGGCACCGAGGTCCAGCTCGAGCGCGCGCTCCCCCGTCAGGCGGTCGTCGAGCACGAGCCGCTTGCCGGCCCCGCCCTTCTTCATCTCGAAATGGCGCGTGAGGTAACGCCGCGCCGACGAGATGACAAGATTGTCAGGCCCAAACGCCTCCACGCTCACCTCGATGCGCCGGAACAGGTCTCCTGTGGGCAGGGCGTGGCCCACGCCCACGGGCGCGAGCGACACACGGACCGCCGTGGGCGATATCCGTTCGGCGGCCACCCGGACGGCGGCGCGCATGAGCTCCGGGGAGCGCGACGCCGCGAAGACGTGGGAGGACCGCCTCTCGCCGTCCACCTGCATGTGGCAGCTCGCGCACGAGGTGGCGCGGAGCGAGCTCTCCGCGTGCTCCGACACGGTCGACTGCATCAGCTCGTCCCGCCGCTTCCCCGAGCTGCCCGGGAACGCGAACTCGTGACAGGAGGCGCAGGCGTCCGCGGTCGCGAACCGCGCGTCACGGACGACGCCGTGCGGCGCGATCTCGCCCGTGCGCGAGCCTTCGCGGGGAACGGCGAGCACGGCCCCGCCGTCCTCGACGACGTGACAGGTCACACACCCGACGCCCATCTCGCCCACCGCGGGCGCCGGCTCGAGCATCGGATCGCCCTCCGGCACGTGGCAACGGCGGCAGAAGGGCAAAGGCTCGATCGCAAACGAGCGCTGGTAAGCCGGCTCCACGTGCGCGCGCTGGTGCAATGACCCGCGCCACTCGGCGGACTCGGCCTCGTGACAGCGCTCACACGCGCGGTTCAGCGCGACGGCCGCTTCTCCGCGCGCTCGACCCGGTCGCGGCATCGAGACGCCTCTCGCCGCGGGCACCTCCTCACGCACCTCCTTGGCGCCACCTGCCGAACAGGCAGCGAGCAGGAGGGTCATGATCGGCGTGGACCGCTGCATCGAGGCGCGAAGCGTACACCGAAGCGGCGGCCAGCGACGCGCCTGACGCTCCGTCAGCGCGTGAACGAGACCGCGAGCACCACGATCGCGACGAGCGCGATCATCGTCAGCCCAAGGACCGATGCGAGGAACCAATCGGACCGCCGCTTGCGGTCTTCGCACTCGCTCGCCCAGGGCGAGGGGCGCTGGGAAGGCAGGCGATCCACCGAGAAGTAGGCAGGCACCGTCGGGGGTGTCTCGAACCGCGCGCGGGCGTCGACCGGCGCGCGCGCGTCGGCGCGGTCCAAGGCTGCTGCTGGAGGCGGCATCGTTCCTGGCGACGACAGCCTGGCGTAGACCACGGTCGGCGGCGCTTCGCTCGTGCGCGGCGCAGCGGTCGGCAGCGGCGGGGGTCCGTCGGGCGACGGCGCTCGCACGGCGGGGCGCGTCCCCGAGACGAGCTTGGCCGCGTCGCGGAAGCCGGCCACGAGCTCGTCGATCGACTGGTACCGATCGACGGGGCTCCGCGCGAGCGCGCGCGCGAAGAACGGGTCGAAGGCGCGCGGGAGGTCCGGCTTCACGGTCGAAGGCGGAGCCACGTCTTCCCGGGCGACGCGGCGGAGCACCTCCCCCGGTGAGCCCTCGAACGGGCGACGACCCGTCAAGCAGCGGTAGAGGATGGCGCCCACCTGCCAGACGTCGCTGCGCGCATCCACCTCGCCGTCGGCCCGCGCTTGCTCCGGGCTCATGTAATAGAGCGACCCGACGATGTGCCCCGCCTTCGTCAATCGGTCCGCGTACGCGTCGCTGCGCGCGATCCCGAAGTCCAAGATCTTCACCACCTCTTCGCGGCGCGATCGGAGCCGCTCCGGGAGGCGGGCGAAGAAGAGGTTGGCCGGCTTGAGATCGCGGTGGATGACCCCCAGCCTGTGTGCGACGCGCAGCCCCGAGGCGACGTCCTCCAGGAGGACCTGCACCTCGCCGATCTCGAGCGCTTCGCGGCGCGCGAGGCGCTGCTGAAGGTTCTCGCCATCGAGCAGCTGCATGACGATGTACGGCGTGCCGTCGTGCTCGCCGTGATCGAGGATGGCGACGAACGGCGGGCCGCGAAACTTCTTGGCGACCTCCGCCTCACGCCGGAAGCGCTCGACGAGATCCGTGCGCCCCGCCTCTGGCTTGACCATGACCTTCACGGCCACGCGCGACTGCGACACGAGATCGAGCGCGACCCAGATCGACGACATGCCGCCCGCGCCGATCTTCTCTTCGAGGCGATAACGAGCGCCGATGACGAGCCCCGGCTCGGCGATGCCGGCGGCGCTCGGAGGCACGCTCTCGGCTTGCCCTGCTCCCGTCTTCCTTCCCCGCCGCCGAGCTTCCACGTCGTCGATGCTAGCAGGACTACGGCGCGGCTGCTGCGGACTCGGTGACAGATCGCGTGAAGACGGCGTGCGCCTCCACCACGCGCGCGGCGAGCTCCTTGGCGACGGTCGGGAGCGAAGGTCCGAGCTCGCGCGTCAGCGCGGTGAGGGAGTCGCGCAGCTCGCTGCCGCGTGGGTCGGCGATGTTCTTCGGGTGCCCTCTGCCCAGCTGTAGTCCGACGTCGTACGCGACCTCCGCCAGCTCCTCGGGGCTGCGGATCTCGGTGATCGACAGCTCGGTGTAGTGGACCCGCCACGCCTGGACATAGAAGGTGCGACCTTCGAACACGACGTACCCCAAGAAACGCTGGGGGCTCATCGCGAGCCGCGACTGCCCGACGACGACGCGGAGGGGATCGGGATCGCGACCTCGAATGCAGGTGCCGACGGGCATCGGCGCCATCTGCTTCATCTCGAGGATGACGTCGTCCGCCGGGTCGGTCGTGGGGCCCTCGACCCTGCCCAAGAACTTCGCCTCGTGTGCGCTGCCTAGCCCCATGCGAAGCGCGCCCGCCCGCTTCAGCTGAAAAAATGCCTCGGTGAGATCGGGGTTCTGGGAGAGCATCTCACGTGCGTATTGGACCCGCGCGTCCTCGATCTTGGCGATCTTCTCGGGCGGGAGCGGCATCATCAGCTTCTCCACACCGTTCAACCACTCGAGCGCGGAAGAGCCGAAGCGGCTCCGGATCCGCGTGGCGACGGCTGGCTCGGGCCCGGTCGCGGCCGGGTCGGCGAGCGCAGCCTCGTAGCCGCGTATGAACGCACGAATCGCGCCGTCGGCGGCTGCCTCATCGGATGACGCGAGCACGAGAGACGTCGCAAAACGGGCGAGGTCGATGACGGGAGGGCCCAGCGTGGTGGCGTCGAAGTCAGCCAGCCCTCGTCCGTCATCGGCGACGGCGTATTGCTCGACGTGTGCGTCGCCGTGGAGATTGACGGTCGGCATCCGATCGACGCGGGGCCCATAGAGCCGGCACACGGCGCGGATGAACGCGTCGTTGGTGTACCGAAAGTATCCGAAAGGGCTGCCTGTCACGCGCCCGAGGAGGCTCGGATCTTTCGCGAATGCCTCGGGCTCGTAGCCGATCTGGAGCAGGTCCGGCGTGAGCGCGCCCGCGCTGGCGCTCGCGCGAGGAGGCGGGTGGGAGGCTGGCTCCGCGGGACAGCCGAGCAAGACCAGCGGCAGGAGGAGGCGCCAACGTGCGTTCATCCGTGGTGGTGTGCGGCGGGCTGCGAGGCAGACGGCCCCTCGACGGGAAAGAAGAAGCGGAGCGGAGACCGCACGAACCCGACGGCGAGGTCGAGCGGCAGCCGCAGCGCCTGCCAGAGCGTCACCTCTCGTGCGCGGAACGCGACGATGAGCGCGAGCGAGAAGCTCACGCTCAGGTTCAGAGCGAGGATGACGAGGATGCCGAGCAGCGCGCTCGTGAACGCTGGCGTGTTGATGGCGTCGGTCCCAAGCGAGAGGACCGCATAGGTGAGCGAGCCCGTCGACAGCGTGACGTGACGTACGTCGACCGGGATTCCGGAGAACTCGCCCAGGCTGTAGGTCATGCCCATCATGACCCCGATGCTCACGTTGCCGCCGATCCCCGAGATGTTTCGGGCGAACACCCTCGAGGCCCACTCGGTGACACGGCGGCCGACGATGCGGCGGACGCGGTGCTCGGCGATCGCCTCCGGTAAGCGCCTGTAGACTGCCCAGTTCTCGAGCCAGCCCGCGCAAAGGCTCGAGGCCCAGAGGACGATGCCGGTGAACATGGCGAAGGGGATGGTTCCGCTCTCCGTCGGATGGAGCGCAGCCATCGTCTTGTTCGCGTACTCCGCGGTGATCAGGTGCTCGCCCTTCGAGCGCTGCCAGAGAAGATCGATGATGATCGAGGCCGGAACTACCATGAGCACGTTGCCCGCAGCGGCCGCGAGCTGCGATCGCGTGAGCCGGGCAATGATGGTGACGAGCTCGCTCTTGTCTTCGCCGCCTTGCTTCACGGCGCCCGCGAGGGCCGCGGCGGTCATGCTCGGCTGCTTTGTGGCGAGCGTGAAGCCGAGCAGCTGCATCAGCAGGAAGCTGCCCGCGTAGTTGCAGGAGAACAGGAGGCCTTCCTGGAGCGGCGGCCGGTGCAGCTTTCCGATCAGGAACTTGAGCGCGGCCGTGCCCCCGGTGAGGAGGCCACCGCCCGCCGCCGACGCCAACATCTTGAAGTATTCGCCGACCGTGACAGTGATGTAATGCTCGCCCGTGTGGCCTGCGCGCTCGATGATCTTCCGAGCGAGCATGTGGGTGTTCGTCCGGACGATGTCCATCAGGCTGAGGGTGCGTCGCCGTTCGTTCAGCAGGGCGGCCAAGACCTGTGTCGCCCGACGCGCGTGGTCCTCTTCGGCCTGCGGGACGAGCAGCTCCAGCAGGAGCTCGATCCGGGAGAGGCTCCTCTCGATCAGCTCGAGCCGGTAGACGACGTCGACGCTGACGCCCTTCTGCTCGAGGTGCTCGAGGACCGACTGACACGCCTCGCGACACTCGAGCATGGCCGCGCGACAGTCGTCGGACCATGCGAGGATCTCGCTCGTGTCGTGGCGAGGCGTCGCGAGCAGTGCGTCGATCGTGCGTGGCAGCCGGAAGAACGGGGACTCGCGGAGCGCGCTCGGGGGGCTACGATCACGGATGGCGTCGGAGAGCCCGGCCGAGGAGACGCGTGAGGCGAGGATCAGGATCGCGTCCAGCAGTGACGCGCGGAGCGGCGCCCAGATGCTGTAGCGGTGGCCGCTCTGAATTCCCGCCGCGTCGTCTGGGAGCGAAGGCAAGGCGCCGAGCGGCAGGTGGCTTTGTGAGCCGCGCTGGATCGCCGAGGGAGGGACGGAGGCGGGGGCCGTATCCGCGAACGACCCGCGCATGGCCGGCACGCCCTGCCTCCGCAGCGTCTTGACGAACCGAAGGGCCAGATCCGGGGGAAGCGCCTCGAGCCACTCTGAGTCCGCCGCGCCCGGGAACATCAGCGCGAGGGTGTGCGTGACGTCCTCCTCGTCGATCGGCTGCGGCATCAGGCGCCGGGAGAGACGATCGACGGTCTCGGTGAAGAGGCCGCGGTCCCCGGGGATGCCCAGCCGGGCGAAAAACGCGTCGGCGCGCTGCTCGAGCAACATCGCGCCGACGACGTATGCGAGCCGCGCGGCGTAGACCGGAAAGGCCTCCGCCGCGGCGAGGAGGAGGCGAAGCCGCCGGATGGGCGCTCGCTCCCCGAGCGGCGCGCCGGGCAGATCCACCGGCGCAGGACCCTTCCGCACGAAGGCGGCCAGCCGGACCAGCGCGGCCTCGCGGTCGAGCATGCTCGCCTCGACGTCGAGGTTGCCCAGATCGGCGTGGAGCCGCTTGATGGCCCGCGACTTCGGCGACTGCGGCGCGAGCGCCAGTCCGAAAGCGCCTACGTCGGGGACATGAACGGCAGCAGCCTGCTCCGCCGGCGGGGGCGAAGCAGGCAACATGGCCGTTGACCCCGCGGCGGCGTTCATGACGATCGTCAGAATCGCGCAGGTGCGCGGGGCTTGTCGACGGCAGTTTTCCGGAGTCTGGCGAGCTCAGCGGTTGGCGATGTGAATCGCCTGCCCCATCGCGTGGGCCGCGGCCTCCATGTAGGCCTCGCCCAGGGTCGGGTGCGGGTGGATGGTGAGGTTCACGTCCTCCAGGAAGGCGGCCATCTCGAGCGAGAGCGCGGCTTCGCTGATCATCGTGCTCGCCTCCGGTCCGACGATGTGAACCCCGAGGATCTGCTTGGTCTTCTTGTCGGCGACGACCTTGACGAACCCTTCGGTCTCGTTCAGCGCCATGGCCTTGCCGAGGGCGGCGAACGGGAACTTGCCGATCGCGACCTCGTACCCCTTCTGCTTCGCCTCGTCCGCCGTGAGACCTGCCGTGGCGATCTCCGGGTCCGTGAAGATGGCGCCGGGGATGCTGACCCAGTCCATCGCGGCTTTGTGGCCCGCGATGACCTCGGCCACGATCTCGCCCTCCTTCGTCGCCTTGTGGGCGAGGAGCGGCGGACCGGAGACGTCGCCCACGGCGTAGATGCTGGGGACGTTCGTGCGGCCCTGCTTGTCGATCGGGACGAAGCCGCGCTCGTTGATGTGCACGCCGACCTTCTCCAGGCCGAGGTTCCTGGCGCTCGGGCGCATGCCGACCGCGACGAGCACGACGTCGCAGACGACCGTGTCGCGCTTGCCGTCCTTCTCGAAGGCCACGGCGAGGGAGCCGTCCGACTGCTTCTCGTAGCCGAGCGCCTTCGCGCCGACGTGGATGGTGCCGCCGAGCTTGGTGATGCGCCGCTCGACGATCTTCGAGCACTCCGGATCGACGCCGTTCAGAATCGACGGGAGCGCCTCTAGCACCGTGAGCTGCGAGCCGAGCTTCTGGTAGACCATGCCCAGCTCGAGACCGATGATGCCGCCGCCGATCACGAGCATGCGCTTCGGCACGGTGCGCAAGCTCACCGCCTCGCGCGCGCCGATGATGCGGGTGCCGTCGAACTTGAAAGTGGGGATCTCGATGGTCTGCGCGCCCGTGGCGATGACGATGGCCTTCTCGGCCTTGTAGGTCTCCTTCTGACCACCTTCGCCGACGACCTCGACCGTGTTCGGGCTCGTGACGGTGGCGGTGCCCATCGCCAGATCGGCGCCGTTCATCTTGAGGAGGCTCTTCACGCCGCCGGTGAGGCGCTTGACGATGCCCTCCTTCCAGTCCTGAAGCTCGTTCGGATCGACGGTGAGGCCCTGGACCTTGATGCCCATGCCGCCGTGCTTGATTTTCTCGAACGTGTTGGCGGCCGAGATGAGCGCCTTCGACGGAATGCAGCCCCAGTTCAGGCAGACGCCGCCGGGTGACTCCTTCTCGATCACCAGGGTCTTCACCTTCAGCTGGCCCAGCCGGATGCCACAGGGATAGCCGCCCGGGCCGGCGCCGATCACGATCGCGTCATACGTTTTCATCGGTGTCGCTCGCTTACACCTGGCGTTCTAGGGCCGCCAGGGTCAGATTTCACTGACACGTTTCATCAAAGCTCCAACGAGCGCGCTGCCGGGGTCGCGCGCCCGCTCGATGGAGAGGCCCGTGGTGAACGCGACGCGCGCGGCCTCCGCGTCCTCGAGCGCGAGGTACGCGATGCCGAGCAGCTCGTAGTCGCCGGCGTCGTTGTGCGCCTCGGTCAGGTTCTTCAGCCGGAAGACGGCCGCACGGTGCGCGTCGAGCACCACGTCGCTGGGCGGCGGCTTCATCTTGGGGATGAGCATCAGGCGCAACGCCTGCCGCTGCTCGTCGGGGGTGTAGGTCGAGAAGCCGAAGTCGGCGAAGAGCGCGGCGAACTGACGGTAAGCGTCCTGGAAGCGCCCCTGACGCGTGAGGCCGATCGCCGCCTTCAACGAGGTGACGAGCTCGGTCTGTTTGCCCGACGGCGGAACGCTGGGCGAAACGGCGGGCGGCGCGACGGACGGGGCAGGCGCCTCGGCCGGCGGAGGCGCGGCCGACGGCTCGAGGCCATCGTGCGGGTTGGTCGCGCGAGCGTCGTCTTCGTCGACCTCGATCTCCGCCGAGACCTCGTCCACGACGACGGCGATCTCGGACGAGGAGATCTCCTCGGAGGTCGGGAGAGGAGGAGGAGGCGCGGCGCTCGGCCCCGGCAGAGGCGGAGGGAACGACGCGGGCGGCGACGCAGGCGGCGCAGCCTCGACCTCGCGCCGCGGCGGCGGCCGCGCTGGCGGCAGCGGGCCGGGCTTGGGCATCCCGAGGGGCGGAGGCGGGACGGCGCCCGGCGGGGGTAGCGGAGGCGGGACGGTGCGGGGCGAGCCCGCTGTGGCGGCTGGCGCGGTTGCCGGGGGCGGCGACGCGGGAGGCACGGATGCAGCGACCGGCGAGGCCGCGGGGGCGGGAGACGGCGGCGGGGCCGAGACCGGCGGGGGCGGAACGGAGGCCGGCGCAGACGAGGTGAGCGCAGGATGCGTGGGCGGCGGAGTCGCCGTCCGCGCCTCGGACGGGTCGAGCCCGAGCGGCTCGAAGAACGTGCGGTAGAGCTCGTCGAGCGGGGCGTATTTGTCGCGCAGCGTCTGCTTCGAGAGGAAAAACTCCTCGCGGCGATCGTTGCCGAGTGGCTTGCGCATGATGAGCTCGGTCGGGGTCAGCGACCGATCGGAGATCTCGCGCGTGATCGGCGCCATCATGCCGATGAGCCGCTCCACCACGTCGGCGAAGCTCGCCTGCGCGCGGAGGTCGGTTCCGCCGCTCGTGGCGCTGGCGAGAGCGCGGCGCGGAAACTCGTCCGACGCGGCGCGGAGCTTTGTGGCGAGCTCGAGCACCGCCGAGACGTCGGTCGGGGCCAGATCGTAGCGCCCCACTGTGGGGTCGTCCGCCGGTCCGACGCGCGTCACGCGGACCACCTTCGCGTCTTGTTCGATCTCGAAGTCGAAGCCGAGCGGAGAGCCGAGCTCCGCGCGGATCTTCAGCTGCGCCGCGGGGCCGGAGTCGACCAGCTCGGTCACGAGGTGTTTCTCGATCCGGAGCGGCTTCACCTTCACTTCTTTGGAGATCCAACCAGTCAGCTGTGGCGCGCTGATCTCGAGCTGCGGTGCGAGCCTGCCCACCGCGACTGGCTGGGCCCACAGGTTCGAGTCCGGGATCGCGAGATCGATCGTCCACTCGAGGCCGAACGAGGCGCGGCCCGCGAGCCGCGCCTGGTATTTCGTGCCGTCCTCCGACAACGTCACGCGGGTGATCGAGCTCGCGTCCGGCGGATCGTGTGGCAAGAGCAGCACCTCGAGCGCCTTCACGCAGCCATCGCGGGCGAGCGCCTCGTCCGCCTCGATGGAAGCGATCTGCTCCGCGAGGCGCGAGCGGATGCCGTGGGCCGCGCTCCGGTGTGTGTCCGCAACCACCGAGACGAGGCGCGTCGCGAAATGCGCCGTCGCCGACTCGGGATCACCGGCGTCAGTCGACTCGATCGTGCCGCGGACGACCTGCGTGAACGCGTCGAGCCGCTGCATCTCGGCGTCGGCTTCCCGTCGCAGCGTCGCCGCGCGGATCTGCCCTTTGTTGATGCGCCCGTCCGCCTGTAAGAGCACCACCGCGAAGTCGACCGCGTCCCTCAAGAACTCGAGGAAGTTGCTGGTGAGCTGCGAAGGGGTGGAGTCGCCGTAGAGGTACGTCATGCTCCGTTCGGGCGCCATCCTACACCACCCGCGTTGACGGTCCCCTCACGCGAAGCGTACTCTCGATTTACCGGTCTGGAGCGGGTCCGTCATTCCACCGACCGACGAGTCATGACGGGTCGCGCCTCGGCGCGGCGACGAGAGCCAGGCGCCACCCCCCCCGTCCGCGTGGGTCTCAGTCCCGCTCGGATTCCGCTTCACGGAGGTCCTCGTGCGCAAAGCCGAGATCGATGCCCTTCTGTCGGCCCACGCTGGTCGGGCGCGCCCCGTCGCGTTCCTCCATGTGCTGCGGCAGCCGCGCCTCGAAGAGGACGATCACGCTTTTCTCCTCGAGCACGCGAGCGAGCTGGGGCCGGCCGACCTGCTTCGGTGGCGGTCGCGCTGCGAGGGCGCCGCGAGCGCGCAGGTCATCCGTGTCCTCGCGGTCCGCGCCGAAGCGAGCCCCGCCTCGTTCGAGCACGAGGTCCTCGGCTCACCCCGGCTCGATCTCAGCGACGACGACTGGACGCTCCTCGCCTCGCTGGTCGAAGGCAGGGTCCCCGAGCGTATCCTCGATCTCGTCCGCGACCGCGGCGGGGCTCGCGCCGCGATGGTCCTGCCGCCGGTCGACGCTTCGCCGCGCCGCATCGAGTCCGCAGAGATCAAGAGCGAGGAGGTTCCGCCGCTCGAGCTCCACGGCCCGCCGTGGGACGCGCTCACGACGCGTGAGCTCTTCGATCACATGCGCGCGGGCCATCTCTCGATCGGCGAGGGTGAGCTCGCCACCCTGGTGATGGCGCGCGCGACCGCGGGCGGCGAGGACTGGAGCTCGCTCGTCTACGACTTCCCGGCCGGCCTGCAGGACGCCGTCGTCGAGAAGACCCGGCGAACGGCGCGCGGGAACGAGCGCGCCAACCTCCTCGCTTGGCTCGAAGGGAACGGCGCGTCGCGCGGCGCCTTGCTCGATCTCGCGCTGGACCGAGCGCCCGGGATGGCCTCCCTCGCCCTCATGTCGTGGATCAACAAACAGCTCTCGTCGCGCGCCGCGTGGGAAAAACACGGGCCCGACGTGGTCCACCGACTCCTCGCGCAGCAGAGCTTCGCGGACCTCGCCGACCTCGCGACACTCGCCCATAGCCAGGCCAACCGCGACGCGGCGGCGCCGCCGCGCGGCCTGCTCGAAGCGGTCCAGGCGGCGTTTGCGCTCGCGTTCATCCGCGCCGCCAAGGAAGCCGTGGCCGCCGGCGCGCCCAAGCGAGCCCTCGCGGTGCTCTCCGCGCTCGCTTGCCTCGATCCGCCCTCGAGGGTCAGCGCCGCCGTTCACGAGCTGAAGAAGCTGCCGTCGCTGCCCGGCGACGTCTCGGAGATGCTCGCCGTGAACGAGAGGCTCGTGAAACACGGCGGCGCGACCGAGGCTTCGCTCGAGGGGCTCATCGCGGCGGTGCACGTCCTGGTGGACGCGATGCGCTGAGCTTCGCGAAGCGGCTCGGGCCGCCGGCTAGGGAGCCAGCGTCGCGGCGCACACGCCCGAGTCCATCATGAAGGCCTTGCCGAGCGCGCCCTTGATACACGCGCTCGTCTTGGCGTCCGCGCCTTCGGCCTTCGCGCTCACGAGCTTGCTGTCCTTGAACTCCCACTCGAGGCGGAGCTGCTTGCCGCTCGCGCAGGCGAGCAGCGCGGTCTTGACCTTGGCGACCGAGGCGGCGGGGACCGAGTCCTTCGCGACGAGCGGCACCATCGTTGCTGCCAACGTGGCCGGGTCCTTCGGGAAGTCCGGCCAAGCCGGGAGCGCGCAGACCACGTCCGCCACGACCACGTCGTCGGCGGACACCGTCGCGAACGACACGTTCGCGCTCGGCACCCTCGCGTCTCCGAGCGGCTTGTTCTTGCGCAGGAACGACGACCAGCCGAGCTTCTTGAGCTTCAGCGAACCACCCTGATCGTTGGAGAGCTCGACGCCGTCCGCGGTCCCCTTCTCGACCTTCCATTCTTCTTCGTTGCCGCCCTTCGACTCGAGCTTCGGCTCGGCGGGCGCGCTCGCGCTCTCGCTCGGAGCGGGGGCCGAGGGAGGCTCGTTGGCGGTCGGAGGAGAGCTCGGCTCGGCGGTCGGCTCCGCGATCTCCCCTCGAGAGCTGGAGCAACCGACCAATGCGATGACGAGGAGGGACCTGCGCATCCGGCGGACGGTACCAGAGACGGCGCGAGCGCCACAGCCTCGCGGTGGCCCAGGTGATGTTGTGGACACCCTCGGCCTCGGGCACCATGTTCGTCGATGAAGACGCCGAAGGCAGGACTGCTCCTCCTCACCGGGCTCGTGGTCGGGTGTGGGGGCTCGGAGAGCACGACGGGCTCCGGAGGTGATGGCGGGGGGACGACAGGGACCGGCGCGACCGCGAGCGCAGGCAATACGACCGGCACGAGCACGACGAGCACCACGTCGTCGACCGGAACGGGCGGCAGCTCGCCTTCTCCTGGATGCGGAAACCTCTCCGCACCCACGGGCGCGAACGACGCCGCCACGATCGACGTCGCTGGTGTCACGCGCACGTACGCGATCTACGTCCCCGAGACGTACGACGCGAACGTGCCGCTCGCGCTCGTCTTCGGCTGGCATGGGCTGGGCGGCACCGGCGCGGGCATTCGGTCCTACCTCGGCCTCGAGGAGGCGAGCGCGGGCGCCGCGATCTTGGTGTACCCCGACGCGCACGGCCAACCCGACGGCGGCTGGAACCTCGAGGCGGACGGCACGGACATCGCCATCTTCGACGCGCTGCTCGAAGACGTCTCGGCCCGCTACTGCATCGACCAGACGCGCGTGCTCAGCACCGGGTTCAGCTACGGAGGCTGGATGGCCAACGCGACTGCGTGCTTCAGGGCCGATCGGGTCCGCGCCGTCGCCCCCATCGCGGGCGGCGGACCATTTGGTGGATGCAGTGCTCCCGTCGCCGCATTTGTCGTCCACGGATCGGACGACGGCGCCGAGCCGGTCTCATCCGGCGTGCAGAGCCGTGACTTCTGGGTGGGTCAGAACGGCTGCACGACAAACGAGTCCCCGGTGGATCCTGCCCCTTGTGTTGCTTATGGCGGTTGCCAGAGCGGCTCGCCCGTCGCCTGGTGTGAGCACTCCGGCATGGGCGGCCACGTGATCCCGCCCTTTGCGCCGAGCGGCATCTGGAGCTTCTTCACGAGCCTGCCTTGACCGGCTCCTGCGCCGGGAGGGTCGGCGGCGCATCGCCCGATGCCTACTTACGAACCCAGTCCGCGGCGCCCGCCAACGTCGATGCGTTCGTGCTGTCGAGCCAGGCCTGAGCGTTCGCGTCGTTGCGGACGTGTTTGTCGAGGAAGGCGAGCACGCTGGAGCGGAGCGAGAGGGAGAACCTGCGGACTCGCTCGTCCGCGGAGTCGAGGTGCTCGAGATCGTACGTCGGGTGCCCCCCGACACCGGGCTCCAGCTTCGAGTAGAGGAGCCAGCGCGTGCCGTCGGCAGGTTGTCTCTCGAACGCGATGCGCCTGTCGGCGCCGGTCACGTCGGGCTTCTCCGGCTTGACGTCGTTGTCGCCCGTGGCCACGAGCACCGGGCCCCGGACCGACTGCCACGTGTTCCCGCCGGGCTCGTCGAAGAACCCCGCGTAACCCGGCCCCATCGGGCTGAGCACGATGGCGGCGATTGGGAGAGTGTGAACCATCGTCATCGGCGGGGCCGACGGCGAGGGCAGGAAGACCGCGCCATGTGTGACGAGCGGCGCGCGAGCCCCCGCGGACCAGCCACCGACCACCACGTGATCCAGATCGACCGCGGGGCCGCCGGCCATCACGCTCGACGCCGAGAGATCCGGCAGGGCATCGAGCACCGCGACGATGTCGCGTGTCTTCACCAGCGCCAGCAGACCGGTCGTGTCCTCTTCTCCGGCCGCTCCGGCGGCGCACTCGGCCTGAGGGATCTGCGCAAGCTCACAGAGGGCCTGTCCCGACGTGGCGTCGATGGGGATGTGCGCCACCGTGAGCACGGCGTAGCCGTGGGCCGCCAACGCATCCGCCCACCACCCCGACTGCGTCTGCCCCGCCGCTGCGAGCCCACCCCCGTGTGACCACACCACCATCGGATGCGGTCCTGCGCCTTCCGGCACACGTACCCAGATCGGCAGCTCGCGCGACGTGAGCTCGTCCGTGACGGTGAGCCCCTTGCGGATCGTGAAGCTCGTGCCGCGGCTCGGATACTCGCAGAGGTCGAGCGACTGCGCGCTGCAGCCGGATACCGCCGCGCTCCCTCCCGTACCATCCGAGCCCCCAACTCCACCGGCACCGCCTACCCCGGCGCCCTCGTCATCACCGCACGCAGTCATCAGCGCGGCCATCGCCACGCCGAACAGTCCACAGATCGAAGTCGCGAGGACGCGGAAGAAAGGAGAATCGGACATCCTGCCAGGATACGATGGCGCTTCGCTCATCAGCTATCCCCGATCAGGCAGAGCGCCGCGTGGGCGCCGACGCTCGCGAGGATGATGCTCGCGGTGGTCAGGTGGGCGCGACGTGCGTTGGCACGTTTCTTCAGCTTCGGATCGCGCAACGCGAGCCCGAGGCCGGTGTGCGCGAGGAGCATCATGAACGCGAAGCCGCCGAAGGCGAGGCCGAGGTCGCCGCCGCCGACGGCGCCCGGCGAGCCCAGCGCGAGCAGGGCGACGAGCGGATGCAGGAAGCCGGCGCCCGCCGCGCCCATCCCGATCGCGATGTGGGTCGTGACCGGACGCGAGTCGAAGGGCGCGCGCTTGCGCCGGAAGAGCCAGTGCCCGGCCGGGATGGAGAACGCGACGGCGAGGAGCCCCGCGGCGAGCCAACCGCTCAGCCTCGCGAACAGAACGGTATTGTCATTCAAGGTGCGGTGTCCACGCGGATGGTGCCCGGCTCACACGTCCGCTCGTAGCTGTAGACGACCCCCTTCGTGATGAGCACCTCGATCGCGAGCTTCTTCCCGGCGTCACAGGAGATCGTCCCCAGGAAGGGCGAGCTGCCGATCTTCACGCCGTCGATGTAGAGCTCGGAGCGCTCGTTGCCGACGTTCACGAGGAGCTGTACCTGGATCGGCGTCCCCGGCTTCGCGGGTGGCTGGCTCGGCCGGTCGCCGGACGCCGCGCCGGGCGGGCGTCCGCGCGTGCTCGTGGTCGGGGCGGGCGCGGAGGTCGCGGTGTCCGGGCTCTGGTCGTGCTCGACCGCCGCTTCCACCGCCACGACCGCGAAGCGCACCGAGGCCGCCGCGACCAACGCGGCAGCGCAATAGCGCGATCCGCGCGCGATCTTCTGGATGGGCGTGAGCTTGGTCATCCGGCCACCCTCAGCACCTCGAGGAGGCTGGTCTCGCCCGCCTGCGCGCGCTGCAGGCCGTGACGAAGCAGCGGGGTCATCCCGTCCGCGATCGCGATGCGCTCGATGTCGGTGGTGGGCTTGCGCTCGTTGATGACCTTGCGGAGCTCGTCCGTGACGACGAGGAGCTCCGAGATGGGCAGACGGCCGGCGAAGCCCTGACCCTCGCAGAACTGACAGCCAACGGGCTCGTAATACGTGCCGTCGGGGACGACGATGCCGGCTTGCTGGAAGCGCTCCAAGACGGACGCGGGCACGTCTCCGGGGCGACGGCACGCGGTGCAGAGCGTGCGGACGAGTCGCTGCGAGAGGCAGCCGAGGGTGGCGCTGGTGAGGATGAACGGCTCGACGCCCATCTCCACCAGCCGAGCGAACGCCCCCGCCGCGCTCTGCCCGTGGATCGTCGTGAGGATGACGTGCCCGGTCAGGCCGGCCTGCATGGCGATCTCGGCCGTCTCCCGATCCCGGATCTCCCCCACCATGAGCACGTTCGGATCCTGGCGGAGCACGCTCCGGAGCGTGCTGGCGAAGGTCATCCCCGTGCGCGGGTTGATCTGCGTCTGCGTGGCAAACGGCAGCTCGAGCTCGATGGGGTCTTCGAGGGTGACACACGTCGTCGTCTTGCCGCGTGTCGCCATGATGTGCTTGAGGCCGGCGTAGAGCGTCGTCGTCTTTCCGCTGCCGACCGGGCCGGTGACGAACAAGAGCCCCTGCGGACGGCCGAGGAGATCGACGACGGCCTTGTGGACCGAGTCGGAGAACCCGAGCTCGGCGACGTCGGGGACGGCGCGGCCGCCGCGCACGAGTCGGAGCACCAAGCGCTCGCCGCTCTCGGTGGGCAAGGTCGAGACGCGCGCCTCGATGCTGTTGCCGTCGATCATCATCACCACGCGCCCGTCCTGAGGGGTGGAGCGGACGGTCGTGTCCAGGCGGGCGAGCACCTTGAGCCGCGTCACCATCGGCGCGAGCACGTCGTTCGGGAGAGAGACGACGTCGTGTAGATCGCCGTGGACGCGGTAGGTGATCTTGATGGCCTCCGGCGTGGGCGAGACGTGGATGTCGCTCGCCTCCAGACGAACCGCCGCGCGGACCAGCTCCTCCCAGGCTTGCACGACGTTCGGTGGGTATTGCGTGGCCTCCTCGACGCGGGCCGCCACGTCGCGGATGACCTCCTTGAGCCCGGCTACGTCTCCAGCGCGCACCCGAACGCTCGCGCGTGGCGCGGGCCGGGCCATCGCCCACTCGACGATGGTGAGGACGGAGGCGCCGATCACCCCGGCGCCGGCCGCCATCGGCATGAAGCTCCACGGCGAGTCGGCGAACGCGGAGCCGACGCTGTCGCCGAGCGCGGTCGTGACGCCGTCGACGTCGAGCGCCTTCGCGATGAAGAGCACCGCGCCCACGCCGACAGCCGCCGCGAGCACGGCGAGGGAAACGAGCGCGCGCAGACCGCTGTTCATCAGGCGTTCAATGGTCGGTCTTCACTGGCTCGTGACGCAAGAGATCTGCACGTTGCTCGGCGAGGTGCCAGGGAAGGTCGGCGTAGACGTCGTCGAAAATCGACTCACGCGGCGGGGGGCCGTGGGCCTCCACCTCGGAGATGGCAGCGCCGATCTCGGCGTTGAGCTCCTTCTCGAGCTCCTCCTCCAGCGCGTCGTTCCAGACTCCCAAGTGATCGAGGTGACGGCGAAGGCGGAGGAACGGGTCTTTCCGCATCCACGCCTCGACCTCCTCCTGCGAGCGGTAGCGGGTGGGGTCGTCGCTCGAGGAGTGCGCGCCGACGCGGTAGGTGACGCACTCGACGAAGGTCGGGCCTCCGCCCGAGCGGGCGTGGTCGACGGCGCGCCTCAGCGCCGTGTAGACCGCGAGGAAGTCATTGCCGTCGACCCGGTAGGAAGGCACGCCGTACGCGCGGCCCTTCACGGCGAAGGTGGCGCTCGCCGACTGCCGGGACGCGGGCACGCTGATGGCCCAGTGGTTGTTCTGGCAGACGACGACACACGGCACGCGGAAGACCGCGGCGAAGTTGAGGCCGTTGTGGAAGTCGGGCTGGCTCGTCGCGCCGTCCCCCAGGAAGCCGAGGACGACGGTCTTGTCGCCGCGCATCTTGGCGGCCCACGCGGCGCCAACGGCCTGCGGGATCTGCGGACCGATACAGCTCGACCACGAGACCTGGTTCACGCTGCGCGAGGCCATGTGCGACGGCTGCATGCGGCCCTTGAGCACGTCGTGTGCGTTGCCGAAGATCTGCGCGATGTACCGCGTCAGCGGGAAGCCGCGGACGAGCATCATCGAGCTCTCGCGGAGGGCCTGGAAGACCCAGTCGTCCTTCTCGATGACGAGCGCCGACGCGATCGGTGTCGCCTCTTGACCGGTGCAGGTCCCGTAGAAGCCGATTCGCCCTTGCCGTTGAAGGAGCATCATGCGCGCGTCGAGCACACGCAGCCGCTTCATCTCCCGGTAAGCGCGCACGAGGACGCTTACCGGGATGGCAGGCTGCGACGGGTCTGCCGACCCGTCGTCGCGCAGCACCGTGAACAGGCCGAGATCGGGATCCGTGGAGAGGGAGGTCATGGTGGTCGCCGCTCGAAGCGGCGACTCTACCCGACTGTCAGGGATGGCAGAAGCCCAAGTCCGCCGGGAAACCGAAGTCGTAGACGCTCGTGTCACACGTCTGACCTGCGGGGCAACCGCCGAGCCCGGCGGGTTGCCCGCTCAGGTTGGGGTCGCAGAAGTACCGGCAGTAGAGCGTGTCGTCGCCCATCATCGGACCGTCCGCGTCGATGCAGATCGCCGAGTCGGGGCAGTCGTTCGCGAAGCCTTCGCACATCTCGCCGTCCATGTAGTCGCCCGGGCTGGGGACCGAGCAGTTGGCGAGGCCGTTGCCGGCGAAGTGACAGTCCTTGCCGGTCGGGCAGGTGTTGGGGTCGAAGAAGTTGCAGACCTCGTCGTAGGTGCAGACGTAGACGCTGTCGTCAGTGCCTTTGAAGCTCACGTTGAGCGAGCACTGGCCGAGACCGCAGGGCTCGTTGGCGCCCATGGTCGCACCCTCCGGGCAGCACACGTAGGTGCACGTCCCGACGCAGAGCATGCCTTCCTGGCAGTCGCCCGGCTCACACGGCTGGCCGAGGCCGACGAGGCCGGCCGGCGCGCACGCCGAGACCGAGTTCGCCGGGTCGTTCGGGTCCTGCGCGACGAGGCACGTCTCACCCGGACCGCAGTCTTGCTGGAGGAGATCACACTCGCCGGTGATCGTCGTCACCATGTCGCTGCACTCGATGGGTCCGCTCGACGTCGAGCCGCTCGAGGTCGACGAGCTCGTCGTCATCCCGCCGGTGGTCGTCGTCTGCATCGTGCCCGTCGTCGAGCCGGTCCCGGTCGTCGTGCTGTTCGACGTGGGATCGTCCGAGCCCGAGCCGCCGCTGCCTTCCGAATCGCCGCACGCGCCGAGCGCCCCAGCCGCGACGAGCCCCGCACCCACGAAGGAGAGGATCCAAGCTTTGTGCATGACCGACCTCAAGGAGTTGAGTCGAGTGTACCAGGTTGCCGGAGAAGTCACGGTCCGGCGAACGGGCGAGGCGAGGAAATCAGCGCGGCCCGGGGGGGAGCGGCGCCGGAGCGTCGAGGTCGTCCTCGTCTTCGTCGGAGCTGGTGCGAAGCGTGAAGACGTGCAGGGCGATACACAGGAGGCCCAGCGCGGCCTCGAGGCGCCCGACCATCTCGGCGCGTTTGTGTGTCGCTTCGAGCTGCATGCCGAGCTCGCCTTCGCCACGCCGGACGCCCTTGGTGTGGAGGTCGTTGATCTCCGGGCTCAGGACCAGCCCCATGAAGGTGACCGCGCCGGCGAGCCCGATCCCGGCGAACCTGCGGAGCCGCTCGGTGATCTTCTGCCGGTGCCGCCGAGCGAGGTAGGTGCGCACCACCTCGGCCGCGAGCAACGCGCAACTCGCGCCGATCGCGATGCGGTCGAAGCGGGCGAAGGCCGCTCCCATGGCGTTGCCCGAGTACGGCGCGGGCGTGAGCCGGAAGACCATCGGCGCGGCACACGCCCCGAGCGCCAGCATGCCGCCGACGACGAGACCGGCCGCGAGCACCGCGACCACGACGGCGACCCGATCGACGACGAGGCGCCGCTTGCGCGAGGCCTCCTCCGCGCTCGGCTCCAGATCGCTCTCGGAGAACGTCTCGCTCACGCGACCCCCGAGAGGAGCGAGAGCGCGGTCTCCACGGCGCCCGGGTCGGCGCGATCGGGATGGCCTTTCATGGCTTCCAGGGTGCCTTTCGCTTCGATCATGCCCGCGCGCCCGACCGCGGAGACGGCCAGGGTTCGCTTCTCGAACGACATGGCGCCCAGATCGCTCACGATGGCCTGACGCGCGTCGTCGTCGCCGAGCTTCGCCAGGGCGGTGCGGGCGTGCCACCAGAGCACGTCTCTTCCGAAGCCGAAGACCCCGCGGTTCGCGCGCCGCTTGAGGGCCGGCCGCGCGGCCTCGATCCGTCGCTCGGCGACGAGCTCGATCGCGGCCGCGACGTCCTCCGTCTCGGGCGTCGCGAGGGCGCCGTCGATGATCTGGAGGAGCAACGCGTCGCCCGCGGGGTCGCCCGCGCTGGCGAGCACGACGGCCGCGACCGCGCGCACGCGAGGAGACGTGTGTGCGAGGCACGCGCGCGCGCGCTCCACCAGCGCCGGATCGGCGGTCTTCTCGGCAGCTCGCGGCTCCTCCGAAGCGCCCCAGCCGCGCTCCAGATCGGCGAGCTCCTCCGCCATCCGGAAGGCGATGTGCGCCACGACCTCGTCCTCGTCACGGGTCGCGGCGAGGACCGCTCGCAAGGCGTCCTCGCGGGAGCTCGCGACGCGCGCGTACGCGATGACCGCCTGGAACCGCACCTCCGGGCGAGGGTCCGAGAGCGCGCGGGCGAGGCGGCTCTGCGCGCGCGCGTCTTTCGCTTCGCCGAGCGCCGCGATCGCCTTCTGGCGCACGAGCTGGTGCTCGTCCTCGACGGCGACGAGGAGCCCCGGGAGCGCGTCGGCCGCGGCGAGATCGCCGAGGGCTTCCGCCGCGGTCGCCCGGACGAGGGCGTTGTCGTCGGAGAGGGCCTTCTCGAGCGCGGGGATCACCCGATCGCGCGCGCCTTCGCCGTGGGGGACGAGATCGCGCACGGCGGAGACCCGCACGAGCGGCTTCGGATCGCGCACGTCGCGGAGGGCGGCCTCCAGCGTTCGCGGCAGTGGTTGGTACAGCAACGGCTCACCTCACGCAGGGGCTCGTGGCCGCGGGCTCCGCCGCGACCTCGGCCGCTGGGAAGCAAACCTTGGAGCCTGCCAGCTCGTTGTCCACGTCGATCGAAGAGGCCCTGCGCGCGCTCGGCGCAGCGCAGCGGTAGCCCTCGCGGCAGTCGCCGTCCTCTTCGCAGGCGAGCAAGCAGAAGGTCCGCTCGAAGCGCGGCCAGCGCGGGTCGTAGGTCTCCGCCGAGCAGGACGGGTCGAGCTCCAGGCCGAAGCCGATGCAGACGGCCTCCTCCGGGCAGCCGTCGGGCTGGCAGTTGAAAGCCGTGCAGTAGCCGTCGGGCTGGCTCGTGTCGCAGAGCCGGTCCCCTTGCTGAGAGCAGTCGACGCTCCCGACGCATTCGTCCCCGATCTTGGGCTGGCACCCGAAGGCCCAGGCGGCGGAGAAGGCGAGGACGAGACCAGAGCGGCGCACCATGCGAAGGGCCTGGACCCTAGTGCCCGAGGGGCACCCTGGCAACCGCAGCGATCTGCTTGTCGGGCGACAAATATTACGCTACGGCACTTTTTATCGTCTCATCGAGGCAAGGAGACCACCTCATGTTTGACAACCTCTCGGGGGGCTCCTAGACAGCGCGAGCAAGCCATGGCGACGTACATCACCGACGACTGCATCAACTGCGGTGCCTGTGAGCCCGAGTGCCCGAACGAGGCAATCAGCGAGGGCGACGAGATCTACGTGATCGACCCGGATCTCTGCACCGAGTGCGTCGGCTTCTACGACCACGAGGCCTGCCAGGCGGTCTGCCCGGTCGAGTGCTGCCTGCCCGACCCGAAGCACCCCGAGGCCGAAGGCGACCTGGCGGAGCGCGCGAAGCGCCTCCACCCGGACGACGCGGAGCTGCAGAAGCGGCTCACGGCGAACGACTTCCCCTCGCGGTTCCGCAAGTAGGCCCCGTGCGGCGAACGGGGCTCGCCGCGCAAGCTCCGTCCGCAGGGCTTGGGAGCTCCGAGCTCGGGCCTTCGTGGCTCGGGCTCGCCTGTCTCCTCGCGTTCGGTGTCGGCTGCGGCGGCGCATCCCCGCTGATGCACCCGGCGCACGTCTTGTCCGAAGGCAAGGTATCGGTCGGCGCAGGCGCCGCCGGCCAGATCACCGCGCTCGAGCGCGCTCAACCGGTTCGCGACGACAAATCCGGGCCGGTCCTGGAGGAGTACGCGGTCTCCCCGGGGCTTTCGCCGTGGGCGAGCGGCCGGGTCGGCATCACGGGCGACAACGAAGCCGGGATCACCTACGCCGGCCGCGCGTTCCGGGTCGACTTCCGCCACGCCTTCCAGCTCGACCCCGTCTACCTGTCGCTCGGCCTCGGCGGCTCGGGCGTCGTTCCTCGACCGAAGGGCGGGGGGGACGACCTGGGAAGCGCCTACGGTGGCGGCGGGGACGTGCCCATCCTCATCGGCTGGAAGAGCACCGCGGAGCTCTACTCGGTCTGGGCCGGCGCCCGCGGAGGCTTCGAGATCCTGAGCGGAAACGCGCTCGAGTCGGAGGTCATCCAGGGCGGTCGGGAGGACGTCTTCATGCCGTTCTCCGGGAACCACTACTTCGTGGGGGGCCTCGTGGGGACGAAGCTCGGGTTCCGAAACCTCCACGTGGCCCTGGAGGTGGATGTGCTCTACCACTTCGGTAACGGCACGTTCGGGCAGAACCAGGAGAAAGAGGCGTCGGTCGAGCAGCTGACGATTTCTCCCGGAAGTGCGCTCATCCTCACCTTCTGATAAGCTCTCTTCGCGATGGCTTTCCTGAAGATCGGTGTGGCTGCCGTGCTCTTCGCGCTCGCTGGATGCGCGACGGAGGCGGACGAGCCTGCCCTGACCGACGACGAGGTTGGAGCGGAGGGCGCGGCCAAGCGCCCCGCTTACGGTGTCGTCACGGTCGAGCGGACGGAAGGTGCCGGCGTCTCGCGGGCGAGCGTCTCGGCGAAGTTCATGCGCGTCGCTCCGACTGACCGCCAGCTCGCGGAGGACGTCGTGAGCGCGCGCGCGGTCGTTCCGGCGGCGGGCGAGTGCGCCACGCTCTCCTCGCTCGAGGGGCTCGGCGTCACCCGCCTCGCGGCCGCGCTCGAAGGGGCGGATGGCGCCTCTGCGCTCCCGCAAGGCTTCAACGTGGAGCTGCTCGACGTGGGCGACGTCTCGCTCGTCGTTCACGAGGGCGATCACACGCCGCAGGCGCTCGTTCCCCTCTCGCCGCGCGCTTTCCCCGACGTCGGCGATCTCGCTTCGGGCGTCTTCTACACCACGCCGGACGCGACGGTACCGCTCCCGCAGCCCGCGACCACCAGCGCGTACGAGCTGACCAGCTCTGGCGCGACCGCGGTGGACGCGTTCTTGCTCGACGTGGGGAGCATGCCCGAGCGCCCGAGCGACCTCTCGGTCGACGGAGTCGAGATCGACGGACTCTCGGCCCCGGTGGACGCCTCCCACGAGCTGACCATCGGTTGGCGCAAGTCGGACGCGGAGCTGATCTACGTCGACGTGCTCGGCGCGTCGGCCTTCCGCTGCTCGTTCGCGGACGCCGGCTCCGCCGTGTTGCCCTCGGGTGTGCTCTCCGACGTCGATCGGGGCGCCGAGATCACCGTGGCGGTCCACCGCGTGACCGAGCGGCTCGTTCAGCTCCGCCGTTCGGCGGACACCGCAGCCGACGTCGATCTCGAGGGCGCGGAGGCGCGCGTTCGTTTCGACCTCGCCTCGGCGATCCGCCTGTCGGTGAAGTGACGGACACCGCGTCGGACGCGCTGAGACGAGCGCGCCTCCTCGAAGAGGCCTGTGATTTCGTCGGCGCCGCGCGCGCCGCGCTCGAAGGCGGCGACGCCCGCCTCGCCGCCAGGCTCGCGGCGCTCGGGCAGGACGAGGGGAGCTTCGCGGACGCCGAGCGGATGCTCTGCGCGTCGCCCCAGACGCTGAGCCTCACGGCGAACGACCTCGCGTCGCGTGGCCTGCACACGTTCGCGGGGCGCCTGTTCGAGCTCGGCAAAGAAGACCTGCGCGCGGGCGAGTCCTTCGCGGCCGCAGGTGATCCCGCCCGCGCCGCGCTCGCCTTCGAGCGCGCGGGCAAGC
Source organism: Myxococcales bacterium (assembly GCA_016794345.1). GTDB lineage: Bacteria > Myxococcota_A > Polyangia > Polyangiales > Polyangiaceae > Xiheicaenibacterium > Xiheicaenibacterium phototrophicum. Next base: position 40,757 of record JAEUKE010000213.1, read on the forward strand.
CGGCCGAGGGCGCGCGGGCGTTGGAGCGAGCGCTGCGAGACGACTCGGGCAACGACGCGCTCCGCCTCGCGCTGGCCGAGCTCCTGGCGCGACACGGGCGCCTGGAGCCAGCCGTCCGCGCGCTCCAAGCGATCCGCGCGGGCACGGAAGAGCGCGCGCGAGCCCTGCCGCTGCTCGCGCGCACGCTCGCTTCGCTGGGGCTCACCGAAGCAGCCCGCGAGGTCGAGGGCGAGATGAAGCAGCTCGGGCTCGACTCACCACCCCGCTCCGAGCGCCCCGATCGCACGTCCGTCGGACCTGCGAGCGGCTCGAGCGCGGCGAGGCGTGTGCTCTTCGGCCGCTTCGAGGTCGTCCGCGACGTCGCCCGAACGCCGCACGCGCACGTGGTGCAGGCGATCGACCGCGTCACCACGCAAGAGGTCGCCGTGAAGCTCCTCGTGTCGCTCAACCGCGGCGCGGGCCGCGACGCGCAGATTCGCTTCGAGCGCGAGGCGCGCGCGCTCCTCAGGCTTCGCCACCCGTCGATGGTCTCGCTCGTCGCTTATCTGCCCGAGGGCCCCGCGATGGTCCTCGAGTGGATGAGCGGCGGGAGCTTGGCCGACCTGATGCAGAAAAACACGTTTGCGCCCGCTCGCGCGGCCGAGATCGCGATCAGCGTGCTCGGCGCCCTGGGCGAGGCGCACCGGCTCGGGATCCTGCACCGCGACGTGAAGCCGACGAACGTCCTCTTCGACGAGATCGGGTCGCCCCGGCTCGCGGACTTCGGCGCTGCGCATTTCGGCGACCTGTCGACCACCGTCACCGCAGGCGCGATCGGGACCTTCTCGTACATGGCGCCGGAGCAGCGGGAGGGGAAGGCCGCGGGCGTGCAGAGCGACATCTACGCGACCGGCGCCATCCTCTACGAGATGCTGACGGGCGAGCACGCCGAGCCGCAGGAAGGCGGGTTCCTCGAGCGCCCGCCGAGCGCGTACCACGAGGACCTCGGCCCACGGCACGACGAGGTGGTCGCGACGCTCCTCGCCTTCGACCCCAGAGACAGGCCCGAGGACACGTTCGCGGCCCGCAGGCTGATCGAGGGCCTCACCTGGTCGACACGTGTGCTGCCGCGAACGGGACCTCAGTCGGGCCGAACGCGGAGCTCGCGTCCACCGGAGGCGGGCCAGCGCCTCGTCGCGCCCCAGCGTGTGACGGACCCGCGCGACGCGGCGCGCACGCTCTTCGACGTCGTCTTCGAGCGGAACGTGCTCGTCCTTCCGCTCGACGAGCCCGGGCTTCGGCTCGCCTCGGCGTTCGCCCGCGCGGACCACGCATCGCTCGCGCTCGTGCTCCGCGCGTCGCAGGCGGACGGAGAGATCTGGATCGAACCGCCTCGAGGCATGGCGCTCGCCGACGGGGCGCGCAAGCTCGACCCGGCTCAGGTCGAGCGCCTGAGGGCCGCCCTCGCTGCGCTCCACGCGCAAGGCGGCGCGCACGGCGCGATCGACGCCGAACACGTCTACCTCGAAGGCGACGCCGTCGTCCTCACGTTCCCCCGCGAGCTGCGGGATGGCGCGACACCCAATCGAGACGTCGCGGATCTCGCGGCGCTCGTGGGCTGATCTCCCCTTCGGCCCTCAGGCCTCCTGCGCGAAGATGATCGGGTCTCCGTCTTCGGACAAGCAGGCGCGCCCCCCGCCCGCGTCACGCGCGGTGGAGAGATGGATGCCGGAGAGCCTGACAAGATCGTCAGGATGATCGCAGTCCTCGGGGAACACGGCCAGGCCGATGGACAGCGCCAGGCCGCGCGACAGAGCCGAGACACCGAGGCGGCGCGCCACGTGTGCGGCCTCGAGCGAGCCGGCGCCCGGGAGAACGACCGCGAGCTCGCTGTCGTCGAAGCGCGCCGCCACGTCGAGCGCTCGGAGCTCCTCGCGGAGCAGCGAGCCCGCGTTCCGCAACAGCGTGTCGCCCGGCTCGCCGCCCCGATGCCCCGGCGGCAGGTCGTCGAGCCCTACGAGCAAGAACGAGAGCGGCGTCCCGGCGCGCTGGGCGCGCGCGCGTTCCTGCGAGAACCTGAGCTCCAGCTCCTTGCGGTTGTAGATGCCCGTCCCGTGGTCGTACCGCGTCAGGTCCTCGATCTCGTGGAGGAGCGTGAGCACCTGCCGCACGAGCTGGTCGGGCGGAACGAGCGCCGACAGGAGCGGGACGAGCAGGTCCTCCAGGCGACCGCGAAGCGCGACGTCGTCGATTCGCTCCTCGAACGCGCCACGCCTGGCGAGGACCCATGCGTCGGCGAGCGAGGTGTCGAACGTGATCGGGAACGCCTCGGCTTCGAGCACGGCGAGCTTGATCAGCTGGGCGAGGCCCGGCGGCAGCGCGCCGCTCTGCGAGAGGTGCACGCCGAGCGAAATCGGCCCCAGCCTGCGCGCGAGCGCACGGACGGCTGGGGCGACACGGACGGCCTCGACTGCACGCGCGATGACGGGCGGCAGGGATTGCGATTCACTCCCCATCCTGCAAGCCTACACGAGGCTGCGTTGCCTGCTGAAGAACCGCGATTGCGTGCGAGAGCCAGGCTTGGCAGATTGCATCGCATGCAGCCTCCCACCGTCGACACGCTCGAGGACGTCCTCGAGAGCGCCCGCGAGAAACAAACGCCGGTCGACCTCGTCCTGGGCGGCCGAATCGATGCGCCCGTCTCGGCGTTCGTCCTCGGGCGAAACGGCCAGACCTTCGACTTCTCGGTGAACGGCGTCCGGATCCGCATGGATGTCGGGAGCGTCGTGCTCCGGATCGCCTAGCGCCGGGTCATTTCGCGGGCGCAGCGCAGCGGAACCCGATGCCGTGGTTGTACGTCCGCGGGAGGTTGCCCCATCGATACGCGGCCTTGACCCACTGGGGCTCCTTCGCGTTGAACGCGCCGCCGCGCGCGACGCGTTTCTCGCCGGTCGGTGGGCCCTTGGGGTCGGTGGCCGGCGAGGGCGTGTAGGGCCCGAACCAGTCCGCGGTCCACTCGAAGACGTTGCCGGCGAGGTCGAGCACCCCCTCCGGCGTAGCGCCCGCGCGGAACGAGCCGACCGGCGACGTGCCGACAAACTTGTCATCTTGTTCGACCATCTTGCCCGGCTTCATCGATTTGCTCAGAGACCAGGCCTCGAACTCCGAGCCGGCCGCGTTGAGCCGCGTCGCGTCGGGCGTCTCGCCGCCCCACGGGTAGTCGCGCTGCTCGAGGCCGCGCGCGGCGACCTCCCACTCGGCTTCGGTCGGCAGGCGTGCGCCCTTCCAGGCGCAGAACTTCGAGGCCATGTCCCAGTCGACGCAGTTGATGGGGTGGTCGAGCCGCTCGGGCTTGCGCGCGTTGCAGAAACTCTTGTAGGCCGCGCGGGACTCGTCGGTGATGCCCTCGTAGTCGACGTCGTCGGGCGTGCGCTCGCACTTGCCCTCCTTCACGCAGGCCTCGTAGGCGCGCACCGTGACCTCGGTCTGGTCGATACAATAGGGCGAGAGCTTCACCTCGTGGGTGACACGTGCCTCCGTGTAGTCGGGCATGTCCTTCGCGCCCATCACGGTGGAGCCGCCAGCGAGGTAGACCATGCCCTGGGGGCAACGGGGATCGGACGGCGCGGCGGACGCCTGAGCGCTCGCGGCGTGCGCGGAGGAGCGGTCCGGCGGAGGCATGCCGACCGCCGTGGTGGACACCGCGCTCGTCGTGGCCGCGTTCTTGGGGTCCGGAGCGCTCGGGCCACGAAGGAGGAGAAATCCTCCTGCGGCGAGCGCGCCCGCCGCGACCACCGCGATGATGGCGACCGGGAGACCGCTCTTCTGCGGGACGGACTGCGTCCGAGGAGGCTCGACCATCTCGCGCACGGAGACCGCCGCCGAGCTGGTCGTGGACCCTGCGCCCGTGGGCGGCGGCGCCAGCGCGGTCTGGGCGCCGACCGGCGCTGTCATGGCGAGCTCGAGCGCGCCCGTCGCGGGGACGGAGGACACGTCGATCGTCTGCGTGCGAACGGCGAGCCGGCGCTCGGACTTGTCCTTGGCGTCGAGCTCCCCGAAGGCGCGCACCGCCGCGCCGCCGTCCGCGAAGCGCTTGTCGACGTCTCTGTCCACACATCGGGCGAACCACGCGTCGAACCCCGGCGGGAGCTTGTCCGCGACGCCGAGCTCCGTCGCGCGCTCGGTGGCGGAGGGCAGCGGGTCCACGATGATCTCGCGCAGCAGCGTCTGCAGCGAGTCACCCTCCGCCTCGAGCCAATAGGACTTCCCCGTCAGCAGGTAAAACGCGATGAGGCCGAGCGCCCAGACGTCCGTCGCGGGGCAGATACGTCCCTTGCGATCGGTCTGCTCCGGCGACATGAAGAGGGGCGAGCCGAGAGGCTGCGTGCCCGTCTTCTGCATCCCGTCGGCGACGAGCTTGGCGATGCCGAAGTCGAGGATCTTCGCGGTGAACGCGGCGTCCCGGCGCTTCGACACGCAGAGGAAGATGTTCTCCGGCTTGAGGTCGCGGTGGACGATGCCGTTCTGATGCGCCTGCTCGAGGGCGTGGCCGATCTGCGAGAGCACCTCGGCGACGTCGCCGAACGGGAGGGGGCCGCTCCGATGGACGGCGTCCGCGAGCTCCTCCCCACGCAAGAGCTCCATGACGATGTACGGCGCGCCGGTCTCCTCGTCGACGCCGGCGGTCACGGTCTCGACGACGTGATCGCTCTCGATGTTGGCCGCCGCCTTCGCCTCCCGGACGAAGCGCTCGCGCACCTCGGCGTTGTGCACGAGCTCCGGCGCCATGAGCTTCAAAGCGCGCTGCTTCCCCGTCGAGAGCTGCTCCACCACGTACACCGCGCCCATCCCACCCGCGCGCAGCGGCTTCAGGATCCGAAAGTCGCGGGCGAAGAGGCTGCCTGGTCCGAGGTTCTGGGGAAGGGCCACGGGGTCTCCGAGTGGTCGGAGGATATATCGAACCAGACGGCTCGGGGTTTCTGCGCGAGCGAGCCCGCCGCACGGCTGGACGCGACCGGGCCGGCGGCCTACATCGTCCCGCATGCCGAGCACCGCCCGCCCCGTTCGTGCACCCCGAGGCCCCGAGCTCTCCTGCAAGGGCTGGATCCAGGAGGCCGCCCTGCGAATGCTGCACAACAACCTCGACGCCGAGGTGGCGGAGCGCCCCGACGATCTCGTGGTCTACGGCGGAACGGGCAAGGCGGCGCGCAGCTGGGACGCGTTCGACGTCATCGTGCGCGAGCTTCGTGACCTCGGGAACGACGAGACCCTGCTCATCCAGTCCGGCAAGGCGGTCGGCCGCTTCCGTACCCACGAGGACGCGCCGCGCGTCCTCCTCGCGAACTCGAACCTGGTCGGCCGTTGGGCCAACTGGGACGAGTTTCGTCGCCTGGAAGGCCTCGGCCTCACCATGTACGGGCAGATGACCGCGGGCTCCTGGATCTACATCGGGTCACAGGGGATCGTGCAGGGCACGTTCGAGACCTTCGTGGCCGCGCGCAAGGCGTACCAGGCCCGGAACCCCGACGCGAAGGCGCTCTGGGCGCTCACCGCCGGCCTGGGCGGCATGGGCGGCGCGCAGCCGCTCGCGGCCGTCATGGCGGGCGTCGCCTGTCTCGCGATCGAGATCGATCCCGACCGCATCGAGAAGCGGCTCAAGACCCGCTACCTCGACGCGCGGATCGACGACCTGGACGAAGCCCTGCGCTTCGTCGAGGCGAGCGCCAAGGAAGGCAAGCCGAAGAGCGTCGGCGTCTGCGCCAACGCGGCGGACATCTACCCCGAGCTCGTTCGGCGCGGCATCGTCCCGCCGCTCGTCACCGAGCAGACGGCGGCGCACGATCCGCTCGTCGGCTACGTCCCACAGGGCCTCTCGCTGGCCGAAGCAGCGGAGCTCCGCAAGAAGGACCCGGCGGGCTACGTCGAGCGCGCGAAGGCCGGAATGAAGCTCGAGGTCGAGGCGATGCTGGCGATGCAGAAGGCGGGCAGCGAGGCGTTCGACTACGGCAACAACATCCGCACCTGCGCCCAGGAAGCCGGCTGCGCGCGCGCCTTCGACATCCCGGGGTTCGTCCCCGCGTACGTCCGCGAGCTCTTCTGCCAGGGCAAGGGCCCGTTCCGCTGGGTCGCGCTCTCGGGCGACCCGACCGACATCGCCGCGACCGACAAGGCCGTCCTCGAGCAGGTCCCGAACGATCCCGACCTGAAGCGGTGGATCGAGCTCGCGCAGGAGCGCATCGCGTTCCAGGGTCTGCCGGCCCGCATCTGCTGGCTGGGCTACGGCGACCGCGCCAAGGTCGGTTTGGCCTTCAACGATCTCGTGAAGCGCGGCGTCGTGAAGGCGCCGATCGTGATCGGCCGCGACCACCTCGACTGTGGCTCCGTCGCGTCGCCGTTCCGCGAGACCGAGGCCATGAAAGACGGCTCGGACGCCATCGCGGACTGGCCGCTCCTCAACGCGATGAGCAACATCGCCGGCGGCGCGTCGTGGGTCAGCTTCCACCACGGCGGCGGCGTTGGCATCGGCAACTCGCTGCACGCGGGCATGGTCGTCGTGGCGGACGGCACCGAGGCCGCGGCGAGGCGCCTCGAGCGCGTGCTCACAATCGATCCGGGGATGGGCGTCATCCGCCACGCGGACGCGGGCTACGAGACGGCCATCCGTGTGGCGCGCGAGCGGGGCGTCCACGTGCCGCACGCGAAGTAGGACCAACCGAAAAAAGAACACGGGCGCCGGCCTCGCCGACGCCCGCTACCGTTCTGCGACCCGTCGACTACTTGCTCTGGCCCGAGCAGTAGCTGTTGATCTTGCTCGTGAGATCGGAGTTCTTCGTGGCCACGTCCCCGGCCTGCTTGACCAGCTTCATGAGGCCGTCGAGGTCGGTGTCCGGCGTCTTCGCGGCCTTCTCCATCATGTCGGCATAGTCCTTCAGGTTCTTGCCGTAGTCGTCCATCAGCTTCTTGAGGCCTTCGTCGGTGATCTTGATCTCGGCGAGCTTCTTCTCGAGATCGAGCGCTTCCTTCGACTCGGCCTCGAGCTTCTTCTTGTCGTCGCCGACGTTGTCGCCGATCTTGGAGGCATTCACGGTCTCGATGACCTTGTTGCACTCCTGGACCTTCGTGATCTCACCGCAGGCGGCGAGCGGGAGAGAGGCAGCGAGAGCGAGGGGCAGAAGGGCACGCAGGCTGAGAACGTTTCGCATCGATGTCTCCTGTGTCGTCGTTACGAGTCGCGAAGGAGACGACAGGACCGCGACAAAGTCGCGCTTTTTTTTCTCCGCGCGGCGCGCCCCGCCGCAGATCGTGGACTTCCGCCGGTTTGTGGTGGCGGCGTGCGTCGGCGCGCTTTCCTCACCTCACCCCTGATGCTCACCCGAAGCGGGACGGTCTACGGCTCCGAGCACCAGAGCTCGTAGTGCGACGCGATGGCCAGGCGCGTCTTCGTGTCGGCCCCCGGTGGCACGACGGCGTCGAGGCCCTTCTCTCGTTTGAGGGCGCACTTGGTCTGGACGTCGGCAACGAACGCGCAGAACCCGCCCAGGTCGGAGGCCTCCATCTTCGCCTGCATCACCTCGTCGATGAGAGGCAACGCCTCGTCTTCCTTCCCCTGCGCGACGAGCTCGCAGGCGTTCGTCAGCTGCTCACGCGACTCCGCTCGGTAGCGCTCGAGCTGCTCGTGCGCCGTCGGCTCGAGCCCGGGCGGCGTCTTCCGGAACTGTGCGGCGACCTCGCGCGAGGCGGCGGGCGGAACGAGCGCGAGCACGACGAGCACCCCACACGTGATCGACCCGACGACGCCCATGATCATCGACGCCGCGGAGCCCTTCGTCTTCTCGAGGGTGAGCGGTGAGAACGCGAGCCCCAGCACGCCGCCGGCGACGAAGCCCGCCGCGTGTGCGACGTGGTTCGCCCGCACCACCAGGCCGAAGAGCATCGTGTAGATCGCCCACATGATCATCTGATCGCGGACCCGCTTGCCTTGTGAGGTCTTGCGGCGGTGGCCCCACCCGGCGGCTACGCCGATGAGGCCCATCAGCGCGCCGGAGGCGCCCGCGGTGGGCGTCGTGGGCTGGAAATAGGCGCTCGCGCCCATGGCCAGGACACCCGTCAGCGCGAAGAAGAAGATCATGCGCGCCCGGCCGAACACGTCCTCCATCGAGGGTCCGACCTGTGACAGTGCCGTCATGTTGAAGAAGACGTGCCACACGCCGATGTGGAGGAAGTTCGCCGTGCCGAGGCGCCACCACTGCCCCTGCTCGAAGACCGCGGGCGGCCAGAGCCCGCCGTGCGCGAGGAGCGCCTCGGTCTCCCAGCCCATCAGGCCTTGCCCCCGCCACTCCGTCATCATCCGGAAGTAGATGACGATGAACGAGATGCCGAGGAGGGAGCTCACCGAGAGGAAGCTCGGCACGCTGAGGCCCAGCTTGCGGAGCACACGCGCGGTGGGAGACGCGAGCTTCTCTCCGCAGCTCGAGCAGACCGTGCCCTCGTGCGGTTGGAGCGCGCCGCACTCGCTGCAGATCTGGTGCTCGAAGCCGCGCGAGGCGGGCTCGAGCTCGCGCCGGAACGCGCGCCACCGCCGAGCCACCGCGAGGAGGCGCCAGCGCGTCTGGATCGGGCTCAGCCCGAAGAGGCGCCCCGCCGACAGCATCCAGCCGGGGATCTCCGGATCCTCACTCGCCGGACCTTGAGCCATGGGAGCTCGATTGTACGCGGTCTGGCGAGGGTGGCCCCCTGACGCGACGCACAAGCATCCCTCGGCTTGACGCGCACCCGGCCGCGGGCGATTCCGCGCTTCCCCTTCGGCACCGAAGGTAGCCAGCGTGACCGATTGGTCACGGCTCTCTCATGACGCAAGAAGCATCACACAGCGGTCAGAACGGCGTTTCGACGGCCCTTACGACGAACGGGAGCCTGGCTCCCCTGGCCCCCTCTCGGCTCCTGGCCGGAGCGAGGCTCGTCGTGGTCGGTGGCACGGGCTTTTTGGGGAAGGTCTGGTTGGCGATGTTGCTCCACCACTTCCCGGAGGTGGGCCAGATCTACCTGCTCGTGCGCCCGAAGAAGGACCAGACGGCCGAGGAGCGCTTCTGGTCGCAGATCGTCACCTCGCCCAACTTCGACCCGATCCGCGAGACGCGCCCCGGCGCAGCCTTCGAGGCGTTCATTCGCGAGAAGATCACGCCTGTCGCGGGCGACATCGTGCAGGACAGGCTCGGCATCGACCCCGCGCTCATCGAGCGGCTGAGGGGGACCATCACGGCGGTCGTGAACGTCTCGGGCGTGGTGGACTTCGACCCGCCGCTCGACGAGGCGCTCGAGGTCAACGCCTTCGGCGTGAACAACCTCGTCTCTCTGGCGAAGGCGCTCGGCGCGCCGGTGATGCACACGAGCACCTGCTACGTGGCGGGCTACCGCTCGGGCCTCATCGAGGAGGTCGATCCGCGCAGCGTTCCCTTCCCGCGCGCCGCGGGCGACCGCGTGCTCGGCGAGTACCGCCAGGGTCGCCCGCTCGATCGCTCCCACTGGGACCCGCAGCGCGAGATCGAGGAGTGCCTCGACCTGGTTCGCATGGCGCGGCACCGGTCGAACGACGCCTTCCGGCAGAGCGCGTTCCTCGATCAGGCCAAGAAGAACCTGGAAGAGCGCGGCGAGCCTTGCCGCGGCCACGCGCTGGAGGACGAGCTCGCCAAGGTGAAGCGCCGCTTCGTCGAGAAGCAGCTGGTGGACGCCGGCCAGGAGCGCGCGCGCTTCTGGGGCTGGTCGAACATCTACACGTACACGAAGAGCATCGGCGAGCAGGTCCTCGCGTCGAGCGGCGTGCCGTTCTGCATCGTTCGCCCGGCCGTCGTCGAGTCGAGCTGCGAGTTCCCGTTCACGGGGTGGAACGAGGGCATCAACACCTCCGCGCCGTTCATCTACATGGCGCTCAAAGGGACCGTCCGCTTCCCGGGCGATCCGAAGGTCGCGCTCGACATCATCCCGGTCGACATGGTCGCCGCCGGCATGCTCGGCTCGCTCTGCGAGCTCATCGAGGGCACCCACAAGCCCGTCTACCAATACGGCGTCACCGACACGAACGGCTGCTCGATGGCGCGCTACCTGGAGCTCATCGGGCTCTACAAGCGCAAGCGGGTCAAGGACGGCAAGACCACGAAGGTCTTCGACATGGTCAGCCAGCACTTCGAGTCGATGGGCCTGACCAAGAAACAATACGAGGGCCTCGGGCCGCACCAGTACGCGTCCGCGATGCGCAGCGTCTCCAAGGTGCTCGACAAAGCGGCGCTCGGGCCGCTCTCGGCGCTGTTCAAGCCGGCCGCGCGCGCGCTCGAGAGCGCCGCCAAACAAGAGGACAAGACGGGGGACATCATGGACCTCTTCGTCCCCTTCACGGCGGAGTCCAACTGGGTGTTCTCGTGCGCCAACACGCGCGAGATGTTCGCGCGCATGCCGGAGGACGAGCGGAAGAAGTTCGTCTGGTACCCCGAGTCGATCGACTGGCGCCAGTGGATGTACGAAGTGCACCTGCCCGGGCTGGAGAAGTGGATCCTCCCCGAGATCGACGAGAAGATGACGCGCGAGCTCAAGGCCCTGCGCGCCTACGATCACCTGCTCGATCTCCTCGACGAGGTCGCGGAGCGGCACGATCACTCCGTCGCTCTCCAGGAGATCACCGACGAAGGTCTCACCCGCATCACGTTCCGCTACTGGCGAGACGCCTCGTATTACGCTGGAGAGCTGCTCCGCGAGGCAGGCGTCCGGCCCGGGGATCGCGTCGTCCTCGGCGGCAAGAACCGGCCTGGCTGGGGCATCGCCTACTTCGCCATCCTCCGCGCGGGCGGCGTGGTGGTCCCGGTCGATCCGGCGCTCGAGGGCCCGCAGCTCTGGAACATCGTCCGCTCGAGCGCGGCCGTGGCCTGCATCTGGGACGACACGGTGGAGGAGAAGGGCGCCGCGTTCGTCCGGGAGAAGGCGCCCAGCCTGCCCGTGCTCGATCTCGTCGGCCTGACGAGCCCGACCGAGGGAGAAGCGCGCCTCGCGCGCTACCGGTTCGACGGCGCCAAGCCCTCGGGCGAGGACCTCGCGAGCATCCTCTACACGAGCGGCACGACCGGCGAGCCCAAGGGCGTGATGCTCATGCACAAGAACTTCACGGCGCTCCTCGCCTCGCTGGCGCCGCTGTTCCCGCTGGGCCCGCGCGACCAGGTGCTCAGCGTGCTACCGCTGCATCACACGTTCGAGTTCACCTGCGGCCTCTTGCTGCCGCTCATGCTCGGCGCGCGCATCGTCTACGTGCGGGAGCTCACGGCCGACGGCCTGCGCGAGGGCTTCGCCAGCGCGAAGATCACCGCGATGGCCGGCGTCCCCGCGCTCTGGCAGATGCTCGAGCGGCGCATCCTGAACGAGGTGAAGGAGAAGGGCCCGCTCGCCATGAAGGCGTTCGACATGGGCCTCGAGCTCTCGCGCCTCATCGGCAAGCAGACGGGCTTCAACGCCGGCCGGCTCTTCTTCGGCGCCGTGCACGACAAGTTCGGCGGCCGCATGCGCCACCTCATCTCGGGCGGCGCGGCGCTCCCGAAGGACACGGCGAAGCTCTTCGCAGGGCTCGGCCTGCCGCTCAGCGAGGGCTACGGCCTGACCGAGGCGGCGCCGGTCCTCACGGTAGCGAAGGCGAGCGTCAAGGCGTCGGTCGGCAACGTGGGCAAGCCGGTGCCGGGCGTGCAGATCAAGATCGCCTCGCCGGACGCGAGCGGCGTGGGCGAGGTGCTCGCGCGCGGCCCCAACGTGATGAAGGGCTACGAAGGCAACCCCGACGCCACCGCCCTCGTGCTCGACGGCGACGGCTGGCTCCACACGGGCGACCTCGGCAAGCTCGACAAATCCGGGCGCCTCGTCATCGTGGGTCGCTCGAAGGAGGTCATCGTCGGGCCCAGCGGTGAGAACGTGTACCCCGACGACGTCGAGACGCTGCTCGGCGACATCAAGGGCATCAAGGAGCTGTCCATCTGCGGCATCCCGGACGAGCAGGGCAGCGAGACCGTCGCGTGCTTGGCCGTGCTGGCTGCGCCGGACGGGCACGAAGCGTCGCACGAGAAGGCCGCGCGGAAAGAGCGCACGCTGCGCGCGCTCCGGGAGGCGTTCGAGAAGCTGCCCCGCGTCGCGAAGCCCGCCATCGTCCACCTCTTCGAGGGAGATCTCCCGCGCACCGCGACGCGCAAGGTGAAGCGCTCCGAGGTGCGGCAGATCATCCAGCGCCTCACGCAGGCGACGCTCGCCCCCGTGCCGAGCGAGTCGGGGACGTCGCCCGCGCGGCATGTCATCGCCTCGCTCACCGGCAAGGACGCGCGAGCCATCACGTCGGCCAGCACGCTGCGCGGCGACCTGGCCATCGACTCGCTCCTCGCGGTGGAGCTCCTCTCCGCCCTCGAGGCTCAGCTCGGCGTGTCGCTCGACGGCGCAGAGGTCGCGCGCTGCGACACCGTGGGCGATCTCGAGGCGCTCATCGGCCGCACGCGCGCGGCAGCCAGCGCGATCGAGGTCGCGTCGGACGAAGACGAGGAAGAGGTCGAGCCCATCAAGGTGCCCGAGCCGATCGCCCGACGCGTGAAGCAGGTCCTCACCGCAGGCCAGATGGGCTTCTACGGCAACGTGATGCGGCCGCGCGTCTACGGGCGCGCCTACATCCCTCACAACCGCAACACCATCGTCGCCTCGAACCACACGAGCCACCTCGACATGGGGTTCGTGAAATATGCGCTCGGCACGTACGGCGAAGACCTCGTCTCGCTCGCGGCGCAGGACTACTTCTTCGAAGGCAACAAGTGGCGTCGCGCCTACTTCGAGAACTTCACGAACCTCGCCGCGTTCGATCGCAAAGGGGGCCTCCGCCAGGCGCTCCGCATGGCCGGTGACCGCCTCGAGCAAGGCGATACGATCCTCATCTTCCCCGAGGGCACGCGCTCGACCGACGGCGGCATCCAGGAGTTCAAGCCGGCCATCGGTCACCTCGCCCTCACCTACGGCGTGGACATCCTGCCCGTGTACCTGGGCGGTACCTTCGAGGCGATGCGCAAGGGCTCGAAGATCCCCACGCGCCGCGACATCACCGCGCGCATCGGCTTGCCGCTCGAGGTCTCGGAGCTGAAGCGCCTCACCGCAGGCATGAAGCTCTCTGCCGCCAGCAAGAAGATCGCCCAGCTCACCGAGCAAGCGGTGCGCATGCTCCGCGACGGCAAGGTCCTCGACCTGCGCGAGCTCGATCGCGACGCCGAGGCGCTGCCCGTCCCGAGCGAGAGCCCGATGGAGAGGCTCTTCCGCGACCTGGAGACGCGCTTCCGCGCCGACCGCGTCGAGAAGCCGATCACCTTCTACTTCACGCTCGGCAACCAGGACGACGCGAAGTGGACGCTGAAGGTCGCGAAGGAGGGCTGCAGCGCGCAGAAGGGCAAGCCCGACGGCGGCGTCGCGGACTGCGTGCTCAAGACGAGCCCCGAGATCTTCACCCGCATCGTCCG
>JAEUKE010000128.1 GCA_016794345.1 Myxococcales bacterium
GCCGCAGGTGAACGCGCGCACGTCGTCCTTGCCCGCGAGCTGCGTGCGGAACTCGCCATCGGCGTCGAGCTCCCAGCGGACGCTCCCTCGCGAGGCGTCGGCAGGATCGCGCTGCAGCTCGAGCCAGCGGTTGCGGTTCAGGAACGTCGCGACGACTGCCATCAGGTTGAACAGCTCGGCGGTTCGCTCCGACGCGGCGGTCAGCGTGAAGACCAGGTCCACCGTGTACGGCGGCTTGCGCCGCGCGAGCTCGGGCCCGGCGATGCCGTCGACGACGTCCTCGTGCGCGACGTTCGCCGAATAGAAGCGGTTCGGGCGCAGCGTCGGCCCCGAGAGGACCAGCGACGGTACCTTCGCCATCGCGATGAGGTTCAGGCCGTCGAGGGTCGTGTCGTCGTAATCGACGCTGACCGTGGCGCTCACGTTGGCGAGCACCTGGCGCTTCAGCTCGCGCAGGAGCTGGCGGACGACGCGCGTGAGGTCGGCTTCGCGGGCGACGGTGGGGCGCGCGAAGCGGTACGCGCCGACCAGCACGACGGACTCGCCCGGGACCGGCACCCCCGCCGCGTCGAGGTTCTGCAGCTCGACGCCGACGACGCCGGGCGCGTGAACCGGCGTGCGGAGGTCGACGAGGCGGAGCCCTGCCTCGTCGCGCACGGACGGAGCCTCGGCAGCCACGCCGCCGAACAGCACCCGGACCCGATCGGCGAAGTCGGTGCCGACGAGCCGCACGAGATCGCCGCCGCTCGAAGGGCCGGTCGTGGGCTGTACGGAGCTGAGGGTCGGGAGGGCCACGCGGAGGCAAAGTCACGGGACCCAGCGCTCAGGGGACGCGACCCTTCACATCAGGGTGCGAGGCCCAGCTCCTTGGCGACGCGCTCGAGGAACCGCCTGCTCGCGCCCTGAGCCCCTGGACGATCGCGCGCTCAGGTCAGGTCGGTCGGTGGTGTTGTGTACTGCACGGGGAGCGATTAGAGTGTCGAGGTGGTCCGTTCGTCGTCGCTGCTCGCTACGTTCGCCTCCGTGCTCCTCCTTGCGGCGTGCGCACATGTGCGTGAGCCTTCGGCGCCGACGGCCGCTGCCGGCCCGTCGGTGGCGGAGACAACCGCCGAACTCCGGCGGCTCGGGGTCTCCGTTCGCGAGCTCGCGCCGGACGTCTTCGTCGCCGTCGTAGACAGCCCGAACCAGAGCGCTGCGAACGTGCTCTTCGTGAAGGCTCGCGATGGAAGCGTCGTGATCTGTTCATCGCCTTACGACACCGAGACGACGCGCGCCCTCGTCCGCTACGTTCGCGCGTCGCTCCATCCGACGCGGATCCTCGCGATTAACACGCATTTCCACGGGGACGGAACAGGTGGCAACGAGGGCTACGCGGCCGAGGGCGTGGAGACGTACGCGAGCGATCACACGATCGCCCTCCAAACGGCGCGAGGCATGGCGGGGATCGAAGGGATGGCGCGCTACGTTGAGTCAGACAATCCGGCGCTCGCGGCGCGCGTCCGGGCCACGCGTGTCGTCCCCGCCCAACACGTCTTCCACGAGGGAGAAGGGCTGACCTTCGATCTTGGAGGCGAGAGGGTACGTGTCCTCTTCGTCGGCGGCGGGCATTCGGCCGACAACCTGATCGTGCACTTCGCCGACCGAGGCGTCCTCTTCGGCGGCTGCATGGTCCGCTCGCACCCGGGGCTCGGGAACACGGCGGACGCGGACCTCGAGCATTGGGCAGCGTCGGCCGAGGCTGCGCTCGTGCTCGCACCGCGCCTCGTGATTCCGGGGCACGGGGAGCCTGGCGGGCCGGAGTTGCTCACGGCGACCGCGGCGGCGGTCCGAGCGCGCTGAAGGCTCCACGGTCAGCGACCGCCTCGTCCAGGCCCGCTGCGACCCGGCCCGCCGTCGCGATCGAACTCCAGGCCAAGACTTCCGACCGCATCCGTGGCCCGCGCGGCAACGAGCTTGCCGCTTGGTCGGAGCGCTGAGCTTACACATCAAGGCGCGAGGCCCAGCTCCCTGGCGACGCGCTCGAGGAAGCGCCTGCTCGCGCCCTCGCGGAACTTGTCGAACGCGGGCCGGAGGAAGGGCCGCGCAGGGACCTGCCCGACGATGACGCCGCGCCCGCTACCACCCGTGGGCTCCTTGCCGGCCTGCCGGAGCAGCGCGAACAGGAAGCGACGCATCTTGGGTGTCATCGGGATGATGACGGGCGCGCCGCCGAACTCGTGAAGCTTGGCGAGGTCCA
>JAEUKE010000223.1 GCA_016794345.1 Myxococcales bacterium
GACGATGTCGTTCGGGGACACGATCGAGCCGGGCTCGCGAACTCTAGAGATGACAACACCGTCAGAAGGAGCGAACAGCTCCGCGTCCGCGCGGGCGTTCCGCGCGGCGCTGAGCCGCGCGCGCGCCGCGCGGACGTTCGCCTCGGCCATCGCGATGTCTTCCTCACGCGAGCCTTCGACGAGGAGCCGGAGCGACTCGTTCGCGGAGAAGAGCCGCGCGTCCGCCGCTTGTTTGGCCGCTCGAGCGTCCTCGAGCGTGGCTTGTGCGAGGACGCCCTCTTCGAACAGCCGCTCGGTCCGCGCGAAGTCCGGGTTGGCGTTCTTCACGCCGGCCGAGGCCTCGGCAACCATTGCGCGGGCGCGCGCGATCTCTGCCGGACGCGGCCCGGCCACGAGCTTCTGCAGCACGGCCTCTTGTGCCGCCAGCGTGGCCTCCGCCGCCGACACGTCGTCGTCGAAGGTGCGCGTGTCGAGCCGGGCGAGCGCGTCACCCTCGTGGACCACCTGGCCTTCGTCGAGCTCCATCAGCTCGAGCCGCCCCGGCACCCGAAACGCGAGCTCCGCCTGGCGCACCTCCACGTTCCCGTAGATGGTGAGCTCGCGATCGTCTCGATGATCCTTGTCGAGGCGCCCGGTCGAGACGGCCCAGGCCAAGGTGCCCGCGCCCGTGAGAAGAGCGAGGGCAAGGACTACGCGTGCGGGCTTCTTCGCGCTCATGAGCTCCTCGGCTGTGAGGCGGACGGATCGGCGGCGAGGCCGCGGAGCAGCGTCTCGACGTGAGCCTCGAGGATGCCGCGGCGGTCGAGGGCGAAGTCGACGTGAGGCGCAAACGAGACCCGGAACAGCCCCAGCAACATGGCCGGGGCCACGATGAGCGGGGCGACATTGCGGGCTTCGACGGGACGGAACTCCCCGCGCGCCACGCCGCGCTCGACGATCTGCGTCATGAACGCGAGCCCGCGCTTGATGACGAGATCGGCGTAGAGGCGCGCGAGCTGTGGGAAGTTCCCCGACTCGCTCACGAGGATCTTCAGGACGGCCGGGATGGGGCCGTCGAGCATGGCCTCGAACATCGGCACGAGCATCCGAACCAGGCTCGGCGTGGTCCCGTCGTAGCTGCGGAGGAGCGCCTCGGCGCGATCGAGGTTGGGCGTGATGGCCTCTCGAACGACCGCCTCGAAGAGCAGCTCCTTGCTGTCGAAGTAGAGGTAAACCGTGCCCTTGCTGACCCCGGCGCGGGCGGCGACGTCCTCCAGGCGGGTCGCCGCGAAGCCGCGCTCGGAGAAGAGCTCGGCCGCAGCTCGAACGAGCTCTCCTGGTCGGGCGTCGCTCCGGCGCTCCCACTTCTTTGTCGGTGGCATGCCTGTCCTATCCAGCCGGTCAGTTAGATGAGCCGCGAACTGCTGCTTGATTCACTATTCCCGAGCCACCAGTATATTACTGACTGGTCAGTTATAGACACGCCGCCGCCTCGTCAACCCCCGCCGTCACGCGGGCCTCACCAGGCGACGTCGAAGGTCCGCACGTCGGCTTCGAGCGAGCAGCGGGTTCGCGCCTCGGCCCCGTAGTGCCGCACGATCCCTTCGATCTGTCCGATCTGGTACTCCCAGAGCCCGAAGGCATTCGTGAGCAGGAGCCGCACGTGTTGGGGCCCGACCCGCGCGGCCGCGTAACGTGGCCCGGTCACGACGAGCCTGTAGATGTCGGGCAAGGCGAGCAGCGCTTCATCGGGCTTGGAGACGGCCGCGGCCGTGACCCGACCGATCGTCGACTCGAGGAAGGTCCCGATGTCGTCGCGCGCGAGGCGGCGCACCGCCTCGCGATGGGGCGTGCTCGGGGCTCGCTTCTTCGCGACGTGCATGATCAGCGCGGCGTGATCGACCAGCGGATAGTCCACGAAGGGGACGTACGTGCCCAATCGCGGAGGAGAAACGAGCGTCTTCTCGATTGTGCGCCAATCCGGCCCCAGCTCCTTCGTGAGCCGTGAGAGGAACATGCCCTTGAGCGTCTGGTCCGCGGGGTAAGCCGCGAGGAGCATGGCCGTGTCGACGTCTCCGGAGAGGACGCTCGACGCGGTGATCTCCCCGGCCGGAGGCAGGACACGAAGGAGCGGTTTGCTGGGCGCGCGCACGAGGTGATCCATTGTCGCCGCCGACCGGAGGACGGTCAAAGGCAGCGTTCAGAAGCCTGTCTGCGACTCCGATCCGCTCGGAGATGCGCTGCGCTCCGGCCGTGGTTCCTGTAGCTTGTTGCACCATGTTTCTCTCCCGCTGGTTGCCCATCACCTCGTTGGTCCTCCTGTCTGCCGGCTGCGAGCTCATCGCCAGCGTCGACAGCAGCAAGATCCCGAAGGAAGACGACGGAGGAGGCGGCGGCGCCGGAGGGTCGGGCGGCGGCGAAGGCGGGTGCAGCGATGCCTCGCAGTGCGCGGCACCGGAGAACGAGTGCCAGGTCGCCGCGTGTGTCGACGCCACCTGTGGCGCGCAGCCGAAGCCCGCGGGGACGCCGGCCACCGCGGTCGCCGGAAACTGCAGCGCGGAGCAATGTGACGGGAGCGGCGCGGTCCAGCTCGTCGCGAACGACGAAGACCTCCCCGACGACGGGATGGAGTGCACGCAGGACGTCTGCCAGAGCGGCACCGCTGCCCATCCGCCCGAGGCGGCGGGCTTCCCGTGCGGGCGCAACGACGCTCTGCAGTGCGACGGCGCGGGCATCTGCGTCGGCTGCATCGAGGCCGAAGACTGCGGCGTCGACACCGAGTGCCAGACGTTCGCCTGCAACGCGGGCCGCTGCGAGACGACAAACGTCGCGGCCGGGACGGAGCTGGCGAGCCAGACGGAAGGCGACTGCCAGAAGCTGCAGTGCAACGGCAGCGGCGCGGTCGAGAGCGTGGACGACGACGCCGATCTGCCGGACGACGACAACGCCTGCACCGAGGACGTCTGCACGTCGGGGACGCCGTCGAACCCAAACGTGATGCAGGGGACCACGTGTGGCACCTCCCTCGTCTGCGACGGCAACGGCCAGTGCGTCGGCTGCCTCGCGCCGTCGGAGTGCCCGGGCTCGGACACGGAGTGCCAGACGCGCACTTGCAACGCGGGGGTCTGCGGCTTCGCCTTCGCCGCGCCGGGCACCGTCCTCGCGCAGCAGGCGGAGGGCGACTGCAAGCAGGACGAGTGTGACGGAAGCGGCGGCGTGACCAGCGTCAACCTCGACACCGACGTCCCGCCCGAAGACGGAGACGTCTGCACGACCTCGGCCTGCGACATGGGCAACCCCATGCAGGCTGCCGTGATGGACGGCACGCCTTGCAGCGACGCGAACGCGTGCACCCAGACCGACACCTGCCAGGCGGGCTTCTGCACCGGCTCGAACCCGGTGGTCTGCACGGCGCTCGATCAATGCCACGTCGCGGGCATCTGTGATCCGCAGAACGGGTCGTGCTCGAACCCGAACGCGCCCGACGGCACCGGCTGCGACGACGGCGACGACTGCACGCAGACCGACACCTGCCAGACCGGCGCCTGCTCGGGCGCGAACCCCGTGGTCTGCACGCCGCTCGACGAGTGTCACGTCGCGGGCGTCTGCGACAGCGGCACCGGCACCTGCTCGAACCCGACCCAGCCAGACGGCACGCCGTGCACCGGCGGCGCTTGCCTGGCCGGCAGCTGCGAAGGCGCCCCGCAGGTCGTCTCGACGCTGCCCGCCGAAGGCGCGACCAACATCGCGGAGAGCGCGACGATCTCGATCACCTTCAACACCGCGATGAGCCCCGCGTCGCTGACGCTCAAGTCCACGCTCGACTCCGGGCCCTGCACCGGGACCATCCAGGTCTCGACCGACGACTTCGTGACCTGCGTCCCCCTGACGAGCCCCGCGCTCAGCGCCGGCGACACGGTGCTCACGGTCACGCCCGACCCGAGCCTCTCGTTCGGAGCCACCTTCAAGATCCGCGTCACGACGGGCGTGCAGAGCGCGGCCGCGATCCCGCTCCAGGCGAACTTCGAGCTGCCGACCGGCTTCACCACGCGGACCGACGTCGCTCCCATCAATGACAGCATCGTCATCTCCCAGGTCTACGGCGGCGGCGGAAACACCGGCGCCCCCTACACGAACGACTTCATCGAGCTCCACAACCGCGGCACCACCACGGTCTCTCTCGCGGGCTACAGCGTGCAATACGCGAGCTCGGCGGGGACGACCTGGACCGCGACGAACCTGACCGGGTCGATCCCGCCGGGCGGCTATTACCTGGTGCAGGAGGGATCGGGCGGCGCGAACGGGGTGCCGCTGCCGACTCCCAACGCAACCGGGACCATTGCCATGAGCGCGACGAACGGGAAGGTCGCGCTCGTGAACACGACCACGCTCCAGACCGGTGCTTGCCCCGTGGGCGCACAGATCGTCGACTTCGTGGGCTTCGGCACCGCGAACTGCTTCGAAGGTGCCGCGGCGGCTCCTGCCCCTTCCGCCACCGCCTCCGTCCTGCGCGGTCGGCTCGGGTTCGTGGACACGAACGTCAACTCGGCCGACTTCGCGACGACTTCCCCCAACCCGCGCAACAACCTCTCGGCCGTCCGCACCTTCACCCTGAACGAGACGAACGTCCCGACCGAGGCGGACTACTGCGCCATCGTCTCGCCCGTCTCGATCACGGCGACGACGGCCACGAGCACCGGCGACATCTACTGCCAGGTCTACGAGGCCGGCCAGACCGAGGCGGGCGGCGCCGCCGGGACGTTCACCGTGGAGATCGGCTACGGGCCCGCGGGCTCGAACCCCGAGAGCGAGACCGGCTGGACGTGGCAAGCCGCGCCCTTCAACGTGCAGGTCGGGAACAACGACGAGTACTTCACGGCGCTCACCGCGCCTGCTCCCGGCAGCTACCGCTACGGCTGCCGGGTCGGGATCGGGAACACCTTCACGTATTGCGACTTCGGCGGCGCGGGCTCCAACCCGAGCCTCTCTTACGAGACGCCGAACCAGCCCGTCCTCACCGTCAATCCTTGAGGGCGCGGCCCGCAGCGAGCCCCAGCACGACGGCGACGAAACACGCCGCCGTCGTGACCGCGAGGTTCACGAGCGCGACGCCGCGCGTGCCGTCCTGCGCGAGCTTCGTCGTCTCGTAAGCAAACGCGGAGTAGGTCGTGAGCCCGCCGAGGAAGCCGCTCGTCAGCGCCACGCGGAGCCCGAGCGGGAACGACGCGAGGCTCACCGAGGCCTGCATGACCAGGCCCATGAGGAAACAGCCCGCGACGTTCACGAGCAGCGTGCCGACCGGGAACGCGTCACCGAAGCGCCGGGCCGCCCAGACGGAGACGAGGTACCGCGTCCCGGCGCCGATGGCCCCGGCGAAGCAAACCCAGAGGAGCCGCTGCATGGCCTCGGCGTTTCACGGGCGCCGCGGAGCGGCAAGACCGCTCGACCTCAGGCCTTCATCCGGTAGCCGGTCTTGAACATCCAGCTCACGACGCCGACGCAGAGAACGAGGAAGAGGAAGGTCATGCCGAGGCTCGTTCCCACGCCGACGTCGGAGACGCCGAAGAAGCTCCAGCGGAACCCGCTCACGAGGTAGACGACCGGGTTGAAGAGCGTCACGGTCTGCCAGGTCGGCGGCAACATCCGGATCGAGTAGAAGCTGCCGCCCAGGAACGTGAGCGGCGTGACGATGAGGAGGGGGACGAGCTGGAGCTTCTCGAAGCTGTCCGCCCAGAGCCCGATGATGAAGCCGAAGAGGCTGAAGGTGATCGAGGTCAGGAGGAGAAAGCCGATCATCCAGACCGGGTGCGCGATCTCGTAGGGAACGAAGAGCCGCGCCGTGATCAGGATGATCGTGCCGACCATGACGGACTTGGTCGCCGCGGCGCCGACGTACCCGAGGAGGATCTCCGCGAACGAGATGGGCGCCGAGAGCACCTCGTAGATGGTCCCCGCGAAGCGCGGCATGTAGATCCCGAACGACGCGTTCGAGATGCTCTCCGTGAGGAGCGAGAGCATCGTGAGGCCCGGGATGATGAACGCGCCGTACGCAATGCCGTCGATCTCGGTCATGCGCGAGCCGATGGCCGACCCGAAAACCACGAAGTAGAGCGACGTGGAGATGACCGGCGACGCGATGCTCTGCAGCAGCGTGCGGAACGTGCGCGCCATCTCGAACAGGTAGATCGCCCGCACGGCATACGGGTTGAGGCTCATGCGCGCGCCCTCACGAGATCGACGAAGATGTCCTCGAGCGAGCTCTGCTCCGTCTGCAGGTCCTTGAAGGCGACGCTCGCCTGCGCGAGCGCCCGGAGCAGATCGGCGATGCCCGACCGGTCCTCCTTGGCGAAGGTGTAGACGAGCTCGTGGCCGCCGGCGCCGAGCTCGAGCTCGAACCGCGAGAGCGACTCCGGCACGCTCTCGAGCGGCTCTTGCAGCTGCAGCGTGAGCTTCTTCTTGCCGAGCTTCGCCATGAGCGTCGCCTTGTCCTCGCAGAGCACGATCTGCCCTTTGTTGATGATGCCGATTCGATCGGCCATCTCCTCCGCTTCTTCGATGTAGTGCGTCGTCAGGATGACCGTGACACCCGTCTCGCGGAGCGACCGGACCATCTCCCACATGTCGCGGCGGAGCTCGACGTCCACCCCGGCGGTCGGCTCGTCCAAGAAGAGGATCTGCGGCTCGTGTGACAGCGCCTTGGCGATGAGGACGCGGCGCTTCATTCCCCCCGAGAGCGTCATGATCTTGCTGTTGCGCTTGTCCCAGAGCGAGAGCGACCGAAGGACCTTCTCGATGTGCGCGGGGTCCTTCGGCTTGCCGAAGAGGCCGCGGCTGAAGTTCACGGTGGCCCACACGGTCTCGAACATGTCGGTCGAGAGCTCCTGCGGGACGAGGCCGATCTTCGCACGCGCGCGGCGGTAGTCCTTCACGATGTCGTGACCGTCGGCGAGCACCGTGCCGCTTGTGGGGTTCACGATGCCGCAGATGACCCCGATGAGCGTCGTCTTGCCCGCGCCGTTCGGTCCGAGCAGGGCGAAGATCTCGCCTCGACGGATCTCGAGGCTCACGCCCTTCAGAGCCTGCAGGCCCGAGGCGTAGATCTTGTCGAGGTCTTTGACGGCGATGATGGGGTCCACGCTCGCTCTCGCCTATCACGGCGAGCGTGGGAGCGGGGCATTGGCTCTCCACGGTTTCCTTTGCGCAACAGGGCTGTCCCAAAGAAGCACCACTGCGCCCAGCCGCGCAGGACGCCGGCCGTGCGTTTCGTCTACGATCGACTCGTGTCGTTCGAGCCGCCCGACTACCTGGCGTCGCTCCACGCGTGCGTGGACGGGTACGACGGCGCCCACCGTGAGGCGGTCGTGCGCGCGCCGGACGTCTTCGCATTCTTCGCGCGGCTCTTCCAGGACCCCGAGCTCCCCTCCTCCGCGCGGACGCTCGTGAACGCGGTGCTCGCCTATTTCGTGGCGCCGCACGACGCGCTCTCGGAGGAAGAGCTCGGCCCCTTCGGCCTGCTCGACGATCTCTATGTCGCCGCCCATGCCTTCCAGCTGCTCAGGCGGGAGCTCTCCGGGGACGTCCTCCAGACCGCCTGGCAGAAGCGCGGCAGGGCCGCCGCGCAGTCGATCCGAGGCCGCCGCGAGCCTCCTGCGGACGACGACGAGGACGTCGAGGAGGTGATGGCCACGGTGCGCTCCGAGAGCCGTGCCGCCATCGGCAAACACGGGCGGGAGGCGCTGAAGCTCGCCGGGATCGGCTGAACGTCAGCGATACGCCGTGCCCATCGCGTAGGCGCGGACACACGAGCAGCGGAGGGCTTCCGTGATGGGCCTCGGCTCGAGGGCGATGCGGCCGCCGCCGAAGCGAACCAGGTAGCTCCGGTCCCAGAGCGAGCCGTCTCGATCACGCGCCACGAGCATGATCCCGTCCGCCAGATCGCTCCCCACGAAGAGCGGGCTCGTCATCCCGCCGTTCTCTCTCACCACGGAGTCGAATGACGTGCTCGCCATGAGCTCGTAGGCGGTGCCAGTGATGCGGTACGCCAGCAGCACGGGGGGCTCCTCCGCGCGGGCGAGCGGGTCGCGATAGAGGACGAGCAGCACGTCACCCTCGCCCGCCTCGCCGAGCCCCAGCGCGAGGCCGTAAGGCGGGAGCCCACCGGTGGAGAGCGCCAGGCTGCTCTCGTACCGACCGTTCCTGAAGACGTGCAGGCGCGACTGGTAGTCGGCCCCGAGCACCTCGACGCTGCCACCGCTCGCTCGCGCGAAGCTCGCCGAGGCGACGCCCGTGAGGCCACGTGACGCGAGGCTCGCCCGCGCCGCTTCGACCGTCGTGGCACCCGGCCTCAAGCCGAGCGCCTCCGGCGCGAGGTCGTCCAGCGTTCCGACCCGCAGCGGCTCCTCGACCACGGGAGCAAAGCCGGAGCAGCCGGAGACGGCCAGGCCGACCGAGAGGAGCGCAGCCCGGATTCGCCGAGACACGGGGATGGAAGGTGCAGGGACGAGGCCCGAAATTCAGCCGCCATGCTAAGAGACCCGCCGCCTCATGCTCCGCCTCGACCAGGTCTCCAAACAGCACGGCCGTCAGATCTTGTTCCTCGAAGCCTCGATGAGCGTCTTCAAGGGAGAGAAGGTCGGCCTCGTGGGGCCGAACGGCTCGGGCAAGTCGACGATCTTTCGCCTGGTCACCAAGGAGGAGCAGCCGGACTCCGGGCAGGTCGCCCTCGAGAAAAACGTCACCGTGGGCTACTTCAGCCAGGACGTCGGGGAGATGGCCGGCCGCAGCGTGCTCGAGGAGACCATGGCGGGCGCGGGGGAGGTCGCGACGGTGGCCGAGAAGCTGCACGAGCTCGAGCACAAGATGGCGGACCCGGCGTTCGCCGACGAGCTCGAGGATCTCGTGGTGGCGTTCGGGGACGCCCAGGCGCGCTTCGACGAGCTCGACGGCTACGCGCTCGAGGCGAAGGCGCGCGAGATCCTCGCCGGCCTCGGCTTCGTGCCGGAGGTCATCGAGGGCGACGTGGGCAAGCTCTCGGGCGGCTGGAAGATGCGCGTCGCCCTCGCGCGCATCCTCCTGCTCAAGCCCAACCTGCTCTTGCTCGACGAGCCGACCAACCACCTCGACATCGAGTCGATCATCTGGCTCGAGCACTTCCTGCGAGATTTCGACGGCGCGCTGGTGATGACGTCCCACGACCGGGAGTTCATGAACCGCCTGGTGACCAAGATCGTCGAGATCGACGGCGGCGAGCTCACCACGTTCTCCGGCAACTACGATTTTTACGAGAACCAGCGCGCGATCCTCGAGCGCCAGAAGGAGGCTCAGTTCGCGAGGCAGCAGGCCATGCTCGCGAAGGAGCAAGCCTTCATCGAGCGGTTCAAGGCGCGCGCGAGCCACGCCGCCCAGGTCCAGTCCCGCGTGAAGAAGCTCGAGAAGATCGAGAAGATCGAGCCGCCCAAGAAGCGCCGCGTCGTGGAGTTCGACTTTCGTTCGCCGCCGCGCTCGGGGGAGGACGTGGTCAAGCTCGACCACGTCTCGAAGGCGTACGGCAGCCGCAAGATCTACGACGACCTCACCATGCTCGTACGCCGCAAGGAGCGCTGGGCAGTCATGGGCGTGAACGGCGCAGGCAAGTCCACCTTGCTCAAGCTCGTGGCTGAGGCCATCAAGCCCGATGCGGGCCAGGTCACCGTCGGGGCCAGCGTGAAGCTCGGGTACTTCGCCCAGCACTCGATGGACCAGCTCGAAGGTGACAAATCCGTCATCGAAATCCTCCAGGCGGCGTTCCCCCTGGCGACGATCGGCTCGCTGAAGACGCTCGCGGGCGCGTTCGGCTTCACCGGAGAAGACACGGACAAGTCGTGTCGCGTCCTCTCCGGGGGCGAGAAGGCCCGCGTGGTCCTGGCGCTCATGCTCTACAACCCGCCCAACTTCCTGGTGCTGGACGAGCCGACCAACCACCTCGACATGGAGACGAAGGAGACGCTGATGAAGGCGCTCGCCGACTTCGACGGGACGATGATCTTCGTCTCCCACGATCGCGCGTTCCTGGCCGCGCTCTCCAACCGCGTGCTCGAGGTCGGGGCGGACGGCGTGAGGACGTACGGCGGCGGCTACACCGAATACGTCGCCCAGACGGGGTACGAAGCGCCGGGCATCCGCGCCTGACCCGCGCTCACCGCGCGCGGGCGGAGACTGGCTGCAGCCCGCTCACGCGACAGAACGCGCGGATCGCGAGGATTGCCTCCGGCGGGCCGTCGACGAACCGGAGCACCGTCACGTCCCCGTCGCGGCGCACCAACGTCGCCGCGGTCTCCACGCCATACCCGATGGGTAGCTCGAAGTAGACGCTCACGCGCTCTCCGAGCGCGATGGGCAGGTCCGTGCGGATGGCCAACCCGCCGCCCGAGACGTTGACGCTGCGCGCCGTCGCCGTCCGCTGGGAGGTCTCGAGGAGCACCGGGCGATCCAGCGGCGCGCGCCGGAAGGCCCGGCGTTCGCCGGGCTCGCGGCGACTGCTGGCTGCCTGATCGATGCTGGCCACGATCTCCTGCGATGCATCGGACACGCCAACCATTCCGGTCGCAGATCTCCGCGAGATCGCGGGGCCTGCCCGGTCGACCTACATGGCTCGGTTGTCGGAGGCCGCTACTTTCTGCGTACCGGCGCAGGATATCGGCGCTCGGTCAGCTCGGCCCCGTCTTGCCGGACTTGATCTGCTGCTCGAGCTTCGTCACGTCGGCCTCGAGCGTCTCGAAGGTGCGGTTCACCTCCATCCGCCAGGTGCTCCATTGGTCCTTCTTCACGTCGCGGATGTCCTTCACCCGGTCCTTGAGCTTGTCCCGACGATCCTTGATGGCGTCGTAGGAGGTCTCGAGATCTTTCTTCGTGTCCCCCGTGAGGGCATCGATCTGCTCGTCGAGGCCGTCGACGCGCGCGTCGAGGACCTTGAAGCGCGACGTGAGCGTCGCGTCGAAGGCCTTGCGCTCCATCTCCCAGTTGTCGGTGGCAGTATCGCCCTTCACGTCGGTCCCGACCCCACGTCGATCACCCTCGTCACGCATGCCGGCGACGTCCTCGCGTTCTTTGTCCCGTCGCTCGCATCCGGACACCGCGAACGTGGCGCCGAGCGCGACAACCAGGGAGCGTCTTTCCGTAACTCGACATCATCGTGCTCTCCTCCGGCAGCCATCGGGCTGACCTACACGAGAGCCCGCAACGGCCATGCCATGGCGCCGCGCGGGACGCGGTTCGGTGCCTGATGCCAGCGAGGGAGCGCGGTCGACACGGGCGCGCGTGATCGCGCGCTCTCCCCCTCACGAACGTGAGGGGGGCAGGGGGGTGAACAGGCAGGTTGATCGCTTCAGCTCGGAAGCAGCGGCCGGGCTCACCTCCCCGTCATGCGATCCAGACCGTCTTTGCGTTGGTGAACGCGCGGACGCCGGGCACACCGAGCTCGCGGCCAAAGCCGCTCTTCTTGACGCCGCCGAACGGCACACGTGGATCGGAGGCGACAGGCGCGTTCACGAACGTCTGCCCGGCTTCCAGCTCGTCGACGAAACGATCGATCTCGCGCGCGTCGTTCGTCCACACGCTGCTGCCGAGGCCGAGCTCGTTGTCGTTGGCGAGCGCGATGGCCTCGTCGAGCGAGGCGACCGGGAACAGACAGGCCACCGGACCGAAGAGCTCCTCCCCGTAGGCGGGGCTCTCGCGAGGAATATCGGTCAACACACCCGGCTTGTACCAATGGCCCCTCTCGCCAAACGGCGCGCACCCCGTGAGGATGCGCGCACCCGCGCGCACCGAGCGCTCCACCTGCGACACGACGTCTCGCCGCACCGAGTCGAGCGCGAGCGGCCCGACGTCGGTCCTGGGCTCGAGCGGGTCGCCCACCGACAAGGCCTCGAACGCCGCCACGAGCCGCTCGGTGAACCGCTCGTGGACGTCGCGGTGGACCAGGAAGCGCTTGGCGTTGATGCAGGACTGCCCGTTGTTGAGCGTCCTGGAGAAGACGGCGGCCTTCACCGCGGCCTCGAGATCCGCCGACGGCATCACGACGAACGCGTCGCTGCCGCCGAGCTCGAGCACCGTCGGCTTGATGAGCTTGCCCGCCTGGGCGGCGACCGCGGCGCCCGCTCCCTCGCTGCCCGTGAGCGTCGCCGCCACGACGCGCCGATCACCGAGGACCCGCGGCACCTGGCTCGCGCCGATGAGGAGCGTCTGGAAGACGCCCTCGGGGAAGCCGGCGCGGCGCAGGATGTCTTCGATGGCGAGCGCGCAGCGCGGGACGTTCGAGGCGTGCTTCAAGAGGCCGACGTTGCCGGCCATCAGCGAAGGCGCGACGAACCGGAAGACCTGCCAGAAGGGGAAGTTCCAGGGCATGACGGCGAGCACCGGCCCGAGCGGCAGGTAGCGAACGAACGTCTTCGCTTCGGTCGCGACAGGCTCGTCTGCCAGGTTCTCGGCCGCGTGCGCGGCGTAGTGGCGGCAGACGCGGGCGCACTTCTCCGCCTCCGCGATGGCCGAGGCGAGCGTCTTGCCCATCTCCTCGGTCATGATCCGGCCGAGGCGCTCCTTCTCGGCCTCGAGCAGCTCCGCGGCGCGGAGCATCGGGCGGGCTCGGGCCTCGAAGCTCTCGCGCCGAAAGCTCGCGAACGCCCTCGATGCCGCGGCCAGCTTCGCGTCGATCTCCGCGTCCTCGAGGGCGGCGAACGTCTCGCGCGTCTCGCCGGTGCGGGGGTCGGTGCTCGCGATCGTCATGGGCGTAGGTTGCCTCGGGCGCGCGCGTCCGACAATCTTGCTCCGTGAGCGATCTCGTCATCGAATCGCGGACTCGACGCGAGCGCCGGATATCCCTCTCGCCGCGCTTCAAAGACGGCAAGTTCCGGAACACCTCGAACACACGGATGATGCGCGAGCCGTTCGACTCGCGCATGGCGCTCGACTTCCTGACGGGGCGCAAGTCACGCTCGCCGCGGTCGGCGCTACCGATGTTCGAGGACACGGCCCGCGGGCTCGCGCCACGCCTCGGCAGCAAGGACCTGCGGATCACCTGGCTCGGCCACTCCACCGTGCTCGTCGAGATCGACGGCGTGCGCCTCCTGACCGATCCGGTCTGGGGCGAGCGCGTGAGCCCGGTGTCTTTCGCGGGGCCGCGCAGGTTCCACCGACCGCCTCTGCCGCTCGAGGCGCTCCCGCCGGTCGACGCCGTCGTGCTCTCGCACGATCACTACGATCACCTGTGCGCGTGGACCGTCCGCCAGCTCGCGAGCGGCGCGAGCCCCGGGTTCTCGGGCCAGTTCATCACGACGCTCGGCGTGGGGGCGCACCTCGAGAAGCTCGGCGTCCGCCCCGAGCGCGTGGTGGAGCTCGACTGGGGAGAGGGGTGGAAGGTCGGCGAGGTGGACGTGGTGGCCGTGCCCGCGCAGCACTTCTCCGGACGCGGGGCGCTCGACCGGGATCGCACGCTCTGGGCCGGGTTCTGCCTCCTCGGACCGAAGCACCGCGTGTTCTTCTCGGGTGACACGGGCCCGACCGACGAGCACGCCGACATCGGCGCGTCGTTCGGGCCGTTCGACGTCGCGATGTTCGAGATCGGCGCCTACCACCCGGCGTGGGGTGACATCCACCTCGGCCCGGACGCAGCGTACGCGGCGTTCCTTCGCGCGCACGCGCGGGCTCTCCTCCCGGTCCACTGGAGCACGTTCGATCTCGGGCTCCACCCGTGGGAGGAGCCGGCCGAGACGCTCTTCAACCGAGCGACCGCCGACTCGGCGCCGCTCTGGACGCCCCTCTTGGGCGAGCCCGTCGCAAACGCCGCGCCGCCGCTCAGGCCCTGGTGGCGCGACGCGCTCGCCCTCCCCTGACCGCCACTGCGCTTCCGGTGGGTGGTCAGGCGCCACGGTCTCGGGTAAGCCTCGGCCGTGGCCCAGATCATTTTGACCGCCGTCGGCAGCGATCGTCCCGGATTGGTCGCCGACCTCACGAAACACGTGCACGAAGCGGGCGCCAGCCTGGCCGACAGCCGCATGGTGAACCTGCGCGGACACTTCGCGCTGCTCGCCCTGGTCGAGGGGAGCGACGAGGCCGTCGCAGCGGCCCGCCGCGCGCTCGAGTCGAGCGCGTCGTCGATGGGCCTTCGGTTGGAGGTCCAAGCGATCGATAAGGCCGCGGCCACTACCCCGGGCAGCGTGCCCTACCGGCTCAAGACGTATTCGGTCGATCAGCCCGGCATCGTCGCGCGCGTGACGGAGGTGCTGCGAAAACACAGCGTGAACGTGGAGGAGCTCGAGACGCGCATCGAATCGGCGCCCTTCGCCGGCACGCCGCTCTTCTTGCTCGAGGCCATCGTCACGTTGCCCAAAGGCACCAGCGCCCGGAAGGTCCGCGACGATCTCGCGGGGCTCGGCGACGCGATCGGCTGCGACGTCGATCTCGATCCGGCCTGAGCTGCCCTCGAACGGCTGAGAAAGCGCCCCGGCGGCCCGTGCTAGGCTCGTGGTGTGGGACCGGTCTCGCGCCACGCTCGCGCAGCCCTGCTCCTCGGCGCCGCGGCGCTGACGGCGTCGTGCGCGGAGCTCGACGCGTGGCTCACCGTCCCGCAGAAGCCGCTCCTCGCGGCGTCGCTCGAGAAGCCCAAGGCGATCCTCTTCTTCGAGCAAGACGGCGCAATGACGCCGTTCCTCTGCGGGGCAGACGGAGAGCTCGCGCGCGACAAGACCTGCGCCGGGCGTGTCCCGGTGGGCGCTCGCCTCGAAGCGACGTCGGGCGAACGGCTGCTCGTCGAGAAGGAGGCCTACCGCGACTGCGGCGCCGGCGAATCGATCGAGGTGAGCCCCAAGCCACCGCTGAGGGCAGCCGGCGTGTGGTCGGCCGACGGCAAGGCAAAGCTCGAGCTCCCACGTGGACCGAGCGCGCTATCGAACGGCGAGTGGCAGCGGCTCGCGCCCAAGCTCAAGGTGAAGGCCACCGAAGACCTGGGCTCGGAGCCCGACGCGGTCGACGTCGTCGGCTGGGTCGCGGGTGAGCTCGACGGCGTGCCCGGCCAGGACCTGCTCCTCGCGGTCGAGGCGACGCCCCGCGGCGGCGCGACCGCCGATGCCTACAGAGCCGTCCTCATCGAGGCGGGCACGGGCGAGCGCCCCATGCTCCCCGTCGCGCTCGAGATGAAGAAGAAGGAGCAGCCCCTCGAGCTCGTCGCCGCGGTCGATCTCGACGGCGACGACGTGCTCGAGGTGGTGACCGGTGGCGGCGTCTGGAACGTGTCCAAGGCCATCGGAGGCAAGCCGAAGGACATCGCCGCATGGTACTGCTACCGGCCGGCGCCCGCGGCGCCCGAGGCGAGCGCCGCGCTCCGGCCGTGACGCGCAACCCGCGCTACTTGGCGATGAGCTCGCCCTCGATGTGGATCTTCACCGTCTTGCCGACGAGGACGCCGCCGGTCTCGAGCGCGACGTTCCAGACGAGGCCGAAGTCCTCGCGCTCGATCGCGCCGTTGAGGCTGAAGCCGTAGCGCTGGCCGCCCCACGGGTCCTTGGCCGGTCCCTCGAGCGAGCCCTTCAGCGTGACGGCCTTGGTGGTGCCGCGGATCGTGAGATCGCCCACGACCTCCAGATCGTCGCCGCTCTTTGCGACCTTCGTGCTCTTGAAGGTCATCTTCGGGTGGTTCTCGGCGTCGAAGAAGTCCGCCGACTTCAGGTGGCCGTCGCGCTTCTCTTCCTGCGTATCGAGGCTTGTGATGTCCACCGTCGCCTCGACCTTGGAGCGCTCGACCGCGGCCGGATCGAGCTCGATCGTCGCGTCGAACGATTTGAAGCGTCCCTTCACGGTGCTGACCATCATGTGCTTCACCGAGAACGAGATGTCGCTGTGTGCCTTGTCGAGCTCCCAGACCATGCGTGGCTCCTTTCGCCGGGTAGAGGTGTAAGGGCTATCGAGCGCACGCGCAGCCCGAGTTGTGCGCAACGAAAGGTTGCTCGCGTGGAACGCGCGCGCGTCAGTCGTTGGGCTTCTCGAATCGGCCGTCGGCGTGCCGCGCGAAGCGACCGGCGTCGCGCGCGTGCACCGGGTCGTCGCTCGGCCAGGGCCAGCCGCCGAAGCGCGTCCGCTGGTAGTCGGCAACGGCTTGCTGGATCTCGGGCCGGGAGCTCATCACGAATGGCCCGTACTGGACGACGGGCTTCGCGATGGGCCGGCCCTGGAGCAGCAGCACCTCGGTCTCGGTGTCGCCCGCGAGCAGCGGGAGGTCCACATCGGGGACGACGCGGACGAGCCGCGGCTGGGTGAGACGCCGGCCCGCCACTTCGATGGAGCTCCCGCCAAAGAAGTAGAGCGTGCGGTTCACGTCGGAAGGCGCCGCCGGCACGGTCCACTTCGCGCCGGCCTGCATGCGGATCGACCAGATGGCGACGTTGGAGTCGGCGCGGGACGCCCACGAGTGCGGCGGCGGAGCAGGCGGACGTTTGCCCGCGAGCTCACCCGCGATGACCGTCACGCTCGTCACGAGACCAGCGGCGTCGGTCGTCTCGACGACCGGGATGCGCTCCGACCAGAGCATGGTGAAGTGCGCGGGGACCATCTTGTCCTCGGGCGGGAGGTTCAACCAGATCTGGAAGAGCTCGGCGTGGTTCGGGCCCGAGCGATCGAGCAGCGGGAACATCTCCGAGTGGACGACGCCGCCGCCGGCCGTCATCCACTGCACGTCACCTCTGCCGAAGCGCGCAGTGGCGCCGAGCGAGTCCGAGTGATCGATGTAGCCGCGGCGCGCCACGGTCACGGTCTCGAAGCCGCGGTGTGGGTGCTGCGGAAAGCCGGGCACCGTTTCGCCGTGGTACATGCGCCAGCCGTCCTTGCCCTCGAAGTCCTGCCCGAGGTTGCGCCCCGCGAGCGACGACGCCGGGCCCATCTGCTCGTTGCCCGCCGGGTACGCGTCGTCGTGATGGACGCAGAACAGGAACGGGTCGACGGTCTCCCACGGAAAGCCCAGCGGGCGGACATCGAGGACGGGGTTGCGATCGGAGGTGGGGGTAGCGCTCGTCACTCCGGGGCTATCCCATCGGGGTGGAGGACGAGCAAGGCAGCGCGGCGCTCCGCCGGTGTTGCACCAGGCAGGACGGCAGCTGCGACACCGAGCGGGCAGTCGCGACGGCATCTGCGTCGCGCTTGGGGCGGCGCCGGCTGAAAACGCGGGAGAAAGCCCGGCACTCCGATTGCTTGGCGTCTCGCCTCGGAGGCGTGATGCATCGAGCTTGGGCGTGGTTTGGGCTTGTCGGTCTCTCCCTGATGATGGGCTGCGACAGCGATTCGGAGGCCGGCAGCGGCGGCGCAGGAGCTTCGGCGACCGCGTCCGGCGACGCCTCGACGACGAGCGGTCCAGGCGGGCCCGGCGCCACCACCACCTCGAACGGCTCCACGACCGGGACCGGCGGGAGCGCGCCGAACCTCGAGCCGGTCTTCGTCGCCATCGGTGCCGGCGCGTGGGCGGCGACGACGTGCGACCGCGGCCAGACGTGGTCGACAAGCGAGTTCTCGTCCGACCGCGAGGATCACTCCGAGTGGAGCGCGTTCGGGGGCCTCGCCTTCGGCCATGACGCTTTCGTCATGGCCACCGGCTGGGGCTTCCCCGGTCACGTGATCCGCTCTGCAGACGGCGTCACCTGGCAAGACCTCGACGACGCAGCCTTTCCCGGCGGCGGCTTCGACAGCTCGGTCGGCGGCGTCGTCTTCGACGGGGCGAGCTTCCTTCTCTTCGGCTCGAGCATCTGGAGCTCCGCCGACGGCTCGACGTGGACCGTCACCGGCAACGAGCTGCCGCCGGGCTCCAACCAGCTCCGCCAGCTCCGCGCCTTTCCGACCGGGCTCATCGTCGCCTCGGTCGAGACCCAGTATGGCGACGACCATCCCCTCGGCAACTGGATCACCGTCAGCTCCGACGGCGGCACCAGCTGGAGCGAGGGCACCGGCTACGACGCCGCTTGCGGGAACCCGATCCAGCATTGGGGCGACATCGAGCTCAAGGACGGTGTCTTGCTCGTCGGCGCAGAGACCCTTTGCCGGTCGACCGATCTCGGCCAGACCTGGTCGACCGTCGAGACGCCCAATGGCGCGTCCATCCGCGATCTCTTCGCCGACGCCACGTATTTCTATGCCGCCAGCGGCTCGCGCATCTTCCGGTCCGCCGACGGCACCTCCTGGGAAGAGGCGGCCGATCTCGGCACCGAGATCGCCAAAGGCAGCTGGGGCGGCGGCACCTACGTCGCCATGAACGGCGACGGCACACGCGTCTTCTACAGCGGCGACGGCAGCAGCTGGGACGAAGGAACGATCTCCACCGCCCTCACGCCGACAATCGTGCGCGATCTCGGCGTCGGCTACTTCGCGAACGCGGACGCGTGCCCGTAGTCTCCGCTCAGGCGCGACCGAGCTCGGCATCAGCGCTCGAGCAACCAGTCCCTCACCGGCGCGAAGACGCGCTCGTGGGCGTGGTTCGAGATGAACATGTCGGCGTGCGCGAGCTTGAGCGTCTCGCTTCCGACCTCGAGCAGGGTGCGGTCCGTCGAGCCGATGGCGTGGTAGGGAAACGCCGCGGTCTCGGGCGGGACGATGCCGTCCGCCTTGGCGACGACGCAGAGGAGCGGCGTTCGGAGGCTCGCGAGGGCTTGCGACACGGTGGTACCGCGGATGACGAGCTCGCTCGATCGGATCCACTCGGCGATCTCGCGGTTCACGTGGCGGTTGGGGTCCTCCACCGTGCGGACGAGCTCGGTGAGGGCGCTCGTGTCGACGTGCTCGGGGTTCATGTAGACAGAGAGGAGCCAGGGCGTGTGCTTGAGCACGAGCGGCAGGAGCGCGCCGGCGAGCTGGCGTGAGCCGCGGAAGCGCACGAGCCCGACGAGCCGCGGCGAGCCGAAGGCCGCGCGGAGGAGCGGGTGGATCTTCACCCAGCGGACCGGCGCGCCGACCGAGACCATGGTCCCAATCTTGTGATGGGCGACGGCGGCCGCGTGGCCGAACATGAGCGAGCCGCCGAGCGAGGCGCCGATGATCGCCGCGGTGGTGCCTGCAGTGTTCGTGCGATCGAGCACGGCGTCGATCGCCGCGCCGAGGTCCGTGATGGCGAGGTCCGCGAGCCCGTACACGTCACCGCCGCCGACCGAGCGGCTCTGGCCTTGCGCGCGCAGGTCGACGCGCCAGACCTCGAGCCCGCCCTTGGCGAGCGCGCCTTCGAGCGAGGTGCCCCGCGGGTGGTAGCCGAAGATGAAGGAGTTCATCCCGTAGCCCGGCACGATCAGGACGGGCCGGCTGTCTCTCCGCAGCGCGGCCTCGTCCCAGGTCTGCGTAAGGGCGAGCTGCCAGCCGTCGCGGTTGGGGACGAGATGCTGGACCGTCTTCATCACCAGCTCACCGGTCTGTAGTCCTTCAGGAATAGGCCCCACGGGTGCTCGCCGGTGTTCAAGCCCACGAAGAGCGGATCGAGCACGCGCGCCGCGCCGTCGATGCTGTCGAGCGGCGCGTGGAAATCGTGGACGCGCTGCTTGCGCGCGGCGTGCGCGAGCGGGTCCTCGTCCGTCACCCAGCCGGTATCCACGCTGTTCATGTAGATGCCGACCTTCGCCCAGTCCGCCGCGGAGGTGCGCGTCATCATGTTGAGCGCGGCCTTCGCCATGTTCGTGTGCGGGTGCCGCGTGGTCTTCTTGCGCCGCGAGAACGACGCCTCCATGGCCGACACATGAATGACGTGCTTGTCATTTGTTCGCGCGCGCATCATGAGCGGCTTGAGGCGGCTCGTGAGGACGAACGGCGCGATGGCGTTCACGAGGTGCACCTCGAGCACCTCGGGCGTGGGCACCTCGTCCAGACCGAGGCGCCAGCTGTTCGTCGCGCGCAGATCGATCTGCTGGTCGTCCCGGTCGTAGAGCCCGGACGGGAAGAGCGCAGGATCGAGCGCGGGCTCGTCTGCCCAGGCGCCGGGCGCGAGCGCGGCGGGCTCGGGGCGCGTCGCGAGGACGCGCGAGACGGCGGCGCCGAGCTCGGCCGCGGGGGCGCGCTCGGCCTCGAGAAGGTGCCCGTAGAAGGCAGGCGGTCGCCGCACCGTCTGGGCGGCGTTGTTGATGAGGACGTCGAGCCGATCGAGCTCGTCGAGCAGGCGTGCGGCGAAGGCCTCGACGGTCGGCGTGTGCCGCAGGTCGAGACCGTGCACCTCGAGCCGATCGTAGAAGGTCGGGTAGTCCGGCTCGGCCGCAAAGCGCCGCGCGGCGTCGACCGGGAAGCGTGTGGTCGCGATCACGCGCGCGCCCGCCCGGAGCAGCATGAGCGCGGTGTGGTAGCCGATCTTGATGCGGGCCCCGGTGACGAGCGCCACCTTGCCGGTCAGGTCGGCCGTCTGCGATCGCTTCTCCCAGTTGAGCGCGGCGCAGGCCGGACACATCGAGTGGTAGAAAAAATGGACGCGGTCGTAGTCGACCTTGCAGACGTAACAAGCGCGCGGCTGCTCGAGCCGAGCCTCCTCGTCTTGGGAGGGGTCCGCCGCGGGCAGGGGGATATCGAGCAGCTTGTGGATCGCCTCCGGCAGGAAGGCCGAGAGCGATTTCTGCCGGCGCAGATCAGCCGCCGAGAGCGTCGCCTCGTCGCGCGCGCGTGATTCCGTCCGATCCTTCCGGCGGAACGCCCGCGCGCGCGCGCGCCGCTCGTCCGGCGTGGGGCGCGAGAGCTTGCCGGCGGCCTCCAGGAGCCGGCGGCGCTCGGCCTCCGGCAAACGCACGAGCGCGGAGGGGTCTTCGAGAAGCGCTTCGAGCACCTCGGCCGCTCGACGGATGTCTTCTTCAGAGGCCACGACGGAGGGCGCACTCTATAACGGGCATGCGTGGTCGTGCCACCGACCTCGGGGCCGCGCCCGCGCAGGGCGCACCTCCGGGAGCACACGCCAGCTCTTCGCAGAAACGCAGCGTGCCGCGCACGACGATGCTAAACCCGGGCCCGATGCCTGGCCCGAGCCGTCCCGCGCTCCCGCTGCCCGTCGTTCAGCCTCTGGCGCCGCCGCCCGATTTCGAAGCGCGCCTCGGCGAGATGGGCGTGAAGCTCCCGCCTCGCGCCGCCGAGCAACTCGGTGCGTACCTCGCGCTCTTGCTCGCGATGAACGAGCAGATGAACCTCACCGCCATCACCGAGCCGGCCGAGGCCTGGTCGCGCCACGTGCTCGACGCGCTCTCGCTCGTGCCGCACGTGGCGTCGGCTCCCGCGGGCGCGCGTCTTCTCGACGTCGGCTCGGGCGGCGGCGTCCCCGGCGTTCCGATCGCGATCGCCCGGCCCGACCTCCGCGTCACGCTCCTCGACGCAACCGAGAAGAAGGTCGGCTTCTTGCGCGCGGCGACGGAGGCTCTCGGCCTCGAGAATGTGGACGCCGTGTGCGGGCGCGCCGAGACGTTGGCCCGCGGGGAGCTCGCGGGCGCGTTCGACGTCGTGACCGCGCGCGCCGTAGGAAAGGTCTCCACCCTTCTTTCGTGGACGGCGCCCTTTGCGAAGCCAGGCGGTCTCTTGCTCCTCATCAAGGGCGAGCGCGCCGAGACCGAGCTCGCCGAAGCGCGCCGGGAGCTCGCGAAACACCGATGCCGGCACGAGAAAACGGTCGTGACCCCGACGGGGCGTGTCGTCGTTCTTCGAAAGTAACGGGTCGAGCCAATCGAATGGGGGGGCTCGACTTCCGAAAAGCGGAAGTTCGGCCGCCCATCCATGGGGTATCGCCGTTCGAAGCTCCGCTTCCGCGACGCCCGGCGGCATCGGTCTCGCGTGCTCGGTGGTTCCGCGAGAGAATGTCCCCTTCCGATGGGCAAGGTCGTCCGAAACACGTGGGCCCCGCACGGGGCTGCGCCGATCGATCGAGCGCACATCCTCTCGCGTGACTCGAGCCCGGAAGGGCTCGACGTGCAGCGCCTGCGCTTTCGCGATCGCGCGGTGCTCGATCTCGATCCGGCTCTCGCGCACGTGGTCGGGGTGATCCGAGGTCGCGCGGTGCTCGACGCGCCGTCCACCGGTCCGCTGGCGCTCGAGCGGGGCTGTCACCTCTTCGTCCCTCTCGGCGAACGCGCGACGCTGCGCGCGGAGCCGGGCTTCGAGATCGCCCACGTCGCCAGCCCGAAGGCGCGAGGGACACGTGTGCTCCTGCGAGACGAGACGTTCGTCCGCGCGTGCGCCGACGAGGCGCAGCCGCTGCGCTGGATCCTGACGCCGCAGTACCTGAGCCGGAGGATCTTCCTGCACCACGATCACACCCTGCTCTCGAGGCGCGGGCACCCGGTCTCGTGGTTCCACACGACGATGTTCGACGTGGCGGGCCTTCCCACGAACGACGAGGGAGAGCCCGTCTTCAAGATGGCCTACACGTCGCGGACCGAGTTCAACGTCTGCTACGACGTGACCGGGCACGCGCGCGTGCGCATGAGCGGGAGCGACGGCGCATGGGGGCCCTGGCAGACGCTCGACGGCGAGAGCACCTACCACCTGGACGAGGCGCCGGAAGCCGATGGCAAGGTCCGCAACAAGCACGAGATCTCCGCGGTCGGCGGCTACGTGACGCTGTTCTGTGCCTTCGACCCGGCGCCCACCGGGATCGAGCGCCACAGGCCCGGCGAGTACAGCGACTACGAGCCATTCCATGTCGTCGCGGAACGACCCGAGCACGCGGCGCACCAGGCGCGCATCGGCCGGTACGACGAGATGGTCGACACGCTCAGCCTGGCGAAGGCTCGTGGTGAGCTGGACTCCAGGAAGAATGACGCACTGTGGCAGCTCTACGAGGCGGGCCGCGCCGCGCAACGGATGCAGGAAGAGGGGCTCATCGCGAGCGCGCGGGACAGAGCTTCGGTCCTCGCGAGCTGGATCTCGACGGACGACGAGTAGCGCGCCGTCGACCCCGAGCAGCCCTTCCCTCGAGCCCTTCTCGGTGTCAGAGTCGAGCCCATGTTTACCTTCCGCGGGCTCGGGCTTGTTTGCTCCTCACTCCTCGTCGTGGCGCTCGGCGCGACCGCGTGCGGCGACGACACCGAGCCGCAAGGCGGTGGTGGCTCGGGCGGAGGTACCACGAACACCGGCGGCGCCGGCGGAGCCGGCGGCAACGGCGGCTCGGGACCGACGGGCGTCCAGATCCCCGGCCTCAGCGCGCCCGTGCAGGCGGCGTACGACGAGAACGGCCTCTTGCACCTCACGTGTGCGACGGACGACGACTGCTACGCGGCGCTCGGCTACTTCCACGCGTCGAACCGCTTCTTCTTCATGGACTTCATCCGCAACCTGGTGCGCGGCAAGCTCGGCGCCCTGGTGAAGGCGGGCGACACGGTCCTCGCAAACGACTACGAGAACCGGCGCTGGTTCTCCACGCGTGACGGCGAGCCGCTCGAGCAGCGCCTCTATGACGACGCGAGCGCGCAGGTGAAGGGCCACCTCGATTCGTACACACGCGGCGTGAACGCCTGGATCGGCGACATGCGCGCGGGCCGCAACGACGCGACGCTCACCACCGAATACGACTTTGCGCTCATCGTGAAGGAAGCGATCCGCGACTGGGAGGCGGTGGACTCGGCGGCCGTCGGCCTCTACGTGCTGAACGATCTCTCGAACAACAGCGACGGCGAGATCGCGGCCGCTGCTTCGATGCCCTACTTCGACCCGGCGCTCGCGCCCGATCTGTTCTCGCTGCGACCGGTGTTCGACGCAGCGACCGTGCCCGCGGCGCAACAGAACACGGTGGCGCCGCCCGCGCCGTTCCCGCTGCCCACGACCGCGGTCGGGGCCGACCTCCTGCGGCAGGCGCACGCCTCGATGGCGAGGATCGGCAGCGGCGCGAACGTCGGCTCGGGCGGCGACGTCGGCTCGAACAACTGGGTCCTCGGGCCTGGGCGCACCGCCGGCGGCCGCGCCATCCTCTCGAACGATCCGCACCTGTCGCTCACCAACCCGAGCATCTGGTTCCCGGTGGAGCTCGACGCCAAGAGCCAGGGCACCGGCTCCTACCACGTCGCCGGCAGCACCTTCCCCGGCCTGCCAAGCGTGATGATCGGCCACAACGAGGATCTCGCCTGGGGCGTCACCACCGCCTACTGGGACCTCGCCGACGTCTACCAGGAGGAGCTCTCGACGGATGGCAGCGCTGTCATCTTCGAAGGGAACGAGGTGCCCATCGTCGAGAAGACGTTCACCTTCGAGGACGCGATGAGCGGCACGCCGAAGGAGCGCACGTTCCGGTGGGTGCCGCACCACGGCCCCATCGTCTCGGAAGATCTGGCGGCCGGCACCGCCGTCAGCATCCGGTGGACGGGCCACGACGGCGGCACCGATCTGGACGCGTTCTTCGGTGTCGCCCGCGCGACCACGACGGAAGAGGCGCGCGTCGCCATCGAGCAGATCTCCAGCGCGAGCCAGAACTTCATCGTCGCGGACCTGGCTGGCGACATCGGCTGGTACCCCTACTCGAACGTGCCGAACCGCCCGTTCGCGTCGGCTGCGCTCCCGCCGTGGCTGCCGCTCCCCGGTGACGGCTCGGCCGAGTGGGACGGCAGCGTCCCCAAGGCCGATCTGCCGCAGCTCACCAACCCGCCGGCCGGCGCGATCGCCACCGCGAACGCAGACATGACGGGCGCGTCATTCGACGGCGACATCCTCAACGACGGACAGGACGCGCTGCAGGCGGCGCTCAAGGCGAGCGGCGCCCGCGAGCAGCGCATCCTCGACGTGATCGCCGACGGCGGGAACGCGCACACGGTGGACACGATGCTCGCGCTCCAGGGCGACACCTTCTCGCTCTACGGCGAGCTCTTCGTGCCGGCGGTGCTCGCCGCCGCGAACAGCCAGACGCTGACGGCACAGGAGCAGGAGCTGATCGACGCGCTCACCGCCTGGCAATACACCTGCCCGACCGGGCTCGACGGCTCCGACCCCGAGATGTCGCCCGACTCGCCCGACGCGACGGAGGCGGCCGAGTCGATCGGCTGCACCGCGTTCCACGCCACGTTGTTCGCTGCCGCCAAGGCGGCGCTCGGCGACGAGATCGACGCCGCGTCGGCGCTCGCTGGCGAGACGGTGTTCGTGCCCAGCCGCCTCGACATCGCGCTCGTCCTCCGCTCGATCAAGGACCCCGCGAGCATCGCGTCGGGCGAGCTCTTCTGGGACGACTTGACGACGAACGCCACGGTGGAGACGCGCGACGAGATCCTCCTGCGCGCCATCACCATCGCGACCGAGGCGCTCGCGTCCAACGGTGCGCCCAACGATTGGCGCTGGGGTCGCACGCACACGCTCACGCTCCGGAGCATCTTCGACAGCTTCGGCGTGCCCACCTACAACGCCGGTCCGTACGCGGCGCCGGGCGGCGCGGAGACAGTCAACGTGGCCAACCCGCTCAGTCGCGCCGTGCCCGCCGACGATCCGTGGAGCTTCGCCTTCGCGGCCGGGCCGTCGATCCGCTGCGTGACCGAGCTCGGCGCGGACGGCCCGAAGATGAAGTACCAGCTCCCCGGCGGCTCGGACCTCCACCGCGAGAGCCCGTTCTACAACAACCTCCTGCCCAACTGGCTCGAGAACCAGGCGATCGACTTCCCGTTCGGCCCCGGCGCCGTGACGAACCCGGCGAAGACGGTCGAGGTGAAGCCCGCGCCCTGACCAGGTGGGTCCCCCTCTCCACTCGGAGAGGGGACGTGGGGGGGCTAGCCTTCCGTATCCGGCGCGCGCTCGAAGTCACGCTCGAGCCGCTCCATGAGCTCCGTGAAGAGCGTGAAGATCTCGAACGCGTCGTCGCCGT
This sequence comes from Myxococcales bacterium, assembly GCA_016794345.1. Taxonomy (GTDB): domain Bacteria; phylum Myxococcota_A; class Polyangia; order Polyangiales; family Polyangiaceae; genus Xiheicaenibacterium; species Xiheicaenibacterium phototrophicum. The sequence continues at coordinate 25,766 of JAEUKE010000223.1, forward strand.
CGCCGCTGACGACGCGCGGCGCGCCGGGCGACATGTCCATCCCCTTCGCCTCGAGCAGCGCGATGATTTCCTTCACGCGGCGCACGCCCTCGAGCGGCGCTTCGATGGGCCCGCCCTCTCGCGCGAAGCGCGCGAGGAGCCGGCACTCGAAGCCGCGGCAGGTGTTCGGGCGCTCCTCGTAGACCGTGCACGACTTGTGCTCCGCGTCGAAGCGCGGGCACGGCAGCGAGAAAAACGGGCCGTCATCGATGACGACGAGCCTGTTCTTCTTCGCCGTCTCCACCTCGTCGGGACGCAGCTTGCCCTGGCGAAAGAGCGTCCCGTTGCAACACAGGCCGCAGCTCTGACAGACCCTGGTGAGCGCCGCGACGTCGGGCATCGACGTGGAGCGTACCGAAGTTGGCCCGATTCGACACCGCGTGAGAGGGGTCACCATGTACTTCACGCCGATTGTCGCGCTCGGCTTGATGGCCCTCGGCGCTCCCGTGGAGAAGAAGGCCGCGCCCGTGCGGATCGCGTCGGTCGAGAGCCGCGTCGACGACAAGAAGCTCAAGATGGGCGACCCGAAGCCGGCTCTCCGCGCCGAGCTCGAGGACGCGCTCTCGGGCGTCGACTGGAAGCGCGAAGGCGTGGGCGCGCCGTTCGAGGTCTTGGCCGTGCTCGCCGACGCGGAGTCGGCGGTGACGCGCGAAGGGGCGCGTGTGCGCTGCGTGGTCCAGGTCGTGATCCGAGAGCCGTCGGGCGCCATCCTCGGCACCGTCAGCGGGACGGCTCGCGGGCACGACAAGACGCCTTCGCGCGCGGCGCTCGAGCGCGAGGTGCTCGAAGCAGCGGCGGAGTCGGCCTCGGCGGCGATCCCCGAGGCGGTGCGCCGATCTCGACGCGGTCGCTGACGAGCGCCCTCAGCTCTGGAGGCCCGCCTCTTCGCGGAGCAGCTTCAAGAACGGCTCGCCGTAGGCGTCGAGCTTCTTCGGGCCGACCCCGGGGACCTGGCGCAGCGCGGCCTGGGTCGTCGGGTGGGCCTTGGCCATCGCGAGCAGGGTCGCGTCGTTGAAGACGACGTACGCGGGTACGCCGCGGCTCTCGGCGATGTGGCGGCGCAGCATCTTGAGGAGCTCGAACAGATCGCGATCGCGACCGGTCGCGACGACGCTGGGCGCGGTCACCGCGCGCGAGCGCTTGTCGGCGGAGCGCTCGAGCATCGGCGCGCCGCACGAATCACACGATGACCCACACGGGGCGAGATCTTCGCCGAAGTGCGCGACGAGAGCCTGGTGGCGGCAGCCCGTCCCCTCCGCGAAGCGGTACATCTCGCGTGCCTGGGCGGCGACGCGGCCGGCGATCTCGTCCGAGCCCTCCTCGGCGAACTTGTCGTAGGCCATGACCTCCGCCCACGAATAGAAGAGGACGCAGTCGCTCGGCAGCCCGTCGCGCCCCGCGCGTCCGACCTCCTGGTAGTAGCCCTCCATGGAGCGCGGCATGTCGCGGTGGATGACGTACCGCACGTTGTCCTTGTCGATGCCCATCCCGAACGCGATCGTCGCGCAGACGACGTCGACCTTGTCGTCGCGGAAGGCGTCCTGCGACCGCGCGCGATCTTCGGGGAGCATGCCAGCGTGGTAGACGGCTGCCCGGACGCCGTTCTCCTTCAGGAAAGCCGCGGTGCTCTCGGTGGACTTGCGCGAGAGGCAATACACGATGCCGCTCTCGCCGGCCCTCGCGCGGACCAGATCGAGGATGGCCCGCCGGACCGGCGGCGAGCGCGTGGAGCGGTCATCCCCGCCCTTCTTGATCGCGTAGAGGTGGAGGTTCGGCCGGTAGAACGAGCCGCGGAAGACCATGGGCTTGACCATGGCGAGCTGCTCGACGATGTCCTCCACCACGTGATCGGTCGCCGTGGCCGTGAGGGCGAGGATGGGCACGCGGGGGAAGCGCCGCTTCAGCCCGGCGAGCGTTCGGTAGGCAGGCCGAAAGTCGTGCCCCCAGTGGCTGATGCAGTGTGCCTCGTCCACCGCGACGAGCGACAGCTGCATCTGCGACAACACGCGACCGGCGGAGGCGTTCAGCCCCTCCGGGGCGACGTAGACGAGCTCGATCTCCCCGGCGGCGATCGACGCCATGCGGCGCGCACGCTCCTCGTGGGGGACGCTCGAGTTGAGGTAGGTCGCGCGCACGCCGGCCTCGGTCAGCGCGTCGACCTGGTCCTTCATGAGCGCGATGAGGGGGGAGATGACGAGGGTGGTCCCGCCGAGGACACGCGCCGGGACCTGGTAGGTCATGGACTTCCCCGCCCCGGTCGGCATCACACCGACGCAGTCGCGCCCCGCGAGCACCGCGTCGATCACCTCGCGCTGCCCTTTGCGGAAGCTCGGGTACCCGAAGGTGTCGGAGAGCACCGAGACCGGGTCCGGCCGGCGGCTCTTGAGGGTGGCTGCGAGGTCTTTCAGTAGGGCAACGGTGTCAGCGTCGAACAACGACGGTTCACGCCGGAACGCCAGGCGAAGGGCGTGGAGCCGCGCGCGGCAGTCCTCGAGCACCGCCATCTTGCCGTCGCCCTCGGCCACGATCTGCGCCAATCGGCTGACGGCGGCGCGTACTCCCGCCCCGTCGATTGGCTCTGATTCGGCGCCGAGCACGCCGCCGCTTACCACCGCTCCCGTCCCGCCTGTACCGCGACGAGCAGGATCTTTTCTTGCTGGGCTCATGGCCGGACGGTCGAAGGGCGCTACCGTGTAGAGACCCGCTCGGCTTCGGTCGACGGTCGTCCGAGGAAGGAGGCGTGCAGTTTGCGCTTCAAAGGACGACGAGCAGCGCTCCTCTCGCTGGGCTCGCTCGCCCTCACGCCGCTCGTGCGATCGTGCCCGAGCTCGGCGCGAGCGCGCACGGTCCGCGGGTGGGAAGTTCCGGGACGAAGCGAGGCGATGGACATCGCGCGCGCCGTCGTCGGAGGCAGCTGCGGCGTCCTCGTGCACGTCGATCGGCTGCGACACCTGCCCATCGCCAAGCGCCTGCTGACGCTCGGCCAATGGGGCGCGGCGCTCGATCGCATCGAGGTCGATCCGCTGGAGGAGGTGCGGCGTGTCTTCGTGACCTCGCCGCGGATCGACGACACGGCGCGAAGCGCGACGATCATCGAGCTCGGCTTCGAGGATCCAACCCGGGTGAGGCAGAGCTTGCGATCCGCAGGGAGCCCGACCGAAAAGGGCGCCGTCCTCACGGTCGACGGCGCGCGCTTCGCCGTCGAGACGCCCGCGCCGTCCTCGCTGGTGATCGTCCCCGAGGCGTCGGCCGAGGAGCTGGCGTCCCACAAGCGGTTCCTCCGAGAAGGAGCCTGCTTGCCCGAGCCTGCCGACGACGAGGTGCTCTATGGCTTCGCCGAGAGCCCCGCGCGCACCCTCGGGGACTCGTTGCCCTGGCCGGACTCGATCCGCGACGTGCACAGCCGGCTCGCCATCTCGCCCTGGGGCGCCACGCTCGACGTCGTCGCGACCTCCACCTCGGAAGCGCAAGCCGAGAAGGACGCCGAGACGCTCACGGCCGCGCTCGAGTCGCGGATGCGAGTCGATCTCGTGGTGCTGCAATGGAGCATCATGCCCTGGGGCGAGTTCGAGGCGCGGGGCGACCGTGTCGTGCTCTCCGCCCAGCTCGACCGCACGGAGCTCGAGATCCTGCTCGCGCTCGGCTCCTTGTGATCAGGTGAGCCCGCCGCCTTCCGTAGCGTCAGCGGTGATCTCGTTCATCGGATTGGTAGCATCGCCGGTGTGGGGTCCCGTCCCAGCCCTCGACCCAAGTTCGAGATCGAGTCGGCGTTTTCGCCCGAGGTCATCGCGCGGCGCGTGAACGACTTCTTGAAGGGGACGGAGGACATCCGCGGCATCGCGTTCCCGACGCGCATCGAGCTGGCGATCAGCGGACCGGACCATCATTTCTGGTCGCCCCAGCTCGTCGCCGAGATGACCGAGACCGAGACCGGAGCGCACCTGCGCGCGCGGTTCGGGCCCGACCCTTACGTCTGGGCGCTCTATCTCCTGTGTTACGTGGCGCTCGGGCTCATCACGCTCCTGGCACTGGCGTTCGGCGCCTCCCAGCTCATGCTCGGCCAGTCGCCGACCGCGCTCCTCGGGCTGCCGGTCCTGGCGGTGCTCGCCGGGCTCGTCTATGGCGCGTCGTTCGTGGGACAGGGCCTCGGCTCCGACCAGATGTACCGCCTCCGCGCGACGCTCGAGGAGCTCACCGAGACGCGCGAGGATCCGGGCCGCGAGGGCTGAGCGCCACGCGCCTACCAAGTGAAGCTGGCGCGACGTGCCTCGAGCAGGAGCGCCTCACGAAGCGTGCGAGCGCGCTCGAGCTCGGTCTGGATGCGGTTGCGCCAGACACGGAGGTTGGCGCGGAGCTGCGCGTTCTTGGCGTCGGCGAGGAGCCGGGCGTCGAACACGCTCGCCGCGTAAGACAGGAGCGCCGCCTGGCCCTGGAGATACTCCTCGTCGACGTGGCCGTGTGACGCGTCTTCGACGAGCCCCTCGACGTCGAGCGACGCCTGCCTGATCTCGACCACGGCTTCACGATCCTCGGGCTCGATGGCCGCTGCCTCCAGCACGAGCGCCAGCTCTTGCCATCCGTCCTCGTGCTCGATCCGGAGATCGTCCGCGAAGCTCTGCACGTCGGGGTGCACGAGCCGCGGCGTCACGCCGCGCGTCTGCGCGATCGTCTCTTCGTGAATCGTCTGCAGGACCCTCGCGATCTCACCGTCGCGAAGCTCCACACCGCGCCGCTCACCCGACCGGTCGCGGACCGAGACCTCGGGTGCACACGCGGCGCTCGAGCACGCCACGCAGACAGCGCCGAGCAGGGCGACCGCCGGCCGGCGGAGGGGGCGCTTGTTCATCGAAAACTGCCGAGCAACGGCCGTGCCTCGCGGTACTATCCCGCTCGATGAGCGACTGGCTTCACGCGACGCCGCGCGCCTTCGGAGCCAAGCGGATCCACCGGCTCGGCCTGGCAGCCAACTTTGGCATCGACGAAGCCGGCGTCCGTTTGGCGATGGATCGCGGGCTCAACGTCTTCTTCTGGACCATGCGCGCGGGCGGCCTGAAGAACCCGTTGCGCGAGGCCCTCAAGAGCCGGCGCGACGAGGTCTCGGTGATCGGTGTCGCCTCGATCGGCTGGTTCGGGTGGGGTGTGCGGCGGGGCGCCGAGAGCCTGCTCAGGAGCCTCGGCACCGATCACCTCGACGTGTTGCTCCTCGGCTGGCTCGGCGTCGGCTCGGCGTGGACGAGCGCGACGGAGCGCGAGCTCGTGGCGCTCCGCGAGAGCGGGAAGGTGCGCGCCATCGGCGTCTCCATCCACGATCGGCCGCGGGCAGGGCGCCTCGCCGAGGCGTCGCCGCTCGATCTGTTGATGATCCGGTACAACGCCGCCCACCCTGGCGCCGAGACTGACATCTTCCCGCACGTGCGTGACAGGTCTCCCTCCGTGCTCGCGTACACCGCGACCGCGTGGCGCCGCCTCCTGAAGAAGCCGAGCGGGTGGGACGGACCTGTCATGACCGCCGGTGACTGCTACCGCTTCCAGCTCTCCTCCCCGCACGTCGACCTCGCGCTCACCGGTCCGAAGACGACGGCCGAGCTCGAGGAGAACCTCGCTGCGGTCGAGAAGGGCCCGCTCTCGCCGGACGAAGAGAAATGGATGCGCGAGTTCGGCCGCGCGGTCCACGGCTAGTGCCGTGGAAACGGAGTTTCCACGCAAACAACGATGAGTCCACTCAGGAACAAACCGCCGCTTCGCCCGGGAATTCGGGCCGCCTTCGCCCCGTCAGGGGCGGCCCGAATTCTTCAAGAAGTGTTGGTTCCAGGGGACTAGTCCGGTGCCGATCCCGCAGCAGCTCCTCCCGCGCCTGCGGCCCAGGGCCGAGCACCGGCCGACCGCCACGCGCACGCCGAGCGGCCCTTCGCTCCGCGTGCGCTGGCTCGGGACCGCCGGCCACGTGATCTCGACCGACGAGACGACCGTCCTCGTCGATCCGTTCCTCACGAGGCCAGGCCTTCGTGGCCTGCTCCGACCGCTCGAGCCGGACCTCGACGCGATCGAGCGCTGGGTGCCGCGCGAGGTGGACGCGGTCCTCGTCGGGCACAGCCACTACGACCACCTGCTCGATGCGCCAGCCATCGCGCGGTCACGGGAGGCGATCCTCGTCGGGTCGGGGACGACCGCCGCCGTAGCGCGGGCGGCGGGTGTGAGCCCCGAGAAGATCCGCGTCGTGCCGCCGGGCGGGCTCTCGCTTCGCGTCGGCGATCTCGAGATCTCGTTTGTCCCGAGCCTGCACGGACGCATCTTCCTCGGGAAGGTGCCGTTCCCCGGCGAGTGGACACACGCGCCGCCGCTCCCGCTCTACGCGCCGCAGTACCGGATGGGCGGCGCGTACGGGATCCTCATCCGCGCCGGGGCGCGCACGCTCTATCACAACGGCAGCGCCGATCTCGTCGACGCGGAGATCGCGGGGCGCCACGCCGACGTCGTGCTGGCCGGGCTCGCCGGTCGCAAGGCGACGCGCGACTACCTGACGAGGCTGACGGGCTGCCTCGGACCGCGGGTGCTCGTCCCCACCCACCACGACGCCTTCTTCGGCCCGCTCGAGCTCGGCGAGCGGCTCCTGCCCGGGGTGGACCTCAACGGCTTCTTCCGCGAGACGCGCGCCGTCGCGCCGGACGCGCGCGTCGTCACGCCGCTCTATCATGACGATGTGGTCATCCCTCTCGAGGGGGACCCGCGGGACATCGCGATCGTGGAGCGCACGGCGTGAGGCGGGCGGCGCTCGTGCTCGCGGCGTTGTCGGTGGCCACGTCGTGCGCCGGCTCGCGCGCCGACTCGAGCGAGGACGATCCGCAGCCCGAGCCGGATCCGACCTCGTACGGGATCCGGCTCCGGGACATGGCCCTGCGCAAACACGTGGTCGTGCCGGGGCTCAGCGACGATCTGTCCAACGCGATCGGCAGGGAGATCTCGCGTCCGCCCGATCTGATCGGCGCGCTCACCGGGTACGCGCGCACGTGCAGACGTGGCGAGCGCGCCGGGTGTTACATGCTCTCCTTGCTCGATCGGCCGCGCCCGATCCGCAACGAAGAGGTGCGCGAGCAGATCATCGAGCCGCTCTCCGTCGCGTGTGCGACGGACGTCGCGGCGGGCTGCCACCTCGCGGCGTTGGTCCTCGACGACGAGTCGGGCAACCCGCTCGACCCCAAGGCCGCCTATTCGGCGTTCGCGAAGGCCTGCAAGCGAGGGTTTCACCCGGCCTGCGTGCGCGAGGCCTGGTTCCACATCTTCGGCCAGGCCGCGAAGGAGCCCGGCGCTCACGCGCGGCACGTGGGCCTGCGCAAGGCGGCGTGTGACGCCGGGTTTCCGAGCGGCTGCCGGCCCGTCCCGGCGCACGGGTACGCCGGTGACGAGCTGCGCGCTTGTGAGCTCGGCGACCTCGACGCCTGCACCGCGATCACGGTGGGCCCCAAAGCCGCGCGAGCCAAAGGCGTAATCGGTGAGCTTCGACCGGAGATCGAAGCGATCTGCGAGGCGAGCAAACACGAGGCCGCCTGCGCTGACGTCGCTCGCACACGTTGACGTTCAGAGCTTCGAGGGGTCGGCGGTGACCGTCGGCTCGGCCGGCGGCTCGGTGGTGGAGCCCTCGGGCTCGCCTTCGCGTGTGACCTTGGGCTCGATCGCGCGGGCGATCGTGCCGAGCGAACGTGCGGCGAGCCGCATGGACCGCGCGCTCCGCTCGAGAGCAGAGGTCGCCACCTGCAGGCCGAAGACGGCCCACTCTGCGCCGATGCCCACGAGCGAGTCCACGAGGCGTTCGCTTTCGTTCGAGCGGGTGGTGTTCGTCTGGGTTTCCATGGTGCTTTCTCCGATTTCGAGACGGACGAGTCCCACCCCCGCCCCCATGGCGTGGACAGAACCGTCATGTTCGATGCAAGACAGTCGTGAAGAGACGAGGCGCTCAGCCGCCCGGGAGGCAGGCGTCGCACACGAAGACCCGCGGGGCGCCCGGCGCCGCCGAGTCCGTGATTCCGAGGTGGGCTTTGTCACCCGGCTTGAGGGCCGAGCTGCACTTCGCGCAGCTCGCCGCCTGGGCGAGGGTGACGGTCTGGAAGGCGATCACGTCGGGCAGGGGCTGGTCGGGGAGCACGCGGCGCTTGAGGCGCCCCCGCTCCTCCTCCAGCTGGCGAGCCGCCTTCTTGAGGCGAGCCTCCACGTTCTCACCGGCCGCATCCGCCACGCTCAGCGCGTCCTCCAGGATGGTGCGCACCAGGTTGGAGACCGGGACGCGGAGGTTCTGGGCGAACCGCTTGAGCTCGGCTTCCAACACGGCGGGTACACGCGTGTGGAGCACACGCTCCTTCTTGTCGGCGCGCCCGTCCCCGTCCACCTCGGCGGCGTCCGCCTGGGGAGTTGCAGAAGAGTCGGGTGAGCCGTCACGTGTCACGCCGTGATACATAACACGGATGTATCACACGTCAAGCCGGCATGTATCACGCCGTGATACGGCTCACCCTGCTGCCGATCACTCGCCGCAGCCGGGCGCGGGCTGGCCGCCCCCGTTCGATGCGGCGGGGGCCTGACCGCTGAGCTTGTTCTCGCAGCCCTTCATCTTGTTGTGGGCGCAGACGTTCGTCTTGATGGTCTCGGCGTCGATGCCCGAGAACTTGAACTTGCCGTTCACGAGCCAGGTGGGGCTGGCCCCGAAGCCCGCGGCCTCGGAGGCGGCGAACGACTTGGCGAGCAGGTCCTTCCCTTCGCCGTCGAAGCACTTGGAGATGACGGACGCGTCGATGCCGGTCTTGTCGCCGGTGCAGGCCTGCCAGTCCGCGCTCTTGTAGTCCTGGTTTCGGCACCAGATGTAGTCGAGATACTTCCGGTTCTTGTCGTAGTTCTTGATGGCGCAGACAGCGCGGATGTCCTCGTCGACCTCGGGCTGACCGTGCATCGACTTCAGGCCCGACGCGTCGCCGTCGCCGATGTAGTGGATGACGAAGTCCAGCTTCTCGCCGGCCTTGTCGAAGTTCGCGAGGACCTCCTTCATGGCGTCGAGGCCCTTCACGCCGAAGGGGCACTGCGACATCACGAAGACCTCGAGCTTCTTCGGCTCCTCCGCGCGGCACTGGAGCCTGTCTTTGCACTCGTCCAGCTTGCAGCCGCCGTCGTCCGCACAAGCCGGGTTCCAGTCGCCGACGGTCGCGATCTTCAGATCGCCGCGATCCATCAGGGCCTTGGCGAGGTTCTGCGAGGCCTCCTCGTCGTCCGCCAGGGTCTTGTCGAAGACGACGGCGGGGAGCTTGGCAGGCTTGATCTTGTCGAACAGCTTCTTCCCCTCGGGCGACTCGTAGTCGACCGTCGTGATGACGGGCGCGCCGACGGTGCCGCCGATCTGACCCTGCAGGCCCTCGGTGTCGCAGTCCTGCCCGCAGCGCTTGTCCGAGAGGATTGTGACGTTGACCTTGGGCTGGGGCGGGATCTCGCCGCACACGGCGGGCTGCTCTCCCTGATACGCGGCGCAGATGGCCCGCATGATGTCCTTCGGGCGGCGGCTGCCTTCGTAGTCTTTCCCGGCGATGTGGATGGTGGGGCTGCCGCTGACATCTTTGTCATCCGCGCGCTTGAACGACGCGGCGAGGAGCTCGCGCCCCTCCGGGCCCTTGGCGCAGGCGCCGATCTTCTCGGCGGAGGCGCCGACCGCCTTCGCGCAGGCCTCCCAGCCGGTGTCGATGTTCTTCCAGTCCTTGTTCTGGCACTGGATGAACTCGAACCACTTGCCCGTGTGTTTCTGGGCGCACACCTGCAGGAGGTCGCCCATGACCTCCTTCGGGCCGTGCATGCTGGTGAGCTCGCCGCCGGCCCCGCCCTTGCCGATGAACTCGACCTTCAGGTCGATGTCGGCGCCCATCTTCTGCACGACCTCCTCGAAGGCGGCCTCGGCCTGCACGCCGTACGGGCACTGCGACATCACGAAGAGCTCGACCTTCACGGCGCCCGGGTTCACGACGCGCGGCGCGTCCGCGAGGGCTCCGGCTGCCGGGTCCGGCGCGGCGGTCGCGGCGGGCGAGTGCGCCCCACGATCGGCCGTGTACATGATGCCCATCCCGAAGAGAAACGCGCAGGCAGCGCCGACGATCAGGTGCGTGTGCTTCACGACCCACGACGTACCATTGCGCAAGCGTGCGCGCTACCGCGCGGGGGTACCCAGACGCGCGCGCAGGAGAGCCTCGAGCGAATCGAAGTACGACTCCGGTACGGTCGCCGCGGCGCGGCGGAGGCGATCGGTGAGCGCGTCGACCGGGCGCACGTGCTCCGCGCCCTCGACGGCGTGGGCCACGTTCTCCGCCGTGGGGGCCCTCGGCGTCTGTCGGAAGGCGTCGACCAGGGCGGTCAGCGCCTGCCTGAGCAGCGCCTTGGAGCCCTCGAAGGAGACGCGGAACGCCGCGCCGAGCGGAGAGTGATCGGTCTCGAGGAGCGTCGCGTCGATGGCCGCGCGGACGTCCGCCGCGCGGCGCGCGGGGGGTGATGCGCCCATGGAGAAGGCGAGATCGAGCAGGTAGCCGCGGTGATAACAGGCGCTCGCGGCGTCGGAGGCCCGCTTGATCTCGAGGACGAAGAAGATCTTCCGGAAGAAGAGGCGCAGCGGCAGGAGCAAGACACCCCGGCCGAGCTGACCGAACACGCTCTCGCCCGGGCCCTCGGCGATCGCCCGAAGCTGGTCGTCGGAGAGGGTCACACCGTGGGAGCGGGCGATCTCGGAGGTGAGCCGTCGCTCGAGGAACGCCTTCACGATGTCGTCGAGGAAGGGGATGGGGATGAGCGGCGTGAGCCCGACGAGGACGGCGTGGCTGACCAGCAGCGGGCTCGTGGCGATTTCTCGGCGCGGCACCCGGAGAGGAGAGCAGGACAGCGGACGAATGCAACCACCCGCGATCGGAGAGCCGCGCTCATCGCTTGCGCTTCGGCCTCTTGTCGCCCTTCTGCCGCTTGATCAGGGCCCGCTCGTACGCGCTCTGGACTGCGCGGAAGACCTCGGCGTCTCCGCCTCGGTCGGGGTGCGTCTCGAGAGCGCGCCTCCGGTACGCGCGCTTGATCTCGTCGACCGTCGCTTCGGGAGGCAGACCGAGGATGGCCCAGACGGATGCGCGCGTCGGGCCGGCGCTTCCCCCAGGGTTGGGCTTCACCGGCTCGGCCTTCTGATCGACCGTGGGGGTCTCCCCACGGAGCGCCCGGAGCCACGCCCGGGCCCACCGCGAATCGATCGCCGTGAGGCTGCGGCCGGCCACCCGCTCCGCTTCGGCGAGCGCGTCGTGCCACGTCGCCGCGCCGCCATTCGACGCGTCCGGCTTGCGGAACGGTCGCTCACAGGGCGGCTCGGTCCACCACGCAGCCCAGAAAAATCGCCGTCGCTGCGTTCGAGCGATCGAGCAAACCGCTCCGGCGAGCGCGCTCGGCTCAGCGGGCTCGGTCACCAGAGGGCCGCCTTCGGTCGGCGCTCGGGTCAGGCGAGCGCGGGCCGAACGAAACGCATCGGGAAGAGCCCCGAGATCGTGGCGTTCGGACGGGGCAGATCGTCGTCGTCGTCCTTGTCGTTGCGCTTGGAGTCGCCGCCGCGAAAGAACGCGGCGATTCCAGCGGCGGCGCGACGGGCGTTCAGCCCGGGCTTTCGCGACGAGATTTTGCTGCCCGAAGGGCCTGGCGAACTAGCGAGACGATACGCCTGGCGGTCCATGGGGTGCCTCCTACCACGTGCGCACGAGTGCGGGGAAGTTTCTGCGAACGCTCGTCCTGGAGGCGCGGCGAGGGTGCCCGCGAGCATCGGCTTAAGCGGACGAGCCGAGGGGACGTTCCCTCTCACGAAGCGAGCGGCGACCGCCAGCCTGGGCCGGCTTCGAGAATTTCTTGGCCCAAGCGGAGAGCCCATGACAAGGGCTCTGCTCGGATGATTCGGCCCTCGTGCCGATTGGGCTTCGAAGTGGAGGTAGTCATGATCCCGGCCCGCACCGTCGAAGAGCAGGAACGTCCCTCGGAGTGGCTCCGCGCGTTGCGCGAGACAAAAGGCGCTTACGCGGACCTTCTCCGAGAGTCAGGCGAGGTGGTCGTCGCCGCTTACCGCGTCGCGCTGGCCCGCTGTCGCGCGAGCGAACGCTCGAGCACCATCCCGACAGCGCGCGAGGTGCGCGCCGCGACTCGCGAGGTGCTCGGCGACACGACGCCGCTGCCGCCCGTGACCGCCGTCGTCGAAGACTGCGCCCACGCGGGGCTGCTCGTCATCGCGTGACGGGCTTCTTCACGCGTTCGATCTCGTAGCCCTGCTTCGTGAGCAGCGCGACGACGCTCTTGTCTCCCAGGAGGTGCGCCGCGCCGACCGCGACGAACACGTCGCCCTTCTGGAAGAGCGGAGAGATCTTCGGCACCCACCGACGATTCCGCTCGTAGAGCAGCGTGTCGAACATGGCCGGGTGTTTCTTGATCTCGTCGGGATCGAACGTGAGCGCGTTCAGCTTGTCGAGGTCGCCTCCGCGGTAGGCCGTGGCCAGATCGAGGAGCATCTTCTCTGCGGCCGGCAGGTCACCGAGCGTGTCGTCGAGCAGCTTCGTGTCCATCGAGGCGTCGACCATCTTCACCTGCTCCTCGAGCGTCTCGAGGAAGACGATCTCCTTCTTCGCCTCCTTCGCCCGCTCGTAGAGCGTGAGATCCATCGGCTCCGTCTTGGGCAACATGTCTTGCAGGACGAGCGTGACGAGCATCCACGGCTTGAAGCGCTCGAGCGTGCTCTCGGGCATGAGGATGCCGCCGACGCGATCGACCAGGATCTGCCAGCGGCCCGGGGAGAGCTTGTCGCGCACGCTCTCGCCGGGCTTGAGCATCGCGAGGTTCACGGCCGCAAACGGGTCGACGTCGAACGCGTTCGCCTCGAACACGACGACACGCGCCGCGTCCAGGCGCTCGAAGACCATCGGGTGGAGCTCCTTCTCCGCGTCGGTGCCGAGGTGCATCGTCCCGAAGAGGTGGCTCGTGGTCGCGCCCTTCTTTGCTTCCCACAAGAACGGCTGCGGCCGATCGGTAGGCGCCGACTCGGCGAGCGCCGACGCCGACGGAGAGGCGGTGACCGAAGCCGACGCGGCGCCCGAGGCCGAGCCCGCCGGCGCAGACGGAGCGGAGACGGCAGGCGCGGTCTGCGCGGCGCGCCCGGAGCCGGCGGCCGCGCCGCCGTCTCCCTGGCCACACGCGACGAAGAGCCAGGCCAAGACCAGGACGAGCACGCGGACGGGCGACTGCACGCCGCGATCCTACCAGTGTGCTGAAGAAGGCACCGTCGTTGTGCTGGATCAGGACCTGCCGCTCTTTCACCCCCCCGGCCCCCCTCGCCCTGCGAGGGGGGTGAGGCGCGTGAGGATCTCGCACCCGTCCCGCGTCACGAGGACGGTGTGCTCGAACTGCGCGGACAAAGCCCCGTCGCAGGTCACAACGGTCCAGCCGTCCTCCAGCACGCGGACCTCCGGCGAGCCCAGGTTGATCATCGGCTCGATGGTGAAGGCCATGCCGGCGACGAGGCGCGGGCCCGCTCCGCGCACGCCGACGTGCGAGACGTGGGGCGCGCAGTGCATCGCTCGGCCGATGCCGTGCCCGCCGAACGCCGAGACGACGCTGCAGCCGGCTTTCCTGGCGACCTCGACGATCGCAGCGCCGATGTCGCCCATCCTCGCGCGCTCGCGCACGACGGAGATTCCGGCTTCGAGGCACGCCTGCGCGACCGCCGTGACGTGCCGCGCCTCGGGCGAGACCTCCCCGACGAGGAACGGCCGCGAGGTGTCGCCGTGGAAGCCGCCGAGCTCGGTCGTCACGTCCACGTTCACGATGTCGCCCGGCTCGAGGCGCACCTCACGCGAAGGGATGCCGTGGCAGACCACGTGGTTTTTGCTCGTGCAGACCGCCGCCGGGAAGCCCTTGTAGCCGAGCTGGCTCGGTTTGCCTCCGCGTCGTGCGGTGTCTTCGCGCACCCAGGCGTCGATGTCTGCGGTCGTGATCCCGGCGGACAGCCGTGAGCCGACGAAGGCCAGCGTCTCGGCGGCAACCCGGCCGGCCGCGCGGAGGCGCTCGATGTCCTTGCCGCGGAAGGTCTCGATACCCATGGGCCCAGCCTCGTCGGGTCCAGCGAAGGCGGCCAATACCTTCTCGATCTGCCTGCTGCGCCCGAGATCCGCTAAGCTCGTCGCGGCATGAGCCTCTCGCAGCTGCGGTATTTCGTGACGGTCGCGGAGGAGGGGAACGTCACCCGGGCGGCCAAGCGGCTACACGTCTCGCAGCCACCTCTCAGCCGGCAGATCCGCGCGCTCGAGGACGAGCTCGGCACGCCGCTCTTCGCCCGTACGCCCAGCGGCGTGCGCCTCTTGCCCGCGGGCCAGACGCTGCTCGCACACGCGCGCTCGATCCTCGCGGACATCGAGAGGGCGGCGGTCGCGGTTCGCCGCCACACCTGAGCCGAGCCTCACATCGCGGGCGCGAGCCAATCGAGCGCGGCGCGTGCCATGGAGGCGGCGCGCTCGCGCACCGAGCGCGGCCGCTCGCAGAGCACCTCGAAGACCCGCGCGCTCGTCGCGCGCTCGAGGAGGTAGTCGTCGCTCGTCGCGAGCGCGTCGATGAGGCCGAGCTCGATCGCGCGCCGGCCATACCAGTGCTCCCCCGTCGCGACGGCCTCGATATCGAGCTTCGGTCGCCACTCGCCGACGAAGGCCTTGAACAGGCCGTGGGTGTCTTCGATCTGCTCCTTGAGCTTCGAGCGCCCCTCCTCCGTGATCCGACCGAGCAGGGTCACGGTGCGCTTGTATTTGCCTGCGGTGACGTCCTCGTAGTCGACGCCGTGCCGCTCGAGCAGTCGATGCAGGTTCGGCACCGGCGCCACGACGCCGATCGAGCCGATCACCGCGAAGGGCGCGGCGACGACCTTGTCGCCGACGCAGGCCATCATGTAGCCGCCGCTCGCCGCGACCTTGTCGACGCAGACGGTGAGCGGGATGTTCTTGGCGCGGAGGCGCGCGAGCTGCGACGCCGCGAGCCCATAGCCGTGAACGGCGCCGCCGGAGCTCTCGAGCCGGACGACCACCTCGTCGCCCGCTTCGGCGACGCCGAGCACGACTGTCACCTCCTCGCGAAGGCTGTCCGTCTGCGTCGCGAGAACGTCGCCCTTGAAGTCGAGGACGAAGACACGCGACTTCGGCAGCTCCTCCTGGCGAGGCTCCTTCAGGCGCGTGCGCTTCCTGGACGCGAGCCCGGCCTTGATGGCGGCGACGTTCCGCCGCCATCGCGCGCTCACCTCGCGCAATCGCACGATGGGCTCGGCGCTGCGGCGCGCGCGCATCCGGGAGAAGAGGACGATCGCGCAGGCCGCGAACGTGACGAAGACCACGAGCGCCTTGAGGACGAACCCGAGCAGGTCCCAGAGAGGCTGCGACATGACGTGCGCGTACCCGGCCCCCGCTTCGTCCGCAACCCGGGCGGGAACGCGCGGCCCGTCAGTTCAAGTCGAGCGCGTGCTTCGCGAGGTCCTCGAAGGACACGAACCGGAGCGCGTCCTCGTGGGTTCCCGCGAGGAGAACGGGCGGCGCGACGCCCGCGTCGAGCGCCTCCTTCCAGCGCGCGGCACAGAGGCACCACTTGTCGCCGGGCGACAGCCCCGGAAAGCCCGTCGCCGGGTAGGGCGTCGACAGGTCGTTGCCGCGCGAGCGCGAGAAGGCCAGAAACTCCTTCGTCATCTGCGCGCACACGGTGTGACTGCCGGTGTCCTCCGGCCCCGTGTTGCAGCACCCGTCACGATAGAAGCCCGTCAGCGGCGAGCGGCAGCACGCGCCGATGTCTCGACCGAAGACGTTCTTTCCTTCCACCTTCGCCATCGAGGCGTCACCTTATCAGGATCGTGCGCATTTCGACCCAGCGCGATTGACCGCCGGGCTCCCGCTTTGCTCCCATCGCGTCGGCTGAGACGCGGAGGAGGGCGAACGAAGATGACAAAGAAGAAGATTGCGGTCGTGGGCGGCGGCGCGGCGGGTGCAGCGGCGGTGTGGACGCTGATGGCCCCGGAGACCGAGAACCTCGTGGACGTCACGCTGCTGCACGACGAGGACGAGGTCGGTGGACACTCCAAGACGATCGGCGTTTGGTTCGACGACGCCGGCAAGGGCCACGCGGACACGCCCGCGCCGCCCGGCAAGACGGTCTACCCGGTCGACATCGGCGTGCAGTTCATCTGCCCGACGCTGTACCCGAACGTCTACAAGCAGCTCGAGCGCCCCGAGTTCACCGGCCGCGTGAGCCTCACCGGCCACCCGGAGCTGAAGCTCTCCGGGTCCTTTTCGCAGACCCTGAACTGGGGGAACTTCCCCGCCTACCAGTCGGGCTGGCGCTTCTCGCAGTGTTACGACTACACGACGCGGCGCCTCGCGCGGGAGTTCGAGACCGACATCGCGACCGCGCCGTTCACGCCGCTCGACGGCATCACCTTCTCGACCAACATCGAGAAGTACCTGCAGATCGAGGGTGTCTCCTGGAGCACGAACTTCTTTCGTTACCTCCTCATCCCCTACCTCTGCATCATCAACGGCTACGGCACGACCGACCTGCTCGAGACGACCTTCGAAGATCTGTTCCCCATCTTCACGAAGATCCCGCTCCTGCAGAAGAAGGGCCCGTACGGCTCCTTCACGCACCCGGGCACCGGCTGGGATCGCTTCACGGAGGGCGCGACCGCCTGGGTCGTGGCGATGGCGAACTACGGCGTGTCCAAGGGCGCGACGCTCAAGCTCGGGATGACCGTCACCGCGGTCTACCCGCTCCCGAGCGGCAAGGTGAAGGTCGAGTGGTCTCCGACGGCGGATCTCCAGGCCGCAATCGCCGACCCTTCGCACCCGGTGCCGACCCACGCGGACGAGTTCGACGACGTCATCCTCACGACCGACATGACGACGAACCGTCAGCTGCTCGATCATCCGCAGAACGCCGTCTACGCCGTCCAGAAGGACTACATCGGCGAGGACAAGTTCGCGCTCATCCCGGGCGTTTGTTACATCCACCAGGACGACGAGTGCCTCTCGCCGTACCTCCGCGACAAGCTGGAGGACGGGCAGTTCGTCGGCGCGTACGCGTGGGGAGACGTGCCGCCGGGCGGCGATCTGTACGGTCTGCCCTACAACCTCCAGAAGTCGTTCCAGACCTACCTGATGAAGAACATCCTCGGGACGCCGGTCGACTGCCACGTCTCGATGTACGCCGAGAGCTCGGGCGCCAAGCTGCCCGACCCGGCCAAGGTCATCCACATGAAGACGTGGCGCCACGGGCGCTGGGTGGCGAGCTTCTTCGACAAGGCGAAGAAGGAGCTCCACCGTATCCAGGGGCTCGGCCACATCTGGTTCGCCGGCAACAACACCACGGTGGACTCGGAGGAGGGCGCGCTCGTCTCGTCGATGATCATCGCGAACCGCCTCTTCAAGGAGTGGGTCTACCCCTTCGATCTCACGTCGGAGGCGTACTTCTTCTTCCAGTACTTCCAGAGCATCATGTTCCCCGCTCCCACCTTCGGCTGGCGCCTCGGCAGCCTGGCGGCGGACGCCGGCGAGCACGTCAAGCAGCTCTTCGGACAGAACCCCTGACCACGAGTAGGATCAACGGGCATGATCACGACGACCGACCGGCACGCGGCACCGGATGGCACGCCCCTTCACGTCTACTGCTGGAAGCCCTCCGATATCGCGGCGCCGCTCCGGGCCGTCGTCCACATCACCCACGGCATGGCCGAGCACGCGGGGCGCTACGCGCGCTTGGCCGAGGCCCTCACCGACGCGCGCATGCTCGTCTACGCCCACGATCAGCGCGGGCACGGCAAGACGGCGCGCGCCGGTGAGCTCGGCCACCTCGAGTGGGCCGAGCTCGTCTCGGATCTCGACGATCTGATCCGCGTCGAGTCGGAGCGCCACCCCGGCGTGCCGTTCGTGGCCTTCGCGCACAGCATGGGCTCGTACGTCCTTCAGGAGCTCATCGCGAAGGTCTCCGGTCGCGTCGCGGCGATGGTCCTCTCCGGCTCCAACGGCAAGCCGCCGCCCCTCGCCAAGGCCGGCCGCCTCGTCGCGCGCGCCGAGCGGCTGCGCGTCGGCGCGCGAGGAACGAGCAAGCTCCTCACGAGCCTCTCGTTCGACGCGTTCAACAAGGCCTTCCGCCCGAACCGCACCGCGTTCGACTGGCTCTCGCGCGACCCGGCCGAGGTCGACGCCTACGTGGAAGACCCGCTCTGCGGCTTCGACTGCAGCACGACAACGTGGGTCGGCCTCCTCGACGCCCTCGACCGGATCGCCGCGCCCGAGCACCAAGCGCGCATCCGCAAGGACCTGCCCGTCTACATCTTCGCCGGCTCGGAGGACATGGCGAGCAATCGCACCAAGGGCCTCGAGCAGCTCCTCGGCGCCTACAGGGCGGCGGGCCTGACGGACGTCACACACAGGTTCTACCCGGGCGCCCGCCACGAGACGCTCAACGAGACGAACCGCGACGAGGTCACACGCGATCTGATCGCCTGGCTCGACAGGAAGCTGCCGGCTCAGCCGGATCAAACCTGACATACCGCTGACACAAGGCCGTGCGACCTTGCGGCCCTGGACTCACCGGTCCGCTCGAAGGAAGGAAGAAACCATGCGCCTCTACCACCACCCCATGTCGTCGAACGCCCGCCGCGCCACCATGACCGCCTTGCAGCTCGGCACCGACGTGGAGCTCGTGTTCGTCGACCTCGCGAAGGGCGAGCACAAGAAGCCCGATTTCCTGAGGCTGAACCCCGGTGGCAAGGTGCCTGTCCTCGAAGATGGCGACTTCGCGCTGACCGAGTCACACGCCATCATGCAATACCTCTGCGACAAGACGCCGGGCCAGACGCTCTACCCGACGGAGCTCCGCGCGCGCGCCGACGTGAACCGCTGGCTCTTCTGGAACGCGGCGCATTTCCAGTCCTCCGTCGCGATCTTGAACTGGGAGCACGTGGTGAAGCGGTTCCTCAACCTGGGCGATCCCGATCCGGCCGCCGTCCAGAAGGGCGAGGGCCTCGTCCGCGATCTCGGCAAGCTCCTCGACGATCACCTCGCGGGCAAGACGTGGATCTCCGGCGACGCGCTCACCCTCGCGGATCTCGCGATCGCGACCCCGCTCGACGCGCTCGACCGGGCGAAGCTCCCGGTGCGTGACTTCACCAACGTCATGAGCTGGCTCGGACGGGTGCAGGCGCTCGACGCGTGGAAAAAGACGGGGATGTGATCAAGCCTCGGAGGTGAAGACCACCTTGCCGAGCTTCGCCTCGTCCTCGGCGGCTGCCTCGCGCTCGGCCTGGACCGCGCGCGCCTCCAGCTCGAGGTCGAGGAAACGGTACCGAACACCCTCGGCCGCGCGATCCAGATCGACGTCGCCGCCGAGGGCGATGACTTGCTTGGTGAGCTCCTTCGGATCGGCGTCGAGACCGGACGCGACGCGGTAGCGCTCGGCGAGCTCACGCTCGCTGACGCCGCCGGCCTTCGCCCCCTCGAGCACGGTCTGGAGCACCGCGCGCCGCCCGTTCTCCCTCGCCGCGCGCTTCTTCCGCAGCGGCGTGAGGAGCATGCGGCCGATGGGGAGCGCGAAGAGCGCGAGCGAGAACAGAAAGGGCACGACGCCGAGGACGATGGGGGTGCCCGGCGGAGGCAGCTCGATCGGAGGGACGCCGCGGAACATGGCGACCATGCGCTCGATCGTGAGACCGTTTGCGAGCACCCACCCCGATGCGAGCAGGTTGAAGAGGTTGAGCCCGCCGATCACGAAGTCGTGCCCGGGCTGGTTGCCCGTGATGGGCGGAGGCTCCTCCCGGCGAAACCAGATCGGCTCGGCGCGGCGCGCCGGCGCGCCGATGTCGACCGTCTTTCGAAGCTCCGGGAAGCGGTAGGCGATGCCGCCCTCCTCCGAGACCTCGACGCTGCCGCCGTAGTCGAGCAGGAGCTTGGACATCAAAGGATCGATCTGCTCCCGGCTCTGACCGGTGACGCGCATCACGTCCGCCAGGCCGATGCGGCCCTTCCCGGCACGGATCTCGGCCAGCACCGCGCGCCGAGGCGCGTCGGGATCGATTCGCTCGGGGCGAGGTCCGAAGAAGAAGCGATCGACTCGCTCGTAGAACGGCGCCTCTTCGCGCGCGCTTTGCAAGCGGCGCAAGCGCCGCTGCGCCATCACGTCGTCCACGTCGACGTAAAACGGCGACCACGGGTGGAAGGTCCAGAACAGCGCGTCGAACACCAGGCGAATGAGCGGGCCCGCCATCGAGAAGCCGCGCGAGTCGGAGCGCTCGGACGAGCGGCTGAAGGCCAGTCCGACGAGCAAGGCCACGAAGAGGGCCACGTACCCCACGAGGACGATCGCGACCCACGCGCGCACGATGAACCGGCCGGCGCCCGAGATCGCCGCGCCCACCTTGCGCGCGGCGGACGAGAGCGCGTCCGTCGTCTCCCACGGCTTGGAGAAGCCGTGCGGGAACACGAAGACGATCTGGCCCTCCTCCGTGACACGGAGGTGGCCGCGAAACTCACTCACGAGCGCGTGGAGGCCTCGCTCGGCGTCCCCCAGGGAGAGCGCGCTCGCCGCGGCTGCGTCCGCCACCGTGTGGGGGCGCTTGGGATCGATCGTGTTGCGGAGCTTCTCCGCTGCTTGTTTGGATTCCACGCCTCGGGGTGTGGTCTAGCACCCCCACGCGCGGGTGGTCAGGCGAAGTACGCCTTCACGTTCCGGTCGAGCAGGGTGCGGAGCGATCGAAGGTGCATCCACACGCCACAGGCGGTGAGCACCGCGGTGGAGATCGCGCCGAGCGACCACGGACCGGACACGAACCGCCAGAGGGAGAAGGAGCCCAAGAGGAGGGCGATGGGCGAGAGGACGAGGATGACGAACCGCGTGAGCCCGGACCGCTTGAGCAGGAGCTTCCCGATGGCCCAGGCCACGAAGAAGCTGAACAGCGAGACGCCGATGACGAACGGCACCGTGAAGAACGCGAAGAACCCCGAGCCGAGGACGGCGGTCGCCAGGTTCACCAACGCGGCAAACAGGGTGTAGCCATACCAAGCGTTGACGAGGGCCTCGAGCTTTGACTTGCCGTTCATGCGTCCTCCCGGGTCGGGCAGCATACTACGCGGCCCGGGGTCGCGCACTTCCCCGCCCGCGTCATGCCTTCAACGCCGCGATCGTACGGGCGATTCCTTCGCTGAGGTCGACCTTGGGGCGGTAACCCAGGTCCCGCGTGGCCTTCTCGTGGGAGAAGTAGTGGTGCGTCGTCAGGTAGCGGATGGCGAAGCGGGTGAGGCTCTCCTCGCTGGTCGGGATTCCACGGACGGCGTCGAGCCACTCGCGCACGGCGGCCGCGCCGTAGGCGATGGGGTACGGGACCTGGAGCTTGGGCCGCGGGTGACCGATGCCGTCGAGCACCCGTCCGACGAACTCCCAGAAGGCCATGGGCTCCCCGTTCGTGACGAAATAGGCCTGACCAGCCGCCGGCCCCCCATCGACGAGCTTGTCCGCGGCGAGGAGCAGCCCGTCCACCAGGTTGTCCACGTAGGTGAAGTCGCTCAGCTTCTCGGCGCTGCCGACGTAGGCCTTCAGCTTGCCGCTCCTTGCCCGACCCAAGATCGCGGGTAGAAACCGCGTGTCGCCGGGGCCGAAGATGACGTGCGGCCGGATGGCGCAGGTGAGGACGCCGCCCTTGCCGCTCGCCGCGAGCACCTCTTCCTCCGCCTGGGCCTTGGTCTTCGCGTAAGGCGCGTGGAACGACGTGGGGTAAGGCAGCCGCTCGTCGCCCTTCTCGAGGTCTTTGCCGTCGTAGACGACGCTCGCGCTCGAGACGTAGACGAGCTTCTTCACGCCCTTGTCGCGGCAAGCCGCGAGCAGGTTGCGCGTGCCGCCGACGTTGATGGCGAACACTTCGTCCGCCCCGGTGTGGCGCGTCTGCACGCGGGAGGCGACGTGGTAGACGACATCCGCGCCTTCGACGGCCGAGTCGAGCGCGGACTTGTCACGCAGATCCGCGCGAGTGGGGATGACGTTTTCGGCCGGCGCGCCGGCGACGACGTCCAGCGCGACGACCGTCTGCCCCGACGAGGCGAGGCGCGACGTGAGGTGTTTACCGACGAACCCGCTCGAACCGGTGACCACCGCTCGTGTCATGACGTTCTCCGATTGCGCCGGAGCAAGCCGGCCTCTTCGTACCAGCGAAAGGTGTCGCGCAAGGTCTCTTCGATCGGCCGCGGCGCGTGGCCGAGGACGTTCGTCGAGAGCGCGTCGAGCGCCCGCGGCCTGTGCTCGAGCGCGTCCATCGAGGCGACCGAAAAAAGCGGCTCTTGCCCGATGAGGCGCGAGGCACGCTCCGCGAGCGGTGCAAACCGGCGCGCGAGGCCAAACGGGATGTCGAAGCGCGGCGGGCTGACCTTCGCCGCGCGGCTCGCGAGCGTCGCGAACTCCCGCATCGGGAGCCAGTTGCCGGCGAGGAGGTAGCGGTGACCGCGTTCACCCTTCTTCGCCGCCGCCATGGCCGAGAGCGCGATGTCGCGTACGTCCACCCAGGACTGACCGCCGACCACCGTGGCCGGCAAGAAACCACGCGCGAGCATGAGGAGCACGCGCCCCATGTACGAGGGCTTGTGGTCGTGCGGGCCGATGACCGCACACGGGCTGACGATGACGGCGTCGAGCCCCTCCTCCACCGCGCGCCTGACCTCGCGCTCCGCGCCGGCCTTCGTGCGCTCGTACGGCTTGCCCGAGCCCTCCGAGATGAGGGCGCCCTCGCCTTCGAGCGCGTGCGCGGTGCTGAAATGGACGAGCCTGCGCACGCCGCTCGCGCGGCACGCCTCCACGACGTGTCGCGTCCCCTGGATGTTCACGCGCTCGGCGTCCGGATCGTAGCCGCTCTCGAGCGTGAGCCGAGCGGCCGCGTGGTAGACGACCTCCGCGCCTTTGATGGCGTCGAGGACACGCGCGCGATCGGTCACGTCCGCCGAGACGCGCTCGACGTCGAGCCCCTCGAGGGCGCGCACGTCCTTGCGGACGAGCACGCGCACGTCTGCTCCGTCTTTCAGCAGAGCCCGGACGAGCGCTGCCCCGACGTGGCCCGACGCACCGGTGACGACGACTTTCTCCGACATGCCGGCCGGCTCATAGCATGGGTGGGGCGCGGAGCGACGACGCGGTAAGCTTGCGCTGCATGGCCCCGCCCGCGATCCGCGTCGACGAGCGCCTCTGGGAAAAAGCAGCCGAGCTCCGGCGCCGCGAGTGGCGCGCCCTCATCGCGGAGCTCGCCGACGTGGGCGCGCTCTTCGAGGGCAGGAGCGCGTCGCTGCTCGTCATCGACCTCGACGACCAGCACCTGCGCCTCTTCCTGCACGCCGAAGCCGGCGTGACGAACGTGGAGGTCCCTCGGCTGGAGATCGCGCACCTCATCGACGAGTACAGAGGTGTCATCACCATGCTCGGCGACGAGGGCAACTCCATCGCGCGGATGGAGGCGCTCGACATGGCCAAGAAGGTGGTCCACGACGACGGCGCGCGCCGGATCGCCGCGCTCCTGCCGGACCTGTCGCCCGAGCACGAGACGCGCCGCCGGTTCTTCACGCTGGTGGTCTCGCTCGCGGTCGACACCACGAAGATGCCCTGGGCGCGCCGCCACCTCTGACGGTCACGTCCGGCCGTCGCGGATCTGGACCGGCGTGCGCCCGTACCACCTGACACATGCGCGGTGGAGCGCCGCCCGCTCCGAATAACCCAGCAGCGCGGCGACCTCGTCCACGGGCCGCCCCTCTCGCAACAGGAGCTCGGCTCGCTGTCGCCGGATCGTATCGACCTCATTTGCGTACGTGGTGCCCCGCTCGGCGAGCCGTCGCTCGAGCGTGCGCGAGCTCGTCGAGATCGCCGCAGCGCAGCGCTCGAGACCGAAGCTCCCAGCGGCGAGCCCTCGCCCGATGAACGCCCGGACGCGGGCGAGCGTGTCGTCCTCCTCGGGCAAGGTCGCGAGCTCCTCGATGGCCTGCTTCTCGAAGATGGATCGATAGAGCGCGTGCGCCGTCGGGATCGGCGCGTCGAGCGCCTCGTTGTTGAAGGCCACCATGGCGGGCGTCTTGCCCAGGACGACCGGTCGGCCGAAGAAGGTTTCCAAGGCTCCGGTCGGCCCCGCCAGCGATGGGAGCTCGAGCTCGAGCGGCACCTCCTCGGCTCTCCCCGTCAACCCCCGAACCGCGAGGAGCGTCTCGGCCAGCGCGCACACCTCGAGCGGCTCGTGCGCCGGCCGGCGCGGGCCCGGAACACGAAACGTGATCTTCGCCGCCTTCTCGAGGGCCGTGAGGCCGAACCGGTCCCCGTCGCCCCAGAGCCGTTGCAGCTCGAAAGCGCGCGCGAACCCTTCGCGGAGGGTCTCGCTCGCGAGCATCACGAGCGCAGGTGTGTGGTACGCGTCCGGCGGCGCGCTCGTCGCGAAGAGGAGCCCGAGCGAGGCGGGGTCGAGGCGCTCGAGCAACGTGTCGATCCCGTCGAGCATCGGAGCGAGAGGGACGCGGCCGTGCGGATCGTCGAGCGTTCGCCAATCGAGCCGGCAAGCGCGGCACAGCCCCTCCGGGTCGAGCCCTGCGGCCGACGCTGCAGGCAGGAGTCTCTTGGCCATCCGCGCCGCAATGTCCGTCACGGAGGGCAATCTATCGTCGCGCGGCGCCGGCTGTCACAATCGGTGGCGGGCGACGTCATCGAATCTGGCGCGGCGCGGCCCCAAGATAGTCGCGTGTCACGAATCCTGCGCCTCTTCTCGCTGTTCCAGCGGGCGTTCTGGTCGACGCTCTTTGCCAGGCTGTCGGGAAGGTCGCCGCGCAAGTCGCTGCCTTTCCAGGCCGACATGATCGTCCGCTTCCTGCAGCTCGACTGGCAGGGCCTCAAGACGTGGCCGGTCGAGGTCCTGCGCGCCGACCTCGCCACCCGTCCGCTCCCGGACTCGGCGACGAAGCTCGTTCGGGTCAGACGCGCCGAGGGCGCGCCCGTGCCGTCGTTCTGGATCGAGCCGAAGGACGGCGCTGGCGGTCGTGTCGTCCTTTACCTGCACGGCGGATCGTACCTGTTCGGCTCCCACGAGACACACGCGGACACGCTCGCGCGCGTCGCGCTGGCCGCGGACGCGCGTGTCCTCGCGCCCGACTATCGACTCGCGCCGGAGCACCCGTACCCGGCTCAGCTCGATGACGCGGTGAGCGTCTACGAGTGGCTGGTCACGCAGACGGAGCCGTCGTCGGTCGTCGTGGCGGGCGAGAGCGCGGGCGGGAACCTCACGATGGCGCTGCTCCTCGCGCTTCGCGACAGGGGCCTGCCGCTCCCGGCCGGCGGCGCGCCGATCTCCGCGTGGCTCGATCTCGCCGCGACGCGCCCATCGATCATGAACAACGCCGCCACCGATTACGGCGACCGCGAGACGCTCCTCGCGCAAGCGGCGCTCTTTGCGGGCGGCCTACCGCTCGACGACCCTCGCGTCTCGCCGCTCTTCGCCGATCTTTCCGGCCTGCCGCCGCTCTTCATCCAGGCTGGCGCCGCCGAGCGTTTGGTCGACGAAAACGTCGAGCTCGGCGAGCGCGTGCGCGGTGCGGGAGGCCAGGCCGAGGTCGATCTCATCCCCGACCACCCACACGCTCCGCCCTTCTTCGCGGAGTGGTCGCCCGCGGCACGAGCGGGCGTCGACCGGCTCGGCGCCTGGATACGCTCGAGAACCGCGAACGACCGGGCGTGACGGCCGTCGACTCGCGCAGGCCGAAGCGGTAAGCCCGGCGCATGCCGAGCGCGATCTTCGATGCGAGCCAATGGGACACCGTCCCCGGGTTTTCGTTCTCCGACATCACCTACCACCGCGCGAAGCGCCAGGGCACGGTGCGCATCGCGTTCAATCGGCCCGAGGTGCGCAACGCGTTCCGCCCGCAGACGGTGGACGAGCTCTACCTCGCGCTCGAGCACGCGCGTCAGACGAGCGACGTCGGTACGGTCCTGCTCACGGGCAACGGCCCCTCGCCGAAGGACGGCGGCTGGGCCTTCTGCTCCGGCGGCGATCAGCGCATCCGCGGCAAGGTCGGCTACCAGTACCAGGGCGCGGAGGGCTCCGTCGATCCGGCCCGCCTGGGCCGCCTGCACATCCTCGAGGTGCAGCGGCTCATCCGCTTCATGCCCAAGGTCGTCATCGCCGTGGTGAACGGCTGGGCCGTCGGCGGCGGCCACAGCCTGCACGTCGTCTGCGATCTCACGCTCGCCAGCCAGGAGCACGCGAAGTTCAAGCAGACAGACGCGGACGTCGCGAGCTTCGACGGCGGCTACGGCTCGGCCTACCTCGCGCGCATGGTCGGCCAGAAGCGCGCTCGAGAGATCTTCTTCCTCGGCCGCACCTACTCCGGCCAAGAGGCGTTCGACATGGGCATGGCCAACGCGGTCGTCCCGCACGCGGATCTCGAGCGTGTCGCGCTCGAGTGGGCCGCGGAGATCAACGCGAAGAGCCCCACCGCGCAGCGAATGCTCAAGTTCGCCTTCAACCTCTGCGACGACGGGCTCGTCGGCCAGCAGGTCTTCGCCGGCGAAGCCACGCGCCTCGCGTACATGACGGAGGAGGCGCAGGAAGGCCGCGACGCGTTCCTGGAGAAGCGGAAACAGGACTACAAGAAGTTCCCCTGGTACTACTGAGCGTCACCGCGGGTAGCTCAAGGTCCCGCCGAGCACGGTGACGAGCACGAGCACGACCGGCGTGAGCACGATGAAGACCAGGAACGTGAAGCCCATCACGTCGCGGGCCTTGAGCTTGAAGAGGCCGAGCACGGGGAGCATCCAGAACGGCTGAACCAGGTTCGCGACCGCTTCGCCGAGGTCGTAACAGGCGACCATCCAGCCGAGGTGGACCTTGTGATCGTGCGCGGCCTGCATGACGTACGGCGCCTCGATGACCCATTTGGATCCGCCGCTCGGCACGAAGACGCCGAGCGCGGCGGAGTACGCGGCGATGAGCGCGGGGTAGGTAGCCGGCGTGGAGATGCTGGTGAACGCGTGGGCGATGCTGGCAGAGAGCTTGGTCTTGGAGATGATGGAGGCGATGCCCGCATAAAACGGGAACTGGAGGATGATGCCCCACGTCGCCGGCGTGGCGTCGCGCACGGCGCGCATCAGCCGCGCAGGCGTCCCATGTAGGAGCACGCCCGCCGTGAGGAACGTGAGGTTCACGGTGTCGAGGTTGACGGCTCCGAGGATGGTGGGCGCGCTGCGGAAATAGACGACGAGGTAGGTGAGCGAGAGCGCGACGAAGCCGTACGAGAGCACACGCGAGCGCTCGATGGCCTCTCCCCAGCCGCTCGCGCCGGACGTCTCCTCTTTCTCAGCGAGAGACGCTGTCTCGATCGGTGACGTCCCGAGATCGATCCCCAGATCCGCGGCGCTGCGCGCGCGGCTCCCCCGTGGAGCGGCGAACCAGACGAGCGCGGTCACGAGGACGACCTCGATCACCACGGACGCCAGGCTCTGCCAGAGGAAGATGGTGTCGGAGAGCGGGATGATGCCGCCCGGCACGATGTCTCCCTGCGCGACGATCTCGCGAATCGCGGGCGTCATCGCGGTGGGGCTGGTCATCTGGAGGGCGGCGGAGCCCGAGAGCCCTTGGGCCCAGACGCTGCCGAGGCCGAGGAAAGAGCTCGCCGCGAGCGACCGGTAGTCGGCGCTCGTCACGCGACGGGCGATCTCCCGCGCGAGCATCGCGCTGAACATCAGCGAGAAACCCCAGTTCAGCCACGACGAGGCCATCGAGAAGAAGGCCACGAACGCGACGGCGCCGTGGGCAGACTTCGGGATCTTCGCGAGCCAGGCGATCCCGCGGTACACGGCGGGCGCCGTCGCGAGCACGTAGCCGGTGACGACGACCAGCACCATCTGCAGCGTGAACGGAAGGAGCTCCCAGAAACCCTTGCCCCAGAGCTCGACGACCTTGGCGGCCGGCACGTCCGTCCCCAACAGCGCGGCGACGACCACGAGAAATGTCCCGATGAGCGCGAACACGAACGCGTCGGGAACGTATTTCTCCGCCATTCGCGTGAAGGCCTGCGCCGCGCGCTCGAGCCCGGTCGGCTCGGGCTCGGCGACCGGCCGCTCTTTGTCGTCGCCCATGGTTTGTCTCCGAGACGTTCGAAAGGGGACACGCCCCCCGCTCGAGCTCCGGACGATACGGCCAGTGGAAAGCCGGGGACAACGCGTGTGATTCCTGTGGAAAGTCCAACGTTGGGGCGAGGCGGGGTCGATGTCCCGAGGCGAGATGAGACAGTGCGCAGGCGCACCTGTGCGAAGCGGCACACGGTCGCGGCCTTTTCCCTGAGATAGGCGCTAGCTCCAATGTGCGACAGGCCCGACCGGCGCTCGGCACGGATGCTGCTTCGTTGACCCGCGATGGCCTCGGATCCCAGTGACGTTCTGTCTCACCTGCTCCTGGCGCTTCGTGTCGCGGTCGCCAAGCTGGAAGTCCAGGCTGTCCAGCGCGAGACCAGCGCTCGCCTCGAACGGTGGATGATCGCGCAGCGCTGCGCGCGCGAGGTCGGCCTGATCTTCGAGGCGCTCGACGTCGCACCGTGCTCCGCGCGTCTCCCGCTCGCTCGCGGCGTCGTCGATCCGGTCTCCACGCTCATCGGCGCCTACGACGCCGCCCTCGGCGCCGGCCTCCCGCGCGCGGTCCGCGCCCTGCTCCTCGAGCACCGAGCCCTGCTCCGCACCGTCGCTGCGCCCAGCAACATGGCCTCGGCCGCCTGACGAATTCGTCATTCTTACACGAACCTCGTCGCGACGAGACCACCTGCGGCCTGACGACCCGACACGGTCGCGCAGTGTCGCGCACCGACATCTTCCCCTAGCCGAGCGCGCCCGATACTCGTCGAGGCGATGTATCGATCGCTTCGCGGTAAGACCGCACGGGCGCTCGTCGCGACCTTGGCTGTCGGTTGCGTGGGCGATATCGGTGACGACAGCGAAGGCGCAGCGAACGCGCCGCCGAAGGACGCCGGAGGCGCCGGCCTCCTCGGCTCGCTCAGCGAACGATGACGCTGGCCGCGGCGGCGGCCACCGTCGACGTCGACGGCTTCGTCGTGGGCGGCGCCTCGACCTCCGTCTGCTCGACGAGGTGGGCGTCGCGCACGTTCTTCGGGACGCGGTGCAGATCCCAGACGAGGCCGACGGCGCTCATCGCGCGGAGGATGTAGTAGGTGGGATCGATCTCCCACCAGTAGAAGCCCTGGCTGCAGGACCGCTGGTAGTAGTGGTGGTTGTTGTGCCACCCCTCGCCCATCGTCACGAGCGCGAGGATGAAGTTGTTGCGGCTGTTGTCGGTCGTCTCGTAGCGCTGCGAGCCCCACACGTGCGTGAGGGAGTTGATCGTGAAGGTGCCGTGCCACAAGAGCGAGGTCGAGACGAAGAGGCCCCAGACGAGCGCCCACCAGCCTCCCGCGAGGAAGAGGCCCACGCCGAGGAGCGTCGGCGGAACGAGCGAGTATTTGTCGAGCCAGACGAGCTCGGGGAACTTCGTGAGGTCCTTCACCTTCGCTTCGTCGGTCGGCTCGAACTTGTCGCTCAGGATCCAGCCCACGTGGCTCCACCAGAAGCCGTCGAGCTTGGCGGAGTGCACGTCGCCGAGCTGGTCCGAGTACTTGTGGTGCTGCCGGTGATGCGACGCCCACCAGATGACGCCCTTCTGCGCGCTGGTCGTGGCGAGGAGCGCGAAGAGGAACTGCACCGGCCGGCTCGTCTTGAACGACTTGTGCGAAAAGAGCCGGTGGTAGCCGCCGGTCACCCCGAACATCCGCACGTAGTAGAGCGCCACCGCGAGCAGGAGCCCGGACCACGACCAGCCGAGCCAGACGACCCCGGCCACGGCCAGGATGTGGATCAGGAAGAAGGGGATCGAGCGGACGTTGAAGCTGCGATCGGCGACCGTGGTGTTCGGCGTGACCTGGGGCGAGGACATGACGGATCGACTCTAACGAGCGACCTGTCAGGAATTCGTCATGTCGGAACCATAGTTCGGTCAGACGCAGCGTCTGCGCGAGGTCACCTCGCGGGCTTAACCAGCTGAAATATCAGTCGAATCTCTGAGGCCACGCGGGGCCGTCGGCTTCCCCGAGGGCAGGGCTCGGCCCGGCATCAGGGCGAGTCCGGCGGGGCGGCGGAGAGCTCGGATGCCGTGCAATTCCCGATGCAAACCCGCTTCGAAGCCTGCTGGCAGGCCGGCTCGCACTTCGGTCCGTTCGGGCGAACCTCGCCGTACTTCAGCGTGAGCTCCTGCTGATGCCACATGACCTTGTCGCGCCAGATCTTGAGGCTCGCGGTCACGGGGGTGGCTTCGAGGCGGATGGGGCCGATGACCATGTCGCTCGTCGACTTCGCCTCGCCCGTGCACCTCGTCTCGAGGGCAAACTTCACGTCGCCCGAGCACGTCGGCACGCGCACGTCCTGGCAGGACTTGAACGGGAAGAAGACCTCACACTTGCCCTTCTTGCCGTCGACGGCGAGCTCGAAGGTGTATTTGCTCGCGGTGAGCGTGTCCTTCCCCCAGACGAGCGGGAGCGTGAGGCCGCTCGAACAGCCCATCTTCGTACACGCCACCTCGACGGGTGGCGCCGAAGCCGACGGGCTCGTGCTCGCGACGTCCGCTGGCGCGCTCGCGCTCGGCAGAGCGCTCGCAGTCTCCGCCGGGGGCGGCTCGACGACGGCGCTCGGCTCCGGCGTGGCGCCGCCCGTTGGCGCGGACGTGCCGCAGGAGATCGAGGCAAGGCCGAGGGCGACACACGCGAACGAGGACCGAATCGTCATGGTCGCTTCGGTACAGCGAGCTTGAGGATCGAGCAAGGGTGCGCGGAGACAGACCGCGGAGCGGAGCGACGCGGCGCACCGGCCGGCCCAGGACGGCGCCGGGGACAACCGGAGCGGACCGTCGTACAAGGCGCCATGCACGCTCGGATGATTCTGGTGGTCGGGTGCCTCTGGGGAACCGGGTGCGCCGCTGCGCCGTCGTCGGCCGTCGACGCGAGCCCCGCGGCGAACGTGACCGGCGCGGCCGCGCCCTCCGCGAGCGCGTCGGCAGCACAAGCCGCACCTCGGACGTCGAGCTGCAAGACCATCGAGGAGTGCCGGCCCGAGTGCGCGGCGGGCAACCCCGACGCCTGTTACAAGCAGGCGATCGAGGGCGCCGGCTCATCCGAGGACCGTGTCGGCTGGTATCGGTTCGCGTGTGATCGCGATCACGCGGCCGCGTGTAGTGAGCTCGGCTTCCGGACGGGACGTGGGCTCGGCGTGGAGAAGGACGACCAGAAGGCGCGGGCGCTCTACGAGAAGGCGTGCTCGGGAGGCTACGACGAGGGCTGCAAGAACCTCGGCGTGGTGCTCGAGCAAGGGCGCGGCGGCCCCAAGGACATCGGGCGAGCGCGGGCGCTCTACGAGAAGGCGTGCTCGGGGTCCGACGCGAGCGCGTGTGCGGCCCTCGCGCGGCTCTACGACAAGGGCCTCGGCGTCGACCGCGACATCGCGAAGGCGCGCGAGCTCTTTCGCCAGGCCTGCGACCGGGACGACGGATCGGGGTGCAACGATCTCGGCGTGATGTACCGGAACGGCGAAGGCGTCGCCGAAGACGCCGCCCACGCGATCCGGCTCTACACGAGAGGTTGCGACCTCGGGCACGCCCTCGCCTGCGTGAACCTGGGTCGAACCAAGATGGACGGGGCGGACGGCGACGTGAACCTCGGCGACGCCGCGCGGCTCTTCGACCGCGGCTGCGACGACGGCTTGGAGGAAGGCTGCGACGAGCTCAAGGTGGCCGTCGCAAGGCTCCGTGAGGCGTGTGAATCGTCCGCGAGCCAATGCAACAACTGGGGCTACGTCCACGAGTTCGGCTACGGCGTGGCCGTCGATCTCCAGCAGGCGCTCGCGCTCTACAAGAAGGCCTGCGACGGCGGGAACGGCACCGCCTGCACCAACGAAGGGGACCTCTACCTCGCGGGGAACGGCGTCCCCGCGGACAGGGCCAAGGCGCTCACGTTCTTCAAGCTGGGCTGCAAGAGGGGCGACAAACGAGGGTGCCAGCAGTCGGAGGAAGAGGCCGCGAAGGGGAAGTGACCGCGCCGCGTCACTCCCGAAGGGGCGCGACCACGAGGAGCGCGAAGCCGTTGCCGTTGGACGAGCCGCTGGGACCGAGAGACGAGATGGGGGCGACGGAAAGGTCGTCGCCGAGGGTGGCGAGACCTTCGATCGTCGTGGGAATGTGCGGGCTGCGTCACCGACGTTCGCCCTGGACGCCCGCCGCGCTCCGCCATAACCCCCCTCGATGCCAGCTTCCTTCTCGACGCTCGAACCGGGTCTTCTGAGCACCATAGACGCCGCGTCGTTCGACGCGACCGGGTCTAGGTTGGCTCTCGGCGGCTGGGGCCACGGCCGTGTGCTCGACCTGCGAACGATGCGGACGCTCTGGGAAGGCGAGCTCCTCGGCGCAGGCGTCCACTACGAAGACCAGGGAGTGATGCGAACCGTGGCGCTTGCGCCGAGCGGTCGCCGCGCGTTCTTCGGTGGCGGTGGCCACACGGGCGGCAGCGGCTCCGACGGGTTCTTCCTGGTCGATCTCGAAGAGGGAACGCACCTGGAGCTCCTCGAGAGCCCACCGACGGCGTGCATCTCTGCCACGTTCAGCGCGGACGAGCACGAGCTCTTGGCCCTCACGCACAGCAGCCTCTACGTCTTCGATCTCGCGAGCGGGCGGCATCGCTGCCTCGCGATGCCTGGGCAACGCGAAATTGCCGGCGTCGACGACGCCGCGCTGGTCTGGACCACCCCGCGCACGCTCTTGGTCGCGACGGGTGGGCTCCTCGTCGAGGTCGATCTGGAGACCGATCGCGCCGACGTCATCCCGTCGGATGCTTCGCGCTTCTCACGCGTCGCGGGACCGCTGCCCGCCGGCGGGGCGCTCGTGACGACGCAGACCGGCGGCAGCGCGCGAACGCTCTGGAGGGTTAACGGCCGGACGCTCACGAAGCTGTGGACGACGGCGCACGAGATCGCCTGGGTCGCGCCCGCTGCCAATCAGGCGTTCCTCATCGCTCACGACGACGAAGGTGAGGCGCGCTTCCTGCGCAGGCGCCTCGACACGAACAAGACGACGAAGATCGCGCTGCCGGAAGAGCTCGCCGAAGAGCTCGAGGGGAACCTCAACCCCTACGTCATCGCGATGTCGTCCGATGCTCGTCAGATGCTCCTTTCGCGCGACCAGGACGACATCGGCGAGGTCTTCCTGCTTCGAGTCCCCCCGACGAAGCGGTAGCTCTGTCGAGGGCTACCGAACGGCTGCTGATCGAGCCCAAGCGAGGCAGACCTCCGGCGGCAAGATCCTCCCGCGACGCGCAGAGGCCGCTCACTCCGCCTCGAGGAGCCGGCAGTCGAGGCTGCGTCGAGCCCGATCGCGCGAAGGCGAGCTCGGTGGGCGTGCCCCGGGGCACGGCCACTCAGGTTCGTCGGCGACGTCCGACGATGAGCGCCACGACGATCGACGCCAGCACGAGCGCCGACCATCCGCTGCCATCCGCGGATCCACGCGGCGCGGCCGTGCACCCGTCGGCCTCGTCCGCGGGCTTGCTCGGATCGGGCTCGGGGTCGGACTCTGGCTCGTGCCCCGGCGCGGCGCCACCTCCCCCCTCTTCGACGGGACAGGGGTGGCTCGCGCGCCACGCGTCGAGATCGACGCCGAGCTGCGCGACGGGGTCCTCCGACGGCGGGTCCCCCGGAGCTTCGTAGGCGAGGCGCAAGAGTGACCCGCTTGTCATGCCAGGCGGATCGACCTCGAGGACCGCGCTCTGCGCCGGCACGCCGTCCGGCGTGCAGCGCCGATCGCCGGCGCCGTTCGATCCGGCGGCGGCGAGCGCGGCGTGGAGGCGGGCTGCGAGATCGCAGCCGCCGGCGGTGAACGCGGCGCGCGCCTGCTCGATGACCTCGGGGCCGGTGAGGTAGTTGCCCTGGATGGCGACGGCGAAGCCCGCGTCGGAGAAGCTGACGCCCGAGGCGTGTTGGTTCGCGTCCGTGCCGGTGAACGTGACCACGCCGCCCGCCGTGTCGACGGCCGCATACTGGCGCAGCTGGAAGCCGACGTCGTACGCGGGCGCCGTGAGCGCAGCGATGACCTCGCTCGCCGAGCTCCCCGCCTCGAACAGGGCGAGCCCGTCGGCGTTCGCGCCCACCTTCAGGTACGACTGCGTCATGAGCGCGCCCTTGCCGACCGCGGCGCCGTAGACAGTCTCGAGCGTGGCGACGGGCACACACGACGCGACCGCTCCGCCGACGGTGCCGTCCCGGGTGTCGACCGCGACGATCGAATAGGTCGCCTCGGCCTCGAGCGCCCAGGTGGCGGTCAGCGCCGAGACCACCAGACATCGACCGAGACGCACCACGACACCAGGATAAACGCCTGGCTGGGCCCCGGGGGGTCACAACGATTTGAGCAGCGCCGGCGCGCCGGCCACCCTCGAGGACCAAAGATGGTCCGAAACCGGGCGGGGCGCCAGGATAGCCGGGAATACCGGGCCACCTGAGGCGCTATCGTGGATCCATGCAGCGCCGCTCCCTCCTCCAAATCGGTGCAGGTACCTCGATCGGAGCCCTCTTCGGGTGTACGCCTAGGGTCCAGGCGAACATGGCCCAGACCCACGCTCCCGGCTCCACGAGCCCCAAGCCCCAGGCGACGATCCGCTACTTCTCCAAGTTCGGCATCGACGACAAGCTCCTCCGCGAGACGCTCGCCACCGCGATGGCGAAGGGCGCAGACCGCGCCGACGTCTTCATCCAGCATCGTGTGTCGCACACGATGGCCCTGGAAGACGGCGAGGTGAACCGCGCCTACGCCTGGGTCGAGCTCGGCGCAGGCGTGCGTGTCGTGAAGGGCGACCAGACCGGCTACGGCTACACCGAGGATCTCACGCTCGAGTCGCTGAAGAACGCGGCGGCGACCGCCGCGGCCATCGCCGACGGACCGAGCCGCGAGAGCCCCACGATCTTCCGCGCCGACCCGGGCAGCCACCCGGCCTTCCCGACGCGCTACGAGCTCAAGCGCAGCTGGGAGGACGTGAAGCCGGAGGAGAAGCTCCCCCTGCTCGTCTCGGTCAACGAGCGGACGATGGCGGCGGACCCGCGCATCAAGAAGGTCTCGACCGGCATGGCCGACGAGTTCGGCGCCGTCCTCATCGCCGACTCGGAGGGCCGCCTGGTGGAGGACGTGCAGCCCATGACGCAGCTCTGGCTGTCGTGCACGGCCGAGCAGAACGGCCAGCGCGAGACGAACGGCTACAACGTCGCCGGGCGCGAGGATTTCGAGTTCTACACGGCCGACCGCGTCGCACGCGTCATCAAGGAGGCGGTCGACCGGACGACGATCCTCTTCGAGGCGATCCCCGCTCCGGCCGGTGAGCTCCCCGTCGTCATGGCGGCCGGCTCGTCGGGCATCCTCCTGCACGAGGCGATCGGCCACGGCATGGAAGCCGACTTCAACCGGAAGAACGTCTCCATCTACGCGGACAAGATCGGCAAGCCCATCGCCAACAAGTTCGTCCACATCGTGGACGACGGGACGATCGAGCGCGCCCGCGGCGCCATCAACGTGGACGACGAGGGCAACGTCGCGGAAAAGACGATGCTCGTGGAAGGCGGCGTCCTCACGACGTACCTCCACGACGAGATCTCCGCGAAACACTACGGCGTGAAGCCGACCGGCAGCGGCCGCCGCGAGAGCTACAAACACGCGCCGATGCCCCGCATGCGCGCGACCTACATGTTGCCCGGCCCGCACAAGAAGGACGAGATCATCGCGAGCGTGAAGAAGGGCATCTACTGCTCGAACTTCTCCAACGGTCAGGTGAAGATCGGCGCCGGTGATTTCACGTTCTACGTGAAGAACGGCTACCTCATCGAAGACGGCAAGCTGACGCGCCCCATCAAAGACGTGAACATCATCGGCAACGGTCCCAAGGTGCTGGAGAAGATCGACATGGTGAGCGACGACCTCGTCATCGACGAGGGCGGCTGGACGTGTGGGAAAGACGGGCAGAGCGTGCCGGTGTCGCAGGGCATGCCCACGGTCCGCGTGAGCTCGATCACCGTCGGCGGGAGGAAGTCGTGAGCGAGCTCCTCGACATCGCCCAAGGCGCGGTGAAGCTGGCGCTCGAGAAGGGCGCGCAAGAGGCCTCGGCGGGGACGTACCGCTCGCGCGAGGTGGAGATCGCGTGGCGCGACGGACGCGTGGAGAAGGTGAGCGAGGCGACCTCACGAGGCCTCTCCATCTCGCTCTACGTCGACGGTCGCTACTCGTCGGTGTCGACGAGCGATCTGCGGCCCGACGCGGTCTCGAAGTTCGTGGAGGAGTCGATCGCCATGGCGCGCACGCTGGCGAAGGACCCGTTCCGCAAGCTGCCGGACCCGAAGCTCTACGAGGGCCGCTCGACGCTCGATCTGCAGCTCGCGGACCCGAAACACGGCGAGGTCACGGCCGACAAGCGCCGCGCGCTCGCGGCGGAGCTCGAGGCGGCCGCCCGCGAGGTGAAGGGCAAGGGCGAGATCTTGAGCGTGGAGACGAGCGTCTCGGACTCGAAGAGCGAGTCGGCCCGCGCGACGTCGAACGGCTTCGTCGGCGAGAACCAGAGCACGTCGTTCTGGCTCGGCGCAGGCACGACCGTGAAGGACCCTGACGGCCGCCGCCCGGAGGGCAGCTCGTTCGGCGGCTCGCGTTTCTTCGCCGAGATCCCCGGCACGCAGGAGATCGGCAGCCTCGCCTCGCAGCGCGCGTTCGACTCGGTCGGCGCGACGAAGATCCCGAGCGCCGTGGTGCCCATCGTGGTGGAGAACCGCGTGGCGAGCCGCCTGCTCCGCGCCCTCTTCGGGCCGCTCTCGGCGCGCTCGCTCCAGCAGAAGCAGTCCTTCCTGGAAGGCGAGATCGGCAAGCCGATCGCGAGCAAGCTCCTCACCGTGACGGACGACCCGCTCATCCCCAAGGGCTTCGGCTCGCGGCTCTACGACAGCGAGGGCATCGCCGCGAAGAAGATGACCGTCATCGAAGGCGGCATCCTCAAGATGTATTACGTCGACGACTACTATGGCCGGAAGCTCGGCATGGCCCCGACGACCGGCGGCGCGTCGAACCTGATCTTCGCGCTGGGCAAGAAGAGCATGAACGAGCTCATCGGCGACGTGCCCGACGGCGTGTTCATCACCGGTTTCCTCGGCGGCAACTCGAACAGCACCACCGGTGACTATTCGTTCGGCATCCAGGGCTTCCGCATCGAAAAAGGGAAGCTCACCACGCCGCTCGCCGAGATGAACATCTCCGGCAACCAGAAGGAGCTCTGGAAGAAGCTCGTCGCGCTCGGCAACGACCCGTACCCGTACGCGTCGACGAAGACGCCGACGATGGTGTTCGACGCCGTCAGCGTCGCCGGGTCCTGAGCCGCCCAGCAGAGGCGTGGCAGCCCCGCGACGTTGGCGCGGGGCCTTGCCCGGTGTACGAGCGCGCCCGGAGGTTTCTCATGAAATCGTTTGGGCGAGGTCGCTTGGCGCTCGTGTTCGGGCTCGGCGTGATGGTGGCGTCGGGCTGTGGTGAGGACGCGGGCGGCGCGGCGAAGGCCGAGCCCAAGGCGAGCGCGCAGAGCACCGCCGACAAGGCGTCCACCCCGGCGAGCGCGTCGGACAAGAAGGTCGCGAACGCGCCAGCGACGGGTGCGCCCACCTCGACCGCCACGACTTCGGCCGAAGCGCCTGCGTCGAGCGCGGCGCCCGCCGGCAACCCCGCGGCGGCGGCCGGCCCGGGGCAGCTCCCCAAGGGCACCAACGGCATCCTCCCGCCCGGCGAAGCCGACAAGCTCCTGCCCGTCGGTGGCAAGCCTGTCGTCACCGTCCTCGACAAGGGCGCCGAGCCTCGCGAGAGCCTCGCCTACGATCTCTCGAAGGGCCAGAAGGAGAGCTTCGGCATCGGCATGGACATGACAATGAAGATGGACATGGGCGGTCGCGCCACGCCCCCCATCAAGATGCCGCGCATGAACATGCTGATGGAGCTCGTGGCCAACGACAAGAACCCCGAGAAAGACGTCTTCATCGAGGGTCTGATGAAAGGCGTCACGGTCGACGCCGGCGCCGACGCGATGCAGAAGCAGCTCTCCGAGACGCTGAAGAAGGAGCTCGACGGGCTGAAGGGCCTGAAGATGACCTACTGGGTCAGCCCCAAAGGGGAGGTCCGCGACTCGAAGCTGGTGATCCCGCCGAGCGCGCCGGCGTCCGCCCAGCAGATGATGCAGGGCATGCTCCAGTCGATGGACTCCATGGTCGCGCCGCTCCCCAAGGAGGACGTGGGTGTGGGCGCGAAGTGGTCGGCGATCACACGCGTGATGAGCAACGGCGCGGACTTCCTCCAGCTCGCCCGCTACACGCTCAAGCAGAAGGACGGCACGAAGCTCACCTTCGACGTCGAGATCGAGCAGGTCGCCGCCAAGGGGACCATCGACGCGCCCGGCCTGCCGCCCGGCGTGAAGACGAGCCTCAAGTCGATCGAGTCCGCCGGCAAGGGCACGATGGTGCTCGATCTCAAGCAGCTCTCGCCCGTCTCCAGCCAGACGAACATGGCCCTCAAGATGAGCCTGCACGTCGAGGCGCAGGGCAAACAGGAAGACATGTCGATGGAGATGGGGATGGGCGTGGAGTTCACGCACCCCAAGAAGTGAGCGATTTTGGAGGTCTTCGCGTCAGGCGACGACCTCCGAAGAATCCGCGCTTCGCGAGACGCGCTCGTCCAAGAGCTCGAGGACCGAGCTGCGCAGTGTCGCGAGCTCCTCGCCGGGGGTCATGCCCTCCGGGCTGAGCAGGCGAATCTGCCAGGCGAGCACGGCGAGCTCCTCGGCGAGCGGAGGATCGAGGCCTGCTTGCACCGCGATTCGCGCGAGCATCGCTTCCTCGGCCATCGTCGCGCGGTAGTCGGCACACGCGAGCCACGCCGCCCAGGCGACCGCGATCGCGCGCTCCTCGAACGGGAGCTTGGCGAGGGACGGTGGACCTTTGCCGGTGTCGACCGCGGCGCCGCGCAGGTCCGTGAGGCCGACGTCGCGCAGCTCGAGGAGCTCGGCCGCCGCGCGGAGGGCCTCCACCTCTTCGGGATCGAGCCTGCCGTCGGCGACGGCCATGTGTGTGAGCGCGACGAAGACCGACGCGCGTGCCTGCATCGACAGATCGCGGCTCACGGCGCCCCCTCCCACGAGAGCGCGAGCGCGCCGTCGCACTGCGGCGGGATGAGATAGCCCGCGAAGTGAGCGGGCCTGTGGGTCTCCTCGATCTGCGCGGCCTCGGCGACCGCGAGGCTCCGGCAGCTGGGCGCGGTCGACGAGATGAGGATGGAGCGGAGCTGGTGCTGGGGTGGGACCTTGGGCGGCGGCGGCTCCGCCGTGCAGGCGGAGGCGAGCAGCGCGAACAGGGCAGCTCGGAGCATGGCCACGGGTTCCTCCTTCGGTCAGAGGCTCGCGCTGTCCGGGACCTGCGTCCGGAACGAGAGGTAGTCGACCACGTGGCGGGTGATGCGCTTCAGGTCTTGTTTGTAGCGCTCTGCCGGGTCCTTCACCTGCTCGACCGGCGTCGAGCTCTCGACGCGGATCACGTCGAGGACTCGTCCGTCCCGGTGCTCGATGCTCACCTCCATCACGACCTTGCTCGGGCGCGAATAGACCGTGGTCGAGAGACCAGGGTCCATCTCGGCGATGCGGGGCCGAATGACGAAATCCACGCTGTCGTGCTCGCCGTGGTGAATGACGAGCCCCCCCACACGAGATGCGTTCGTCTGCATGTAGGAAGAAAACACCTCCGTCATCTCGGTGGACCCGTCCGAGAAGCCGTGTTTCGCGAGGGTGTCCTTGTCGGACTTCCCTTTTTCGATGATGGGCGTCGCGTCGACCGGGAGGACGGCGAACATCTTGGAGCCCGCCATCGGGTTCGACGGCTCCTGGCGCACGACGCTCCACGGAGAGCTCGCGCACCCGGCGAGAGCGACCAACAGGGCGAGAATGGACGCAAGTCGGCTCATCCTTTCCTCCTTTCAGGAAGGTCGTCGGCGAGGGCAGAGAGAGCACCTCGAGCGACGAGAGAAAGGTTGGTCCGCGCCTCGCGTCCGTCGAGGCGAATAATCGAGACGGTTGTTTCGGTGGAGCCGAAGGATCGCGCGCCGCTCAGCCCTTGCGCAGAGCGGCGAACGGGTTGTGCTTCAGCTCGCCCTTCGAGAGCTCCACCCGGGGCTCCGGCGTGCGAGCAGGGGGGCGGCGCTTGGGGCCGGGCTCCGACCGCTGCGCGGGCCCGCCGGAGGGGACCACGGCGCCGCTCTTCGCGGTGAGGCCGATGCGCTTGCGAACCAGATCGACCTCCATCACGCGGACCGTGATCTTGTCGCCGACCTTCACCACGTCGCTGGGGTTCTTCACGAACCGATCGGCGAGCTGCGAGACGTGGACGAGCCCGTCCTGGTGCACGCCGACGTCGACGAAGGCCCCGAACGCGGTGACGTTCGTCACCACGCCCTCGAGCGTCATGCCCGGCTTCAGGTCTTCCATCGTGCGGACGTCGTCGCGGAACTTCGGAGGCTCGAACGTCTTGCGCGGATCGCGGCCGGGCTTCACCAGCTCGGCGAGGATGTCGCGGAGCGTCGCCTCGCCCAGGCGGTCGAGCTTGCCATCTCCCTCTTCCACGTATTTCGCGACGGGGATCTGCTTCACGCGGTCCGCGTCGCCGACGAGCTGGTGGACGGGCACGCCGAGGTCGCGTGCGATGCGCTCGACGGTGCCGTAGCGCTCGGGGTGCACGGCGCTCGCGTCCAGCGGGTTCTCCGCCCCGCGGATGCGCAAGAAGCCTGCGCACTGCTCGAAGGTCTTCGGGCCGACGCCCGCCACGTCTTTCAGGGCGGCGCGCGACTTGAACGGGCCGGTGTTGTCGCGGTGGTCGACGATTCGCTTCGCGAGCGTCGGGCCGATACCCGAGACGCGCGAGAGCAGCGGCGCGCTCGCGGTGTTCAGCTCCACCCCGACCAGGTTGACGCAGCTCTCCACCACGCCGTCGAGCTCCTTCGCGAGCAGGGCCGGAAAGACGTCGTGCTGGTACTGGCCTACGCCGATGCTCTTCGGATCGATCTTCACGAGCTCCGCCAGCGGATCTTGCAGGCGGCGGGCGATGCTGACCGCGCCACGGACGGTGAGGTCGACGTCCGGCAGCTCCTCCCGGGCGACGTCGCTCGCCGAGTAGACGCTGGCGCCGGCCTCGCTGACGGAGACGACGATCGCGTCGCTCCCGACAACCTCACGCGCGAAGGACTCCGTCTCGCGACCGTGTGTGCCGTTGCCGACGGCGACCGCCGAGATGTTGTGTTTCTTCACGAGCTCCGCGAGGACGGCGCGAGCCTTGCGCTCCGCCTCGGCCCCCTGCACGAGGTAGATTGTCGTGTGCTCGAGCAGCTTGCCGGTCTCGCTGAGGACCGCGCACTTGCAGCCGGTGCGCTGGCCCGGGTCGATGCCGAGCACGCGATGACCGCCGTAAGGCGCGGCGAGCAAGAGCTCGCGCAGGTTCGACGCGAAGACCGAGACGGCCTCCTTGTCGGCGCGCATCTTGAGCTCCACCCGCACGTCCACCTGGACGCTGGGGAGGAGCAGGCGCGAGAGGGCGTCTTGTGCAGCCTTCTCCAGCTCGCCCGCCCAGGGCGAGCCGGCGCGGCGACCGGTGCCGGCGAGGAGTTGCGGAAGGAGCTTGTCCGCCTCCACGTCCAGGCTGGCGCGGAGCACACCCTCCGTCTCGCCGCGACGGATGGCGAGGTAACGGTGTGAGGGGATTGAGCGAACCGGCTCGTCGAAGCTCGCGTAGGCGTCGAACTTGGTCGGCTTGTCCTCGTGCTCCTTGGTCTTGCCGACGCGCATGACGCCCTCTTGCTCGAAGGCGCGTCGGACCAGGCCACGCGCCTCGGCCGACTCCGCGATGCGCTCGGCCGCGATGTCGCGCGCGCCGGCGAGGGCAGCGGCGACGTCCGGCACCTCCTTCGCGGCGTCCACGAAGGCGGCGGCCGCTCCGGTCGGGTCTTCCTCCCCCTGCGCCCACAAGAGGTCCGCGAGCGGCTCGAGGCCGCGCTCCTTTGCGATGATGGCGCGCGTGCGGCGCTTGGGCTTGAACGGGAGGTAGAGGTCCTCGATCTCGGCCTTCGTGGTGGCGGCCTTGAGCTTCTTCTCGAGCTCCGGCGTCAGCTTGCCCTGCTTCTTGATCTCGTCGAGCACGCTCGCCCGGCGGTCTTCCATGCCGGCGACGTAGGTCGCGCGCTCCTCGATGCTGCGGATGGCGACCTCGTCCAGGTCGCCGGTCGCCTCTTTGCGGTAGCGGGCGATGAAGGGGACGGTCGCGCCCTCCGCGAGGAGCCGAACCACCGCCGTGACACCGGCCAGGGGCAGGTTCAGATCGCTCGCCACCGCGGGCGCATGACGGAGGAGGCTGTCTTGCTTCTTGGCTGTCGACTCGTCCATGGGGGCAGGCACCCTAGCGGCCGGCCTCGACAGGTGTCCAGTGGTTTGGCAGCCTGGCGAAACCACTTCGGCCGGCCCATCGTAGGAACGGGGCATGTGGCGAAGCATCACGTTTGGCGCGATTCTCACGACCCTCTTCCTCGGCTGCGCCGAGAAGAAGCAGGCCGCGCCCGCCCCTGAGGAGAGCCCGATGTCAGCGCGCACCTACCAGAAACCCTCGCTCGACCAGCTCAAGCAGAAGCTCACGCCGATGCAGTTCCAGGTCACGCAGCACGACGCGACCGAGCCGCCGTTTCACAACGAGTTCTGGGACAACCACGAGGAAGGCCTCTACGTGGACGTGGTCACCGGGGAGCCGCTCTTCAGCTCGGTCGACAAGTTCGACTCCGGCACCGGATGGCCGAGCTTCACAAAGCCGGTCGAGGCCTCGCGCGTCGTGAGCCGCTCCGATCGCACACACGGCATGGTCCGGGTGGAGGTCCGATCGAAGGCCGGCGACTCGCACCTCGGCCACGTCTTCGACGACGGCCCGGGCCCGACGGGCACGCGGTACTGCATCAACTCGGCGTCGCTCCGCTTCATCCCGGTCTCCAAGCTCGAGGCCGAGGGCTACGGCACGTATTTGCCGCTCTTCCAGAACGGCGGCCACGCGAAGGTGAGCGGCGGCGACGCGAACTCGTGCGCCATCCCGCCTCCGGGCGAGAAGCCCGGCTGCCAGACGACGCTCGAGACCGCCGTGCTCGCCGGCGGCTGCTTCTGGGGAATGGAAGAGATCATCCGGAAGGTCCCCGGCGTCCTCGAGACGGAGGTCGGCTACACGGGCGGCACGACGAAGAACCCCACCTACGCGGACGTGAAGACCGGCCGCACCGGCCACGCCGAGTCGATCCGCATCGTGTTCGATCCGAAGGTCGTCTCCTACGAGACGCTGCTCGAGAAGTGGTTCTTCAAGATGCACGACCCGACGACGAAGAACCGCCAGGGCAACGACGTCGGCTCGCAATACCGCTCGGCCATCTTCGTCACCTCACCCGAGCAGCGAAAGATCGCCGAGGCCGTGAAGGCCCGCGTGGACGCGAGCGGCAAATGGGGCGCGCCGATCGTGACCGAGATCGTCGAGGCCGGCCCGTGGACCGCCGCGGAGGACTACCACCAGGACTATCTGCAAGAGTACCCCGACGGGTACACGTGCCACTGGATGCGGGACTGATACCGCGTTCACGAAGCTCGCATTGGTGCGGACGATGTCCTTGAGCGGCACGCCCAAGAAGCGGCGGGCTGCCGCGCCGCAGCACTGAGCTTTTTTTCGAGGCGCTGGCCACCTTGCAGAGGAGGTGACCATGCGATGGCTTGAAGGCATTGGCGCGGTGATGGGCTTCGCGGCCGCGTTCGCGGGCTGCACCCCGATCGAGTCGGAGTCCGGAGAGGTGGAAGACCCGGCGCTCGACCCGGCAGAGGTG
Organism: Myxococcales bacterium; assembly: GCA_016794345.1. Lineage (GTDB taxonomy): Bacteria > Myxococcota_A > Polyangia > Polyangiales > Polyangiaceae > Xiheicaenibacterium > Xiheicaenibacterium phototrophicum. The sequence continues at coordinate 69,870 of JAEUKE010000223.1, forward strand.
CCGATCGAGAAAACTGGGCTCTTGATGACGAAGGCGCAGCTCGACGCGAGCGGCATCGTGTTCGACGACGCCGGCTTCGGCGGGATGCCGGAGGATTGGTTCGTAATCGTCCTCTCCGACAGGCCGATGACGTGCGAGGCCGCCTCGGTCGACACCTCGTGCACGGGCCAAAGGGCATGGCAGCTGGCGTTCTTCATTCCGCCCGCGCAGCTGCATGAGGGATCGATCGCCCTGACCCACCCCATCGCGGGTGCCGGGTGGGAAATAGCACCCGATTGCAGCGGGGGAACCTTCTCGGGCGCGCTCGACTCCGGGACGCTCGACCTCGATGTGACCGACGCAGGTCTCACCGTGACCTTGAACGGGCCGTCTCTCAGCTTGGCCGGGGAGAGCACCTACGACGGCGTCTACGCCACGACGCCGTGCACCGAGAGCCCGATCCCTGGCGCACCGAGCTTCGGGTCGAACTGGCGGCCCGACTTCTGACATTCGCTCCGGCTCGGCTGGCTTTGATAGTCTCGGCGCACCCATGGAGGAGCTCGAGGTCGTTCGAGAAGGAGGATCGGTCCGCGCGATCACCTTCCGCCCCGCCGGTCCAGACGAGAACGACGACGAGATCCGCGGCTACGATCCGGATCACTACGACCCCGAGGAGGGCGAGCTCGCCTTGCTCCCCGGCGCTGAGCTCTACCGGATCGTCGACGCGCCCGAGGGGGCAGGACTGGAGCGCCTCGCGGTCTCCTGCCCCGTGCAATGGGAAGGAAACCACGGCTCGTGGGGCAGCCACGCCGCGTTCCTGAAGCACCTCACCCGGCGGGCGCGGCCGGCGCTTCGTCTGCTGGAGCTCGACGGAGACACCATGCCCCGCGCGCCGTCGTCGGGCGACGCCGTTCCTCAGCTCTCGCATCTGCGCGGCGGCCAGTCGGGTCCGGCGGTCATCGACGCGGGAAACCTCAGCAAGCTGTGGGCATCTGCACCGGGGCTCGAGCAGCTCGTCATCGCCGAGGCGGCGAAGATCAAGCTCGGTGAGATCGTCGCGCCCTCGCTGCGAACCCTCGTCGTCGGGAGCTCGGCCTCGCCCGTGCTCGCCGCGATCGCGCGCGGGTCGCTTCCGTCGCTGGAGACCCTCGTCGTGCGCGTCGCGCGCGCGAAGGACGTCACGGCGCTGCTCGAGAGTCCGAGCCTCGGGACGATCCGACACCTGGGCCTGGTCGCCGACCGGACCAAGCCGAGCCGCCAGGGCGACGCCGTCATCGCGGCGCTCCTCGCCAGCTCGAGGCTGGAGGCGCTCGAGACGCTCGACCTCGGCGGTTGGGACGCGTCGGAGGCCTCGTGGCGCGAGCTCGTCGCGGCAGCGCCGCGCCTCTCGCGGCTGACCGAGCTCAGGCTGTCGACGTGGCGGATCTCCCTCGACGAGCTGGCCGAGGAGATCGAAGAAGATCTCCTCGGCGACTTCAAGACCTGCGCATCTCACCGCGGGCGCCCGCGCGACGAGCCGATCGGCCGAGAGCTCGAGGGTGCGTTCCCGGTCGCGTGGCTCACCACGACGATCGAACGAATCGAAGAGTCGGACGATCGCGACGTCGTCTACGGCTTCAGCAGCGAGCTATGCCTCGACGACTGGATCGAGGTGGAGCGGAGGGGCCGTCCGAGCTGATGGTCGGGGGGCTCGTCAGGTCTCCAGGATCAGGTCGGAGAGCGCACGGCAGAGCTCGGCGTGGGTCACCTGCTCCGAGCTGCGGTTCGCCTCGACCACGATGGCCGAAGCGAGGCTGACGACGTCGTCACGCTGGATGAGCGCCAGGATGACGGGGTGTTGTGGGTCGAGGACCACCCGGTTCCCCTCGAACCGAACCGGGCGCCCGCCTCGGGCGAAGGAGAGCCCAACCCCCATCGGAAGCGGTAGCCGCAAGAGGACACGCTCGAGCCTGCGAACGATCGGGTGATCGTGTGGAGCGTCCCAGGTCGCGTGGATGCCGAAGAGCGCGAGGAGGCTGTCGAGCAGGCGCGGCTCGGGAGCACCGTCCGGATCGACGATCTGGTCGGCTGACTGCGCCAGCAGAGCCGCCTCGTCCGAACCGGCTCGCTCGAGCGAATCGGCAAGCTCGACGGGGTCGGCCATTGCGTCCTTTTTCGGCGCAAGCTTGCCGCGCCTCCGCGGGCCCGGCCGGGGGACCTCATGAATCATGAGCGGCGGAGGCGACCACGGCTCGACCCGGGAGGGCGCCCAGCGCGCGAGCGCGCGGGCCAGCGGCTGCAGCGCCCCCAACACGACGCGGCCCGAGTCGACGCGGATCTCGTCGCTCCCGGCGGCGATCGGGACCGCTTCTCCGCGGTGGATCTGACCGCGAACGTCGGTCAGCCAGGAGTCGTCGTGAGGCGACGGCTCGAGGAGCGCGAGGTAGCGCTCGGCCTGCTCGCGGGCTCCGGCGGGTAGCTCCGACGTGAGGTCGCGGAAGATCGCCCTCGCGAGCACGTCACACGCGCGCGCGACCGCGGGGTCGCGGAGGGGCGACGCCGTGAAGAGCTTCCCCGTGACGGGCGGGGGCAGCACACGAGAGCCGATCGTCGGCCGCCCTTCTTCGCCCGGCGTGACGACGAGAGCCTGGGGCTCCCGGGAGTCGGGGATCCACAGCCAGCCCGAGAGCCGCACGCCCTCCCATACGCCGTCCACGAATCGACGCGCGAGCACGCGCTCCGACGGCGCGCTCGACTTGTCGAGCGTGGTGAGTACCTCTCGTTCGGCCGCCGCGACGATGGCGACGAGGCGGATGGGGTCGAGCGCGCCTTGCTGGATCTCCTCGCGCGTCAGCGTCGGGACCTCGAGGGCGCCCGTCGCGGAGAAGCTCAGCAACTTCGGCACCCGGCCGATCGGGAGCCCGAGGTGCGTGAGGACGGCACCGTCGAGGCTCACCCCCCCGATCCCCACCTCGCCCTCTCCGATGCGCCTGACGTTCGCCGTCACCAGGCAGCGCGCCCGGTCGGCTTCGGTCATCGTCGGCGTCTCGACCGCAGTGGCTCCGAACGCGCGCAGGAGCGCGACCGCCTCGCCGAGCGGGACGTCGAGGGCTGGGCGGTCTGCCTCCACCTGGTCGAGCGAGACGAGCCCGCCGCCGCGAAGCGGGAAGAGCGAGGTCTGCCGCAGCGCCTTCGAGACCCGTTGTTTCTTCGCCACCTGCGCGACGACGTGACGGCGCACACACCCACGGACGAACGGCGGCAGATCGTCGAGGTGTGGCGCGAGGTCGCGGAGGTAGCGCTCGAGCGACAGGGCGAGGGCTTGCACCACGGCTGGCGCGCCGCTCGCTCGCCGCGCCATCTCGATCGAACCGATCACGCCGCAGGGCAGCGCCGCGAGCGACTCGGCGGCGACCACAACCGACCGTCCGGACGCGTCGGCGACGTCGAGCCGGGTCCGCTCGTCGACGATATCGATCTCGCCGCTCGCATCTGCGACACGAAGCCGCTCCAGCGTGACCCGGAGCAAGGGGCTCACGGGAGGTGGACGCGCAACGACTGGCGGGACATCGAGACCCTGCGCGCGGCGAGCGGTCGCTTCGGTCACATCCGAGAGCGACCGGCCCGTCGCGCTCAGCACCGTCTTGATCAGGGAACCCCGGTGCGTCTGCGGGATGTGAAGAATGGGAGAATCGAGCGGGCCGGGCGCCGGCGCGGGCGCCCACGAGGTGTGCCGTTCGCGACCATAGAGAACGGTCGTGTCTTGAAGCAGCAGCGAGAGCGGCGCGTGCCCGCCCTGAATGGTCGGCGCGGCCAGATCCGATCGAGTCAACGCCTCACCGAGCGCGAGCCGTTCCGGCCCGCGGCTGACGAACGCGAGCACACGCAGCAGGCCCGGGTCGTCGAGCCTCGTCGGACCAGGATCGCGCAGCACCGCGAGGGCGAGCGATGTCGCCGCACAAGCCGCCGCCTTGCGCAGCGCAGCGAGAACGCGTTCGCTGGGCGACGAGCCGACGAGCCGCGTCTCGAGATCGATCAGGAGCGAGATCGGGAGCTCGAGGTCCTTCACGTCGGTGGTGAAGACCTGTCGTCCGCGAAACAAGACCGTCACGACGGGACGCTCCGAGAGCGCCTCCTCGGTGAGCAACGCAACGACCGCTCGTCGGACCGTGGGTCGTCCCGGCAGAACGACGAGAGGCGCCCCGGCGCGCGCACCGGGCGGCGGCATCTCCGGGTCGCGCGGTGGAGCCGCGAGGAGCCGCTCGGTCTCCGCTTGGCTCCGCGCTCGGCGTCGCAGCCGCTCGATCGTCTCGGCCGCGCCGCTGCTCGGCTTGCCCGTCAGCCTCGTGAGGAGCGTGGCTTCCTCCAGATCCGCGATGACCGCGTAGAGCCCCTTCACCTCGGGAGACGGCGGCGCGCCGACGCAAGCGAGGGTCGTCCCCCGCCAAGCCGCGAGGTGACCGGCGGACCGGCGACCGACGGTCACGCCGTCCTCGATCGAAGAGAACAACGGCAGCTCGCGCAAGGCGTCCCACGACGGATCCTCGATGGCAACACGCCGAGCTTTCTCCACGAGCAAGGCCTTCAACCGGGCAGACCGATCGAGCCACACCCCGATCTCCGGCAGGGCCGCGAGGGCGCCGATGACACGGGCCCAGACCTCCGCCTCCGAGTGGCCGGCCGTGGCGCCGTCGCTGCGAAACGCGACGACTTCGACGTCGAGCGCGAGCGCGAGCCCGCCGAAAACGGGCCTCCGCGTCGACCCGAGGACGACGCCGCGATGAACCCAGGCGATGGATCCTTCTTCGGCCACGGCGGCGACCGCGGGCATGCCGCCGAGGTCGATCGAGACCACGGGCGACTTGTCTTCGATCCCGGGGGGCAACGCAGCGGCGAGCTCGGCGGGCGTCGATGAGCCGCGACCGAGGAGCTCGTCGTAGTCGAAGAGGACGGCCTTCGGACCGAGCGCGCACCGGAGCGCTCGGCGATCCGAGTCCTCGAGGACGAGGCAAAGACCGCAGGCGCTCCCGCGCGCCCGCGGGTCGGCCGCCGCCTTCGCGCCGACGACCCGCACCGCACCGTCGGCTTCGTGGCGGGCTCGGACCTCCTCCGTCGTGAGGAGCCCGCCAGCGAGCGTCGGCCAGACCCGAAGACCCGCGAGCTTGACTCCACCGGGCGCGCCGACACCGATCCCGACGAGCTCCCGGAGCTCGGCGTGACGATGTTGCGGAACACCGGCGCCGTGCGCCTCGATGGCCTGCAGCGCGAGCCGCTCGAGCCTCGACACCGCGCGGTCCAGACCCGAGCCGCGCCGGACCCCGTCGTACCGACGATTCGGGACGAGCACCTCGGGCCACTCGATCGCGGCGTCGAACGGGACGCTGGAGGACTCGAGCGTCACGGTCTCGATCAGCCGCCGGTCCGCGAACAGACGGATCACACACTCCTTTCCCAGCCGCGCGGGAGCACGGACCGCGACCTCCGCGCGCAGCGTGCCGGTCTCGGTACGGTGCACGATCAGGTGCTCGGGGCACGCGCGAACCTCGACGCGGCCCTCCGATCCACCCAGCGCCTCCGCGCGGCGAGCCAGCCCCGTGGCGACCTCCCGCGCGATTGTCCGATAGGACAGCGCGCCCGCCTTGCGCAGGTAGGCTTCGGCCACGTGACCCCGCACCCAATACACGTCGTGAACGAACGGGAGGTGATCGGCGGTGAGCGCGCGCTCGCCCTCGTACAGATGAATCGGGTGGTTCTCGGCGACGAGACGGCGAGCGCCGGAGAGGCTCCGCGGCCGACCGGTGGCGTCGGTGAGGAGCGGCAGCTCGAGCAACGCGCGGAGATCGGGCGACAGCTCGTCCGCGCCGCCCAGGTCGCAGAGCGCCGCGCACACGACGGCCATGGCGCTCAGCGCGCGCTCGAACGCGGCTCGCCCCTCGGCGGTGGTTGCTCGGGAGACTCGCTCGCGGGCCGCTCCGACCACGCGAGGGAGGGCGGCCGCCACTGCGGCGCCGACGCGACGCTCGATCTCCTCGCTCACACGCGACCGCGAGACGTTTGTCGCGATTCGGTCCCTCCGGACCACCGCACGCACCGGGAGACCGACCCCGCCGTGGAGCGCACCGAGCGCGCCCTCCCACGGCACCGACACGATCTCGACGCCGAGCTCCACGAAAGACGTTCGCGGCGCCTGGTCGTGCGCGCCGAGGACTTCGATGACAAGTCCGTCTTCTTCTTCGATGGGCACCTCACAGAGGACGGGGGGGCGATGGCGCGAGAGCGCGCTGCCCCCGACGTTCACCTCGAGCGCCGGCCGGTCGAGCCGAGCGGCGAGGAAGGCGACCTCCGGCGGTGTTCGGAGGCCCGCCAGCCTCCCGACCGACACCTTCGAGAGCGGGTGCTCGACGTGCACACACAGCGAGTCGAGCGGCTCGCCGTCTTTGGGCGCGCGCCTGGCTCGGTCGGCGCCCGGCGCGCGGCCGCGCTCGATGCGGACCGAGTCGACCTGCCCGCGCGGGGAACGCGAGAAGACCTCGACCCGCGCGCCGTCTCCTGCCGCGGTGTAGACGGCGACCGCGAGCAGATAGCCGCGCCGATCCGCGGCGGCTCCGGTCGACCCGACGGAGAGCGCAGCGGACTCCAGCGGCTTCTCGGGCCAGAGGTCGCCGTCGAACCGGACGTAGAGGTCGTCGGCGTCGAACGTGACGGACACACGGGTCGCGCGCGACAGCACCGCCGCGCGGACGATCTCCGCCAGCCAGGCGGCCGGCTCGGAGAGGAGGTGCTGTTGCATCGTCTCGGCGGCCCGCCCCGCGTCGAGACCGATACGCCCCTCGGCCACCACGCGGCCGGTCACGGCGGGTCCCCCATCGCCGCCTCCAGCAACGTGTCCGCGCCGCGAGCCGGCAAGAGGCCCTGTGTCTCGACCCAGATCAGCCGGGCGAGCAGCGAAGCCGCGCGGCGCGCGTCGCTCATGCTCGCGGCGCGCTGCACCACCGGGTGCGCCGCCTGGACGACGACGCGCGGACCGGAGCCGGCCTCGCCCGACAGGAGCCAATGTTCCTCGTCGATCCGCGTCGCCGGGGCCGCGACGACATCCATCTTGCCCGCGGTGACGTCGACGAGCTCGACCTCGATCTCGCTGCGGAGCCTCCGGAGCAGCTTCCGGACGGCCTCGAGCAGGTGGGCGCGCGTGTCCACGGCGCCGTGACGCGCGGCCAGGGCGAACCGGTCCGTCGGGACCGGCAGACCCGACAGGCCGAGGAGGTCGACGATCGAGTCGTTCGCCAGCTCCACCTCCGCTTCGGCGCGCACGATGCAGAGCCCGCGCTCGGCGAGCGCGGACGTGAGGGGGCTCCGCTCACGCGCGAGGAGCGCCCGCGCCGCCTCGCTGGTCTTCAGGACGCGGGCGAGGGTCGCGGTGTCCTTTCCTTTGAACGGCTCGAGGAGCGGGACATGAACGCGCTCGGGCTCGAGCGAGCGGACCGCGGAGGCCGTGAGCGCGAGCTCCCTCGCGCCAGCGCGCCCCGTCCGCGCGAACGACTCGGCCGCGCCGCGCTGTGCTGCCTCGAGCGCTCGCGGCAGGTCGCGCGAGACCAGTCGACCCACGAGCTTCATCGAGCGGTCGTACGCGGCGTCACGTTTCACGTCGTCGCGGCTGATGGTGTGGGAGAGATCGACCGAGGAGACCTTGAAGCGCACGCCCGGGATAACTGGAGGTGTGTCGGTCGCCTCGAGCAAGGTGAGGCCGTGCGCATAAAAGCCGGCGAGATCGCCGTTCGAAACATCACCGGGCTCCGCAGGGAGCCGCTCGGTCCCGAAGGTCGGGCCGACGAGAACGACGAGGTCTTCGGAGCGCGACTCCACCACCACCGGTGCGCGGAGCGAGAGCGGTGCGTCGACGCGCTGCTCGCTCCCGCCCGAAACCACGGTCACCGGTCGAGCGACGTGTTTGCACCAGCGGCGGGCGGACTCCGCGACGCGCTCGCGGATCTCCGCCCCGCTCGGAGAGTCGGGGCCCATGACGATCGTGACGTGGGTGCCGCTCCCGGACCGCGGCGTGGTCTCACGGACCTCGAACTCGTGATCGTGACCGATCACGACGCGGTACGAGCCCTCCTTCCGCCAGGTCTCGACCAGCACACGGCTCGGCTCGAGGGCGAACACGCTCATGAAGCCGACCCCGTATTTGCCGATCTTGCCCTTGTCCCCCTCCTTGGACGACGAGAACAAGGTCAAGAGCGGCCCTCGGATGATCTCGAGCGTCATCCCCTTTCCGTCGTCCTCGACGCGGACTGCGCTCGCGGGCTCCTCCTCGACGACGATGCGCACCGTCTCGGCGCTCGCGTCGATCGCGTTCTGGACGAGCTCGCGTACGAACGCGTACGGATCGGCGAACTGGCGAACGACCTGCTCGACGACCCCATCCCCGTCGTGCGCGCTCTTCTCTGGTCCGCTGCGGTACGCGCTCATGGATCTCGCGCCCCGGATCCTACGCGCCAACCCGCCGGCGCCTCGCCTCACCCGCCGAGCGGCGACAATGACTGAACCATCAGCTCCGGCGAGTCCGGAACCATGAGCATCCCCACCGGCAGGTGGTCGGCGCGGAGGAAGACGCCTTCGATCTCGCGCGGCTCACCGCGATCGAGCGCGCGGACCCGGACGGGCTCGCCGCTCGGCGGCCTCGTGCGCTCGGTCGCGCCCACGTCGTAGAGGCTGCCGTCCGCGCGGACCGCAAACGCGCGCCAGGGCTTGGGCGGCCCCGCGTGCTCCGACGCCATCCACTGGCCGAGGATCTGCGTCCGCGTGAAGAAGTTCTTGTAGACGTAGTCGCTGATCCAGTTGTTGTCGCAGTAACCCATCAGGTCCTTGAAGGACGTCGGGTCCTTCAGGGCCAGCGCCGCGACGTCCATCCCGAGGACGCCGATGTTGCCGGCGGGATACGGGAAGTTGCCGTCGACGCTGCCCGCGCCGCCGCATGGCGCGTGACCGGACTGGCCGTGCGCGTGACCGAGCTCGTGCGCGAAGGTGTCGGCGAACTCCGGGCCCGTGAAGCCGAGGCTCACGCTCGATCGCGCCTCCGCGTTGCCGGGCTGGTCGGCCGCAAATGACAGGCCCGTCACACAACCACCGCCGCAATATTGCCCGAAGGACGGCGACGGCGCGAAGAGCCCGTAATAATAGGCCTTCTGATCGCTGCCGCCGCCGTGGTGGGCGCTGGCGAACGCGCTGAGGATCTCGCCCCAGCCGTCACCGAACGCCTGCACGTCGGGACCGTTGTAGGTCCAGGCCGGCCCCATCTCGATCTGGATGGCAGGCGTCGGGTACATGGAGAGAACGCGCGACCGATAGAGCTCGACCTGCGCCTCGCTCGTGTCGGGTGTGCGGCCCGACCCGTCCGACTGGTACACGATGGGGACGAGGACGATCTTCGTCCCGGTGCCGACGTCTTGCGCGCCGAGCGGCGAGGTGCCGCTCTCCGGCCAGCCGGACACGCCGGCTGGCTCGGTGTGTTTCGCGTCGGGGTCGGTCTCGAGCACGTCCACCCGGAACGCGGTGTCCGGCAAGATGGACGCGCCGGGGATGGGAGCGTTCAGCGTGGACGCGAGGTTGTCGTGGGTGGACGCAGCGTTCACGGCCACGTTGGCGACGATCGGCTCGATCTCGGCCGAAGGGCTCTCCAGCGTGACCTTGAGCCGGACCGATCGCGCGGCGAAGGACGGATCGAGCGTGAAGCCGACGCGGAGGTAGCCGTCCTTTCCAGCCACGATCGGAACCGCGGGTGTGGCAGGAGCGCCCGCCTCCACCAGCGCCACCTCGACCGCCTGGTAGAAGTGGATGTCCGTGATCGTGACGCCCTTGGCGCTCACCTCTTTCGGGGGAGGGCTGCCACCGCTGCCGGTGCCGTCCTCCGCTGTTTCGCTGCCCGCCGCACACGCCGAGAGCCAAAGCGCCGCCGTGCTCCCCCCGACCACAAGGAGCCGTCTTGCGTAAGACATCTGGCGGGTGATGGTCGCCTTAAGACGGGTGCGCGGCAAGGGCCTCGCGCTACCATGACAGGCTGTGAAGGGCACCGAGCTCGTCGCCTTCGCGATCCTGGCCGTTCTGGTCGTCCTCTGGATGGCCTGGCCGAGATCGAGCCGGAGCAGCGACCGGCGTGCGAGGCCGAGGCGACCGGAGGGACCGCCGCACCCCTACAGGCGCGCTGCCGCGCAGCCCCAACGCCGCGCGGACGACGCGGCGGAGACCGAAGGTTCGCTCGCATGGTCCGAGCCGGAGCCCGAGCTCATCCCGAGCCGCGTGGTCGAGATCGCGGGGCGGACGGGCCGCAGGTGGGAGGCGATCGCGTTCCTCGAGGCCGAGGTGGCCGCGCGTCCGGATCCGGACCTGGCTTACCTGCTCGCGCGAACGCTGGCCGAGCACGGTGACCTCGCGGCAGCCGAGCGCTGGCTCGAGAAAGCCGCCGATCTCGGCCAACGTGACCTGGAGCGCGCCAGGAAGGAGCCGGCGTTCGAGCCGCTCCGCGCCCGCCCGACGTGGCCACGGATCGAGGCCGCGCTCGGTGGTGACGGCCCCGCGCCTCGGGGCTAAGGTACCTCTCGTACGACCCCGGATGGGTCGGCGGAGGAGCCAATGAAAAGGCTGACGGTGAGCGCGCAGACGTGCGTCGAGATCCTCGGGCTGCTCGTAGCGATGGCGTGGGCCGACGGGAGGCTCGACGACTCGGAGAAGGACGGCATTCGCGGCGCCGCGCGTGTCCTCAACCTGCCGAAGTCGCTGCGCGACGAGCTCGAGAAGGTCATCGACAAGCCGACGCCGTTCGACGAGCTGCTCCTCGAGAAGCTCGGGCCGAAGGATCGGGCGTTTGCGTTCGTCGCTGCCGCGTGGATGGCTGGGGCCGACAGCGACGTGGCGGACAAGGAGCGCGGCCTCTTGGACAAGCTCGCTGACAGGCTGGAGTTCTCCCACGAGAAGCGGGACGAGCTCATCGGCTTCGCCCGCGACATGAACCCGAAGGGTGAGCGCCACTTCGCGGAGGAGCTCGCGACGCTCTTCAGGTCGATCCCGCCGCGCGTCTACGAAGACTCGGCCGACTCGCTCGAGGTCGTGTTCGAGTAGCTCACGGTCGTCCGGTCGCGACCCGCACGAGATCGCCGGACGACGACCGCAAGAGGAGCGCGAGCCCGCCGTCGGGCTGGCGCTCCGTCAGCGCCGGATAGAGGAAGCTGCGGCTCGTCGTCTTCTCGGGGCTCCGGAAGAACGGGACGAGGTACGGGATGGCGCCCTCGTGTGTCGCGCTAGGCTCGAGCGCGAGGCGCTCGTCGTCGAAGTGCGCGATGACCGTGCGCCACTTGACGAAGTAGTAGCCGGGCACGTCGGGGTCCGACGGATCCTTCGCGGGCGACAGGACCCACTCGTCCACGCCGTCGCCATCGAGGTCGCGGATGTCCCAGAGGAACCAGTCCAGGAGCACGGTGGCGTCTTCCGTGGTGCCGGGCGCGGTCACGTGCAGGTGCCACCGCCCGCCCTCGTAGACGTTGAACGCGAGCCGAGCCGGCGACGCCGTCCGCACGAAGGGTGAGTCCGGGTAGACGACGCGCCCCTCGTATTGGTTGCCGTCGTCGTTGTCGTGCGCGTACGAGAAGAACCTGTCGTCGACCGTGCCGGCCGAGAGATCGACGATCGCGACATGCCGCTCGATCTGCCCCCAAGGGTCCGCGGCCATCGCGCCGGCGAACATGTCGGCGTAGACGGTGTCCGCGCCCGTGCCGGACACGAGCACGAGCTTGCTCGCGGCGCTCCCGTCTCGCGAGACGAGGCCGTAGTTCCTCCCGGCCAGGTCGGTCCGACCGCCGGACAGCCAGGGCACGTCCGCGAGGAGCTGGTCGGCCGACAGCGGCTTCGCCTCGTAAGCGACCGCGCGCGCGCTGGTGAAGAAGGCGAGCTTGTCCGGGGCGACGAAGAGGCCGTTCGCGACGTGGCTGTTCGCGATGTGCGCGACGCTCTGACCGTACGGGCTCGGCTTCGCCAGCGGGTACGTCGCGCCGTACGCCGCGACGGACGGATAAATGAACGTCCCGATCTCGGTGAAGCCCGTGCCGTCGAACTGGTGGAAGCTCCCTCCGGTCGCGTAGTAGGGGGCCGTCGCGATCACGTTCGACCCCGAGCCGAAGAGCACGTCCAGATCGGTCCACTGCGCCGTGGGATAGACAGTGCCCGAGAAGTCCCAGCAGAGCGCGTCTAGCTCGGGGGTGAGCGGGAACAGCTCTCCATTCGACCCACGCGCGACGTCGATGCGCGTCCGCACGACGGTCTGCTCCCCACACGGAGCGCCGGTGTCCTCGCTCCTGACGAGCCCGAGATCGGGCACGCCGTCGGCGTCGAAGTCGAACCCCCCGAACAGCGAGCCGCCGCCCAGGTTCGCGCTCCAGAGCTCGAGCCCGCGCTCGTCGCGAGCGGTGACCTCGTCCGCGACGCGCGTGAACCCGATGGCGCGGGTCGGCAAGGCGCCGCCCTCCACCGGGTGGAGAGCGAGGACAGAACCGTCATCGAGGACCACGGCGTTGCCGGGGGTCGGTCCGAGGTCGCCGCTTCCGCCGGTCCCCGTCGTCGAACCGGAGCCGGTGCCGAGCCCGGGCCCGGTCGTGCCTCCGCCCGACGTCGTCCCGAACGACCCGTCGGCGGCGCCGCCCGAGCCCTCGAGGCTCGCGCCGTCACCACAACCCGACACCAGAAAAGGAAAAAGCGCCCAACAGCGGCGAAGCACGCCCCTATCGTACACGAGGAGCGGCCGCACGCTCGCGTGGTAGAGGATCTTTTCGTGACCGGGCAGCTGCAGCGCGTAGGCGACGACGGACCGCTCCGCTGCTCGCACTGCGGAGCGGAAGCGGTCGGACCATGCGCCCGCTGCCGGTCCCCGGTCTGCGGCGACTGCTGCGTGCTCACCGAAGGTGGCGCCAAGGTCTGGGCCATTTGCCTGCGCTGCGAGAAGCGCGGCGGCCGGAGCCTGTCCGGGGGCTGGTCGCTCGTGCTCTTCTGGATCGCCTTGCCGCTCGTCGGCCTCGCCGTCCTCACCGTGCTGCTCGAGCTCGCGTTTCGGTGAGCGGGCCGGCGTCACGGCCGGCAGCAGGCGCTGATCCAGTCCGGACCGTTGTCGCGCCGCGTGCAACCGCGCGCCTTGATCATCCCCACGCGTTTCTCCCAGGTGCTGCCCTTCCAGCGGTAGGCGACCACCTTCTCGCGGTAGTTCTTGACGCAATCGGCGTCGTCACCCGCGGCGCGCGAAACCATGACGGGGTCGTCAGGTTTACCGGGCATGCCGGGATCGCCCGGCTGGGGCCTGTGCTCGGCCTCGCCCAGGCCGGGGACGGGCTTGCCGTCCGTCCCGATCTCGGTGCACGCGCGCCCGTTCCATCCGAGCCCAGGCTCGCAGCGCGGGTCGCCTTCGGAGCGCTCGCACCGCCCGTCGTGCGGGCGGCTGTGCGCCGGACAGACGAGCGGCTCGAACGACTTCGCGCAGCGGAAGCCGAGCCAGGAGTTGAGCTTCGTCGGCTCCCAGTGGCTTCGGTTGCGCGTGCGGAGCCACTTCGGCCAGCGGCGGCTCCAGCTGCCGCCCTTGAACACGCGCCGCGTCCCTTCGGCGGCCTCACCGGGCGGGAGCGAATAAAACGAGCTCGTCCACTCCCAGACGTTGCCCGACATGTCGAAGAGCCCGAACGCGCCCGCCGGGAAAGAGGCCACCTTGCACGTCCCGCCCGGGTGATCGAAACACGCTCGATGTCTGTCGGGGTCCTCCGATCCCCACGAGAAGCGGCGGCCTTCGGCGCCTCCGCTCGCGGCGTACTCCCACTCCGCCTCGGTCGGCAGTCGCGCCCCTCTCCACCCGCAATACGCGACGGCGTCGTTCCAATCCACGCAGTTGACCGGGTGGTCGTCGCGCTGCTGGTGCTCGTGGTTGCAGAACTGGTCGTCCGCGCGAGGCTGGCGGCATACGCCCGCCTCGACGCACGCGCGGTAGGCGCCCCAGGTGACCTCCGTCTCGTCGAGGTAAAAGCGCGCGACGATCCGCTCGTGCATCGGCCTCTCTTCGGGGTTCCCTTGGCCGCGCGGCGATCCCATGAGGAACAGGCCCTCCGGGATCTCGCGCATGCCGGCGGGTGACGCCACCGCAGGCGCCACCTCGGACGACGCCGTCGCCGGCGCGGACAGCGCGCCATGTTCCGTCGTGCTGGGCGAGGCCGAAGCGCTCGGCGCCGCGCTCGTCGCGCTCGGCTCATCACGCGGCTCGCAAGCGACCGCCAGCGAGAGGAGCACGATCACGTTCCTCATCGCGGCTTGGTGAGCGCGACCCCCATGACGCCGTCCCGCGCGAGGCGAGGCAGAGGAAGATCGACCGCCTCGACGCCGTCCGGATCGAAGCCGGCCGCGTCCAAGGCCGGACCGAGCTGCCGCGTCGGGTCGCAGCCACCGAACACTGTCATCCAGACGGGACGGAGCCGCTCCTGCCAGCGCGCCACGCCGGGGTCGCGGCTCCTGACGTGCTCGAGCAACAAGAGGCGACCGCCCGGCTTGAGCACGCGTCGGGCCTCGGCGAGCGACGCCTCGACCGACCGGACCGAGCACAAGACGAACGTCGAGACCACGCAGTCGAACGAGCCCGCGTCGAAGGGCAGCGCCTCGGCCTTGCCGTGGGCGACCGAGACACGCGCCTTCGCCTCCTTCTTTCGTGCTCGGGCGCGCGGCGCCTCGCGAAAGTCCGAAGGCTCGACCGCCGTGACCTCCACCGACGCCCCGTAGTGCGCGAAATTGAGCCCGGTGCCGCTCCCGATCTCGAGCACGCGACCCTCTGCGCCCGCGAGGAGCTCCGACCGGAGCCCCTCGAAGGCGCGACCCAACAAGAGATCGTTGAGTCGCGGAAACACGTGCCGATCCAGTAGGCCCAAGCTGTCGCCTCCAGCGGCAGAGCTTGGTCCGGGATCGGACCGGCGCCAAGATCTCGAGTCAGGGGTCTTCGACGTAGGTCCCGCCGTTCATCTCGCACTCGTTCTGATCGATCCCGAGCGCGAACACGAAGACCGACGGCTCCGCGCAGTCGTGGAGACAAGCCGCGTCGCTGTACGTCTCGGGGCACGGCCCGTCACCGAGCTGGCCGAAGAGCTCATTTTCGCAGAGGTCCTCGAACGCCGCGTCCGGCCCCGTGACCTCGTGGCAGAAGTAGCCCTGGACCCCTCCGCAGTGAATCGCGTCGGGGCAGTGACTCGCGCCGCCACCTCCAGCCCCCGTCGTGGCGGCCGTCGTCGTGGCGGCCGTCGTCGTGGCAGCCGTGGTCCCGGCAGTCGTCGTTCCACCCGCGACCGTCGTGCCGGCGCCCGTCGTCCCCGTCGCGCTGGTCGTCGCGCCGGAGCCGCCCTCCCCTCCGGTTCCCCCGTCCGAGGCCGAGTCGCCGCACGCAACGAGCCCTGCACCCATGAGCACAATCCAAGAAATCTTCATCACATCCTCCGTTGAGCGAGGAGCAATGCCCGGAGGAGGCATGCTGATCATGAGCATGATCAGAAGACGATTGTTCGGCGATGCAGAATGTTCCCGGGGCGAGCCGCACATGTTGCGCCCCCAAGGGTGGACAGCGCCGCGGGTCGGTGCTGAGCTTTGCCCCGGGCGCCCGGGGTTCCGGCGCGCTACAGACCGGGACTCACCATGAGCAAAAGCACGAGCATCATAGGATTCCTTCTTTCCTTCGCCGCGGGGATGTTGTTCGTCTGGGCGCTCGGCCCCGGCGGCGGCCACGCTTCGGCGACGGCCACCGCGGATGGCGCCAAGTCCGAGGGCATGGGCGCCGCCAACGCAGGCGCCGTCAAGGTCGACCTCTTCGTCATGTCGCAGTGCCCTTACGGCGTTCAGGCCGAGCAGGCGTTTGCGGACGTGGTCGCCAAGTTCGGCCGCGATATCGACTTCAAGGTCGAATACATCGGCAAGGCCGGCCCGGATGGCAACCTGACGAGCATGCATGGCCCGAACGAGGTCATGGGCGATCTCGTGCAGGTCTGCGCGATGAAGCACACGAACAAGTGGTTCGACTTCATCGCTTGCCAGAACAAGAACATGAAAGAGGTCGCCACCAACTGGGAGGCCTGCGCGGCCGAGGTGGGTGCCCCCGCCGACAAGATCGGCGCCTGTGCGAAGGGTGACGAGGGCAAGCAGCTCCTCGCTGCCTCCTTCAAGAAGGCCGAGGAGATCGGCGCCCGCGGGAGCCCGACGATCATGATCGGCGGCCAGAAGCACCAGGGCGGTCGCCGCCCGGCCGACCTGATGAAGGCGATCTGCGCCGCGTACCAGGGCCAGAAGCCCGCCGCGTGCAACGACATCCCCGAGTCGCCCAAGGTCAACGTGACCATCCTCAGCGACAAGCGCTGCGGCGCGGACTGCAACACGCAGAAGCTCGAGGGTCAGATCCGGAGCAAGGTCGCGAACCCGGTCCTCAAGACGGTCGACTACTCGGACGCCGAGGGCAAGAAGCTCTTCGATCAGATCAAGCCGGCCAAGCTCCCGGCCGCGATCTTCGACGCCACGCTCGACGCCGACAAGGAGGCCTCGGCGGCGTTCTCACGAGGCGTCAAGCCCGCGGGCGACCTCAAGGTCCTCGCGATGGGCGGCTGGAACCCGGCTTGCGCGGACGACGGCGGCTGCAACCTCGACGAGTGCAAGCAGACGATGCAGTGCCGTCCGGAGGAGCCGGGCAAGCTCGAGGTCTTCGTGATGTCTCAGTGCCCGTTCGGCGTGAAGGGTCTCGACGCCATGAAAGAGGTGCTCGAGAACTTCAAGAAGAACAACGTGAGCATCGACTTCAAGATCAACTTCATCGGCGACGGCGACGCGAAGAGCGGCCTCAAGGCGATGCACGGGCAGGGCGAGGTCGACGAGAACATCCGCGAGATCTGCGCCATCGAGCACTACGGCAAGGACATGAAGTACATGGACTACATCTGGTGCCGTAACAAGAACATCAAGGACACGAACTGGCAGTCGTGCACCGGCGGCGACACCGGCATCGACACCGAGACGATCAAGAAGTGCTTCGAGGGCGACGAGGGCAAGGAGCTCCTCGAAAAGTCCTACGCGTACTCCAAGTCGCTTGGCTTCGGCGCGAGCCCGACCTGGCTGGCGAACGGCAAGTTCAAGTTCTCGGGCATCGACGCGCAGACCATCAAGACCAACATCTGCGATCACAACAAGCTCGCCGGCTGCGACGCGACCCTCTCGGGTCCGCCCGCGCGCCCGCAGGGCGGTGCGGCCGGCGCTGCGGCGCCTGGCTGCGGCGGCTGAGCCAAGCACGTCGCCGCCCAGAGGCGGCTTCTGAAAGCAGGCCGAAGCGCGTACCCTCGGGAGATGCGCTTCGGCCTGGTGCTTTTTGTGGGGCTCGGTCTGCTCGGTTGTGGCGACTCGGACGGTGGGGGCGGCGGGGCCGGCGGCAACGACGAGACGGGGCCGTCAGGCCCGGGCAGCGGCCCAAGCGGACCGAGCGGCTCGGGCGGCGGAGGGTCGATCGAGAGCTGCACGGTGTTCCCGGCAGACAACCCCTGGAACCAGGACATTTCCGCGCTGCCCGTCCACCCCGATTCCGATGCCTTCATCGACTCGATCGGACGCGACACGGGGATGCACGCGGACTTCGGCACCGAGTGGGAGGGTGCGCCGATCGGGATCCCGTTCGTCACCGTCACGAGCTCGCAGGCGAAGGTGCCGATCGACTTCGTGGCGTACGGCGATGAGAGCGACCCGGGTCCCTACCCCATCCCGCCCGACGCACCCGTCGAGGGCGGCCCCGACGGCGACGGCGATCGCCACGTGCTCGCGATCGACACCGATGCCTGCGTGCTCTACGAGCTCTACCGCGCGTTCCCCCAGAGCGGCGGCAGCTCCTGGGAAGCGGACTCGGGCGCGGTGTTCGATCTCAAGACCAACGATCACCACCCCGAGCAGTGGACGAGCGCGGACGCCGCCGGCTTGCCCATCTTCCCTGGCCTCGCGCGCTACGACGAGGTCGTCGAAGACGGCGTCGTGCCTCACGCGCTCCGCTTCACGGTGTCGCAGAGCCAGGCTGGGTACATCTTCCCCGCGCGTCACTACGCGTCGAGCGACTCCGATCCGTCGTTGCCGCCGATGGGCCTGCGCGTCCGGATGAAGGCGAGCCACGACTGCAGCTCGTATTCGAACGAGGTGCAGGTCCTCTGCACGGCCTTCAAGAAATACGGCCTCATCGTCGCTGACAACGGGAGCGACTGGTACGTCTCCGGCGCCCCCGACCCGCGGTGGGACGACGAGGCCCTCGGGGACATCGCGAACATCACCGGCGACGCCTTCGAGGTCGTCTACACGGGCGACGTCGAGACTTACTGAAGTGTCATGGCTGTTGGGTCGGCACAGCCATGACATTCATGTCATGCCCACGTCGCCCGAGAGCGGGAGGTGCCTCAGGCGGCCTTGGTCAACGTCGGGCGATGCGCCGCTCGGCGCACAGCGACGAGCGGTGCGTCGGCGAGCGAGGCTCCTACGGCGAACCCGGCGAGCGTGAGCCGGAGCCGGAGCGCGTCGACCCAGCCTTCGCGATGGAGCGCCGTGATCGTTTGCCGAACGTCGGCCTTTCGGACGCCGAGCTCCGTGGAGAGATCCTGGAGCGAGAGTAGGCGGCCCTGGGTCTGCGCGATGGTCAAACGCTTCATCACGTGGATCGCCAGTACGTCACGGAGCAAGCTCGACTTCGGGGAAATTGCTGCGTCGTTCATCGGGTTGCCTCGATCCCAATGAGCGTGCAAATCATGAGCCAAACCAGGCACTTATATAAGCTCGATCGAGCGCGAGGCGCCCTCGTCGCCGCGATCAGACCGGGATGCCGCTCCGGATGAGAGCGGGCTCGAGCTGACCCGCAATGACGTCCTTCAGGAGGCGCTCGGGGGCGCCGACCAGGCGGCCGAAGGCGCGCCAGTCCAGCACCTCCACCGTCTCGCCGGAGAGCGCGTAGTCGATGCGATCGCGATGGCCCAGCAGATCGCCGCCGGCCTGGAACGGCACCGGGCGCGAGAACGTCACCGAGCACCGGTCGAGCATCCACGTCAGCATGTTGGGGAGCGGGTGGCGACCCACCCAGAGCAGCGGGATGCGCGCGAGCGCTTCGGTCGTCGTGCCCACGAACATGCGCAGGTTGAAGCGGCCCGGCACCAGCCGCGCAAACGGGAAGGCCCGGAAGCCAAAGCCCCATTGGGGGGAGGTGCCCACGCCGCACACGCTGACGGGCCCGCGATAGAGGACGTTGTCCGCCGGATCGCTCGAGAGATCGAAGGCGCGGCCCCTCGAGTCGACGCCGAGCGCGGGGCTGCCGGTGTTTTTCACCTCCACCTCGACGCGCGGCAACTTCAGGTTCCGCGGCACGGCGCGCGTGAAGAGCCCGTTCAGGTAGCCGGGCAAGCCCTGGCGCGCCCAGCTCGGCAGGACACCGGGCTCGGTTCGCTGGCCGTGGTAGTCGTCGATCAGCTCGGCGTCCCAGCCGGTCCCCGCGAAGTGTGAGAGGAAGCCCTCGGTCTCCAGGAGGTCGAACTTCAGGAGCGGGAGCTCCGACCCGCGGCCGCCACGATCGACGAACTCCGAGAGGCGCTTGAGCCCGAAGCCGAAGCGCGGGGCGCCCGAGGACCACGCCCACCCGTTGCCGGTGCCGAGCCGGAGCAGGCCGATGCGCAGGAGCGGACC
The DNA here is from genome assembly GCA_016794345.1 of Myxococcales bacterium. Classification (GTDB taxonomy): domain Bacteria; phylum Myxococcota_A; class Polyangia; order Polyangiales; family Polyangiaceae; genus Xiheicaenibacterium; species Xiheicaenibacterium phototrophicum. The sequence continues at coordinate 89,565 of JAEUKE010000223.1, forward strand.
CGAGCGCGATTTTCCGAGCCGCTGGCGCGCGCGGAACGCGGCGTTCACCAGGGCGAGAGCCGAGCCGTCTCCGCCGGCCGAGAGCACCAGGTCGGGCGGGTTCTGGACGAAGCTCGACGCGAGGACCTCCACGTCCTCGACGGAGCTCGTTCGGAGGATGTTCGCAGCCGGCAGGGCCCGCTGCAGCTCACGCAAAACGGCCTGACTGCCACGCCGCGCGTTGGCATTGAGGACGACTTCGACGCGCATCGGGAAACTTGTACCGCCGGCCCAGGGCTGTTTCGGTCAGACTTTCGTCATTTCGGACCGGGCAGTCAGCCTTTGCAGAGCTTCTTTCGCAGCCTGTCGGCGTCGGCAGCAGGCATCTCGACGCGGACGACACGGCTCGAGTCGTAGAAATACGTCTGCGCCTTCTTCGCTCCCGCGGCCTCCTTCTTGGCGAACGCCTCGGCCTCCGCGGCGGACTTCATGCGAAGGAGCGCGGCGTTTCCACCGCCCTCGACCGTGAAGCCGTCGCCACGCGGCCCGAGACACTGGAAGTTCACCATGTCACCGGCGCAATAAAGGAGCGTGCCGCTGATCTCGAAACCGGCCTGGGTGAGGCTCGTTCGCAAGCCGGCCGGCACGGCAGGAATGCCGGGGCAGACGGCGGACCGACCGAGCTCGGGCGGCGGCGGCTCGGGGTCTTGCTGCGGCGGGTTGGGATCCGGCCTGGGCGGGTCGGGCGGAGGGAGCGCGGGCTTCGGCGCAGGAGCCTTGGGCGCGTCGTCCTCACGCTTCTTCTTCTTCTTCGGTCGCTCGTCGTCCTCGTCTTCCTCCCGGGCGTCCGCTCGCGCGTTGCGCGACGCATCCGAGCGTGCGCTCGCGACGAAGAAGACCCCGGCCCCGACGGCGGCCAAGCCGAGCACCGCGACCAGCGCGACGATCACGCCCGCGCTCGAAGACGAGCGCGGGGCCGCGGCGGGCAGCGGCGGCGCGCCATGTGGCGGGGACGGCTGGGCCGCCCACACAGGGCTGCGCGCCGTCGCGTCGACCGCGGTGGGGGCCCCGCCGAACGCGGTCGGCCCCGTGCCGCGATGATCTCCCGTGTGGAAGCTCTCCGACGGGAGACCCGCCGTTGCCGCCTCGAGCTCGGCTCGCATCTGCCGAGCATTCGCGTAGCGCCACGTTCGGTCGGGCTGCGTGGCGCGGGCGATGACCGGTCCGAGGGGAGACGCCGAGACGCTCTCGGGGATGGGCAGACCCCGCGTCAGCCTCGCCGTGAGGATCTGGATGGGCGACGCGTCCTCGCTGAAGAGCGGCCTGCCGGCCAGCATCTCGGCGAGCAACACCCCGAGCGAATACAGATCGGCGGCCGGCCCGACCTCCTGGCCTTCGAGCTGCTCCGGCGCCATGTAAGCGGGTGTCCCGATGGCCGTGCCCTCCTGCGTGAGGCCGGCGCGCGTGCCCGCGTTCGTCGATTTGGCGATACCGAAGTCGAGCACCTTCACCGCGCCGTCGCGCGCCCCGCCCAGCAGGAAGACGTTGGCTGGCTTGAGATCACGATGCACGACGCCGTTCGCGTGCGCGTGCTCGAGCGCGGCGAGGACCTCCACACACACCGCCGCAGCGCGACGCGCGGGAAAGGCGCCGCGCCTCTGGATCTCGTCCTGCAGGCTGCAGCCTTCGAGCAGCTCGAAGCCGATGAAGAGGGCGCCCGAAGGGTCCGTCCCGGCGTCGAGGACCCGCACGATGTTCGGGTGATCGAGCCGTCGCGCGAGCTCCGCCTCGCGACGAAAACGCTCCGCCCCGCCGGCCATTTCGAGCACCCGAGGCGAGAGGACCTTGAGCGCGACGCGTCCGCCCGTGTTCAGGTTCACCGCGGCGAAGACGGTACCGAAGCCACCCGAGCCGATCGGTCGCTCGAGCCGGTAACGTCCAGCCAGGATCATCCCCGGCGTCATCGACGCCGGATCCGGGCTCGTCACCGGACCGCTCTGCATGGCCTCAGGAGACCCGAAGGGACTGCCCCGTATCAAGGGCACACTTCTCGAGCGTCCGGCCGATGGCTCGGGAGCGACCGATCGCGAGGCCGCGCCGTGGCGGGCGCCGCGCTCATTCGAGCCACGTCGTCGCGTGCGCCTCGGCCGCCGCAACCCAATCGAGCACGGGGCGCGCGGCGGCGAGCGCCTCCTTCGGGCGCGTCCACCCCACGAACACGGCGAAGGCCGCGGCGAGGCCGAGCGCAAACGTCCCGCTCAGACGCGAGGCGAGGCGCCGCTGCGCGAGGCGGCGCCGCACGAGGGTGCCGTCGCGCTCCGGCGACGGCGTCCGCTCCGCGCTCCGCCGGCGCGGCGCGGTCTCGAGCTCGAGCGGCGTGCCGTCGAGGAGCCGCGCGAGCGCGTCGAGCGCAGCGCAAGCGTCCGCGTAGCGGAAAAACGGATCGGGCTCCAGCGCGCCTGCGATCCACCGCTCGAAGCCGGACATCGGCTCCGAGAGGAAGCCGCCGAGCGGCGCCGCGCCATGCCGCGCAGACGCGCTGATCGATCCGAGCGATCGCCCGGCGAACGGCAGCCTCCCCGAGAGGCAATAATACGCGACGACGCCGAGCGACCAGACGTCGGCCGTGGGCCCGACCGAGGCCCCCGCCATCTGCTCGGGCGCCATGAAATGGGGCGTGCCGACGACGTCGTCAGTTGCTGCTCCAACTTCCGACGCGATCCCGAAGTCGAGGACCTTCACGAAGGGGCCGCCGCCGCTCTCCACGAGGAACACGTTCTCGGGCTTGATGTCCCGGTGGACGATGCCGAGCTGGTGCGCCCGGGAGAGGGCGACGCCGACCTGCCGCACGATCTCGACCGTGAGCCGCGGCGAGAGCCGCCCGTATCGCTCGATTCGATCCTGCAGCGTCTCGCCTTCGAGGAGCTCCATCACGATGAAGGGCAGGTTGCCTGGCGTGATGCCGAAGTCGAACACCTGCACGACGTGAGGGCTCCGGATGCGCGCGAGCGCCGCGGCCTCCTGCTGGAACAGGTCACGCGCTGAACGGCTCTCGAGCGTCGTCTCGCTCATGAACTTCACCGCCACGGGCGCCCCGAGCCCGAGGTGCTCGGCGAGCCACACACTGCCCATGCCCCCGCGCGCCAGCGGGCGTGCGAGGCGGATCGTCGGGGTGACGAACGCTCCCTCCACGGGCGCCGTCGCGACGTAACATGGCCGTCCGCCGGGGATCGCCGGAGGGACGCCGAACGATTGTCTTCCGAGCACCATGTCTTCTCCGGGGCTGGACAGCTGCACGTCGCGGACCAACCCGGCGTGGCCCCCGGCCTCGCCTGGTGCGGGGCGCGTCGGGGCAAAGCTGCGGTGGATCCTCCTGCCCCGTCGAACGTCGAAGGCCCAGTCCCGTGGAAACGGAGTTTCCACGCAAACAACAATGAGTCCACTCAGGAACAAACCGCCGCTTCGCCCGGGAATTCGGGCCGCCTTCGCCCCGTCAGGGGCGGCCCGAATTCTTCAAGAAGTGTTGGTTCCAGGGGCCTAGTCTGTCGCCTCATCAAAGGAGATCCCGTCCCATGCGCTCGTCGATCCTGACCTCCCTCCTGTCGCTTTCGCTCTTTGCCCTCGCCTGCGACGAGCCCGCGCGGCCGGACGCTCAGTCGCCGTCGAACTCGACCACCGCCGCGCCCCAGCAATCGAGCACGTCCGCGACGCCCGCCACCTCCGCCTCGAGCTCACCGGCAGCGAGCACGAAACCGACGGCGAGCGCAGCGCCGGTCGATCCGCCTCCGGTCGACGCCGTGACGAAGCTCGCGCAGGGCAGCAACGCCTTCGGCTTCGACCTCTACAAGCGGCTCCAGAAGGACCCTGGCAACATCGTCATTTCTCCCGCGAGCATCACGACCGCGCTGGCGATGACCTGGGGCGGCGCGAAGGGCGAGACCGCCGAGCAGATGAAGAAGGTCCTCCACTTCGACGGCTCGGCCGACGACGTCATGAGCACGGCGGGCAAGCTCGCGCTCTCGCTCGAGAGCCCGAACCGCCCGGTCACCTTCCGCATCGCGAACCAGCTCTTCGGAGAGAAGACCTTCAAGTTCGAGCAGCCCTTCCTCGACAAGACGAAGGCCGCCTACGGCGCCCCGCTCGAGCTGCTCGACTTCGTCGCCGGCCCCGAGGCCGCGCGCGGCAAGATCAACGGCTGGGTCGAGCAAGAGACCGAGAAGCGCATCACGGATCTCATCCCGAAGGAGGGCATCACCGGCGACACCCGCCTCGTCCTCGTGAACGCGATCTACTTCCTCGGTGACTGGGAGAACCCGTTCGAGAAGGACCGCACGCAAGCGGCGGCGTTCTCCACGACGAAGGCGGACAAGGTCCAGGTGCCGACGATGAACCAGACCGCCTTCTACAAGTACGCCAAGAAGGACGGCGTGCAGGCGCTCGAGATCCCCTACAAGGGCGGCAGCATGTCGATGGTCATCGTCCTGCCGGACGCGGTGGACGGCCTCGGCGCGCTCGAGAAGTCGTTCGACGCGAAGAAGCTCGACGACCTCGCCAAATCGATGAAGGGCGAGCAGGTGTTCGCGCAGATCCCCAAGTTCGAGATCGCCCCGCAGAGCTCCCTCTCCCTCGGCGATCACCTCGTCGAGATGGGCATGAAGACCGCGTTCGATCGCAAGAAGGCGGACTTCACCCTCATCGCCAACCCGCCCTCGCCCGACGACAGGCTCTACATCGGCAAGGTGTTCCACAAAGGGTTCATCAAGGTCGACGAGAAGGGCACCGAGGCCGCGGCCGCCACGGCCGTCGCCATGCCCAGGGCGGGGAGCGCGGCGCCGGCGAAGCCGACCGAGTTCAAGGCCGACCACCCGTTTCTGTACGTGATCCGCGACAACGCGAGCGGGCTCGTCCTCTTCATGGGCCGCGTCTCCGACCCGACGAAGAAGTAGCGCGCGGCGGTCACTGGGGGGGGGCAGCGTTGGTCGACTGGGAGCCAGGCGGTCACGCCGGCAGGCGCCCGGCCTCCCCTCGTGCCGGCAGCGAGAGGCGGACGATCTTCTTCATCACGCTCCAGAGCTGCCCACCGAACGAGCCCGTGTTGTAGGCGACGCCGTATTTCTCGCAGATCGCGCGGACCTCGCGGGCCATCTCGGGGTACCGGTGCGCGGGGATCTCCGGAAAGAGGTGGTGTTCGATCTGGTGGCTCAGGTGACCGCTCATGAAATGGATGAGCCTCGATCCGTCGAAGTTGGCCGAGCCCGAGATCTGCCGGAAGTAGAAGCCCCCGCGCGTCTCGTTCTCGAGCGCATCGGGCGAGAACGTCGCGGTGCCGGCGGGGAAGTGCCCGCAGAAGATGACGGCGAAGGCCCAGATGTTTCGGGCGAGGTTCGCGACCAGGTTGCCGGCCAGCACGGGTAGAGCAAACGGGCCCGCGAGGAGCGGGAAGAGCACGTAGTCCTTGAGCAGCCCGCGGCGCGCCTTCTTCAGGATGCCCGCGACCTTCTTGCGGTCCTCCTCGGTCCGCTGCTCGGGGTGCAAGAGGTAGCGGCGGATGTCGACGTCGTGAGCGGCGACGCCCCATTGGAAGAGCGCGGCGAGCGCGGCGGTGTAGACGGGCTGGAGCGTGGTGGACAATTTCCAGGGCTGGCCCTCGGTGACACGCAGGAGGCGATAGCCGAGGTCCTCGTCGACGCCGAGCACGTTGGTGAACGTGTGGTGGAGGTAGTTGTGCGAGTGCCGCCATTGATCGGCAGGGCACACGTTGTCCCATTCGTATTTCGTCGACGACAGCTTCGGGTCGTTGGCGAAGTCGTATTGGCCGTGCAGGACGTTGTGGCCGATCTCCATGTTCTCGATGATCTTGGCCGCCGCGAGCGCCGCGGTGCCCAGCGCCCAAGCCGGCGGAAACACGCTCGCGAAGAGCAGGGCGCGGCCGGCGACGTCCAGCCCGCGCTGGAGACGGACCGTGCGCCGGATGTAGCGGGCGTCACGCTCGCCGAGATCGGCCTTCGTGCGAACCAGCAACGCGTCGAGCTCGGCGCCAAACGCCTCGAGCTCCGCAGGGGAGAGGTTCTTCGTGCTCATGATTGTCCTTTCACAGGTCGAGCGCGACGGGACCCACGGGCTCGCTGACGCAGAGCTGGACGTCCACGTCCGAGTCGGTGGAGAGCGCGCCCGTGCGGAGGTCGCGTGTGGTGCCGGAGATCTTCCGGCACGTGCAGGTCCGACAGATCCCCATCCGGCAACCGGTCTCCGGCGTCAGGCCGCTTCGCTCGGCCAGACCGAGGAGCGAGCCGCCGCCGCGCGCGCGTCTGTCGGACCGCGTGAAGGTGACCTCGTTCTCGCCGGAGGTGTCCGCCCCTCGATCCAGGGAGAACCGCTCGGTCCGGAGCCGCTCGCCTGCGGCCGGATCGCGAGCCTCGAACGCCGCGCCCACCGCCTCGAGGAAGGGGGCTGGCCCACACGCCCACGTGTCCCAGGTCTCGAAGTCGGGGACGATCTCCGCCAGCGCGGCCGCGTCGAACGGCCCCAACCGAACGAGGACACGCGCCTTTGGGCCTGCCTCCCGCGCGAGCCGCGTGAGCTCTTCCCGGTAGATCACGTCGGCCTCCGAACGCGCCCAGGTCACGAACGTGACTTCGTCCCGAGCGCCTGCTTGCGGCAACGTCCGCAACATCGACATCACCGGCGTGATCCCGCTGCCGCCGCTCAGGAGGAGCGTCCGCTCCGGCATGACGTCGGGCAGGACGAAGGAGCCCGACGCCTGCGAGAGCGTCACGATCGCGCCGCGCAAGGCGCCGGAGATCAGAGACGGCGTGATCTCGCCGCCCGGGCGAGCCTTCACGGTGAGCTCGATGGTCCCGTCCTCCGCCACCTCGCCGCTCGCGATCGAGAAGAATCTTGTCCTTCGTACGCCGCGGACCTCGACCGTGAGCGCGACGTGTTGTCCCGCCCGGTGGCCGCGCCACCGCGCGTTCGGTCGGAGCACGAGGGTGGCGACGTCGTGTGTCTCTCTCTTTACCTCGACCATGCGGGCGCGAACCTCGCCGCTCGACCAGAGCGGCGAGGCGAGCGCGACGTAGTCGTCGATCGTGAACGGATGACAAAGCGCGGCCACGAGCCGCGAGACGACGGCATTCATGAGGGTCCTTTCTCGGGCTCGAGCGAGCGCTCGAGCCGGTTACGTCGGCTTCTTCTTCTTCTCGCGCTTGCGCCGCGAGAGCACGGCGGCGGCGCCGGACTCGGTCGCCTTGCGCGTCGTCCGCTCCATCTCGCGGGCGAAGATCACGCGGACGGCCTCGAGGCTGACCGGACGCAGCTCGTCGTAGGCGTCGTCGACGTCTTCGCCGAGCGCGTCGGCGTTCTTGATGAAGTAGCTCGTGAGGTCGTCGGCCAGCCGGCCGAGGTGCTTGTTCAGGAGCTTGAAGGCGTCGCGAACGTTCTCGAGCGGCATGCCCACGCGCTCGAGGCGGAGGGCGAGCACGAACAACGCCGGGCTCTCGACGAGGTAGGCGTCGCCCTTTCGCGTCACCAGACCGACGCGGACGAGATCGCCGAGCAGGCCCGGCCGGCGGCCATCGATCTCGGTCTGGATCTCGTCGGCGGTCATCACCTTCGGCCGATCGCCCGCCCACGGCGAGGACAGCTGATCGTGAGAGCCGAGCCACTCCTGGAGGGAGAACTCGCCCTTCTCGGCCTGCGCGAGGACGTCGCGGATGGCTTTGATCTGGAGGCCGCGGTCCTGCAGCGTCGT
>JAEUKE010000257.1 GCA_016794345.1 Myxococcales bacterium
ACCGGGCACGTCCAACGTCAGCTCGCCGCACTCGACCGGCGGGACGTAGTTGAGGCTCTCTTGCAGGTCGCGGAGGGCGTCGAGGTGGTCGGCGACGCGCTGTTTGTCTGCCGTGCTGAGGTTCTTCTTCAGCTCGTCGAACGAGCCGACGACGCCGTTCAGCACGTCGGCACGACGGGCGCGGAACCGGTCCGCTCGCGTGGTGGTCCCGGTGGGGAGGCCAGCCAGGTTCGTGTTGAAGGCGTCGACCGGGTCGGCGTTGAGCGGCGCCTCGGGGTTGGCGCTCGGATCGCCCGGGTCCTTCACCTTGTAGAACATGCGGTTCTCGCCCGGGTCGGAGCCGCCCACCGCGAGGTTCAAGGGTTCCATCACGCCGAGGCGAGATGCCAGGTAATGGTCGATCGACGGCCCGAGGCAGCGCTGGCCCGCGGTCACCTCGAGCCCCGGGTCGTATTGACCGTTGCCGGTCGTGTCCACCACGTTGGCCGTGAGGATCGTGTGGCCGGGGGCGTTGTGGCCATTCGAGGTGTGAATGGCGGGGAGAGGATTGCGGAGCCCGGAGACGACCGTGAGCTTGTCCTTCACGGCCGCGAGCGGCTGGAGCATCTCGCTGAGCTCGAGCGCGTCGTTCGCCAGGGTCGGCGGACGGAAGCGCGGCATGAGGTTGCCCTCGCCGCTCTGGAAGATGACGAATCGGGTCGGCACGGTGGCTCCTCCGCCACGAGCCGGGCGCGACTCCAGGAAAGGCAGGGCGATGGCGGCGCCGCTCGCGGCGCGGAGGAACGAACGACGATTCAGCTGACGTCTCATTGCTCCGTCTCCTCGGCTGCGCGCTGGACGAAGGCCGTCAAGGCGGCGACGCCCGCGAAGGTGTCGAGCAGCGTCTGGCTCTGCTCACCGAGGGCGAGGCCGATCTCATCCATCGAGCATTCCTCCTTCTGGAGCTCGCGTTTGCCCAGCGTGTAGCGGACCCACTGCTTGGAGAAGCAGGCGCCGACCTCCGTCCCGGCGGCCAGCTTCTCGCCGAGCTCGCGGACGCCGTGGAACTCGCCCGAGATGTCCGAAGGCGGCTGGATCGCGCCGCTCGTGTCCACCGCGACGCCGCCGACGACGGGCTCGTAGCGGCCGGCGCCGTCGAAGGCCGAGAAGCCGAAGCCGATCGGGTCCATCAGGCGGTGGCAGCCGCCGCAGGTCGGGTGATCGAGCCGCGCCTGCGCCTGCTCGCGAATGGAGGCGCCTTCGGCGACGATCTCCTTCTGCTGCTCGGCCGCGCCGGTGGGCGGCGGCTCGATGTCGACGCAGAGGAGGTTCACGCGCACGAACTTGCCACGGAGGATGTCGGACGGCGCCTCGCCATGGGCGAACTTCGCCAGGAGGAGCGGGTGCGTGAGGACGCCGACACGCATCTCCGGGTCGAGCTCCACCTCGCGCCAGTCGTCCGGTCCTGTGCTGACCGCAGGAAGGCCGTAGAAGGTCTCCAGCACGCTGTTGACGAAGGTCTTGTTGGACGTCAAAAGATCGCGCAGCCCCGTCGAGGACGCGAGCGCGGCGTCGATGTCGCGCGTGAGCTCTTCCTCCAGCGCCGCCTGGAGCTCCGGCTCGTGGACGTCTGCGGCGAAGCCCTTGATCATCATCCACTCGCGCAGGAAGCCGCCGATGACGCTCTTGGCGCGTGGATCTTCGAGCATGCGGCGAGCCTGGGCGCGTCGCACCTCCGGGTCGGCGAGCGAGCCGTCGGCCGCGGCCGCGAGCAGGTCCTCGTCGGGCAAGCCGTTCCAGTAGAGGAGCGCCATGCGCTGGGCGATCTCCTGCCCGTCGAGCGTCGTGGGCGTCCCGTCGGGCTCCGGTACGGCCTCGAGCAGGTAGAGGAACTGCGGCATCTGGAGGAGCGTGGCGACCGCGACGGCCGTGCTCTCGGCGTGATCCATCTCGGCCTTTGCGCCGGTGTAGCGGGCCATCAGGATCGCCATCTCGCCGTCGGTCGGCGCTCTGCGCAGCGCCCGCGTCGCGACGTCCGCGAGGTACGTCGTCGCACACGTGGTCTCGTCTCCGGGGCACGCCGGGATGCGGTCGGCGACCTGCATGGCGATCGCCTCGACCGTCTCGAGGATGGGCTTCACCTGTGCGTCGGCGACAGGGTTCGCTGCGCTGTAGGTCGAATACGCGTAGCCCTTCACCGGCACGGGGAAGCCTGTGTCGAAGACGATGCCTTCGCCGAAGAGCTCGGTCACCACCTGGCGGAACTGGTCGGCGTTGATGCGCTGCAGGGGCACCGTCAGCGCCGCGTCGGCCGCGCAGATCGCTTCGGGACCCTCCGGCGGGTCTTCGTCCTGGTCGTCACCGATGTCGCCGGTGCAGCCGAGCACCGCGCCGGCGAGGAGCGCGAAGGCGCCCGCCCAGCCGACGTGCTGACGAGGGGAAGTCATGCGCGGCACGCTGCAGGAGCCGTGCCCTTGCGCGAGATAGCGGAAAAACCGGTGATTGGGGCCGGTACTGCGACGCCGGCGTCGCAGCGGCGGGTGAGCCCGACCCCGGGCCGTCGCAGCGGCGGAGCACGCGCAAGCGTTTCGGCTCCGGCTGCGAAGGGCGGCGAACTTTGCGCCTGTCGAATCGGGCGCACACAGGCAACTGTCCAATTTGCCTTACAAACCGACCTTCCCTTCCGGCAGGTCCCGTTGGCCCGAGTCGTGAAAGGGAAGGCGGGCTCATGTCCGCCACTGCGTTCCCCAACCTCGACTCGCGCGGGCCGGCGCTGATCGGTCCGAATGCCGTCTTGCAGACGCTCCGGGCGATCCGCGACAGAGCCTCGCCGGAGCTGGCCGACGAGGTGCGGCGGCTCGCGATGATCCCCGACCGCCTCCCCGAGGGGATGTTGCCCGAGCCCTGGTTCGTGCGGCTCCTGGCCACCGTCCGCGCTCACGTGCCC
>JAEUKE010000262.1 GCA_016794345.1 Myxococcales bacterium
GCGACGCGGACCCGACGACCGTGAACGACACCGTCCACCAACGCGTGAGCGATCTCGTGAAGCAGGCGCGCGCCCTCGTGGGTCCCGCCTGACCGAGAGAGGAGGAGCCATGGCCCGAGCCAAGAAGGCGGCCGCGACCAAAAAGACGGCTGCGACGAAGAAGACGGCCGTGACGAAGAAGACCGCGCCTCGCACGCCGTCGCGACAGGTCACCGGCAAGCCGGCGTCGATCGACGCCTACCTCGCGGCGGTCGACGCGGACACGCGCGAGCTCCTCGAAGGTCTCCGCAGGACCATCAAGCGCGTCCTCCCCGAAGCAGAGGAGTGCATCAGCTATTCGATGCCGGCCTTCCGCGCCAAGGGTCACGTCGTCGCAGGCTTCGCCGCCACGGCCGGCGGAGGCTCTTATTATCCCTTCAGCGGCACGACGCTCGGCACCCTCGCGGCGGAGCTCACCGGCTGGTCCGGCACGAAGTCAGCCGTCCATTTCACGCGCGAGAAGCCGCTGCCGGTCGCGCTGGTGAAGAAGCTCATCCAGGCGCGGCTCCGCGAGCTGTCGGAGTAGGGCATTCATCGTGGCCAAGAAGGACCTTTGGCTCGAACGCGCGGCGGCGCAGGCGGAGCGGGACCTACCGGAGCTCTTCGCCAGCTTGACCAAGGAGAGCCGGCCCGCCACCGAGCGCAGGCTGCTCTCGCTCTGCAAATGGCCGCGGAGCGAAGCCGTGGCGAAGGAAGCCGGAAAGCTCCTGCGTGTATTCCCGTTCGATGTGTGGGCGCTCGCGGGCGCGAGCTGCGCGCTCGGCGTGGCCCTCGTTCACCGCGCGGGCGTGCGGGCGTTCGATCACACCGAGCTGCCGCGCTACTCGGCGGACGTCGAGCGCTGGCGCAAGCCCGCGCTCGAGGCGGCGCGGCGCTTCACAGCCCGCGTCGCGAGCGAGCCCCCTGCGGGGGCGCCGGCGGGGAGCTTCGCGCCCCTCCCCACGACGCCGAAGGCGCTGCACGCCGCATGGATGAAGCTTTCGGCGCTCCGCGCACCGGACACGTTGCCAGCGCTGCTCGAGGTGTTCGGCCGGGGCGCTGCGACGGACATCACGGCGCGCGCGACGGCGCTGCTCGATTTCGCGCGCGACACCCGTGTGGCGGACGCCATCGCCGAGCTCCTCGAGTACCCGCCGGTGACCGTGAATCCGGCGAACCCATTTTTCGTCGTGCTCGGGCTTGCCTTGGTTGCGCACGGCGACAAGCGCCATCTTCCGGCGCTGAAGAAGCTCGTCGAGGGTATCCCGCAGCTCGCCTGGCTCACGCAGCTCCTCGACACGCGTGGGAGCCGCACGTCCACCGTGGCCACGCCTGCCGCGGCGCCGAAGAGCGCCGCGTTCCGCGACGAGCGCTCCTTCGTCGTGTGGATCGCCGAGGCTCCGGACGATCTCACGCGCCGCAGCGTGTTCGCCGATTGGCTCTCCGAACGAGGCGATCCGCGCGGGGAGCTCATGGCCTTGCAGCTCGCCGCTGCAGGTGGCGCCGCCTCGCCCGCAGCGGAGAAGCGGATCGCCGCGCTGCTCGGGAAACACCAAAAGACCTGGTTGAAATCGTTCGCGCGCTGCCTGTTCGCTCGCAGCGAGCCGGTCTTCGCCGAGGGAATGCTGAGCGAGATCCGCCTCGACCTGAGGAAGTTCGTGCCGCGACCGGACGACCCGCTGCTCGTCGGCCTGCGCAAGCTGATGGTCTTCGGCCGCGAGGACGCTGGAGCGCGCAAGCTCCTGGCCTCACCATTGCTGTCCGGCCTGACCGATCTCGACGGCCCGATCTCGCTGCTCTCCGCGCTTGGTCCGGCCGCGCGCGCCCGGCTCGTGGCGCTCGACGTCCGCGTCAACCGACGTCCGGATCTGGAGGACCTCGCCGCGCTCGATCTCCCGGCCTTGCGGCGGCTCCGGCTCGACAAGGGGACCATCGAGGGATTCGGGGTCGACGTTCGCCCGGAGGAGGTCCGAGCGTTGCCGCTTTCGGTCGGTCTCGAGGAGCTGGAGGTCTCGCCGTCGGTCGAGCCCGCGGTGTGGCTCGAGGCGCTGCGCGGGACGAATCTCCGTCACATGGTGTTGCGGGCGCCCTCGGACGTGCGGTTCCAGATCTCGCTCGCGGGCGAGCCCGAGCTGCACGTCGTCGTGGAGCGCGAGCTCGACGCCTACGCCGCGCGGACCCTGCTCACACGAGGGCTCAGGCCGCTTCCGCGCGACGTGCTCGCGCGTACGCGTGTCGAGCTGCGCGAGCCGGGCATGCTCGACCCGGATACGGCCCGTGCGATCGAGGCGCTCGGCATCCAGGTCGCCCGCGATTGAGCAGGTGAAGGCCGAGCTCGTGGTGTCACGCCCGGCGATCAGCGCGCGACCTGGAACACGTGCACGACCGGTAGCTCGCCGTCGCCGAACCTCTGCGAGAGGAAGATGCGCTGCGTGGCGGGGTCATACGCGGCGCCTGCGAGCGATCGGCTCTCCGTCTGGAATGGGAGATCGAAGCTCCAGATCGCGTAGGGAACGGCGTCCCACGGCGCCTTGCTCCCGTTCTTGACGGCGAGCAGCTCCTCCGCGTCGTAGGCCCAGACCTGGTGGTGATAGGGATACCCGTGGGTCCCCTTCGAGCTGTCGGCCGGGTCGTAACAATACACCTCGCCGCCCCCGCTGGGGACGGGCTGGCCATCGAGCGCCGGGTCCGACGTGCCTTCCCCATAACAAGCCGTTTCGCCGTGCCGGCCGAAGAAGAGGACGCTGCGCGAGCCTTGGACGAAGACGACGCCGGTGATCGACGTCGACATGTTCATGTAGTCGTTCACCGAGTCGTAGGTGCCCAGGGTCCAATTGTCGATCGGGTAATGGACGAGCGCGGTCGCCGTCGCCGGATCCGTCACCCCCACGTCGGCGGGGTCGAACACGAACGCCGCGGGGCCGAGCGAGGTGCGGCTGATGATCGGAATGGTGCTCAGCCCGGTGATGGCGGTGCCGCCGAACTGGCCCTGCCATTCAGGCGGGATGGCGGACATGTAGCCGGCGACGAACCCGGCTTGCGGGACATCGGGGCCGCCCACG
>JAEUKE010000268.1 GCA_016794345.1 Myxococcales bacterium
GGACACGGCTCGCAGAACTCGGGCGTGGTGTCGCGGTACTGCGTCACGACCTCGCTCGTGACGAGCTCCGCGAAGGAGGAGGCGCGCGCGTCGCCGATGCTCGTCGCGTGGAGCGTGCACTGGCGAAGCTCCCCCCGAGGACCGAGCGCGAACTCCTGCATCTCGGTCCCGATCGGACAGCTCGAGAAGCGGATGTGTGGGAAGTCCGCCGTGTCGATGACGCAGGGAGGGACGGGCATGGTCACCTGCAAGCTCATGCCTTCGGCCCCGAAGGGCTCGGCCTGGCGCAGGCCCTCGAGCAGATCGCTTCGTGAAGGCAGGAGCTCCGCCACTTGCTCGGCCGCGTAGCCGGCGGGCGAGTAGCGTGAGAGCGCCACGTCCTTCACGCCGAGCGAGCGGAACAAGGAGAGGATCTCGCCGACCTTGCGGGCGTTTTTGCGCGTGACGACGATGCTGCCCGCCACCGTCACGCCCTTGTCGGCGAGCGTGCGGATGCCGCGCAGGGTCGGCTCGAAGTGACCTTTGCCGACGTGCTCCTCGTGCAGCGCGGCGTCGGGGCCGTTCAGCGTGATCTGCACGAAGAGCGGCCGGAGCGGCGCGAGCCGCTCCGCGTGCGCTTCCGTGACGATCCCCCCGTTCGAGATGATGAGCGCGCGCTTGCCGTGTCGCTGCGCGACCTCGAGCACCTCGAAGATCTCGGGGCGCGCGAACGGCTCGCCGCCTGTCAGGGTGAGGTGGTCGAAGTCCACCTCGGTGAGCGCGCGATCGACGAGGCCGAGCAGATCCTCGCGAGGCAGCGAGCCGATCTCGGACGGATCGGCTCGCCAGTCGTTGTAGCAGTAGCCGCACTTCTGGTTGCAGAAGGCGGTCAGCTCGATCGCGAGGGCGTAACGGCGAGGCCTCGTCACGCGACGAGACTACGGGTTACTGGCTCAGCCGGAAACCCTGGACGGTGTTGTCCAGGAACCGCGGCACGACCACGAGGTTGCGCTTCGTGTCGACCGCGAAGTCGGCCGGGGCCTTGAGGTTCTCGAGGAACGGGACGAGCTTGCCGCCGAGCGGGCCCTTGTAGAGCGCCTGCCCCTGCCAGCTCGAGACGATGACCTCGTCCTTGAAGAACGCGAGGCCGTCGAGGCCGCCCTTCGGCGTCTTCGTCACGTCCTCCTTCTTGCCGTCCTTGCCGAGGCGGTAGACCTCGTCCGCGCCGAAGGTGTTCACCAGCACGCCCTTCGGCGTCATGACGACGCCGTTCGGACGGTTCAGGTCGGTGCTCTTCACGAGCGCCTTCGCCCTGCCCTTCTCGATGACGTAGACCGCGTCGGTGCCGGTCGGCTCGAAGTCGGAGGCGCCCTGCTTCATGCCGAGATCCGTCACGTAGACGGGCGCGTCCTTGCCGGTGCCGGCGGCCATGTCGGCCAGGAAGGTCGAGCCGGCGATCTTGATCTCTCCCTTCACGACGGGCGCGCCTTTGATGTCGAACATGCGCACGGTGTCGATGTCCGCCACGTAGAGGACGCCGGCCACGAGCGCCATGCCCTTCGGAGCATGGAGCGTCACCTTGTTCTGGCCGCCCTCGATGAGCTTCAGCGTCTTGACCTTGCCGTCCGGCGTGAGCTCGCTGATGAAGCCGTTGTTGTCGGCGTCGAGCGGCTTGCCGTTGATGTTCGACACGAAGTACCGATCACCCTCGGCGTCGTAGAGGACGCTCTCGGGCGTGGAGAAGCCGGTCCACTCGACATCGGGCTTGGGCGGGGTCGGCTCCGCGGGAGCTGCGGTGGTGGGCGTCGCGGTCGGGGCCGACGCGACCGGCGGCGTGGTGGTCGCCGGGGGCGGCGCCGTCGGCTCGGGGTTCTCTGCCTCGGTTTTGCCGCCCGAGCAGGCGGCGAGCATGGTCACGAGGGCCAGCGAGAGAGTGGTTCGCATGGGCGCGCTCAAACCACAGACGGCCGTCCGACTCAACGGGGAGGCGAGGTCG
>JAEUKE010000302.1 GCA_016794345.1 Myxococcales bacterium
CCGGGCCGAGCACCACGCCGAACACGGCGTCGGTGAGCCCTCGGATGAACGCGCCCGCCTTGGCTCGTTCGTCGGCCTTCTCCTGATGGCCGACAGCCCAGCATCCAAAGCAGACGAAACCGTCATGGTTGGCGTAGAGAGCGGTCTCGGGGACGCGCTTCTGGCACTGGGCACACGATGCCTTGCCGTCCGCGGCGAGCTCGGCCGCGGCGCGGCGGAAGGGGCTGCCGCCGGGCATGGCGACGGCGCGCTCGGAGGGCGGGTCACGGACGATGCGCTCGACCTCGGGGCCGTCGAGCCAGACGCCGCCGCAGCCGGGGCAGAAGTCGATGAGGAGGCCCGCGAGGCGGAGCTCGAAGGGCTTGCCTTTGCACCGGGGGCACGCGTCGAGGGTGGCGTGCAAGTGACCGGCCGGTGATCTCGCGAGCGCGGCGAGGATGACCTCATCCTTGCGCTCGGGCAGGTGCGACGCGGTGGGACAGAGCGCGGCGAGCTCGTGCGAGTCGAGCCAGACACCGGCGCACTGACGGCAGACGTCGATCTCGAGCTTGCCCTCGGCTCGCTGGACGGCCTCGAGCGTGGAGAAGTCGCGGGGACAGAGCATGGCGCCAGGATAGCGGCTGCCGGGGGTCGCGGTTCGAAGAGCGACCTGATAGCCTCCGAGTCGCAGTCTTTCTTTTCATCCTTGGAGGACAACATGAAAGCTTGGCTCGGCCTCGCGGCCGGCGCAGTGGCGTTCGTCGGGTATCAGCACGCCGCGCTCGCGTGCGGCGCGTGTTTCATCCCGCCGGACTCGGAGACGGTCGTGTCGGGTCACCGCATGGTGATGTCGATCTCGGCGGAGCAGACGGTGCTGTGGGACCAGATCCAGTACCAGGGCGCTCCGGAGGAGTTCGCCTGGGTGCTCCCGGTGAAGCCGGGTGCGACGATCGAAGAGGCGACCGACGCGTTTTTCGAGACGCTCGAGGCGACGACACGAACGACGGTCGCGGGGCCGCCCGTGAATTGCTCCAGCGGAGACGACTTCTACGACTATGGCGAAGGCGGAGACGGCTGCTCGCCCGGCTGCGGCGCCATGTCAGCCGGCTCCGAAGACGGCGGCACCGGCGGCGGATCCGCGTTCGGCGGGCCGCGACAGAAGGACCCGGTGGAGGTCGTGCACCAGGGGAGCGTCGGTCCTTACGAAACTGTCACGCTCTCGACCGACACGCCCGGCGCGCTCAACGTCTGGCTCGAGCAACACGGTTACAACGTGGACGCAGCGGCGCAGCCGATCATCGACGACTACGTCGCGGAGGGGTTCGACTTCATCGCGCTCAGGCTCCAGCCTGGCCAGGGGGTGCAGCAGATGAAGCCGGTGAAGATCGTCATGCCCGGCGCGGGCCTCTCCCTGCCGCTCCGCATGGTGGCCATCGGCACGGGCCCGCAGACCCCCATCGTGCTCTACCTCATCGGCGAGGGCCGCTACCAGCCGACGAACTTCCAGGAAGCGGCGATCGACTCGACCTCGCTCTCCTTCGATTTCGCCGACAGCACCTCGAACTACGAGGCGCTCCGCCAGCAAGCGCTCGGGGCGAACGGCGGCAAGTCCTTCCTGACCACGTTCGCCAAGCGGGACGTCTTCACGAGCCTGCGCTTCCCCTTCGGCGCGGCGGGCGGAACGCAGACCTTCGCGGCCATCTACAGCCAGCAAGCGGTCTCGAACGGCGAGGCGACCGGGTCGTGCGCGCTCCAGCCGGTCGCTGGCGGCGTCGTCGCCAATCCATGTCCGCCGGGCGAGCCATTCGACTCTCCGCAGTGCACCAGCGTGGAGCCGAACCAGATCGACGCCCGAGAGCTCGGTTGTGACGGCGCGTACGACATCTCCACGGCGCTGATCGGCATGCGCCCGGCCGACGTCTGGGTGACGCGAATCGAAGGCATCTGGCCGCGCGAGGCGCTCGCCGAAGATCTGGATATCGGTGCGGGTGCCCAGGGCCCGGTCGAGAACGCCCTCGTGGCGACGAAGTCGACGAACGACGACCAGGCCTGTAGTGGCACCATGGGCGGGACGTTCGCCATCTGGAAGAAGCTCGACCCGCCGAAGAAGACGCCGAAGGCGCCGTTCTTCTATCTACTGGGTGGGCTCGCGCTGATCTCGCGGCGCTCGCTACGCGCCGCGAGACCCACGCGCATCGCTCACTTCTCGTAGAGCTGCGCGGCCGCCATGCCCTGACCCGCCGGGACGAGGAGCACGAGGTTCATCGGCGCGGGGAAAGGCGAGGGGTTCTTGAAGCAGTCGGGGCTCTTGCCGAGCACGGCCATGGGCCCCGAGGAGTTGTCCTGCGCGACGGTCTGGTTGCCGGGCGGCGGGAGCGGGAGCTGCAGCTGCACGTCCACCTCGCTCGCGGTGCCGGTGCCGATGACCGTGTAACACTTGCCCGGCTGCAGGGTGACCTGCATGGTCAGGCACTGGCCGGCCTGGAAGTTCCCCGCGAGCGCGCCGCCGACGGCCCGCGCGCCGGGCGCGTTCTGCTGGGCGAGGAGGTTCAAGCCCTGGGTCGCGGCCGTCGCCGCCATCGGGTCGAGGGCCTGGGCGGGCGAGCACGAAGCGCCGCCGAAGCCGCCGAGGCCACCGAGGCCGCCGCCGCCCGCGACGCACGCGCTGCCGTTCCACGTCTGCCCGGCGGGGCACTGCGTGCCGCCACCACCACCGGCGACGCAGGCGCTGCCATTCCACATCTGGCCGGCGGGGCACATCTGACCGCCGCCGCCACCCGGCGCGCACTGCATCCCGTTCCAGGTCGTCCCCATCGGACAGCTCGGCTGCATGGCCATGCACTGCCCGCTCGCCTCGTCGTACATCTGCCCTTGCATGCAGACGGGCTTGTCCTTTTCGCAGCCGGCGAGAGACAGGACCCCGAGCGCGAGGGCACCAAGCGAAGCGATGACGTGACGAACCATGGACGTTCTCCTCCGTGAGGGCGCGCGAGTTGGGGCGCCGCTTGCGGGTGGAACGTACCACCGGGCTCGAGGCTTACGCTCGAAAGTTGCTGGATCACCCGTCCGAGGTGAACACGAGGGGATAGGTGACCGTGACCACGCCGCCCTCGGGCTGCGGGAACGACATGCCGTAGAACGCGCGGGCGACGCAGGTAGCGAGGCCGTCCTCGCGGTCGGACGTGGCGGAAGCGTTGCCGACGGAGCCGTCGCGACCGATCACGAACTTGACGGAGACCCTCGCGTCGCTCGCGTTACCCCGCTGGGTGCTCGCGAAACACTGGCGGAACCGGCCGTGGTTCTGCCGGACGATCCGCTGGATGATCTCCGGAGGCAGACGCCCTTCGAAGCGGGCGCCGCACCGTTCGCTGCCGCAGAACCGCGGCGCCTTGGCGCGGTGCCCAGCCAGGCGACGCTCGATCGCCGCGCCCCCGCTCTCGCCTGTGGCGAGCGTGCCCAGAGCGATGGGCAACCCCCCGTGCCCGCCGCCCTCCCCTATCCCGCTCAGCCCGATGACTCCCTTCGAGCCGTCTGCGCCGCCCGAGCTCCCCCAGACGGACGGCTCGCCGAAGCTGTCTCCTGGAGCTGTCGCGTCCGTCCACAGCGAGACCTCGTCGCGGTCCGCTGCTGCGAGCAGGCCGATCATCCCAAAGGTCCGCGCCTCTTCGATCGAAGTGGGCTCGTTCGCGGGCGCCGGCGTCGACAGCACGGGACCGCGTTTCACCGGCGCGTCCTCCGGTCTCGGCCGAGACAGGATGCTCACACCGGGGCCGACCTGGTCGTTGAAGGTGGAATCCACCGTGAGCGGTATCGACCGCGCCTCGGTCTTGTCGAAGGACCTCCGCAGGTCCTCCACGTCCGTCTCGGCGTGTGAGAGCGGCGCGTACGTGAGGAAGGCGAGGCCGAAGATGCCGGCGTGCAGGAGCAGCGCCCCGGCGTCGGCGGCGGCGTAACGCTTCTCGAAAACGGGCGGGAACGCCAGCATCGGGAGCTTGTCTTCCGTCGCGTCGATCACGATCTCGACGTCGTCCACCACCGTCTTCGTGCGCTTGCCCCGCACGACCTGGATGCGCTCGCGGCCGGCCACGAGCTCGAGGCCGTTCGCGCCGAGCTCGAGGCGGCCGACCCCGCCGGTCAGGGGCATCGATTTGGGCGGGGAGATCCGCTTCGCCATCAGGACCGACGCGCCCCAGCGCACCGTGATCTGGATGGTCGACGGCACGCGGGCCGAGCTCGTTTCCTCGTGCATGGTGAGGAGCCAGACATCCGAAGGGGCGCCGTGTTCCCGACCTCCGCGTGCCGGACCGCAGGGGCTTTGGTAGGGTCCCGCGCACATGGACGCGGCCCTCGAGAGCTTCGTGACCCGAGCGACGGGCGCCGGAGGCGTGGAGCGCGTGGAGCGCATCCAGACCCTCTGGGGCGGATACGGGAGGCTCCTCCGCGCCCACCTGCGCGGAGGCACGCGCGCGGCGTTGATCGTGAAACACGTGATCGCGCCGCCGGCGACGAGCCTCGGGCACCGGCGCAAGCTCCGCTCCTACCGGGTCGAGCAAGCGTTTTACGCGCGCTACGCGGAGCGCTGCCCGTCCGGCGCGCGCGTCGCCGCTCACCTCGGACAAGCACACGAACATGACAGCTTCGTCTTGCTACTGGAAGACCTCGATGCAGCTGGCTTCTCGCGGCGGATGCGCGACCCTCGCGGCGCGGAGCTCGATGTGTGCCTCGGCTGGCTCGCGGCATTCCACGCCGCGTTCCTGCACACCGCGCCGGAAGACCTCTGGGAGGAGGGCTCGTATTGGCACCTCGCCACGCGCCCCGAGGAGCTCGCGGCCATCGCGGGAACCGCGCTCCACGCGCGCGCGCCCGAGAACGACCGGCGCCTGCGCGATGCGCGCCACCGCACGTTGATCCACGGCGACGCGAAGCCGGCGAACTTCTGCTTTCGAGCGGACGGCCGCGCGGTCGCGGCGGTGGACTTCCAATACGTCGGCGGCGGGACGGGGATGCGCGACGTCGCTTATTTGCTCCACGGTCTGCCGTCCGGCGAGGCGACGCGAGCGCTCGACGTGTACTTCGCGAGACTGCGCGCCTCGATCTCGAAGGAGATCGACGTCGGCGCCGTGGAGAGCGAGTGGCGCGCGCTTTACCCGGTCGCCGTCGAGGACTTCGAGCGGTTCGTGGCCGGGTGGCGGGGCTGATGCGATACTCGGAGCATGCTCCGCGCTTGGCTCACACCCCTCTTCTTGCTCCTGGCGGCCGGCGGCTGCGCGACGTCGAACAGCGTCGACGACGGTGACGACGACGGCCAATCCGGAGGCTCGACGACCGGGAGCGGGGGCGGCGGAACGTGCGCCGACCCGCCGACCGCGGCCGCCAGCAACAGCGGACCGGTCTGCGGCGGCGACCCGTTGACGCTGACGGCGCAGGCCGTCGCAGGCGCGACCTACGCGTGGACGGGCCCGAACGGGTTCACGTCGAGCGAAGAGAGCCCCACGCTGAGCGACTTCGGTCCGGAGGACGAGGGGACCTACAGCCTGGTGGTGACCGTCGACGGCTGCGCGAGCGCTCCAGCGACGACGGTGGTGACGGGGCCGGCGGAGGCGGTCGCGTTCTCGCAAACGACTACGGCGGACTTCGACATGAACACGAACGCCTCGCTCCTCACGGCGAACGACGAGATCACGCTCGGCTCGCAGGTGGACACCGGCGACGGCTCGGACGGCGCGTTCGCTCCCGGGTCGAGCACGACGATCGCCGGAGGAACCTACGACTTCACGACCATGACGATTCCGTCAGGTGTGACCGTGACCGTCACCGGCAACCAGCCGCTCGTCATCCGGGCGACGGGCGCGGTCGCCGTCAACGGAACCATCGACGCGAGCGGCGCAGCGGGCGGCAACGGCGTGACGTACTCCACTTTCGGCGCGGGCGGGCTCGGCCGCGCGGGAGGCGGCAACGGAGGCAATGGCTCGTTCGACGTCAACCTGGGCCCCCTCGCTGGCGTCATCGGCACCGGGACGGGCCCCGGCGCGGCGGGGAGCGGCTGGAGCGGAGGCGGAGGCGGAGGGCACGTGGCGCTCGGCGGCAGCTCCGGTGGCGCAGGAGGCTCGGGAGGGATCAGCTACGGAATGCTCGACCTGACGACCCTGACTGCGGGCTCGGGCGGAGGCGGCGGCTCCGGCGGCTACAACTGCGGAGCCGGAGGAGGAGGCGGCGGCGGGGGCGCGATCTGGATCAGCGCGCCGTCGATCACCGTCGGAGGGTCCGGCGCCGTGCGCGCGAACGGCGGCCCAGGCGGTAGCGACGGGTCGGGGAGCTGCGGCGGTGGAGGGGGCGGCTCTGGCGGAAGCATTCGCCTCACCACGAGCACCCTCTCGAACAGCGGGACGATCTCGGCCCAGGGCGGCGTCGGCGGCGCCTCGGTCATCGCGGGCTCTCCCTATTACGGCATCGGCGGCGTCGGGTCGGCCGGACGCATCCGGCTCGACTACGGGACCAAATCGGGCGCCGGAACGGTGAGCCCCGCGGCTGGCTTCGAAGGATCGGTGGTCGCGACCACGGGAACGACGCTGACGGATCTCATCGCCGCGCCGAGCGGGTTCTGCTCGTGGGGTACGCTCACCTTCGAAGCAACGGAGCCGTCAGGGACCTCCGTCGTGGTGGACGTGCTCGATCAGGCCGACGAGGTCGTCGCCAGCGGCGTCCAGTCGGGGACGGACCTCGGGACGATCCTCGACGGGGTGACCGCGGTCCGCCTGCGCGCGACCTTGGCGACGACAGGCTCCGAGAAGCCCGTTCTGGGCGGCTGGTCGCTCGGCTACATGGGGTTGTGACCCAGCCCCAGAAGACAAACGCCGTCCGCATCCTCGAGAAGCTCGGGATCGCGTTCGAGCTCCGCGCCTACGAGGTCGACGAGTCCGACCTGTCGGCCGAGACGGTCGCCCGCAAGGTGGGCCTGCCGGCAGAGCAGGTGTTCAAGACGCTCGTCTGCCGAGGCGACAAACACGGCGTCTGCCTGGCCGTCATCCCCGGTGACGCGGAGCTCGACCTGAAGGGCCTCGCCAAGGTCACGGGTGACAGGAAGGTCGACACCGTGCCCCTGAAGGAGGTGCAGCCGCTCACCGGCTACATCCGCGGGGGCGTGACCGCGCTCGGCGGCAAGAAGGACTATCCTGTCATCTTGGACGAGACGGCTGTGCTCTTCGAGGTGATCTCGATCTCCGCCGGGGTGCGAGGGACGCAGGTGCTGCTCCACCCCGAAGCGTACGCGCGCGCCACGAACGCGAGACACGGCGACATCTCGCGCCCGAAGGCGTCGCGCTGAACCGCTTGGAGCGCGCCGACGGAAGCGTCAGTGGAAGGGCTCGGGGACCGGGCGTGGTGTGGGCCCGTTCCTGACGGGCCCGAACGAGGCCACCGCGACGGGCTCCGCTTCCCCGGAGGCGCTGCCGATGTCGACGCCGACGAACATCGGCGCGTCGCCCACGAAGCTCGGCGGCGAGGCGAAGAGCACGCGCAGGGCGGCCTCGTTCACCACGGCAGAGAAGGTCCCCGTCGATCCGCGTTCGACGATGTACGAGGCGATCACGAGCGGCTCCGGCGGG
The DNA here is from genome assembly GCA_016794345.1 of Myxococcales bacterium. Taxonomy (GTDB): domain Bacteria; phylum Myxococcota_A; class Polyangia; order Polyangiales; family Polyangiaceae; genus Xiheicaenibacterium; species Xiheicaenibacterium phototrophicum. The sequence continues at coordinate 7,584 of JAEUKE010000302.1, forward strand.
GCAGGCTGCGCCCCCGAGATCATTCCATCCATCTCGAGCACCGCCGTGGAGGGCATGAGGAAAGAGACCCGCTCCTGGCCCGCACCACACGGCGTCGCCGTGCAGACGCGGAACGCGTAGAGATACCCCGGAACCAGGGTCTTGGGCTCGAAAGAGACACGCGCTCGCTCGACTGCTTCACACGCCGAGGCGTCGAAGATCCCCTCGACGCGCGTGAAGAGAGCCGAGCCGTCGGCGCGAATGTCGAGCATGTGCATCGTGAGGTTGGCGGCCGCCCATTGCCCACATCGAACCTGGAGCCCGCCGAGGCTCACGGGAGCCGTCGAGTCGAGGAGGAGCCGACCGACACGCCCCTCCCGGCGGCGCAGCGTGATGACCGCCGTCTCGCCGCTCCGCTCGACCTGCACGTCGTCGGCACGCCGCTCGGGAGCCTTGTCGCTCGTGTGTCCGGTCACGAACGTCGGGAGGCTCGAGACTCGGAATGGTAGGGTGCGGACCTCCGGCGGGGCAGATCCAGCAACGAACGACGACATCGGCGGCGAGAGGCCTTCGACCGTCTGCACCTCGAGCGCAGCGGAAGGAACAGGAGCCTCGGGCTTCGCAGGCGCGCCGCAAGCAGAAGCAAGGAGCACGAGCAGCGCCGCGAGCGCTCTGCGATCGCGGCTCATAGCGTCTCCAAGTAGGCCGCGAGCGCGACGCGGTCCTTCCGCGTGAGCTGGACGGTCTTGCCCATGAAATGGTCGGGGGATTTGAGCAATTCTTCGAGCGTGGCGAAGCGCCCGTCGTGGAAATAGGGTGCGGTCCCTGCCACACCCGTGAGCGACGGCGTGTCGATCTTGGTCGCGCCTGTGCTGACGACGACGGCCTTGCCGTTGGTGCGCCCGGCCGGATGACACGCCGCGCACGAGGTGGTCTCGTCTTGAAAGAGCTCCTCGCCCCGCGCGATGAGCGCCGCCCGCGCCGCGTCGGGGGCCACCTTGGGAGCCTTCATGGCCCCGACATAGGCGAGCAGATCCTCGAAGTCGGCGCGATCGGCGCTCAGCACCGCCATTCCCGTCCCACGCAGGCGCGCAAGCGTGTCGGTGACGTGAGCGCGAACCGTCGATTTGTCGCCGTCCCACCCGAACGGCGCCGAGCCGGCGAGGCGCCCCGCGAGCATGATCGTCTGGCGCGGACCGTCGGGAGTCTGCCACGTGATCGCGTCGTCGCGACCGTCCGGATGGCAGCTGGCGCAGGCACGGCCGTCCCCGGAGATACGTCCGTCATTCGTGGCGTGGAAGAGCGCGCGGCCGCGGAGCAGCTGCGCCGCGGGCATCCGGCTCAGGATGGCCGGGACAGAGATCTCGCGTGATTTGCCGTCGGCGATCGAGACCACGGTGAGCGCGCTGGCGAACTGCGAGAAGACGACCGCGCGGCCGCGCTGCTCGTCGAGGGCGATCCCGGTCGGGCCCGCCGGCACGCGGAAGCTCGCGAGCTGCCGCCGAGAAGGATCGACCGCGCGGCCGTCGAGGCGCAGCACCATGTTGGAGCCGAGGCACACGACGAGCAGCGACTGCGAGCCTGCGTCGAACGCCGCAGCGCGAGGCAAGAGGCAGGCGTCGGTGCTGACGAGCGCATCACCCGCGGCGGTGCGCGTCATCGGGCGCTCCGCGCCGGCGTCGACCACGCTCACGAGCGGCCGCTCGGTCGGCCCGCGTTCGGGCGAGCCGTACCCGCCGGAGCTCGCCTGCTCGACCTCACCGGGATCCACGATGACCATCGGCGCGAAGACCCTCGCCTCCACCTGAGGAACGCCGGAATCGGGCGCCTTCGGCGCCGTCGGGCTCGTGGGAGGAGCGGCCTTCCCGGGCTCACCGGGCGCGGGAGGCGCGGCCCCGCGGAGCGGAGGCTTCTCGGAGGAGGCGGGCGTGCCCGGCTGACCGGCATGCGTAGGGAGGGCGCTGACCGCTTTTGCCAGCGCGAAGCCCTGACAGCCCGCCTGAAGCTGACCGCTCTTCTTGGCGCGCAGATCGATGGTGCGGACGGAGGGCGATGCTGACGATGCTGTCGGCAAGTCCACCACGCTCATCTTCGCATCGACCACGTGGGCGACGAAGGCCCGCTCCCCGTCGTCGTCGACCACGACGGCGCGTGGCTCACGCGGCACGTCGACTTCGGCGCGGAGCTTCATCGTGGCGACGTCGAACGCGAGGACCTTGTGCGCCCAGGCGCTCGTCACCGCGAGCGTCGCGCCGTCGGGGCTCGTCGCGAGGCCAAACGGCTCCGACGGCACGTCGAGCGAGCAGCGGACGGCGAAGGTGTCGCCGGGCGTCGCGCCGGGCTCGAGCAGCTGGAGCTTGTTCTCATCGCGCAAGGTGACCGCGACCCGGCCGTCGCCGAGGACGAGCAGGCTCGCCGGAGCGCCGTCGAGCGGCGTCACGCCGAGCTGCATTCCGCTCTCGATGTCGATCGCGTGGATGGCCCGATCGTCCTCGTGAAGCACGTACGCGACGACCTGGTTGCCCCAGGAAGAGAGGGCGACAGTCCCGCCCTGCCCGGACGAGGAGAGCGGTGCGCCGCCGCGGGTCGATCCCTTCCGGGCACAGGAGGCGGGCTCCGCCAGACCCGAGGAGGCAGACGCGGGCCGCGCCACCGGCGCGGCCACTGCTTCCTCCAACTGGATCGCCGCGCCCGAGCAGGCAGCCACGATCCCCAAGAGCCCGAGACTTGAAAGGAGTTCTTGCCGCGCCATGCACCCTCCTGAGCACGGACACCGGATGCCGCCCGATGTCGCGCCGACATGGACCCGCCAGGCCGCCCTGGGTTGGGGTCGACCCGTGCAAACGCGGCTGCCGGCCTTTCCTTACAGGGGCTCGTCCGCGTTGTAGTCGTCGAAGACCGCGGTGCTCGCCCCCGGATCGCTCATCCCGAACCCGATGTTCACGTCGTCCGCCGCCCACGCCGGCAAGGGGGTCAACACGCCCACCTCGGTCCACGTGCCGCCGTCATCGACCTCGAACCGCATCTCGTCGGCGAGGACCTGAACCCGGAAGCCTCGGAGCTCGGTGACCGGCAAGGTGCCGAGGTTGTTGCCGTTCCCCATGGCGTCGAGGATCTCGTTGGCGGAGACCGTGCCGGCTTCGTGCTCGAGGATGACCTTGGGTCCGGCGCCCGTGCCCTCCACGATCTCGAAGAAGACGCTGCCGGCGCCCTCGTCCTCCACGCGGATCGAGGTGAAGCAGTTCGCCGCTGCGGCGGCGGTCTCGCTGTACGCGCCAGCGTAGCTCGCGATGCCGACCGGCGTGAGCGCCATGGCCGGGTCGGGGTCGGGCTCCGCCGCCGCGCCGTCGACCGCCCAATAATCCGCCGCCGACGCCGGGTCGAACCCGGTGAAGTCATCCGTGTAGCCGTGGCAAGGCCCGAACCCGCCGCCGCCCGAGCCGCCCGAGCCGCCTTCGCCTCCGCCACCCCCCATTCCGCCCGTGCCCGTGGTGGTCGAGCCCGAGGACGAGCTCGAGGTCCCCGAGCCGCTCGTCGTCGCGCCGGAGGACACCGAGCTCGTCGAGGTCGTGCCGTCGTCCTCCCCCTCGTCGGAGCAAGCAAGGAGCGTGAGGCAGCCGAGGAGCGAGACCGAGGCAAAGCGGATGTTCATCGTGGCATCGTAGACGGAAACTCAGCGACGACGACGCCGAATGGCCAAGGCCACGGCTGCGACGATGCCGGCGAAGACGGCGAGCAGATCGAGCGGGAGCGGGATCTTGGTTGGACGGCGAACGACGATGGGCGGGATGGGGACGGGGGTCGGGTCCTTTGCCGGCGAGAAGTAGACGTCCGCCACACCAGGCCTGGGGCTCGAGGTGTCCTCGAAGACGGTAAGGAAGGGCATGGCGGGCATCGGCAGGTCGACCTGGATGCTGCCGGGCCCGACCGCCTCGGCCAGCTTGACCTTTCCCGGGAACAGGTCGCCGTTCTCGAGCGCACCTTCCACCTTCGAGCTCGAGACGAAGTAGACCCGCAGGGCGCGCGAGGAGGGAGCGAGGTGCTTCTGCGACGCCAGCACCGTCTCGCGCTGATCGGCCGGCTCCCGATAGGGGTAAAACGGCTTCTCGGTCGCGAAGCTCATCCGCACCGAAGACGTCCCGATGGATCGTGAGACGGGCTTGCCATCCGCGCTGGCCCTGTCGGCGATCTTGAACGCCGTGATGACCCACTTGTTCTTCACGTACGGCGTGAGCCACTCCGTCAGCGTCGGTCCTTCGGCGAAGTCGCGCTCCTTGAGCCAGGCCGAGAGCGCGGCCGCATCGTCGGCGGCGAGCACGACCGCGTCGAAGCCCGCGACGCGCTGCGTGTCGAGGACGCGGACAGGCGCGCCCGCGCTGGCCGCTCCGCTGTCGCTCGATGCGCGGAGCATCCACATCGCCGTGCACCCCGGCTCGATCTCGAGGCCGCCGTCCTCGTAGACGATGGAAGGCGTGAGCCTCGACGACAGCCCGTTGAAGACGGACGCGGCCACCTCGCCGAGCTCCGGCTTGGACGGCGTGGGCACGAGAAACCCAAACGCGTCTCCGCTCGAGACGAAGGAGGCGCGCCGCACGAAGTGCTCCACCTTCTTCTGCTCGTCCCAGACGATGAGCGCCTCTTCGTCGGCGATGCGGACGACGTCGCCGTTCCGCGGGGCAGGCGCGCACGCGCGCGCGCGCGGAGTCGAGGCCATGACGACTGCAGCGAGCACCGGAGCGAGGAGGAAGCGCACGGTGCGCGTCAGGGTACAGCAGATGCCGCAGCCTGGTCGTCGCCCAGGAGCTCCTTCGCGATGCGGAGCGTGTCGGCGTTCTCGGGGACGTTCTGCAGGAACGAAGCGCGCGCTTCTGCCGTGACGATACGGTCGGCCCGCGCGAGGAGCGCGTCACGTGCTTGCTCGGCGGCGCGCCGCGCGTCCTCTGCTCGCCCCAAGGCGAGGAGCGCTCGCGTCCACGTGTTGCGGATCTCACCCGTGTACTCCTCGACCAGGCCCTCGTCGACCTCCCGCATCGCGCGCTCGATCAGCTCGAGCGCGCGCTCCGCCTGGCCTTCCTTCAGGACGGCGCGTGCGAGCGCGAGGAGACCCACCGCGCGAGGTCCCGCGGGCGCCTTCTCCACGAGAGGCTCGAGGATGGCTTTTGCCTCCGCAAGCCGCTCGAGATCGACGAGGGCCAGCGACTGATGGAACCGTGTCATGAACGCGATGACCTGCTGCGAGATACCCCGGGCAAGAGACGAGGCCTCGTGCTGGAGCCGAACGGCGCGCTCCAGCTCTCCCTGGTGCCGAGCGATCGCTCCGAGATTGTGCAGCGCGACCAGCGATATCCAATGCAGGCCACGGCGCTCCGCGATCGCGAGGGACTGCTCGTAATGGGCACGCGCATCCTCGTTACGACCGAGCTGGGCGTAGCCGTAAGCGGTCGCAGCCCGGGCAGCCA
>JAEUKE010000011.1 GCA_016794345.1 Myxococcales bacterium
CGGCATGGCGCGGTACGCTCCGCCCGTGACAACAGCTCAGGTGCGCAGCCTCCGGACCGTCTGCAACCGCGACTGCCCCGACGCGTGCTCGATCGTGGCGACCGTCGAAGAGGGCCGGGTCACGAAGATCGCGGGCGACCCCGAGCACCCCGTCACGCGAGGCTTCCTCTGCTGGCGCACGAACCAGTTTCTGGAGACGCAATACGCTCCCACCCGCCTGACGACGCCGCTGTTGCGCAAGGGCGACGACCTCGTCCCGGTCGGGTGGGACGAAGCGCTCGACTACATCGCAGGCACGCTCCTGCGAATCCGCGCCGAGTCGGGCCCCGCGGCCATCCTCAACTACCGGAGCGGCGGATCGCTCGGCCTCACCAAGCTGGCCGTCGACATGTTCTTCGAGGCGTTCGGGCCCTGCACCACGAAGCGCGGCGACATCTGTTCGGGCGCCGGAGAGGCCGCGCAGGAGCTCGATTTCGGCGTCTCCGACTCGAGCGATCTGTTCGACCTGCTGAACAGCAGACACATCCTCCTCTGGGGCAAGAACGTCTTCACCTCGAGCCCGCACACGCTGACCGTGCTGAAGGACGCGAAGGCGCGCGGCGCGGAGATCGTCGTCGTCGACCCCGTGCACAACCGGACCGAGTCGATCGCGGACCGCTACGTCCAGGTGCGTCCCGGCGGCGACTTCGCGCTCGCGATGGCGGTCGCGCGCGTCGTTTTCGATCGGGGGTGGACAGATCCGGACGTTCGCTCGTATTGCGACGGGCTCGAGGGCTTCTTCGCGCTCGTCACCTCTCGATCGCTCGAGGCGTGGTGCGCCGAGGCCGACGTGGAGCCCGCCGTCGCGGAGGACCTCGCGCGTCGACTCGCCGCCAAGCCCGCGGCCATCCTCGTCGGCTGGGGGATGGGTCGGCGCAAGAACGGCGGCGCGATCGTCCGCGCGCTCGATGCCCTCGGCCTCGTGACCGGCAACGTCGGCATCTCCGGTGGCGGCGTCTCGTTCTATTTCCGCCGCCGAGGCGCGTTCGACACGAGCTTCGCCGGTCGGAAGAGCCCGCCGCGGACGATCTGCGAGCCGCTGTTCGGTCAGGAGATCCTGAGCGCGGAGGACCCGCCCATTCGTGCGGTCTGGATCACGGCCGGCAACCCGGTCGCCATGTTGCCCGATAGCCGGACCAACGTTCGCGCGCTCGCGACGTGCGAGCTCGTCGTGGTCGTCGACTCGATGCTCACCGACACGGCGCGCCTCGCTCATGTGGTGTTGCCGACGACGACGCTGCTGGAGGCGGACGATATCCTCGGCGCGTATGGTCACCACTGGCTCGGGGTCGCGCGGCCGGTCGTGTCGCCCCCCGAGGGGGTGAAGAGCGACTTCGAGATCATTCGCGCGCTCGCCGAGCGCGTCGGGCTCGCGGACGTGTTGCCGGCCACCGCACGCGAGCTTCAGCAGAAGATGGTCGCGACCAAGCTCGAGCCCCTCGGCGTCACGCTCGAGAAGCTGGATGCGGGGCCGGTCAAGAACCCGCTCGCGCCAGCCGTCCTCTTCGCGGACAGGGTCTTCCCGACCGCGACCGGGCGCGCGAGCCTGATCGCCGAGGCGCCCGCGCCTGCGCCCGCGCCGACCGCCGCTTACCCCCTGCTCCTCACGAGCGTCAGCACCCCGCGCTCGCAGTCGTCTCAATGGGCGCGCCCGCCCGAGCTCCCGCTCGAGCTCACCGTCCACCCCGACGCGGCCGAGGGTCTTGCTGACGGTTCTGTCTGCAAGCTCGAGTCGGAGATCGGCGCCATCGCGGTGCGGCTGCGCTTCGACCCGAAGCAGCGTCGCGACGTCGCGCTGCTCCCCAAGGGCGGCCACCTCGCCGACGGGTCGGCGGCGAACGCCATCACACGCGCGGCGCTCACGGATCTCGGCGAAGGCGGCGCGCTCTACGACGAGCCGGTCCGGATCGTGAGGGGCTGACCGACCCAGGCTGGCACACGGCCGCGCGGCTTCCGCGGAAGATCACCGCATTCCGGCGCGGAACGACTGTTGCTCGGCGGGCGCCATGCCTTCTCTTCGCCTCTCGATCGCGGCGCTCGCGCTCTCGGCTCTCTCGACCGGCTGCGACCCCTCCGACGTGGACGGTCAGGGAGGCGCGGGCGCCGGAGGCGGGGACACTGGCGGCGCCGGAGGCTCGGGGGCGGGGGGAAGCGGAAGCGGCGTCCACGACTACGAGAGCTGCCTCGCCGCCATGAAGGGGATCGACGCGATCTGCGCGGACGAGATGCAGGGGACCATCGAGTGGGTCGGGTATGGGGCGGATCGTTGCATGGGCAGCTCGGGCAACGCCGAGGGCTGGGCGCGTTTCACGTTCTCGCTCGACGAGGTCGACCCCGAGGGCAACCCCACCGTCCGCTGGGTGCACCTGGAGCCGCCGAGCGAGGTGGCGCCGCAGACCGCCGACCACGTCGAGATCACGCTCGACCCGCCCGTGAAGGTCACGCCGACCTCGCCGCTGCCCATGACGCTCACCGGCTCGGCGAGCATCGTCCCGATGGTCTTCGCCGGAGGTCTGGCCTTCGTGCGCGGCGAGGGCGCTGACGCAACCGTCACGCTCGACCGCGCGCTCGCGCTCGACGAGCTCCTGGACGGCGGCGTGGTCACCGGCACCTTCACGCTGCTCGGGGGGGACTTCACGAAGCTCGACGAGAACGGTGAGCCAATCACCGCGCCGGATGCGTCCGCCCGCGTCGAGGGGTGCTTCGTCGTTCCGTTCGAGCTCGACGCGGGCGACCCGTGAGGCCGAGCGGCTCACACCGAGGCCGGGGATGTGAAGCGCGCTGCACACGAAGTGCAGCGCAAGCGAGCGGGAATCACGGCGAAAGCTGGTGTTTCGGCGATCCGGCGTTCAATGGGTCAGACCTCTTTCGGCGGCGCTCGTGATCCTGACAAAACCGCGAGGATCGGACGGTGAATGC
>JAEUKE010000075.1 GCA_016794345.1 Myxococcales bacterium
GTCCCCCAGGAAGGGCCCGAGAGCTCGCGCACCTCGATGGCGTACGCGCCGGGCGCGGAGGCGATGAACTCGATCGGAGGCGCGCTCTGCGGGAGGCCCGTCGGCAGCTCGCGCAGGATGCGATCGATGATGAGGGCGCCGTTCGGAGCCCGCAGCTTCAGGCTGTACGGCGGCCGCATGTCCTCGTCCGAGTGGAAGCAGAGGGCAAGCCGCTCGCCCGCGATGATCGAGTCGAACGAGAACATGCTCCGCCGGCTGGCCGGAACGTCTGCCCGCGAGCAGAAGACCTCGATCGAACCGTGGGTCTCGAGCGGTCCCGGCATCCGAAGGACAAGGTCGATCGGGGGCGCGCGTCATGTCAAGAATCCGCGCGCCCTCTCCCCCGCAAGGACCGAATCGAGCCGTTGGGCCCTTGGTGTATCCTGAGAAGGATGTCCGTCCGGTCGGCTTTCTTCTTCACCTTGGTGGCCTCGTGCCTGGCCGGCTGCGCCGAGTCGAGCGGCCAGACGTGCGAGCTCAACAGCGACTGCTTGCAGGGGACCTGTGTGGACGGCGAGTGCAAGCGGGAGTGCGCCGACTCGGAGCTCGACTGTCCGATCGGTTACGTGTGCAGCGCCCTCGGTCGGTGTGAGTACGCCGGCACCGGCAGCGGCACCGGGGGGGCCACGAGCACCGGTCCCGGGGCGGGCGGCGGGGCGAGCACGACGGGCACCGGCACGACGACCACGACCACCACGACCTCCGGCACCTCGTCGACGAGCACCGGCATGACGATGGACTTCGCCGAGCTCACGCTTTGCTCGGGGGACGCCGACTGCGAGACCGGGATCTGCCGCGAGATGACGCCCGGCGGCGAGAGCCGCTGCACGCGCACCTGCTCCTCCCACGCCCAGTGCCCGGCCGGGCTCCGTTGCGAAGATCCCGGAGGCGGGTTCGTCTGCGTGCGAGGCGACGTCGGCCGAGCTTGCGCGTCGGGCCCCGACTGCAACTTCGCGTGCCTCTCGCCCCTCGACTACTGCACCTCGGAGTGCTCGACCGGCGCCGACTGCCCGAACGGATACGGCTGCATGCCCATCAGCAACACGAACGTCTGCGTCCGCGTCGCTGCCGACTGCGCCGCCGACACCTCGCAGTGCGTGGCGCCCGCCGCGTGCGACAGCTCCCCCAACCTCGTCGTGTCGAGCTGCACGATGGCCTGCAACACCGCCGCGGACTGCCCGCAGCGCGCGCTGCCGCTGAGCCCGTGGACCTGCGACGGCGCGGGGGTCTGCCGCCGCCCCGGCGACGTCTACGGTCCGTTGCCGGGCGGTTACGCCCCTGCGCAGTGGGCCTGCAACGCCGCGAGCCAGGTGGTCAACGTCTGCGGCGACGGGCTCCACATCGACTTCGGCTCGTTCACCCAGCCCAACCCGCCCGCGGTCAATTGCAACTCGCCAACCACGACCGACGGCCTCGGCGGCGACGCGTGCCTCGACAGCTGCCGGCTCAAGGGTGGGTGTGCGTTTGGGTTCGGCTGCGCGGGCGTCGCCGAGATCGGCGGCCAGCGAATCGGGCTCTGCATGAAGAGCGGCGGCGGCGAGGTCGGCGCGGCCTGCAACACCCACGGGGATTGTGTCTTCGGCTACTGCGAGGCGAACGTTTGCACGCGGGACTGCTCGAAGGACGACGTGTGCCCGGAGGGCTCGCAGTGCGTCGCCGCAGGCGGGCCCAACATCGAAGGGTCCGCCTTCAAGCGCTGCGAGTGAGCGCGGCCGTCAGCCGCGCAAGAACGCGGCGGCGACGAGGAGCAACGTCACCGCGAGGCCCGCGGCGGCGGCGATCAGCCGCCGCCTCGAGGCGAGGGCCATGTCCCGCCGGCTCCGGACGATCTCCAGGTCCCCCTCGGAGATCCGTTCCAGGGTGATCGGGCCCGAGAGTGGCACGTCCACCGTCATCGGCGGCGCCAGGTCGGCGAGCAGCGCGGCAGGCGGGAGGAACGCAGGCAAGGAGTGGAAGGAGTCACGGTACTTCACGCCGAAGCTCGGGGTCGCCGGCACCGGGGGCCGCACGAGCGGCCAATCCTGCGCGGTCGTCACCACCGAGCGAAACTGGACGGGCGCGGGGCTGCGCGAGTCAGATGACGGAGCCGTCATCATCTCGGGCACCTTCGGCGCCGGGGGAAGGACCTGCCCGGGCAACCTCGGCGTCCTCGCGCGAACCGCGGCGCGGCGGCTCGGCGGCGGAGGCGGCAGCCCCTCGTCCGGCGTGACCGATCCGCGCGCGTCGGCGTCGACCGGCGCGACCAGGGACAACGCGGGCGGCGCGCTCGAGCGGGGGCTCGACCCGGGACGCGGGACACGGGCTGGCGGGCTGACCAGGCGTACCCCGCTCTTGGGCCCTTCCGAGTCGCGCCTGGGCTCGGGCTGCACCGCAGCGGGAGCGACACCTCTCCACGTCGTCGTTCGAGCCGTCATGGTTCCTCGATCGAGGGAGGCCAGATGCAAACCTGGATCCGCGCGCCGCCGACCGTCCGGCGTGCAGTGCCACCAAAGGTTTCTCCCCGGCGCCCCGGCCGGGCCCCGGAAACGCCGCGCCGCCGCGCGCGCTGGGTGGGAGAGTGATCCAGCAGCGGTGGCCGGACGGATCGACACGGCGCGGCCCGAGCTTGTATACAAGGCGTCGTGAAAGCACCTGCGACCTTGCTGCTCCTCCTCGCCCTCCCGCTCTTCGGGTGCGGCGGCGCTCCGTCCCCGGTCGACCAGCTCGCGGCTTCCCAGGCTGCCGTGCGCGCCGCAGAGGAGGCCGGAGGCGACAAAGACCCCGAGGCCCAGCTCTACCTGAAGCTCGCCCGCGAGAGCCTCGAGAAGGCAAAGGGCATGATGGACAAGGAGGAGAACGAGCTCGCGCTGCGCCTCCTCAAGAAGTCCGAGGCCGACGCCGACCTGGCGCGGGGCATCGCGCGGAAGCTGTCCGCCGAGGCGGAGGCCGAAGAGGCCAAGAAGATGCTCGAGAAGCTCAAGCCCGCCGTCACCAAGTGATCCGAAGAAGGACAACGCTCATGCGAATCGCCACCCCCGACCTGCGTTCCCTCGCCGTCCTCTTCGTCCTGGGCTCCACCGCGTGCGGCGCCGCGCCCCCCCCGAAGGAGCTCGTGGAGGCTCGCGAGAGCTACGACCGCGCGAGCAAGGGCCTCGCCTCGAAGCTCGCCCCCGCCGCCCTCGACACGGCCAAGCAGGCCCTGCAGCGCGCCGAGCGCGAGTTCCGCGACAACGAGGACACGCCGGACACGCGCGCCTTCAGCTACATCGCGGACCGCCGCGCCCGCCTCGCCGAGGCGCAGGCCGCTTACGAGGCGGCGTCTCAGCAGAAGGCCGAGGCGGAGAAGGCGTTCAAGGAGAAGAGCCAGTCGGAGCTCGACGCCGCGCGCGAGGCGATCCGGAAGGAGCGCGAGTCGCTCGACGCCGAGCGCAAGGCCCGCGAGGCCGCCGAGAAGGGCCGCTCGGAGGCGGAGAAGGCCCGCGCCGAGCTCGAGAAGAAGTACCTCGCAGCGCTGGCCAGCCTGAAGGAGATGGCGACGGTCGCCGAGGAGAAGCGCGGCGTCGTCATCACGCTGAGCGGTGCGGTGCTCTTCGCCTCGGGCAAGAGCGAGCTCCTGCCCATCGCCAAGGAGAAGCTGAACGAGGTCGCCAAGGTCCTGAAGGACCAGGGCAACCCGCCGCTCCGCATCGAGGGCCACACGGACTCGACGGGCTCGGCCGAGGACAACCGCAAGCTCTCCCTCGCCCGCGCGGACGCCGTGAAGGCGCAGCTCGCCAGCCAGGGTTACCCGTCGGACAAGATCAAGACCCTCGGCCTCGGCCCCGATCGGCCCGTGGCCGACAACGGCTCGCCCGAGGGGCGCGCGAACAACCGGCGCGTCGAGATCATCGTCAACCCGCGCGACTGAACCGGAATCACGGAATCGATCATGCGCTCCACGTGGCTCGTCGTCGCCCTCCTGGCACTCGTCTCCTGCAAGACCTCGTCTCCTCGTCGGCAGACGTACTGGGGACCGCCGCAAGGCCAGTTCGTGCCGCAGCAAGCGCCGCCGCCGAGCTACCAGATGCCCTTCGCCGTACCGGCCGGCGCCGGCACGGCGCCCGGGCCGGCGTTCAGCGCCGCCGTGCCGAGCGCTCCCGCGCCAGCCGCGACACCCGAGGCCGACAAGTGCCTCGCCGCGGGCGCGGTCCTGGCCGACTGCACGACGGCGCTCGAGAAGCTCGGGGCCGCCGAAGCGAGCGGCGACAAGACGCTCGCCGTCTACAAGAAGGCCTGCGAGCTGAAGGGCAAGCTCCTCGGCTGCGGCGCGTTCAAGTCGACCGCCGTCGACCAGGAGAAGGACAAACCCACGCTCGCGCTCTTGGCCCAGTGCGAGTCGGGCAACTGGGAGATGTGCGAGGACGTCAAGACGAAGAGCGCGCCGCTCCAGGCCTGGCTCTCCACGCTGAAGACGAACGGCTGCAAGAAGGGCCAGATGGCCCTCTGCAAGAACTACCGCGAGTGCAAGGCGCCGACGCAGTGGGGCTGCATCGGCGCGGATCAGAAGCTCTGCGGCTGCCTGCCGAAATGCGCGGGCACGGTCACCGGCAAGGCGAAGAAGCGCACCTGGCCGGACGGCTCGACCCGGGGCGAGTTCACCTGCTCGAACTGAAGCGAGCCCGCGCGGGCGGGCTCACCTGACGGTCACGTCATCTCGTTCATCGGCCTGAGGATCACGTTGACCACGCGGCTCCTGTCTCGCGGCGTGACCGCGAGCAGGATGGCGTCCGCCACGTCCTCCGCGGTCGAGAAGCCGCTCATGTTGGGCCCACCGTGCGTTCGTCCGTCGCCGATGGCGAAATGTGTCTCCACGCCTCCCGGGCAGACGAGCGAGACCTTGATGTTCTGCTTGTAGAACTCACGGTCGAGCGACTGCGCGAGGGCGACCTGCGCGAACTTCGACATGCAATAGATGCCCTCCGACGGGTACCCCTGCAGGCCGGCCACGCTGGAGACCATGACGATGTTCCCGCCGCCCTGCGCGAGCATGTGCGGGATAGCCTCCTTGGAGAAGAGCCACGTCGATTTGGCGTTTGTCGCCATGATGCGATCGTAGTCGGCCTCGCTCCAGTCGAGGAACGGCCGGTAGCCGCCGATACCGACGTTGTTCACCAGGATGTCGAGGCGACCGTGAGCGCGGATCGCCTCGTTCACACACGCGGCGACGTCGGCCGCCTTCGTCGCGTCGCAGATGACGCCCTTCGCCTTGCCTCCGCGGCTGGCGATCCGCTCGACGAGCTCGTCGAGATCTTTCTTGGTGCGAGCCGCCGCGACGACGGTCGCGCCCTCCTGGGCGAGGAGCAAGCTCGTAGCGTGACCGATCCCACGGCTCGCCCCCGTGACGAGCGCGATCTTGTTCGCGAGGCGCATGATTGTCTCCTTCTCTCAGTCGAGGAACGCGAGGATAGCGGGTCCGACGACGTCGCCGTGGGTGAATGGCCCGAGGTGGCCGGCGCCGGGGACTTCGAGCCGTCGAGCACCTGGGATGGCCCGCGCGAGCACGGTCACCGTGGCCCGCGCCGCGAGCGGTGACTCGGCGCCATTCATCAGCAGGAACGGCCGCGCGATGCGGGCGTACTCCGCGTGTGAGGTTCGATCGAGCAACGTCGACCGCACCTCGAGGAAGGCCTTTCGACCCGTGCGCACGAGGGCGGCGCGCGCCACCGCGGTCATGGCGTCGAACGCGCCGGCGCCGTTCCAGTACTCCACGAAGCCGCGCAGCCACGCCTCGCTCCCGCCGCCCTCGACATCGAGCACGGCCCCGTCCTGGTTCACGCGCGCCATGTCGGCGAGGCCCGCGCCGTGCTCCGCCGAGTGCAAGACACCAAACGCGACGGGCTCGTAGAGCGCGAGGCTGCGCACCAGCTCGGGCCGCGCGAGCGCGGCCTGGAGCGCGAGCAAGCCGCCGTACGAGTGGCCCACGACGTGTGCTGGCATCCCCTGCGCCTCGAGCGCTGCGATGACCACGTCCCGGTCGCGGTGGAAGTGGAAGGCGTCGCCCCCCGACCACGGGTCCGACTCGCCGTAGCCGAGGAGATCGACGGTGACCGCCTTGCGCCGCGTCGCGACCTGCGAAGCGAGTGGCCCCCAGTACCGCGACGACAGACCCGTACCGTGGACGAAGAGGACAGGCTCGCCCTCCCCGCGCTCACGCAGGCCGATCGAGACGCCTCCGCGTTCGAGCGTGTACGCGCGGTTTGTCACGTGTCGCCCCGTAGCGCTTCCCAGGGGGCGGCGCCACCCGTTACATATCGGGAGGTGAGAGGGACGATCCTCCGGGTGAGAGGCGTCGTTCAAGGGGTCGGCTTCCGGCCACACGTGGTGAGGCTGGCGCGCGCCGCGGGCCTCTCGGGTTGGGTCCGCAACGACGCCGAAGGTGTCACGATCGCGCTCGCCGCGTCCGCAGACGTTGCCCGATCCTTCGCGGAGAGGCTCGCGATCTCTCTCCCGCCGCTCGCGCGGATCGACCACGTCGCGACACGAGAATCGGTGGAGCTCTCCGATGTCGACGGCTTCCGGATCGAGGCCAGCCGAGACGGCTCGCCTCGAACCGAGGTGCCCCCGGACGCGGCGACCTGCGAGGCTTGCCGCGCCGAGGTGCTGAGCCGAGGTGAGCGCCGCCATCGGTACCCGTTCGCGACCTGCACCAGCTGCGGACCGCGGTACTCGATCGCGCTCGCGATGCCGTTCGATCGAGATCACACGACCTTGCGCGGCTTCCCGCTCTGCGCTGCCTGTCGCGCCGAATACGAGGACGAGGACGACAGGCGCTACCACGCGCAGGCCGTCGCCTGCCCGGCGTGCGGGCCTTCCGTCTGGCTCGAGAGAGCGGGCGAGGAGCCCGCCGCGGCCGACGGCGCGTCGGGCGATCCGCTCGAGGCGGTCGCAGATCTCCTTCGAGCGGGCGCGATCGTGGCCGCGAAGGGCGTCGGCGGATATCACCTTCTGTGTGACGCGACGAACGACGCCGCCGTGTTCGAGCTGCGGCGTCGCAAGCAGCGAGACGCGAAGCCCTTCGCGCTGCTCGCCCGTGATCTCGACGCGGTGGAACGTTACGCCCTCGTCTCCGAGCCGGAAGGAAAGGCGCTCCGTTCGACCGCGGCGCCCGTCGTCCTCCTCCCGAAGCGCGCGGATGCCTCCGCGCTCTCGCCTCACCTCGCGCCGCGGCTCTCCACGCTCGGCTTCATGCTGCCGTCGACGCCGCTGCAGATCCTGATCATGGAGCACCTGACCTCCCCCGTCGTGTGCACGAGCGCCAACGTCACCGACGAGCCGCCGTGCCTGGACGAGGCCTCGGCGCGCGCGCGGCTCGCGTCGGTTGCCGATTGGTTCCTCCATCACGATCGACCCATCGCCCAACGCGTCGACGACTCGGTCGTCCGCTCGATGGCCGGCCGCGTCCGCTCGCTCCGCCGCGCGCGGGGCTTCGCGCCGGCCGCCCTCGCGTCCCCGCCAGGCTTCGAAGCGGCTCTGCCCGTGCTCGCCCTGGGTGGTCAGCTCAAGGCTGCGGTCTGCCTCACACGGAGTGGGAGCGCCGTCGTCTCGCAACACTTCGGCGATCTCGACGATCTGCGCGCGTTCGAGGACTGGAAGCGAGGCGTGACGCTGCTGACCGAGCTGCTCGAGCATCGACCGGCGGCGATCGCGATCGACCTCCATGCGGACTACAGATCGACCGCCGTGGGCCGCGAGCTCGGCGAGGCGCGCGGCCTCCGTGTCGAGGCCGTCCAGCATCACCACGCCCACATCGCGGCGAACCTCTGGGAGCACGGGCATCCGCTCGACGGTCCTCCCGTCCTCGGCGTCGCCTTCGACGGCCTCGGTCAGGGCGAGGGCGGGGAGCTCTGGGGCGGTGAGCTGCTCCTGTGCCGGTACGACCGCGCCGAGCGGCTCAGGGCGCTCGAGCCCGTGGTCCTCCTCGGCGGCGACGCCGCGGCACGCGAGCCGTGGCGCAACCTGTACACACACCTCCTGGAGTCGATGGACTGGTCCGAGCTCGCTTCGACCTACGGCGATCTCGCGGTCGTCTCTCGGCTGGCCGAGAAGCCACGCGCGCTTC
This sequence comes from Myxococcales bacterium, assembly GCA_016794345.1. Classification (GTDB taxonomy): domain Bacteria; phylum Myxococcota_A; class Polyangia; order Polyangiales; family Polyangiaceae; genus Xiheicaenibacterium; species Xiheicaenibacterium phototrophicum. The sequence continues at coordinate 8,117 of JAEUKE010000075.1, forward strand.
TGGAGGGTGTTCGAGCGAGCCCGTCGCTCTCCCCACCCTGCAGCTCGGCTGGGCGCCTCTTCGACGCTGTCGCCGCCGCGCTCGATGTCCATTTCGACTCCGTCGACTTCGAGGGGCAGGCAGCGATGGAGCTCGAGGCGCTGGTGGACGAGGCCGCGCTGACGGACGCAGCACGCGGCGGCCTCTATCCGATATCGCTGGGCGAGCCGCGTGGCTCCGGCCCTGCTCGCTGGGAGCTCGCGCGGCTGTGGCGAGCGCTCTTGGACGACCTCCGCGCCCAGATCCCTCGTCCGGTGATCTCCGCGCGTTTCCACCTCTCCCTCGCCGGCGCGATCGCGGCCGGGGCGACGGCGGCGCGCGGAGCCCACGCCGAGCCGTCGATCGTGGCGCTGTCGGGTGGCGTGTTCCAGAACAAGGTGCTCGTCGAAGCGACGGACGCCGCGCTCCGCGCAGCGGGTTTCGAGGTCTGGCTCCACGAAGTGCTGCCACCGAATGACGGCTGCCTCGCGCTGGGGCAAGCTGCGGTCGTGGCCGCGAGGATGGTCCTCGCGGAGCGGCAGGAGTGATCCCGATGTGTTTGGGCGTCCCCGGACAGGTCGTCTCCATCTCCTCCCCCGAAGACAAGCTCGGGGTGGTGGACATCGGCGGCGTGAAGCGCGTGACGAACCTCGTGTGTGTCGCGCCGACGGACGCCCCGCTCGAGTCCTTGGTCGGGCAGTGGGTCCTCGTGCACGTCGGCTTCGCGATGAGCCGCCTCGATCCGGCCGAGGCCGAGCGGACGCTCGCGCTCTTGCGGGAGGTCGGGGAGATCGACGAGGCGCTCGCGGCGATGCGGGAGGGCGAGGGCGCCGCCCTGCGAGGCCCACGTTGAGGTACGTAGACGAGTTCCGCGACGGCGAGGCCGGCAAGCGCCTGGCCGAGCGCATCGCGCGTGTGGTCGACCGGGTCGGCCCGCGGCGCGGGCCCATCAAGATCATGGAGGTCTGCGGCGGTCACACCCACGCCATCTTCCAGTTCGGTCTCCCCTCGCTCCTACCGGAGGCCATCGAGCTCGTGCACGGCCCGGGGTGTCCGGTGTGTGTGCTGCCGATCGGCCGCGTCGACGAGGCCATCGCGCTCGCCGAGCTGCCGAACGTCGTCTTCGCGACGTTCGGCGACGCCGTCCGCGTGCCCGGCTCGAACAAGAGCCTGCTCGTCGCCAAGGCCGAGGGCGCCGACGTGCGCACGGTCTACTCCCCGATGGACGCCCTCTCCATCGCGCGAAAGAATCGCGACAAGAACGTCATCTTCTTCGGCCTCGGCTTCGAGACGACCGCGCCCTCCACCGCCCTGACGATCCTCGAAGCGGCGCGCGCGGGCGACGAGAACTTCTCCGTCTTTTGCAATCACATCACCATCCCCGCCACCCTCGAGGCCCTGCTCGACGCGCCGGACGTCGAGGTCGACGGCTTGATCGGACCGGGGCACGTGTCTCTCGTCATCGGGACCCGGCCCTACGAGCCCATCGCGCGCGCTCACAGGAGGCCCTTCGTCGTGAGCGGCTTCGAGCCCCTCGACGTCCTCCTCTCGATCTACCTGGTTGTCTCGCAGATCGCCGACGGCCGCGCGGAGGTGGAGAACCAGTACCGCCGCGTGGTCCTCCCCGGCGGAAACCCCGCCGCGCAGGCCGCGATGGCGGAGGTCTTCGAGCCCCGGGCGTCGTCGGAGTGGCGTGGCCTCGGCTCGATCCCGCGCTCGGGGCTCGCCATTCGGCCGGCCTACGCCCGCTTCGACGCGGAGCAGCGGTTCGCGGCGCCCTCCCGCTCCGCCGCACCGGCTACGGATCCCAAGGCTTGCCGATGTGGCGAGGTCCTCCGCGGCACGATCAAGCCCTGGGAATGCAAGGTCTTCGGCACGAGCTGCACGCCCGAGACGCCCATCGGCGCGTGTATGGTCTCGTCAGAGGGCGCGTGCGCCGCCTACTACGGCTACGGCCGGCTCGAGACCGTACGTGGCCTCGCCGAGGACGGACGCCGACGCCTCCGGACGCTCGCGTGAAGAAGGGCGACCTCGAAGCGAGCCTGGCTCACCCGCTGCTCCAGCGCGTCGAGCGCCACCGGAGGAGGGCCGGACGCGTCCGCGACGACGTGGTCGTCATGGCGCACGGCGGAGGCGGCAAGGCCATGCGCGATCTGATCGACGACCTGATCGTGGGCGAGCTCGTGGCCGATCCGACCGCGACGGACGAAGACCAGGCCCGCCTCGATCTCGCGACCCTCGCGCGGACCGGCGATCGACTGGCGTTCACGACCGACACCTACGTCGTGAGCCCGCTCTTTTTTCCGGGCGGCGACATCGGGCGGCTGGCGATCAACGGCACGGTGAACGATCTCGCGGTCTCCGGCGCCCGCCCCGTGGCGCTCTCTTGCGGCCTGGTGCTCGAGGAGGGGCTGCCCATCGAGGCGCTCCGCGCAGTCCTCCGCAGCATGAGGGCGGCCGCGGACGAGGCCGGCGTCACGGTGGTCACGGGCGACACGAAGGTCGTCCCACGAGGCGCGGCCGACAAGCTCTTCGTCAACACGTCGGGGGTCGGCGTGATCCCACGCGGCGTGGAGATCGCCGCGAGCGGCGTGCGCGCCGACGATGCCATCCTCCTCAACGGTTTCTTGGGTGATCACGGCGCGGCCATCCTGCTCGCGCGGGGGGAGCTCCAGCTCGAGGCCGAGATCCAGAGCGACACGGCCGCGGTCGCCGGGCTCGTGGCCGAGCTCGTGTCGCAGGTCCAGATCCACGCCATGCGCGACGTGACCCGCGGCGGCCTCGCCGCCGTGTTGAACGAGCTCGCGCTCGCGTCGGAGGTCGGGATCACCGTCGAGGCGCGCGCGCTCCCGATCCGGCCCGAGGTGCACGGCCTCACGCAGCTGCTCGGCATCGATCCCGTTCATCTGGCGAACGAGGGAAAGATCGCCTTCGCGGTCGCTGCGTCGGACGCCTCGCGTGCGCTCTCGATCCTCCGCTCGCATCCCCTCGGCCGCGACGGGGCCGTCATCGGGCGCGCGCGCGCGGAGCACCCCGGCGTGGTCACCCTCGACACGGGCTTCGGCGGAGAGCGTATCTTGGATGTCCTCGCGGGTGAGCCGGTGCCGAGGATCTGCTGATGCACGAGCTCTCGATCACGCGGAACATCGTGGCGGTCGTCGCCGAGCGCGCCGGCCGGCGCCGCGTGTCGTCCGTTCGGCTCGCGATCGGGAAGCTTAGCGGGGTCGACGTCGGCGCGGTTCGGTTCTGCTTCGAGGCGTGCACCGAGGACACGACGCTCGCCGGCGCGGCGCTGATCGTCGAGGAGATCCCCGGCCGCGGCCGGTGTGACAGCTGCGGCCGAGAGGTGGAGCTCGTCGAGCCGATCCTCCGGTGTGGCTGCACCCCGACCTCGATGCTCTCGATCGTCTCGGGTGACGAGCTCTTGGTCCGCTCGATGGAGGTGACCGATGTGTGAGACGTGTGGCTGCGGTAGCGACGAGGCGACCATCCACGGCGAGCACGAGCACGTCCTGCCGGACGGGCGCGTCGTCAGGCACACACACCACCACGGCGAGGCCGAGCACCATCACCACGACCATGGCTCGCCCGATCACGGGCACGCAGCTCGAACGGAGTCGCTCGAGATCGCGGTGCTCGCGAAAAACGACGAGGCCGCCGCGCGGAACCGCGAGCTCTTCGCCCAGCGCGGCCTCGTCGCGGTGAACCTCATGAGCGCTCCCGGCTCGGGGAAGACCCTCCTCCTGGAGAAGGTGCTCGTGGCCTTGCGCGAGCGCCAGACACCCTCGTTCGTGCTCGAGGGGGATCAGGCGACGACACGCGACGCCGATCGGATCAGGAAGGCTGGCGTCCCCGTGCTCCAGATCAACACGGGCAAGGGCTGCCACCTGGAGGCCGACATGGTCTCGCGCGGGCTGGCGGAGCTGCAGGTCCAGGGCGGCGGGCTGCTCTTCATCGAAAACGTCGGGAACCTCGTTTGCCCGGCGCTCTTCGATCTCGGAGAGTCCGCGCGCGTCGTCCTCTTCTCGGTGACCGAGGGCGAGGACAAGCCGCTCAAGTATCCGCACATGTTCCGCTCGGCGGATCTCGTCCTGTTCACCAAGACGGACCTGCTCCCTCACCTGGACTTTTCGCTCGACGTGGCTCGGGAGAACGTCGCATCGGTCAACCCGAGGGCAGCGCAGCTCGAAGTCTCGGCGCGGACGAGCGACGGCCTCGACGAGCTGTTGTCGTGGCTCGACGCGCGCCTCGCGTCACTTCGTGCAGGTCAGGTGCGCGGACGCGTTCTGGCGGAAATCGAGTGAGTTGACCTTCGGGCACTCGGCGGCGATGAGCGACTTCAGGTCGCGGATCTCGGTCCAGGAGAGCGACATCGCCGGGAACACGATCGGGATCGTCGCGTCGGCGTCGATCTTCGACGTGAGCCCCGGCAAGAGGCCTTCTCCCTGCGCGCGGAGCTCCTGGAACCTGGTCTCGTAGTCCTCCACCAGATCGGCGAACTCCGGACCGCTGAAGCGCAACATGTTCTCGAACGTGTTGTGCTCGGCGTTGTCGCTCAGGTTGTAGCTGCCCGTGTAGAGCGCGTCGTCGACGATCAGGAACTTGTTGTGCATCTGCGCGGCGTACGACGTGTCCCAGCGGTACGCGTAATACTTGTATCGAACGTCGATCCCCGCGAGCTCCACGTCGCGGCCGTAGAGGTAGTCCTTGTCGAGGCACTTCTGCTTCTGGTTCTCGGTCGTGGCCGCCGCGACACAGGCCGCCTTGTCGGACTTCTGCAGGTCGTTCGTGCTGTCCGAGACGTACTCCTGCCCGTCGAGGTAGAGCACGATGTCGATCTCCGGATCGCTCGCGCGCTTGGCCATGAGCGCCTCGGCGACAGGGCGCGAGCGCAGGTGGCCGGAGGCGATGTGGATGCGCTCCTCCGCAGCCTCGATCGCGCGGACGAGCTCGTCGGCGATCGTGTTCGAGCCGCTGATCGTGAAGGTCGTCCCGTTCACGCTGAAGTTGTTGCTCGTGTAAAACGCGTGGATCCCCGGGTCCTCCACGATGAGGTCGTCGGTGATCTCGAGCGAAGACGGCTCGCTCGTCACGCTGGCGACCGCGACGAGGTCCTTCGCGTGGTCCCACATCAGGTTGAACTCGCGCTGCGTGCGGAGCGCGAGCTCCGGGTACGCGGTGAGGAACAGCGTGTTCTCGTCGTATTTGGTCGCGGCGCCGCTCGACCAGTTGCCGCTGCCGCTGACCACCGTCGCGGTCTCGGCCGCTTTCGCGTCGTCTCGCGGGCCGTCCACGATCATGAACTTGTGGTGCATGATCTTGTTCACCCAGCGGACATCCACTCCGATGGCCTCGAGCTTGCCGCTCTTCGACGCCGTGAGCGCGCTCCCGGTGAGCTTGCGGTCCTGGCTCGCCGTCTCGAACACCATCCGCACCTTCACGCCGCGCTTCACCGCGTCGGCGAGCGCAGCCTGGATGCCCGCGTCGGAGTAGCTGTACATCGCGATGTCGATTGACGTCTTCGCCTCGCGGATGATCCGCGCCACCTCCACGTTGTGGCTCTGGTCCGCCGGCTGCGGCGAGAAGATCACGTGGCGCTCCTTGCGCTCCTGCGCCTCCAGGTAACCGAGCTTCTCGGCCTGGGCCTTCAGGTTCTTGAGCGTCGCAGGCCCCACGCCCTTGATCGCGTCGAGCTCGGCGACCGTGTCGTAGAGGTCCTCGTCGCCCGACCGGACGACGCCGTCCGCACCGTCGCGGTGCTTGAAGATCGCCTTCGCGGTCGTGGACGTCACCTTGGCGTCCTTCAACGTTGCCGCGGTCGTGGCCGGGTCGTTCACCAGGGCCAGGACGCTCAGGGCGGCCGGCGACCCCTCCTGGAGGACCTCCGTCGCGTTCTCCTCGTTCTCCCCCACGCCGTCGTCGCACCCGAAGGCGACCGAAGAGAGGAGAGCCAGGATCGACAGGCGGAAGAGGCTTCGCATGGTGCGCGGCCTCAAGCAGGCTCCGTGCCACGCCTACCCTTGCCTACATGACCTCTCTTCGCGAGGAATCGGGGCTCATCCCAGCGTCGAGCACGCCAGGATGGGCCTTCACCGATCCGGGCACCCCGCCCACCCCCGGGTGCTCAGGTGCAAGGCCACGTCTTGGTACCGAAGGTGGGAGTCGAACCCACAACCCCTTTCGGAGAGCGGATTTTGAATCCGCCGCGTTTGCCATTCCGCCACTTCGGCTCGGGAGGCGAGATTTACCAGAGGCGAGCTTCGAGCGCGAGAGGCCAACTCGCTCTCCGCGAAGACGGGCTGCTCCGCCACAGCTGACACGACGCCCGTGACAGACGGCGGGCGTCGGCTGGCACCTCGTGGCACACAGTGCTTCCCTCGCAGGAGGAATCGCGGGCAGAAGCTCTGGCGCAAGTTGTGCACTTGCTCGTCGACATGACTCGATTGGCTCAGCTTGTTGGTGTCCTCGCTTCTCTCGGCCTCGGCCTCGCCGCCTGCAGCTCGACCGTCGTCGGCGGCGACCTGGAGGGAGGCGGCGGGGACGGGGTGGAGGACGGCAACGGTGGCGACGGAGGGAATGGCGGCGCACCGAACCAGCCAACCACGACGAGCAGCAATCCTCCGCCGCCGAGCCCGGCGATCAGCATGCTTCGCTGGGAGCTGGACAACCCGCCGGCCCCTTCTGGAGTCTCGGTCAGCACGACCGGCGGCAACTTCACCACGGTCGGCGTGACGACCGGCTCGGACCCCACCACCTCCTCGGTGACGACGGGCTCCTCCGGCCTCGACCCTTACGATTTGGTCATCATCCTCGGGAGCCAGCTGCAGAGCTGCTCGGACCCCTTCGCCAACGACTGCTCGGCAGCCTCGTGGCGCGTCTTCATCAGCCTCCCGACCCCGATGCAGACCGAGGGCACCTACGCGCTGACCGGTCTCGCCAACTTCTCCGAGATCACCTCCTGCGAGAGCGGCGGCGGCGGCAGCTACTGGGAGGGCACGATCACCGTCACCCACATCGACGCGGGACAGGTCGACTTCGTCCTGAACGGGACGAGCGACTTCTTCTTCCAGAACGGCAACGCGGACGGCAGCTACTCGGCGCCGCGCTGCTTCTGAGCACGAGCGCCACGGCCGAGCCGATCTGAGCGCACATGCGCTGCCCTCGGGCTGCCGCTCGAGGCATACCCGACAGCAGACTCCAAAGGCGATACGGGGCATGCGCGCTGCAACGCGATCGTCATGGCCACAGCACGCGCAAAGCTCCTGGACGTCCTCAGAGAATTCGAGACCGTGATGTTCTTCACGCGGACGGCGGAGGGGAACGTCCGCGGCCGCCCAATGGCCATCGCCGACATCGACCCGGACGGAACCCTCTACCTCATCACCTCGATCGACAGCGACAAGGCGGCCGAGCTCATCGCGGACGCCCGCGTCGGCCTCGGCATGCAGTCGAAGACTGAAATACGCCTCGCTCTCGGGCATCGCCATCCTGAATACCGAGCGTTCGCTCATCGACAGGCTCTGGAAAGAGCGCTGGCGAATCTGGTTTCCGGAGGGAAAGAGCTCGCCCGAGATCTCGATCATCGAGGTCCACCCGGTCGAGGGAGAATATTGGGACCAGGGCGGCATCAAGGGGATCAAGCTGGCCATCCAGGCGGCCAAGGCCTACGTCACGCGGCAAACGCCAGAGGTAGGCACCTCGGGCAACGCGCGAACCCGGCTCTGAGGTGGCTCACTTCGAGCCCGGCTTCACTCCCCCGAACAGCCCGAACACGAGCAGCCCTACGAGCAGGCCCGCGACCCCGAAGTCGGTGATCTGCATCACGCGTGACTCGAGGAAGTGGCGGCCCATCCCCCAGAGCACCTCGGCGCCGATGGCCGCCGCCGCGCCGAACAACACGGCCTTCCCGAACGCGGCCGCTCGATAAAAGAGGAGATTGGGCGCGACACCCAGGACGAGGACGAAGGCCGGCAAGATCGCCTCCGCGTTCGTGCCGAACACCGGCACCGCTCCGCCCGAAGCGATCTTCTCGAGCGCCAGGTGGCGGAGCACGTGCCCAAGCACGACCCCGATCGCCATGAAGAGCAGGGTGAGGAAGAAGCCGGCGGAGGCGAGCCCGACGTTGACCTTCGGCGCCGCGCCGGGGGTGGCCTTCTTCTTCGGCTCCTCCTTGGCCGGCTCGCTCTTCGCGACCGAGGCCGGCGAAGGCTTGGCGCTGCTCGCCGCCTTCTCGGCTGCGAGCGCCCCCGACCGCTTGCTCTCTGCCTCCGCCTCCGCCTCCACCGCATCGAGCGTGCTCTGCTCGGCCGTGATCGAGGTGCGCGCACCGTCGTCGGGCTTGTAGCCGTAGGTCTTCGCGAGCCTGCCATAGCGGGCGCGATCGGCCTCGGTCGTGTCAGGCGCTTCGATCAGGGCGAGGCAATACCGAACACAACCGAGATCTGCCAGCGCGCGGACGTATTCGGGCGAGTCGGGCTCGGCCTCGACGTTTGCGCTCCGCGCCACGTTGCGATACCAGACGTCCGCCTTGGCTGCGTCCGCGCGGTAATGGACGCCCAGCTCGTAGAGGTTGCCGACCAGGACCTTGGACGCCAGGTGCCCCTGGTCCGCGGCCGCGCGGAACGAGAGGGCTGCGTCTCGTTCGCTGCGCTCCAGCCCGCCGCCCCCATTGAGGTGGAAGAGCCCGACGGCGTGCTGGGCAACGGCGCTTCCTAGCTCCGCGGCCGCGCGGTACGCGTCGAAGCAGGCCCTCATGTCAGGCTTGCCGTGTGCGCCGCCCGAGCGGAGCTGCTTGGCGAGCTTCAGCAGCCCCTCGACGTCGCCCTGGAGCTTGGCCGACTCGACCAGCGCCTGAGGTCCCGCGGCGTCCGCAGGCAGCTCCTCCTCCTGGGCGTCCGTCGCCGGGGTCGCCGTCGACTTAGGGGCCGACATGAATGGCCTCCACCTCGCGGAGGATCTTCACGAGCTCGGCCGTGCGCCCGTCGGTCGACGCCTCGAGCTTCTGACCGCCGTTCTCCAGATAAAACGTGCCGAGGTGCTCGCGCCATCGACGGAAGAAGCGGTTACCCGCGAAGACGATCTCGGCCTTGCCCGCGAGAGCCTCGGGCTCCTCGGCGTCGAAGTTCACGTCGCTCCAGTCGATGGCTTCGGCTGCCTGCTCGGGCGCGTCGCCTTCGGCGTAGCTGAGCCGCACGGGCAAGCTGACGGCCCTTCGTTCCTGCGCGACGCCCAGGCTCGACATCATGTCGACGATCTTCACGCGGATGATGCTCGCGATGAGGTTCGCGTCCACCGCCGTGCGTGACATGTACGGGAAGACCGTCGTCCCGAGAGCCACGAGGAGCTTCTTGCTCTGACAGACCTCGCGCACGAACGTGTCGACCGCGGTGACCGGAAGGTTGAGCTGCGAGGTGCGGACGCGAGCCGTCGCTTGGTCCCGCCACCATTTCACCATGTGCACGATGAGCCGCTTCACCTTGTCGCTGGTCTTGATGCTCTGCGGACCGAGGACGTTGACCATCCTCAGCACCTCGGCCTCGAGCTCCCCCTCGTCCGCAGCGAGCAGCCCCAGGAGCTCGCCGAAGACGGCGCCGGAGGAGCGGCGCTCCATCTCGCGCGCGGTCGCCTCGACGAGCAAGCCTGCGGCCTCCGTCAGCCGGGAACGAGCCTCGGATTCGTCGCGAGACGGCGTCATCGCCTTCAGCAGGGCGAGCAGCTCCCCGTGGATCGAGGCCGCCTCCTCGGCCACTTCGCGGGCCTTCACGTTCTCCGCCAGCTTCAGCTTGAACGCGGACGCGAGGAGCGGGACGCCGCTGCGGGGCATTCCGTGCTCCTCTCCCTCGACGGCAGACCATTTGTCGAGCGGGCTCTCGATGTGCCGCTGCACCGCGCGCGCCTCGAGGTACCCCTTCTTGATCACCTCGTAGTCGGCGTCGCCCGGGCCGAGCGCGCGCATCTGATCGGCGTAGGGGTTCCGGATCCAGAACATGTTCGAGAACGCGCGGTTCTTCTGACCCCAATGGTGCAGCCACGACGAAGGAGAGCGGGACCAGAAGTCCACACACGCCTCCTGGACGCGCGACTCCCAGCGGCCCATTGCGTTGTCGCTGCGCAAGGCGCCCAGGCTCATGTCGAACTTCGTGAGGGCCACGAAGAGGCTCGGTCGATCGATCTCGCCGGGGAGCTTCGGCGTGGGCGCGCCATAACGGATCTTCAGCCAGGACTCGACCTGGGTCTGGAGCTGGATGGCCTCCGGCTTCGTGGGCCCCGGCGAGCACAGGCAGAGCGCGGTGATCTCACGGTCGAGCGCATACTGTTCGAAGAGGAACGTCAGCTTGCCGCGCTTGAAGACCTCGATGGCGTTCTCCAGGCGGCCCGAGGCGAGCTCCCCAGGCCCGAAGCCGTTGATGCCCTTGAGGGCTCGACCACCGGGGAAATCCAGGATGTCGGCGCGATCGAGCAGGGAGCCGGTGGACGGGCGAAGGGGGAGGTGGATCTCGGCGATGAGCGCGGAGAGGACACCCGCCTCGATCCGCACCTCGCCGCCCGAGCCGGATACGAACACCGAGACGGCGGTCTTGGAGGTCCCGATCGAGTTCAGGCAAGCCGCGTCGATCAGGCTATGGCCCGCGCTCGAAGCTCGGATCGAGTCGGTCGTGGCCTCGATGCCTTCGGCGTGCCCGACCTGCTCCAGGCCGGCGAGGATGGTCCTCATCAGCTTGTCGAGATCCGGCGCGTAGCCGTGCCCGCCCCAGAGGAGGGAATAGACGAGCATCCAGCCCTCGATCGTGCGGATGTCGCTCTTCCAAGCGCCGGTCGAGAGGCCCTGCTGGCGCTTGAGCTCGTTCAGGTATGGGTGGCGGTCCTGGTATTTCTTCAGCAGGCCGTGCCATACGAGCTCCCAGGCCTCGCGATAGAGCGGGCTCGCGGGAGAGCCGGCGGCGAGGCGCGCGTCGCGCATGACCTTCTCGACGCGCTCCGGATCGACGGGAGGCGACGTGCACTCCACCAAGAAGCCGGTCGCGATCGACTCCAGCACCGTCTCGAGCGAGAGGAGCCGGCAATAGAAATCGCCGCGAGCGAGGGGCGCGGGCAGCGGGCCGGTCGAGAAGCGCGTCACGACGCCCGTCGACTCGACGCCCTTCGCGGGGTTGATCTCCTTCAAGAAGTCGAGCGTGCGGCCACGCGAGAGGACCTCCAGCGTCCCGAGCTCGTGCGAGAGCAACGCGCCGACGAGGAAGGATTTGCCCGCCTGCGACGGTCCGAAGAAGCCGAGCGCCTGCGGGCGAGACGCGGCGCGCCTGAGCTTGCGCGCGCGAATCGACAGGTCGCGGAGCGCTTGCACCTCGTGTGCGGTCTCGGGGGTCTCGTGACCGAGCGCGGCGAGCGCAGCGCCCACGCGCCCCTCGAGGGCGACGATCGAATCGATGCCGGTCAATGCTTGTGCCACGTTCCGCTCTTGTCTTTGTATTCGACCACGATCTCCGAGAACGTGTGCCCCGGCTTCAGATACACCTCGAACGCGCCGTTGTTCATGACGGGCGGGAAGTCGTCGTCGACCACCTCGGCGCCCGAGGTGATGCGCCAAGCCGAGGCTCCAGGCTGGAAATGCGAGCGGAAGGGAATGGGACGCGAGGGCTTGGGCCGCGGCTTGCCGCCACCCCCTGAGCCGGCGGAGCCCGACCCCGACCCCGCGCCAGAGCCGCCGCCGTCCAGGACGACGTAGACCTTTCCGTCCTCCGGAGGCGTGCCGGAGTTGTCGCCGGACGTCTCCTCTCCGCCGTCTTTGCCGCCGTCCGCGCCGCCATCTTTTCCGCCGTCGGTGCCGCCATCGGCGTCTGCGTCTCCGCCGTCCGCGCCGGCATCGCCTGCGTCGGTGCCGGCGTCTCCGCCATCGGAGGGACCGCCGTCGGCGTCGAGCCCGCCATCGGTGAGCATGCTCGCGTCAGGCCCCGCGTCCGCGCCCGGCGCCGCACTGTTCGAGGCCGAGGCGCTCGGCGAAGCCGACGTGGCGCCGTCGAGACCGGCGTCCGCGCCCGGCTTTCCGGTCGGCGTCTTGCTGCAGCCGCGCAGGAGATACCCGAGGAGGACGACGAGGATGATGACGAGCACGGCGAGCGCGATCCAGAACCAGAGCGGCCTCTTCTTCGTCTCGTCCTTCTTCTCGTCCGGCTTGTCTTCCTTCTTCTGCTCGGTCGATGCGCCCGCATCGGGCGCAGCCGCGGTCGCCGCTGCGGCCGCCGCGGCCGCTCCGACGGCGGCTGCCGCCACGCCTGCCGCGCCGGCGCGCTTCGCGAGCTCCTCGAATCGGTCGTAGCCGAACACGAGCTGGCCCGCTGCGCCGACCGATCTCGGGGACGCGCCCCAGTTGATGACGAAGAGCTTCTTCTTGTTCGGATCGAAGAAATAGTTCGCCGCGCCGGCCCCCTCGATCGACGGCATCGTCAGCGCGTCCTTGAAGCGGCGGTACCCGCTCGATTCGCTGGAGAGCTCCTTCCGGACGCGCTCCAGGCAAGCGAAGAGCTCCTGCGTCGCCGCGGTGGCGGCCTCGGGGTGTTTGGCTTGCGCCTCCGCGAGCGGCACGAGGCCCTCGATGGCCCACTCGACCTTCACGGGCAAGCTGTCGGAGCCCTCCGTCTCCGGGACGAGGAGGCGACCGTCGAAGAACCGCTCCTGGTTCAGATCGTCGGCCAGCTTCCAGATGGAGACGCCTCCGACGAGGTTCGGCAGCCAGGTCTCCTTTTCCTTCGTCACGTCAGGACCCTCGCCTTCTTCCGGACACGATCATTGGCTGTCACCTTCGCGAGGAAGCTCGCAGGCCGGACGATGCGGGCGCCGTGGGGGTCGGACCCGGGCTCCCGCTCGTGCAATGTGGAGTCGAACGTGGCGAGGTGGTCGGCCGACGCGAGCGAAACGCGGCCGAGCTCCGTGTTCATCAACGTGGCCAGGAGCGGGGATATCTCGCCCAGGGTCGCGCGGTCGATCCCGGCCTCGGCGGCGTACGCGTAATACGCGCGGCTCACCTCGTAGCCGATCGTGAGCTTGTCCTCGTCTTCCATCTCCGAGCGGAAGAAGAAGTTGAGCCCGCAGGCCAGCGCAAACGCGCGCGGCGTGCCGACCTGCGACCCGAGCTCACCGAAGAACACGCGCAAGGGGAAGGACTTGTCGCCGGGCCGCGCGCCCAGGATGCCGTCGTCGAGCAGATCGCCGAGCACGATCTTCACGAGGACGTCGTGGCGCTGCGCTTCCGCCGCGCCGCTCATCGCGCGCGCTCCGTCACAGGTACCTCACGATGTTCCGGAACACGCCCGTGTCGAGCCAGTACCTGTCGCTCGTGAGGGTCTTCAGCCGCAGCCTGAAGTCGGCGGTCGTGAACGGGTGCCCGTTTTTCTGTCCTTTGACGTCCACGATGCTCACGTGGCCCTTCTTGTCGCGCCCGAAGACCAGCCCCACGCGCTCGCGCAGCAGCGCTCGCTCTGCCTCCGGCGTGGACGGGAGCACCTCGAAGAGCGGGCTCGCATCCATCTCGGGCGAGTCCACGTTCCGGAAGCCGAGGCGCATGAAGCTCGTGTAGGCGATGGGCGCGCTCGTCTCCGCGTCGCGGAAGAGCTCGCTGTCGCGTCCGATGTGTGGCTCGCTCTCCTGATAGAGGCCGATGATCGGCTTCTGCGGCGCCGGATCGATTCGATCGAGCATGAAGCCGGCCAGGCGATTTTTCGCCGCCATGTGGAGCACCGTGGCGCCGGCAGTGACGGTCGACTTCGGGTCGCGAATGACGCCGTTGTGCCGCCATTTCGACGGGTACCAATCCCCGACCCGGTAGCTCGACATCGACTTGATTCGAGGGGGCGTGACCGGGAGCTCCGCCAGGAACAGATCACGCACGCATTTGAGCGCGCTGGCGCGACCGGCCAAGACGAGGATATCGACCTCGAACTGGGCGAGGATGTCCGAATAACGGCGGAGCGGCTCGCGCAGCGCGTCTTGGATGACGCGTTCGATCTCCTGCCGGTCGAACTTGAAGAACACGTTCCGCAAACCGGGGAAGCCGGGGGCGACCTCTTCGAGGAACTTGTCGACCTCGGCCAGGACCGCGGTGGAGAACGTCGAGCCCTCGAACAGGGTCATGACGTCGTCCACGCCGTAGGCGCGGCCCTCGACGTGGCCGGGGATCTCGAAGCCCTCCGCGACGCCCCAGAGGCAACGGGCGAGCGGCAGCCAGAAGTACGGGACGAGCTTGGCCTTCAGCGTGCGCCAGCTGGCGCCGTGCCCCGCGTCGCCCTCCGCGAAGAGGTGGATGAACGCGGCGCGCGCCGCGGGCGCCTCGATCTGCGCGAGGATCTGGGGGACGAGGATCTCCTCCACCAGGGCACGACACACCTCGTCTCCGGCGACGTTCACGCCGTCCTGGAAGAGCTGCTGGATGGTGAGCGACGTGCCGCTTCCCGCGAGGAGATCCCCGTATTCGGCGACCATGACGTCGGTGGTGCCGCCGCCGATGTCCACGCTGGCGATGCGCACCTTGCCCTTGTCGTCCCCGTAGACCTTCACGAAGTCTTCCATGCTCCCGCTGAAGGTCTCAGCGACCTCCTGGTAGAGAAAGACCATCTGCGCGGCCTGGGCCTCGTCGATGAAGAGGAACTTCTCGTCGGCGCCCCCGTTCGGCCGCCGGTCCTCGGGGATGTTGTAGAGGTAGGCCACGAGCGCGGCGGCGTTCTTGACCAGCGTCTCGTAGACCTCCTTCTCTTCGGCGCGCATCGCCGAGGGGTAGGTGAGCACCACGTGCCGGAGCACCCGAGGGTTGCCCTCTTTCCCCTGGAAACGGCGGTAGTCCATGCTCGCGATCTGCGAGTAGGCCTGGGTGAGGATCTCCGCGAAGGCGAAGAGCATCATCGTGCGCGGCGCGTACCGAGGCTCGGGCGGAGCGCTCGGCCCGTCCTGGCGGAGGAGCGCTCCGCCGCCCTCCTCGACGATGTACTTGAGCAGGCGCCCCGAGACGGTGCGGTATTCGCCCTGCTGCTTGGCCGCGAAATACCAGCGGTCGTCGTTCTGCACGTCGGCCCACAGGTATCGCTTGGGGCTCGAGAGCGAGCAGACGTAGCGGTGCGGGGTCTCGAGCGCGCGATCGAGCGCCTCGCGGCCCAGCCGCGCGATTGTCGGCAACGTGAAGCCTTCCCCGGTCCCGAGCGGGACGGAGGTGTCCTCGAAGGGGCTCGGCAAGAAGGCGACGCGTGAATCGAAGGCCTCCTCCGTCACCGTGAACGGGTCGGAGCTGGACCGGAGCGCGAGCGGGATCGAGAGCAGCCCCTTGTCGCGCGCCTCGACCAGGACGGCGGTCGTGCGCGAGTTGCCGAAGTCGACGATGAGCGAGACGTCGATCGGCTCGGCGCCGTGTGAGAGCTGCGCAGCCCCGCCGGTCCCCGCCGGCGCAGGCATCTCGATACGAGAGAAGCGGATACGCGGGAGATAGGGCTGAAGGATCTCGTACAGCGCCGACAGCTTGAACGGCGCGGCGTCCACTCCCGCGCGCTCGAGGCGGCGGACGAACTCCTTCACGACGGGCTGGTCGAGGAACCCCCCGGTCTCCTCGCGATCGAGCGGCCGGAACGGGCGGCCCTCGTCCAGCTTGCGATCGAGGAAGCGACCCTGCGTGTCGGGGTGCTCGAGCGTGTCGATGGCGAGCATCGCCTTCACCGCGCCCCTGCGCCCGCCGGTCGGCGCGAGATAGACCTGGACCGAGTGGGCGCACGAGAGCTGATACGGGACGGGGATCCACATCCGCGCGAACGAGGAGAGGTGCTCCAGGAATGAGATCTCCACGTCGGGATCCTCGGCCGGCGCGGCGCGCCGGACGCTCACCGCCTGGCCCCCCTGCGGATCTTTCATGACCACGAAGCTCGCCACCACGTCCGGCAGCTCGCCGGCGATGGTGAGCGGGTGGTAGGCGATCCCGGTGTTGAAGAAGAGCTCCAGCACCTCCTGCGTCGG